>NZ_JOOB01000016.1 GCF_000712185.1 Mycoplasmopsis opalescens ATCC 27921 | reverse complement strand
ATTTCATATTTGCGAACCCATTGATATAGAATTCCCTTACTTACTCCTGCATTAATCGCAACAGAATTAATCGAATTTCCTGCAAGCACTCGAGATACTAACTCATGCTTTTCTTCTGAAGACCAAACCTTATTTTGTATTTTGTGCTTTAATGCTTCAGGTCCACGTGCATCTTCGATTCTGACCCATTTTCGAACTGTGGCTCTAAATAATTCTTTTGAAACACCATCAGGGGTGTTTGGCAACATACCTTGTCGATACATTTCAACACACTTTCTTTTAAATTCAAAATTATAGAGCATAAAAATAACCCTCCTTACTGGTTTTTATTTGTCCAGTAAAGAGGGTACATATCAAAATCAATGTTCTTGTTTTGTTCTTCTTTTGCAAACAAAAGAAGCAAAATTTCTTCTTCTTTTAAAAAAGAAGAAGCAAGAAAACTTTTAAAAATTAGGAATATTTGATAAGTATTTTTGTGTTTCTTGTAATGCTTCGTAAATTTCTTTAATTAGAATTTTTTCTTCATCACTCACTATTTCTTTATTGCTGATTTTATATATTAATTCAATTTTTTTGCTTTGATTCTAAACATTCGGTAAAAAATTATACTAACAATAAAAATCTCATAAAATAACTATTTTTTTCTACAAAAATGGTTGTTTTTTATATTAAACATAAAATTAGTAATTTAACAAATGATAAAAAATCATTCAAAATGATTGTGAAAGACAAAGTTTTTGATGATTTAAATAAAAAATTTAATATTGTTTTGCTCTATGAACCTATTAAAGAATCAGAAAGAGTTTCATTTTGCACTGAATACTTTACACGCTTAGTTGAGCAAGTTAAAAACATGAAAAAATTAACAAAAGAAGATGAACATAATTTTTCTGAATATCTTGATTTGAGCTTGATGAAAAACGAAGAATTTTAAGTGTAAAACCAAAGGAAGAATCATTTGAAAAACATATAAAAAACGCTTAATATTGTGCCATAGTAGCAAACGCTGAAAAAACAATTGATGAAGTGCAAAATACATACCACAATAGAGATAGCATTGAAAAAATGTTTAGATGAATCAAAACTCAAACCAACTTAAATAAAAACTATTCATACACTGATGGAGATTTAGAATCTAAAACATTTTTAACATTTATTAGTGGTATCGTAAGGGCCTACATAATGTTTTATTGCAAAGATTTAATAGCAAGAAAGAGAAATGAAACATACAGCACAATAATTAATGAATTGTCTAAAATTGAAGTTACAAAAATATCAGATACATATCTTCGTAGAAACGCATTTACAGCAAAACAAAAAGAGATTTTAAACGATCTTTTATTAGATACGAATCAGCTTTTACAACATGTAAATTTACTAAATTTAAGATTAAAAAAATAATGATAATTGCCGTTAGTATAATTTTTTACCGAAGGCTTAGAAAATAAACACAATTATTAAAAATGGTATGAATAAATTAAAAAAAGCGATTTTTGCGTATAAAATAGCGCAAATTTCGCTTTTTTAGTTTAAACTCCGAAACTCACTACTTTAATTAATCATAACAACACTATCTTTTTTTGTAAGATTCTTCTATTCATTTATACTCGTCATTGTAAGCATCTGCTATTCATTTAAATACATCAGGGTCATTCTTAATTTCTTTAGACACATATTCTGAATGCTGTAAAAAACAAATATTTTGCATGGACTTCTTGACTATTTCTTTATCTGCTCTTAATCTATCTGATGAGTTCATTAATTCAGAAGGCGATAATGAAACAGCAAGTAATACAACTTCTTTATCATCTTTTAATTCATCAGAGAGAAATTGTAAAGAACCTGGTCTTTTACTAATTGCTAATAATGCTAATTCTTTATCGTTTTTCAATCTATCTGAAGCATATCTTATTGAATAAGGGTCTTTTTGTATTGCTTGTAAAACAAAATCTTTTTTATCTCTCAATTGAGTTGGTGTATATTTTAAATTATCACCTTTTCTCTTAATAGCTTTTGAAGCAAAATCTAAATCATTTTTAAGTCGATCTGAAGCATATTTAAAATTGTTTGGCAGCCTTTTGACTGCAAACTCCATAACTTGAAAATCATCTTTAAATTTATCAAATATATCAACTAATATCTCTGGATTTTTTTCTATAGCATCCATTACAAATTTTTTATTATTTCTAAATTCATAGCTTAACCTTTTAAATAAATACCTATGATCAATTATTTCGTTCAAAACAATATTATAATGATCTTCATTATTAATATCAAAATCAAATAAATCAAAAAAACTGCAAAAATTCAACACTTGTCTAATAAATTCAGGCTCATTTAATATTTGCTTATCAACATGCCTTTTTAAAATAAGAGCAATAAAGTCATGTTTCACATCTCAATATACTTTCTCCAAAAATTTAATTATAAAATTAGGACTCTTTAAATAAGTCTTTTCTAATAATTTTCATGCAGATAAAACTTTTTCATAATTCAATATAAATTCATCTGATGAAATTATCTTAACTATTGCATCTATTTCGTTATATTCTTTTATGAGTTTCTCAGTTTTTTGTTTTTCAATTATGTTATTTTTAATGCAAATACTTGCTAATTCATCAAATATTTTTGTCATTTTTTCTCCTTCTTTAATAATTAATAGCAACTAAAAAAGAAAGAAAAAACTTCCTATAGTTATGATAGGAAGTTAATTATTTTTACCAAAATTAAACGCTTCACTATCATACAAGCTTTAGCACTTTGCCTTTGTTAGGTAAGTTGCTGAAGGTTCAATGAGCTTGTCTCTCCCCTTCTCTTTATAGTTACGATAGTATTATAAAAGATTTCTATTAATCTAAGTTAGAAAAATTAGTAAGTTATGAAATGGAAAAATAGCAAGCATGATATAACATTTTCAATTAATTCAACGTGTTTCAAGCGACTTATTTTGTTTTATATTTCTCACTTCCTCCTGTAACTATTGAAGCTCTTAATAGAGATAAAAGTTTTGATAGAAGGCAATATCTTAATAAAGAACTTAATGATATGTTCTTTTCTCTTAATTTGATAGAGTCTTATGGATCAGGAATAAGACGTACAAAAGATCATTATTAAAAAATGGCTCTCCTGAGCTCGTATTTTATCCGTATAATGAAGAAGATAACTATACCAATGCAGTTATGCACGTGAATGATGAATTTTTGAAAGACATTGATAGTAGTTATGAAAAAACTACTATGAAAACTACTACTAAAACTACCATGAAAGAGGAAGAGATTATTAAAATAATCACAGAAAATCCTCATATAAGTACGAAAGAAATGGCAAGGAAACTAAATCTTACCATTGATGGTGTACGTTATCATTTAACTAAAATGAGGAAAGCTAAACACATTCGATATGAAGGTTCAACAAAATTAGGTCAGTGGATAATATTGAAGTAGTGATAAGTTGTAATACACAGATCAAAAAGGTGATTAGAGTAAAATCTATCCACCTTTTTGTTTATAAAAAAAGATGTAAAAATACTAATAATGATTTTCATAACATTTTGGAGTTTATAAAACAGAATATTTTGCGAAGTGACGTATGTTACCCGAAGATCTTAAAGCTTGTTGGAAACAATCAAGCATACGACTTTAGAATTTAATTAAGTACTTATGTAATTATAGTTTTAAATACTAAACAAAATGAACCTTTTAGTTATAATTTAACTAAGGAATATAATTTGGTATGAAAAATCAGAGTTATGCAACAAAAAACGATTTAATTTTTAGACAAATTACAAAACATAGTGATTGAACAAATAAACAATTATCAATAGCTTTAGATGTCTCAATTTCAACTATAAAAAGAAAGCGAAAACAGTTGAGAGAGTTTCAAAAAACAGGAACTAAAAACAAAATCACGCACGGTAATTTAAATAACAAAAATGCTCTTAAACATTCGGATGAGAAATTTATAGGATTGTGCAAAACTTATTTTAAAAGTTATAGATTAACAGCGAATGAGAACAATAATGATAGTTCTTCTTTTTTATCTTTGATTTCCTTTTATAAATTTTTTGAAAACTTTGAGTGTTCAGAAACTAAAGATTTTTCATATTCAACTCTGATTAGACGCTTTAAACAACTTGGAGTTGCTAGTCCGTATGCAACAAAAGAAGGCAAAAAAATTGCTAAACGAAATAGAATAAATCTTAACTAATAAAGATTTATTTTTTATATTGCAATTTAAATATTACGAATCCTAAGAAAAAAAACAAGGCGGCGATTAAACTACAAAAGCGTATATAAGTTTGGTGATATCGTTGAAATCGATGGTTGTAGCAATTACTGATTTAATAGTCATAATAAATTACAATATTGCTCGCTCAAGATGTTGGTACAAATAAAGTTGTTTCAATACATTTTGAAGAACAAAACAGGAATATAAAAATTTTTTAATGTTCTTGTTTTCATCGAAATGTTGGTTAGATCAAAAAAACTATCAAATAACGGTATTAAAAACAAAATCACTGACATAATTTTTAACAAACACTGTATAACATTTATAATTAATTAAACCTATTCTCAAAAGGTTTATTTTGTTTGATATTTTACATTTGAAAAAGTGTTTTATTTGAACAAAGTTATTTACTAGTTATAAAACAAAGATTTTAGGGGATAAACATGCAACTAAATAAAGAATTAAATAAAGAAAATATTGATATTAATAAATTTACTGAATATTCACAATCATCAATAAAATTAATTTTAGATAAAGCAATAAAGAAACATAACCAGATAATTTTAACAGGAGCTCCAGGAACGGGTAAAACTTATAATGTTAGGTCTTATGTTAATGATCAGATTAAACTAAATAAAGATAGAAGTGAATTTGTTCAATTTCACCCGTCATATGATTATTCAGATTTTATAGAAGGATTGAGACCTGTTGTTTTAGACGAAGCTACTATTGAAGAACCTACGTTTGTAAAAATGGATGGTATATTTAAAGCATTTTGTAGAAAAGTAGTCACTGAAAATTACGATAAAATTAAAACTAAAAATCCAACTGAGGTTAATTTGCCATTCAGCGAACTATATAAAAAATACGAAGATGATTGTACGGATAAATATTTCTTTATCATTGATGAGATAAATAGAGCTGATTTGTCTAAAGTTTTTGGAGAACTAATGTTTGGACTTGAAAAGTCTTATAGGGGAATTGAAAATTCATTTCAAACGCAATATAAAAATCTAAAAACATATGAAATTACAAACGGAAAAGGAAAAATAATTGATTTTGATTGTTTTTCTGACGGCTTTTTTATTCCTAAGAATTTATATATTATTGGAACTATGAATGATATTGATAGATCAGTCGAATCATTTGACTTTGCTCTAAGGAGAAGATTTAAATGAATTGAAATAAAAGCTAATGAAGTTGCACATACATCATTAACTGAAATATTAAAAAATAGTTCTCCTGAACAAATTAATACCTTGGTTGATAAAATCAAAAAAATGAATAATGTTATTTCTGTTAAAGGAAGAGAATTAGGTCTTTCAGAAGCTTATCATATTGGTCATGCATATTTTAAAAAAGTTGATTTGAATAACCCCTTAAGTTTAAAACATATTTTTAATAGGAGTATCGTCCCAATTCTTAAAGAATATACAAGAGGAAGACAACAATCTGTTATTAATGATTTTATAGCTGAATGTGCTAAAGCATTAGAAGTTGAATATGAAGAAATAGAATGGATTATTATTAAAAATAAATTAATTAATTTATATGAAAATACTTATAAAGATAAGGTTTATGAAAAAGAACTGAATAAGCAAAATAAAACTATAGATAAATGAAAAGAGTATCGTCAACAAATTAAAGATGGAACAATTACATTAAAAGAGTATACAAATCGAAAAAAATTAGAACATTATTTAAATCACTTTTTAGAATGAGGTTCTAACATATTTGGATTGTCAAGACCTGGAAATGCTTTTCAATACATGATTAAAATGAACGACAATGGAACTTTTTATCTTAATAAATATGATAATGAAGAAGAACAAAAGGAAGCTGATAGTGAAACCGCTAATATATATTTTGAAGAAAAAATAAAACCTTTATTAAAAAAAATAGTAAATTGCAATTCATTTAAAGAATTATATGATTTAGAAAAAGATGACTTATATGAGAAATTTGTAGCTAAGCAAATTATTAAAAAAATGATTTGTTTAGAGTCTAAAGTTAAAGAATGTGAATACAAATATAGAATTGCTCAAATTTATAAAGATGAAGCAATTGAAAAAGGTCTCGACTTATTCAAAATAGAAAATGAAGGAATGTCTCAAATTAAACAAAATATTAATATAATGGAAAAAGCTTTTGAAATTTTGTCATTGGATATAAATAAAATTACCGAAAAGCAATCTTTTGAAGTTTCAAAAACATTAAGCAAAATACTTTTTGCTAATGAAAACTATATATTTGAAATAATATCAGATGCTTTAAAAGATTATAACCAGATAGTTTTAACAGGTGCTCCAGGAACGGGTAAAACTTATAATGTTAGGTCTTATGTTAATGATCGGATTAAAACAAATAATGATAGAAGTGAATTTGTTCAATTTCACCCATCGTATGATTATTCAGATTTTATAGAAGGATTGAGACCTGCCATTATTTTTAATGCAGCTAACGACAAGCCAACATTTGTAAAACAGGATGGTATATTTAAGGCGTTTTGTCGCAAAGTTATAATGAATAACTTTAAAGAATTAGGAGATACTTTACCAGTAACTTTTGAAGATTTTGAAAAAAAATATTCTGATGCAGAAGAAAATAATAAATTTAAAACAAAATACTTTTTTATCATTGATGAGATAAATCGAGCTGATTTGTCTAAAGTTTTTGGAGAACTAATGTTTGGACTTGAAGAGTCTTATAGGGGAATTAAAAATTCATTTCAAACGCAATATAAAAATTTAAGAACATATCAAATAGAGTCAGATGGAAAAGCTCATTTATTAAGTTTCGATTGTTTTGAAGGTGGCTTTTTTATTCCTAAGAATTTATATATTATTGGAACTATGAATGATATTGATAAATCGGTAGATGTTTTTGATTTTGCCTTACGAAGAAGGTTCCAATGAATAGAAGTAAATGCTAAAAAGATTTGCAAGCAATCACTTATTAATATGTTAAATATTGATAAAGAAAAAGCTAAAAAATTAGCAAAAAGAATTTGCGCTATGAATGATGTTATTTCTAATGAAGGTGCTAAATTTGGTTTATCCGAAGCTTACCATATAGGACATGCTTATTTTAAAGAATATAAATCATCTACATTACAAGAAATTTTTAATAATGACATTGCTTTAATTATTAAAGAATATACTAGAGGAAGAAATTCTGAAGAAGTTGATAAATTAATTTATGAGTGCGCCAAAGCTTTGGATGTATCGTATGAAAAATAAGATTACATTTTATGGAAGAGATTTTTCTTATATTTATAAAGATATAGGTCGTACTAAAATAAGCGGCCCTGATTTCGAATTATTAAATAGTAATAAGAAAAACATACTTTTATATTTTTTAAACAAAATAAAGACAGATGTTGAAGAATTAGTTGTTAATAATAGTAATCAACTTGTTAATAAAAGTAAAAAACGTTTAAAATATGAATTATTTAATCAACTAAGCGAAAATATATACTATTTTGATGGCCTTGTTGGAATATTATCAAAATCAATTAAAATTAAAAAAAGTGATATAAAAGGTGAATTATCAAAACAAGAGTCAAATGATGAATACGAGATTGAAATTACTCTTCAAATTCAATCTAGATTTGATGTAAAAGAGGATCAAAAAATCGGAGAACCAAATTTTCTATCTACAATGCTATCAGATAAATATTTGATCTTAAATGAAGATTTTATACCTTTAAATAGCAAAGTTAACATTTTTGATTATCTTTTATTATTTTCTTATAAATATAAATTAAAGGAAGCAAGCATTAAGGGGCAATTTAGAACATACCAAAGATTTGAAAAAAATGATGACAAGCTTAGAGGAACAATCGATGTATCTAAACATATTAAACAAAATATGTGAATGAACAGCGGTCTGATATCATATTCGTATAGAGAAAATAGTATTGACAATTACACTAATCATTTAATAGTTAAAACCTATCAATATCTAAAATAGTTAAAACCTATCAATATCTAAAGAAAAAATACTTTTCAAAGGTTAATAGAATATTCGATTCAGATACAGAAATGAAAAGATTGATCGACAATTTGTCATTTAATACCAAACATTGAAAATATAGTCTTAAAACAACTATTATGAAAAATTTAAATTCAATTTCACATCCCTTTTATATCGAGTATGAATCGTTAAGAAAAATATGCTTAAATATTTTAAGAAATGAAGGTATATCTGTTTTTAATGGAGATAATTCAAATAAAGTAGAAGGAATTTTATTCTATATTCCGACTTTATGAGAGAATTATTTAGAAGAATTTTTAAAATCTGATGAATATACTCTTTCTTCTCAAAAGGAAATTAAAATTATAGATTACAAAGGAGAAAGAAAATTCAAACAGCAAACATTTCCTGATTATGTTTTTTTTAGCAATGATAATGAGAAAAAACCTTTCATGATTTTAGATGCAAAATTCAAAGAGGCATGAAGCGAAATTATTTTTGAAGAAAAACCTTTTAGTGATGTATTGAGTGATTATGATAAATGTATAAGGGATATGGTATCAATTAATTGCCATGCTAGCGGTGTTATTTTTCCAAGTAATGATAAAAGATTAAAAGAACCCGAACCTTATGTAGAACATTCTATTAGTGAATTCAATAATGTTGATAAATTTTATACATTTCCAGTTTTTATTCCTTTTTCATCAAATGATTATAAATCTTGAAAAAAAGATTTTATAAATAACTTAAATAAGACATCATCGCTTGTTAAGTCTTATATTATCAAGGAAAAGAAATATATTCAAAATACAGAAATAATTTCAAAGCAAGCAGAAGAATTAAGAAAATAAGTTATATAAACTGAAATTAAACTTTTAACATATATATGGTTAATTTATAATTTTTCCTGCGTTTCCCACTTTAAGTATAAAATAGAGCTAACAAAGGGCTCTATTTTATACTTAAAGTGGGAAACGCAGGAAAGGCAACAAAAAAACAACTTATTTTATTTATAAGTTGTTTTTTTGTTCATCACTTAATGCGGAATTAAGTGGTAAATTGAACATTTTTGTTATTAATTCCTCAGTATCTTGTGTTTCGTAGGCTTCAGCAAGATAAACGTCATTATTTTCTTCTCAGATAATAATATTATATTTTGCTAATTTCGAAATCATTTGCGAAGCATAATTTTTTGCCACTGTAGAACGTTTCACATTGAAAGCAGTTAGAACAGTTGAAATAAAGTCATCATATGATGTTTTTCCTATATGTTTAAGGATGTATAGCATTAGATAACAAACTTCAAATTCTGCTAAGTCTTGGAAACTTCTATCACTGCGCTCTTTGCAAACAAGAGGTTTAAGTGATGAACCTATTTTGTGGTAAAAGTATTTTTCCTTGTTTCTATCATATATTTTAGTTAGGAAGTGTGGAGTGTGAATATCTAAACAATCATTAATTAATTCTTTAATTTTAAAGTAACTCAAAACATAGTTATATATTGAATCTGGAATACATTTTTTAACAACCATTACTATTGTATTTATATCTAATGTGTTGTAGTATTCAAAAATTTTATTAATAATTAAAGAAACAAAGTTTTTTATTCTATTTTTCTCTGCTCCTGTAGAAAATAATCGTTGAGATAAGGTCGTTGATGGTTCGAATGAATAAAAATCAATAATTAACTGCTTATTGTCGATATAGAATTTGTTTATAAATTCATCATAAGTTATAAAGTAATCAAATTCTATTTTTGATTTTCTTGAAATGGTTTGTACATTAAGTGATAAATCTTGTGCTTGTTCGTTGTCTGAATGTAATTTCTCAGGTTCTATTTCTTTGTGAGTAGTTTCAACGTATTCTTCTTCTTCGTCTTCTTCATCACGATTAATTTGTTGATGATGATCTATGCTAAAATACTCAACATTTTCATCGTTTTTGTCTTCTGTTTGTTTAGTGTATTGTTCGCTGTTATCTGAACCATTGTCAATGTTTTGCTCTAAAATTAAGTCATTATTTTGTGGTTTATTGAGATTTTTAAGAGAATTTTCAATAGCCTGGTGAAGTTTTTTGATTTCATATTCAGTATTCTTAAATCAATTAGTTGATCAAATTCGATAGATATTTCAACCTCTAGATTCTAAAAATGACTGACGCATAAAATCACGATCTAGCGCTGAAAATGATGAGAGATATGTTGCTCCATCACACTCAATACCAAGTGTATATTGCGAATCATCTTGAGGATTAAGCACACCTAAATCAATTTTAAATCTAGAACTGCCGACTTGATTATTAACTTTAAAACCTAATTTTTCTATTTCTTTATATACTTCCAACTCAAACGCACTATTGAATGTTTTAATACCTTGTTCTAAAGTTTTTTCGGTATTTGAATTTGGACCGTATTGTGCATATTTTAAGTATTCTTGCAAGAATACCAGTCCTTTGTTTTGTACGCTCTCTACACGAATATCAGAATAATTTATTGAACTTACAATAATAGTTGAAATTTTAGCTCGAGTGACTGCGACATTAAGCCTTCTTTCACCACCTTTTGTGTTTAAAGCACCAAAATTCATAGAAATTGTGCCTTTTCTGTTTTGTCCAAAAGTAATTCCAAGAATAATAATATCTCTTTCATCTCCTTGAACGGTTTCTATATTTTTGACAAAGAGTTTGTTTTCATCGTAGAGTTTATTGATAATTGGATTATTTTTTACATATTTTCGCAGTTTATTTTCAATAAGTGCTGCTTGTTTGAGGTTGAAGGTAACAACGCCAATAGATTTTGAATTACCATATTGTTTGCGTAAGTCTAGCAATAAATTAATGATGTATTCAGCCTCAATTTCATTGGTTTGGTCTTCATAAATACCATTGATTTTAAGGAATTTAATTCCTTTATATTCATCTGTTAAGTTGCGTGATTTTGTTGGACTAGGGAATGTAATTAATCTATTATCATAAAGAAATTCATTAGAAGGTGTGATAAGTTCTTCGTAGATTGAACGATAATGCCATTTAAGCATCATATCATTAATTTTACCTTGCATTCTATCTAATATTGATTCAAAATCAGATTCACTAGTGATATTTCCATCGCTTTCAGTAGGATTATCAACTGATTGGAAAAAGTTAGTTGGAGGCAATTGTTTATTATCGCCAGCGATAATAAATTGTTTTGCTGCACTTAAAGGACAAATGGCAAATTCTGTTTTTAATTGTGAAGCTTCATCAAAAATAACTACATCAAAATCTACATTTCTACGTGCAAAATATGTACTAAATGAAGTTGGCGAAAGCATTAAACATGGTTTAATTGTGGTTAAAAAGTCTCCATATTTTTCTATATATGACAGAATAGGCATTTTATTACGACTTTTTGCAATTTGTTGGTTCAGTATTTTATGATTTGTTGAAATAATACTTTCACCAGAAACAGGTGTATTTTCAATAACTTTTTGAATAATTTTATATTTAGCTATTTCAGAAAGGTAGTCTAAAGTTTGTTTGTATTCGCGCAAAATGTTTTCATACTCAACAGATGACCAATTTGGCATAAATTTATTAATGAAGCTATCGGTTATTAATAAGATAAAACGTTTAGCAAAAATATTTTTTAGGTTAGTGAATTTTTTGCTGTCTATATTTTGAATTATATATTGTGCAAATTCTTTGGTGTATTCATCATTTTCAAGTTGACAATACGAACGGTGGAAATCAATGTAGTCTTCATAAGTGAACTGAACATTTGTGAGATTGTGTAATTTTCTTTCAACATCCTTGAGTGATTCGTTTTCTATTGAATATTGCAGTATATTATCAGTGAACAATGAATTAAATTCATTGATTTTTGTATCAAATTCACTGAATATTTGACGATATTCATCAGCTAAAGCACCTATATCACGAAACATTTGTGCACATTGCATTTTACTTTGGAAGGTATTTAAATGCAACATATCGAATAATCTATTTAACTCAGCAAAGTATTTAATAGAACTTAATTCATTGCTTAATTTTTCATAATTCATTCCTGAGTAATCAATATTAAAAATATTTTTGCATGCATTTAAATCTAAGTCAATATTATTTTTTTGCTCATGAGCAATGTTGAAACTTTCTAAATCATTAATTAGTTCTACATCATTTATTTTGCGTTTTATTTTATATTTGAGAAGTTCTTTTTTTATGCTTCGATATTCTTTGCTAAAAAACTTCGCTAATTTACTTTTTTCCTTGTATAAAAGTGCTTTTTGAAGCATTTCATGCGGGTTTTTGTTTAATGATTCAGGTTTATATTTTTGTGTAATTTCACTTAAGTGATCTTCATATTTTTTTAATGAATTAACAATTTTTTCAATATGATCAGGGAGTGTTTTAAATGAATCATAAAACATATTATTATATTTATCTAAAAGATTAAATTTTGTGCTATCTGCGAGTAGTTTATTAATTAAACTCAATGATTCTAAAGGTGTTGAATCAATGTTGTTTTTTGCATTATCACTCAACATTTGAAGCATCTTATGTTTTAAATTGTTTAATAATGATTTAATTTTATTAAATAGTTCAAAATTGTGTTCCTTTTGAGTAAGAGACAATGATTGATCTTTGATACCATATCATGGGTTTTGTTTTGGTGATCGATTGATTATGTTTAATTTAAGTTCGAAATTATTGACTTTTTGTATTAATTCTTCATATTTTTCTTGTGTTATAGTTACATAATTAGGAATATTAAAAATTAAGTCCTGTGAGTCTAAATTAACTAGTTTTTGATATTCACCAATTAGTTCATAGATAGACTTACTGATTGAACCTCTTTTTTGAGTCAAATTTGTTTTAAATTTCTCAATTTCGTTAATAGAATTATTGTATTTTGAAACTCATTTTTGTACTGTTTCACTTGGAACCGACTGATAATTTTTTGAAAGTTCAAGGGTTCGACCTAATTCTTGATAAAACTCTTGTTTCTTAATTTCATTGCTGTGCAATCTCAATACTCAATTACTTAAACCAATTTTTTCAAGTAGATTATAAACAACGTTTATTGCTGATAGTTTTTCAGAAACAAAAAGTATTTTTTTATTTCGGGCTAAAAGTTCACAAATAATATTGGTAATTGTGTGACTTTTCCCTGTTCCTGGAGGACCTTGAATAATAAAACTTTGGCCTTTTATTGCTGATTGAATTGCTGCTTCTTGTGATGAGTTAGATTTCAAAACATGGTAATAGGATGTAGGGTCAATAGAATTATCAATATCAGTTTCATTAACTATTGGTTCATTAATTGATGCATTATCTAATGTGACATCTGATGCCAAAACATTCATAATTAATGAATTGCTAACTTCATCTTCAGAATTGCAAAGGTTGTTATATACATTGATAGATGAAAAAGGGAATATCGAGATATTTACTTCATCAACTATTCTTCATTCTGACTCATTTTCATTGTTTTCATTAAGTTTGTTTATGTCATTTGCTATAACTTCAAAATTTTTTCTAATTTGCTTGTATTCATCACTTAAACTTGCTTCAGGATTTAATGCTACTGTAAATAAATCAGTCTTTTTTAATTCGGTGCTTATTTTTTTCTCTAGTGAGTTATTGACTTGCAAATGTTCATTATCCAAAATTGTGATTTTAGGAATATCTTTTAGATGTCGACGTGATATTTGTAATGGTAAAAACGCTAAAGGAGATCTAATAGAATTTCCATTTAAGTCAACTCACTCTAAAATTCCAAAAGCTAAATATAGAACATTAATTCCACGTTCTTCTAACATCAATTTACATTTAGAGTAAATAGTGTTTAATGTTTTTTGTAAACCATCTATAGTTCTATGTGAAAAAAACACATTTTTTTCAATGCTTGTTATTGATTCATCTGTGTCTTTTGTTTCAATACTGTATGCATTATTTTTTTGATTTCTTTCAATACTGAGTAGTAATTCAGAAATGTTATTGCAAAGAATATTTATAGAATTATTTTCATTACCTTTGAAATTTATGAGTGGATTTCTAAGTGTTGTATCTAGTAATTTTGTTTTTAAATCATTAATTATTTGTTGTTTATTTTTAGAATTTATATTTGCGTCCATTACTTAACTCCTTGAAAAGATAATTGGTGTTTAAAAAGAAATTGAGTATAAAAAAATAAAATATTAATATAAACTTCTGGTTAAGAATTATACTAACAGCAATTATATTATATTATTTTATTAATCTTAAATTTAGTAAATATATATATTGCAAATTTCTTTCAAATACCAAACAAAATGAACCTCTTAGTTAGAATTTAACTAAGGAATATAATTTGGTATGAAAAATCAGAAATATGCAGCAAAAAACGATTTAATTTACAGACAAATTACAAGGCATAGCGATTGAACAAATAAACAGTTATCAATACTTTAGATGTCTCAATTTCAACTATAAAAAGAAAGCGAAAACGGTTAAGAGAGTTTCAAAAAACAGGGACTAAAAACAAAATCTCGCATGGTAATTTGAATAACAAACATGATATAACATTTGCGATTAATTCAACGTGTCTCATGTGTTTCATTTTGTTTGATATTTGAAACTTTTCCATTTTATAACACTATTTATTTTTGAAATGTGTGAAACATTAAACAAAATGAACCCCTTGAGGTTAGGTTAAATTGATTGTAAATGTTATATCATGTTTGTTAAAAATAACCAACAAAATTTTGTTTATTAATACCATTATTTGATAGTTTTTTTTGGTCAAACCAACATTTCGACGCAAAACAAGAACATTAAATAAATTTCAATGTTCTTGTTTCGTTCTTCTTTTGCAAACAAAAGAAGCAAAATTTCTTCTTCTTCTGAAAAAGAAGAAGCAAGAAAACTTTTAAAAATTAAGAATGTTTGATAAGTATTTTTGTGTTTCTTGCAATGTTTCAAAAATTTCTTTAATTAGAAATTTTTCTTCGTCACTTACTATTTCTTTATTACCGATTTTATAGATTAATTCAATTTTTTTGCTTAGATATGTATTGAACGTATAACCCGTTGCGTTAAGTTTGGCTAACTTGATTGCTTCAGGAATTGGGATTAGATGTTTGCGTTTGAGATAATCATTCACAAAAAGTTCATTCTTGTCTTCAATTTTTAAA
>NZ_JOOB01000015.1 GCF_000712185.1 Mycoplasmopsis opalescens ATCC 27921 | reverse complement strand
CCATACTGAATACAATAGATTAGAAAACACTATTACTATCGCAAGAGCCGGGAAATGTGGCTGGGTTTCATATATTCCAGTTAAATTTTATCTTAATGACAAGTGTTTTTCGTTAGATTTGAAGATATTTATTAATCCATTCTTTTTATTTAATTCATTAAAGAATATTCAAGATAACATAATGGATTTAGGGTCTAACTCAACAATACCTACGATCACATCATCCTCGTTAAAAACTGTTATGGTTCATACCCCTCAACTCCCCGAACAAAACAAAATAGCTCAGACATTCTCCTCTCTAGACTCACTCCTAACACTTCATCAGCGTAAGTGCGAAAAACTCAAAAAAATTAAGCAAGAATTACTCAATAAAATGTTTGTTTAATACTCATTTTACAGTTGTTTTGTTAGTTTTAAAAAAGAAAGGTTTTTATATGAAAAACGTACATGAGAATTGAAGTTAGAGAAATTTCAAAAACCAGAAGGAATGATTTCATTTTTTTGCTTATCTATAAGAATATATTATAATGAAACTATTACTGGGAGTAACATAATGAACAATTTTTATAAATTTTTAGTTAAAACAATAATAAAACAGCCAAAATTCATAATCCTTTACTCTGTTTTATTATCATTAATTTTGATTTTAGAATTATTAATTGGTATTTCACCTATTTTTGGTTCTTTAAGTGGCCAACTAAGTCCAATATTATTTGTTTTCATAACAACTTTAATATCTATAACTTTCTTTGTAACAGTTTTAATATGCTCAAGGGTTTTTTATTTTATTAAAAACGAAGGTTTACAATATATTATCCATTCTAAACCAATAAATCGTAATTCAATTTATTGAGCACAATTTTTAGCTACAATTACCTTATCAGCTATTGTAACGGGAACATATTTTGTTTTAAGTTTTATCATCTCTGGCACAATAATGAGCTTGTTTATGATATTAAAAATTAAAGATATTTTTATATTGCTTGCATGAAGTATTTTGGGATGAATATTAATAATTTTTATAACTTCTTCAGTAGGAGGCGCTATTTCACAATTTATAAGCGCTAAAGGTTTTTTTGCTGTTTTAACTGTACCTGTTGTTGTTTTGCAGCCTATAACACCTTTTATCATTAATATTGTAGACAGTAGTAAAAAAGCCACAATTCACTACACTCCGATCAAATTAACGTCGAATTTAAGTGAGGGTATTCACGATCATATTTGAGAAAATAGCAAAAATGAATACTGAAAGAGTTTTTTTGCTGGTGGTAAAAATGAAATTGTGTTCCTTGATAAAATATACACTAATGAAAAAATCGAAGTAAAGGATGCTTATAAAACAATTAACAAAAACTTTCATTATTTACCTGCTTTAATTAATCCTTCTGATCATTTTAGGTATTTAATTGGGGGTGAACTCATAGAACCATATAAATTAAATTATTTAACTAAATTAGATGTGCAAAACAATTGATATGTAACTAAAATTTCAGTTAAAAGTAGTGAAACCGCACTACCAGTTATAAAAGATTTCTATGTCTTAGTTAAAAATAATTACCAAGTATATAATCGAGCAAATAATGATATATTAATAAATTCAAACTTAGTGCCTAATACTAACAGAAACTATGATAACATTAGTTTATTAAGCACTTTATATAACATTGATAAATTAAGCGCTAGAGAATTTTGATATCTTTTAACTGAAGCTAATGATAATATAAATTTAAATGAAATAATCCAAAACATCAGAGATACAGTAAAAAAAGAAATATCTACTGCAACCGAAGCGGAAGTAAAAGGAGCTCAATTACTAGAAAGTTTAAACAAAAAACTTGAAGAAGAATTGTGAAACAAATTCAAAAATAATATCGTAAATAAAATTGAAAAATTAAATAAAGATTCAAAGGAAATTCTTAATTTTGCTATAGAGTCAAAAAGCTTCCAAGATTTCCTCTCAAAAATAAACTATGCATTAGAAAGTAAAAGTGAAAATAATATTGATACTGAAGTTTTGATTTTAAAACATTCATTAACAGAACTGCCAAATAAACAAATTCATAATTTAGTTTATTTTGAGCTAAATAAAAAAATTAATGAGCTTGGTGGTTTAGGCTTAATTAATAAAACAATTGGCTTTGATGATAACTTCTATGCATTTGTAGATGTTGAAGAAGCCAACTTTAGAATTATGAAGCATAATTCTATGAATATTTACCCTTGATACTTAACCATAACTTTGTACTCTGGTTTAGCCGTTTTATGTCTTTTCATCGGAAAAAGAAAATTTAACAAAAAGGATTTTAAAAATTAGGTGGTATTATGAGTGCTATAGAATTTAAAAACGTTTCTAAAATTTTTAACAAAAAAAATACCGTCCTTAACAATATTTCTTTTGTTATTGAAAACGGTGAATTTCACGGTTTTATAGGTGCAAACGGTGCGGGTAAAACCACAACAATTAGAACTTTGTTGGGTTTTTATCCAGATTTTAAGGGTGAAATAACAATTAATGAGACAAGCAATAAAGATGCATCTGTTAAATCAATAATTGGTTACATACCAGAAGCTGCCACATTTCCTAAATCATTAAATATATTTGATTTTTTGGTTGATATGGCTTTGCTTTATGGAATAGAGAAAAAAGAGGCAAAACAAAAAGTGTCCCAGATTTTAATGAATGTTGGGGTTGAAGAAAATCTTTGAAAACGTTATGGCAACAATCTTTCTAGTGGTCAACAAAAAAGAGTCATGCTTGCCCAAGCTTTATTGAATGATCCTCAAATTTTAATTTTGGATGAACCCGCTGCAAATTTAGACCCTGCAGCTCGTGAAGATTTATATAAAAAATTAAAAGAACTTAACCAAAAAAATAAAATTACTATTTTTATTTCTAGCCATATTTTAAGGGAATTAGAAATGTATATTGACTCCGTAACTGTTTTAGATAAAGGAGAAATTAAATTTTCGGGTACATTTGATTCAATTAAACAAAATAACTATTTTGGTTTTAAAATTGTTTCCAAAAAAATAACCGATTTGGAACAAAAATTAGAATTGCTAAAAAAATCTTTAGATTTTCAATATCAAAAAGCGGATAAAAACACAATATTAATTAGAGCCGAAAAAAATGTTTTTAATTTAATTGCCAGTGATTTATTTCATAACGGTATGGACATTGACTATTGTGGCATTAATGAAGTAACTCTTAGTGAATTATATTTCTCTGTTAAATCAGAATAATAAATAACCAAAAACACTGTATTATAGTTTTTTTGGTCGAAACTCAATATTAAAATCACCTCTAAAAAGGTGATTTTAATATCTATTATTTGAACTAAAAAGTAATATTTTTTCTTTGGTTGCTTGCTTAATGGCTTCACAACCATTTTTTAATAAAAGTCTAGGATCGTAATTTTTACCTTTTAAATCTTTGTTATTGACAATAAAATCACGTATCGCTTGATGAAAAGCCAGTTGTAATTCGGTGTTAATATTAATTTTTGCAACTCCTAAATCGATTGCTTTTTTAATCTGATCATTAGGAATGCCACTGCCACCATGTAACACAATTCCAATCTTTGTGTTTTTGGATATTAAATCTAAAAGGTCAAAATTTAATGATTTTCAATTAGTTGGATATTTACCGTGGATATTACCTACCCCTGCAGCTAAAAAGTCTATACCTAGCTTAGATAAGGAAATTGCCTCGTTTAAATTAGCTAACTCACCTTTAGAAAAAATATCGTCTTCTTGTCCGCCAATTTGCCCTACTTCGGCCTCTATGGAAATATTATTTTCTTTAGCTAATGTTACTAATTCCGCTGTATTACTATAGTTTTGGTTAAATTCTAATTTTGAACCATCAAACATTATTGAAGTGAAGCCTTCCTCTATTGCTTTTTTGCATCCTTCAAAGGTTCCGTGATCTAAATGTAAGGCCACAGGGACAGTAATATTAAGGTCTTTTACAAGCGAATTAACCATTGAGCTTACAGTTTTATACCCACCCATATAATGGACGGCGCCTTCTGAGGCACTCAAAATAACTGGGCTCCTCATTTCTTCACAGGCTAATAAAACATTTTTAGCTCACTCTAAATTATTAATATTTATATGAGGGACTGCATAACGATTTTTATACGCATCATCAACCATCTTTTTAGCATTAACTAGCATATTAATTCTTATTTAAAGCACTTAATCTAATGGTTCAAGTTGCATCAGGATTACGAACAAAATCGCTTGAAACGGTTAAAAGTCTATAAACTTCTCCAATTTTTTCTGTTTTTGTTTCATCATAATCAAAATTATTAGTTTGAGCTTCTCATTTTGATTTTAGTTTGCTTTCAACCTCTGCAAAAATATCATCAAATTCAACTGATTCGCCTTTTGAACAACGGTTGAACATATATTCTTGAATAATATCTAAAATTGTTAATGTTTTTTTCATAGTTTCTCCATTTTTCAATGTTTTGATATTTATATTATAATTTAAATATTAAAATTAAGTTATGCAATTATAATATTTAATTTCTAATATATAAGTTTTTTGAGGTTAATTATGTTAAATATAGTGCTTTTTGAACCAGAAATACCACCTAACACAGCTAATATAATCAGAACATGTTATGCGCTGAAAGCTAAATTACACATTATTAAACCAATTGGATTTTCATTGCATCCTAAATATATGTCTCGTCCGGCCGCAGGTAGATTGTTAAGTGATATTCCACACGAGATTCATGAATCTTATACAGAATTTGCAAATAAATACGGTTCTAAAACTATTTTTTACATTACGCGGTACGGAGAACATACTTATTCGGATGTGGATTATAAAAAAGTTTATGAGCAAGAAAAAGAAATTTGATTAATGTTTGGTAGAGAATCCACAGGAATAGATAAAAATATTTTAATTTCTAATCTTGATAAATGTTTAAGAATCCCGATGGTTTCAAAAATGAGAAGTATAAATTTAGCTAACTGTGTTGCGATTATAGGTTTCGAAGTTATGCGACAATTGGAATTTAAAAATTTAAGTAAATATGAAGTTCAAAAAGGAAAAGATTTTTTAAAAAATCTTAATAATGAAAATGCAAAATAAATATATTTCATCATTACAAAATCAAAAAATTAAAAATTTACGAAAATGATTAAAAAAACCTGGTGATTTTTTTGTTGTTGAAGGCTACAATATGGTTTATGAAGCACTAAAGATCGATGGTTTAGTGTGCGAAATATATGAAGTAGAAACCAAAGATTTAATAAAAGAAAACAAATTTATCATTAGCAAACATATTCTCGAAAATATTAGCATAGTTAAAAGTTCCGAAGGTGTTTTAGCGCTTTGTAAAAAACAAGTGAATAAAAAAATAGGCTCAAAAATTATTTTTTTAGATGACGTTCAAGATCCTGGAAATGTTGGCACAATCATTCGTAGTGCAGTTGGTTTTGGTTTTGATACCTTATTCACTAATGTAAATGTTTATAATCCTAAAATTTTAAGATCAACCCAAGGTTCAATATTTAAAATAAACATAGTTAATTACCAAAATTCAAGTGATGAATTAAAAAAACTTCAAGAAAAGAAGTATCAAATAATAGCAACTTCTTTAGATAAAGATAGCATGAATATAAAAGATCTTTGCGTCCAAAATGACTATATTACTGTTGTTTTAGGAAATGAAGGTCATGGAATAAAACATGAAAACTATAAATATTGCTCAACTAAAATTTATATACCGATTCAATTTGAGAGCTTAAATGTTGCGGTTAGTGCAGGAATTATTCTTTATAAAATTAATGAATTGTGAGGCAAATAATGGGTGAAAAAATAACGAAAATTAATCTTGGCTACGAACTTAACGGTTATTGTATTTCTGATGTTGAACAAATTATTGATGAATTTAAAAACGAAATTAATAATCTTCAAATTTCACTAAATATTTTAAAAGATGAAAAATTAGAATTAGCGGTTAAATGTGCTTCATTACAATCTGAAATCGATGCATTAAAAGAGCAATTAAAACTTAGAAGTGGTAACCATAATGAATAATAACGATTTAAAAATCAATTGGTATCCTGGGCACATGGCTAAGGCCACAAAAGAAATAAAAGAAGTTGCAAATTTGGCTGATCTATTCATTATTGTTCTTGATTCAAGATGCCCATTAAGTAGCTACAATGATGATTTTGATAAAATAGCACCAAATAAACCTCGTTTGTTTATTGCAACAAAATCTGATTTAATGGATGTATCAAAAAAAGAAAAAATCGCAAAGCATTTTAACTACTCACGACTCTTGTGATTGGATTTAAGAAATCAAAAAAGTCGTTCGATTATTTTAAAAGAATTGGAAAAAATTAATAAAGAAAAGACTAAAAATGCTGTAAATAAGGGTTTTTTGCAACCTCGGATTAAAGTTTTCGTTCTCGGTGTTCCTAATGCAGGTAAAAGCACATTGATTAATTTAATGACTCAGAAAAAGAATTTAAAAGTAGGCAATTTCCCTGGTGTAACAAGAACTAAAAGCTGAGTAAATGTAGATAATTTCTTCTTTTTAGATACACCGGGTATTTTGCTACCTAACATCGAAAATCAAGAAGCAGCAGTTAAGCTTTCCATGACTAGATGTATAGAAACTAAGCAATTTCCAATTAAACTCATTGCTGAAAATTATTTAGATGTTATAGCTAAATATTACCCAAACAAACTAACTGATGATTTTAAAATTGAACCAAAACTATTAGCAAATCTAAATGATGTTAATAAACATGCAATTTTTACGCAAATTGCAAAAAATAGGGGTTTAAAAGTAGAAAACAAGTTAGTTTTAGATGGTGCACATCAATATTTTATTAATTATGTCCAAAATCTCAAAGGAGTCACATATGAATAAAAATTTAGATAATAAAGTTTTGGAAAGAAAAGTTAGAGGGTGAAAAAATGTTATAGAAAACAGCAGTTTTATAATGGGTTTATGAACCAAGGTAAGATCAATATTATTGATTATAGTTTTATTTTTTATTTTAATAGGGTTTATGATTTGAGGAATAGTAAAAAGCCAAGGCTACCAAAGCATAGTTACATTTTCAATATTTTTAAGCTTCTTTTCAATTTTTAACATTTTTTTAATCTATTACTCTGTAATTTGTCTTATATTAATTATTGCAGTTAGAAAAAAACCTGATAATTATGAAAAAGAGCTCAAAATTTGAATTAAATATTTATTCAAAGCCGAACCAAATTATTCTTTTGAGGGATAAAAAACGGCGGGTTTTGATATGTGCCCTCTTTACTGGTCAAAAAAATCCAGTAATAAGGGTACATTCAAAACACGCTTTTTTTATAAAATAACTCTTCGTTTTGATTCAAATTGGTAATCAGTTAGGTATAGCACGCCATCGCTTAATTTTATTGTTGGCGCATTAACTATATAATTATTTTGGGCTTTATATATTTTTACTCTTTTGCCCATAATATAGGCATATGCGCATCCATTAGCATCATAACCTTTAATTATTCTTTGAGCTTGATCAATTGTTAAATCTTCCTTGATTTCAGCATCTTCTCTTTCTAGTTTTGTGCAAAATGTGACTTCAGAAGAATTTTGCGCAATCTTGTTGAACTCACCTTTATCGATTAATTTTATCCATTCAGTTATATGGTCAATGCTTATTTTTTGTAATTTATTAAATATTGAGGAAGCTGTGTCTAATTCGTCTATTGTACAGCTCTTTTGAAAGAAAATATCACCCGCATCCATTTCCTTAACCATTTCCATTAATGTAATACCAGTTTTATTATCTCCATTCAAAACCGCAGATTGGATAGGCGAAGCACCTCTATATTTTGGTAATAATGAACCATGAATATTTAAATTATATTTCTTAGCTAGAGCTAAAACCTTAGTAGGTATAAATTGACCAAATGCACATGTAACTAAATAATCGTAGTCTAGTTTTCTTAATTCTTCTGTTATCTCTCCGATTTTATTGGGTTGGAATACTTTTATTCCGAATTTTTCACCGAGTTTTTTAGTTGGTGTATGAGTGATAATTCTTCCTCTAGCCGTTGGTTTGTCTGGTTGACTAACTATTCCTACAACATTAAAATTATTAATAATTTCTTCGAAAATTGGAACAGAAAATTCAGGAGTTCCTGCTAATAATATTTTTATCATATTGATATTATAAGTTATATTTAAGTAATTATTTTTAAAATGAAAATAATTAAAAACAGCTAATTACAGCTGTTTTACTCAAATAAATTATTTTTTTCTTTATTATTATCTTTAATTTCCATATTAAAGTGTAATTTAGCTATTTTATTAAGGGAAATATTTTTATTCTTTTTAAGAAAAGAGGCATGAAACTCTTTAACCAAATTGGATGCACCTAGCGGAAATTGCGTATTGTATTCTCGATTTAATTCTTCAATTTTATATAAAAATTTATCACGAGCTAATATGCTAGCACACGAAACAGCAAGTGATTTTTGTTCAGCTTTATATGTTAAAATCACATTATGTTGAAACTTTTGAATATTTAAAAATTGGTCTGAAAGAGCTGTATCATAGTATTTTTGAATACTTTTTAAAGTGCTGAATTGGTCTATAATTATGTAATCTATTTTTTTAACATTAGCCTCTAATTCATTTATAGCAAACATATGTAAAAACATTTTAAGTTGATTAGAATTATAGTATTTATTTAATTTATTATAGCCTTCTGGATTAAATATTTTAATGGAATACTTCACCATTTTACGCAATTGTTTTGCGATCTCTTTGATTTTTTTGGAGTTAGTTATTAATTTCGAATCCTTAACTCCTAAATCTTTTATAAAAGACATATTTTCTTTAGGAATAAAAACGGCACAGGCTACAAGTGGACCGTAAAAATCACCGACGCCACATTCGTCTGTACCTATCAAATCTAAATCATTATATTCTAAATTTAAATCTGTTAAAAATTGCATTTTGACCTTTATTCTGTATGCTGAGCTAAGATCATTTTATTGATTGCTTCAGTAGCTTTATCAATTTCTTTTTGCGGATTTTCTAAGAATTTATTGATGAAATAACCTACAGCACCTTCGCGGTTGGTTTTAGTTAATTTAACTGTAGCTTGCTTTTTAACGGCTGTATCGGCATTGCCAACTGCAACAGAAATGTGAGCTACTTTAAACATTGGGACATCATTAAAACCGTCGCCGATAGCAATAGTATGTTGAAGATCAACACCATAATATCTAGATAATAATGATAGAGCTCTACCTTTATTAACCCCAACGTTTGTAATGTCAAAAACAGGAGTTAAACCTTCGCCTTTGCTTCAAAATGAAAATTCTCCTAAGTCGCCGTATCTAGCTCTTAAATATCTTCGTAATTCGTATGGGTCAGTTGTTTCTTTAACATCAAAAATAATACCTGTTGGACATAGAGGAATTTTGCTTAAGTTAATTCCAACTGTGAATTTTGGATTTGAAGCAAATCCAAAAACACGTTCTAAAGCTTCATCCCTTTTTTGAATTTGTACTCAGCCAGGACCCTCAATTGCGATATTTGAGATTTCTTGCTCTACTTTTGGGTCACCAAGGATGTAAAGCATTTCATTAAGGTTTAAATATTTGATTAATGGTATAAAGTTTTCATCAGAAGGGTTATGAATCTGCGCACCGTTATAGTTGCAAACAACTGTGTCTAAACCTAATTTTTCATAAATTGGTTTGGTACTTCTTCATGGTCTACCTGTAACTGCGCAAACAATATGTCCTTCATTTTTAGCTCTTTGAATAGCATTAAATGTTTCTTCGTGGATTGTTCCTTCAGCCGAAGATGCTAACAATGTACCATCAAGATCGATAGCAAAAAGAAATTTTTCTTGTTTATTTTCCATTTGATCTCCATAATTAATTTATTAAGAATAATTAGCAATATAAATTTACCATATTTTATATTTTTTCATAATAAGTGCTTTTATTGATTTTATTTTTTTAAAATTAATGGTCCCAAAACAACTATGTAATAGTTATTCTGGCAACAATAATTATTTTTTAATATTTTAATGTGTCCGCTAAACAGAAAAACAAAAAAATCTAAGTGGCTTAGATTTTTTTAGTTTTAATCATTTTTGATAATGTCATCAAATGTTAAGTTAACATTTTCTGAATTCTGTCTTTCTGTTTCAGGTGGTAATTGTAAGTTTTGGGCTATATATTCAATTTCTTCTGAAACAATTGTTTCTTTATTTAATAATGCTGTTTTAATAAGTTCAAGAAGTTGCATGTTCTCACGAATGGTTTTCATCGCTCTATCTTTTGCTTCTGTGATAATTTTGCGAACTTGTAAATCAATTTCATGAGCCATATTTCCTGAAATATTAGATGATTTTAGATAATCACGACCTAAGAAAGGAGATCCTTCGTCTTGTTCATATTGAATTGGACCTAGTTCTGACATACCTCATTCTGAAACCATCTTACGAGCTAGTTTGGTTGCTTTAGAGATATCATCACTTGCGCCAGTAGAAATATTATCTGCACCATAAATAATTTCCTCTGCAGCTCTTCCACCCATAAATGAAGTTATAACGGCAATTAATTCTTGCTTGCTCATGTTATATTTTTCAGTTTCAGGTGTCATTAAATTATATCCACCTGCTGAACCACGAGGAATAATGGTAATCTTTTGAACTTTATTCGCTCCTGGTGTTTTAATCCCTACAACTGCGTGTCCAGCCTCATGGTAAGCAACCATAGTTAATTCTTCTTTAGAGATTACTCTATTTTTCTTAGCAGGTCCAGACATTGTTCTGTCGATACCTTCATCAATATCATCACGGGTAATTAAATCATGTCTTGCTCTAACAGCCAATAAAGAAGCTTCATTAATAACATTAGCTAATTGTGCACCTGAAAAGCCCGGAGTTCTTTTAGCTACTTGTGCCAAGTTAACTGACGGTTCTAATCTTTTACCTCTAGCATGTAATTCTAATATTTCTTGACGTTCCTTAACATCTGGTAAACCAACAGTTATTATTCTATCAAAACGACCAGGACGAGTTAAGGCAGGATCTAAGACATCAGTTCTGTTAGTTGCGGCAAAAAGTAAGATACCATTATTTTCTTTCATTCCGTCCATCTCAACTAGAAGCTGGTTAAGTGTTTGTTCTCTTTCATCATGTCCGCCGCCTAAGCCGGCTCCACGAGTTCTACCAATAGCGTCAAGCTCATCAATAAAGATAATTGCAGGAGCATTTTTACGAGCTTCATCAAAAACGCTTCTAACTCTTTTCGCTCCTAATCCAACAAACATTTCAACAAAACCTGAAGCTGAAATAAAGTAAAATGGTACATTTGCTTCACCAGCTGTGGCTTTAGCTAAAAGTGTTTTACCAGTTCCTGGGGGACCGCCAAGTAGAACACCATGGGGCATTCTTGCCCCTGCATTAGCGTATTTAGATGGGTCTTTTAAATAATCAACCAGTTCTTGAATTTCTTCGATAGCTTCCTTGTTACCGGCTACGTCTTTGAATGTCTTATCACTTTTAATTTTTTTAGATGGGTTTGAATCGTCACCAAATTGACCCATAAAGTTTTTTTGACGCTTCATGATTCACACATAAAGTAGAATCATTAATAAAATGTATAGCAAGGTAGGACCAAAACCAAATATTAAGTTTTTTAAAAATTGAGGTTTTTCTACTGGAATACCAGCATCCAAAATTTTAGCAACTTCAACATTTCCATTATTATTGAATCTAGCTACCTCATGTAACAATTGAGATAATGTTCTACCTTGAGCAATATCTGCGAATTCACCTGCTACACTAGTATTTGGGTTAGAATTTCCAGCAAATTCTTTAGCTAATTCTGGGGTTAAATTAATATAATATGTGCCTACATGATTATTATCCACGAATGTATAAGTTATTCGCCCGTGGAAGTAGTCAATATTTATGTCTTTAAGGTAAATATTATCAACATGATCTTGTGTGTTGCCATCAAGAGATTTCTTTAAGTGTTCTTTAAAAACTGATAGATCAACTTCAGAGCTAGCATTATTATTAATGCGTTCTCTAATTAATCAGTAAATGATAACAACAAACATTAAAACAAGAAAAACTGTAAAAATAATACTAATTCAATTAGGTTTTTTTGTCTTTTTTTCGTTATTCATCCCTCTCCTTTCAATATATATTAATAATAACAAATTATTTATTTATTAAAAAACTGATTTCCTTATTTTGCTTAACCATTTTTATATTGTCTTTAAGTAAAAATGTTTTGTTATTTTTATTTGATTTTATTCATGAAATAATATTAAGCAATTTATCTTTATTTAAATTAATTTTTTCATTAGTTTGTGTAAAAATCATCTTTGAAACTAGGTATGGAAGCAGGAAATCATTGCTTTTATCAAGATTTTTAATTCAAGTCAAATTAAAATTATTGTTTTTTCACTGTTCATAAAGTAAATTAACTTTTTTTTCTTTTTCTAAAAGAATTTCATTTTCCAAATTAATCTGATTTATAAACCTATTTTTTTCTTCTACACTTTTATTTAATAATTTCTTTCTTATTACGTTGCGTTGATAGCAATCGTTGCTATTTGTTTCGTCGATTGCATACTCTAATTTTAGTTTTGAACAAAGTTTCAAAATTTCATTTTTAAAATATTTATCAATAAAAGGACGAATTATATTCATTCCCAATAATACAGTAGATGGCTTAATTCCGTAAAATAAAGGTTCCCTTTTTGATTTTTTTTGCATTATAACTGTTTCAATAAAATCATCTTTATGGTGTCCTAAATACAATGCTTCGCACTTTTCTTTATCGTAAATTTCTTTAAAAAATTTATATCGTGCTTCTCTTGCTTTTTCCTCAAAACCAGAAGACCAGGATTGCGCTATAACGGGATCTAATTTACAAATTTTTAATTCAAAATTATATTTCTCACAAACTCTTTTAACAATTTCAACATCTCGATGCGAATTTTCTCTCACCGAATGATCCACTGTCGCTACAATTACATTTTTTGCATCAAACCTTTCCTTGATATAATGACATAAAAAAACAGAGTCTGGGCCACCACTAACAGCTAATAAAATTTTATTATTCTGCTTTGCGATTTTCTCCATTAAATTTCTCCATAATGTATCTAATATCGTTATAAACAAACGATATAGCCGCGTCTGCTGCTTTTTCAAAAACCATTTCTATACGCGCCATTTCGGCATTTTTAAAATTCGAAAGCACATAATCTTTCATTGGCGAAGTGGGAGCTCCAATCCCAATTCTAAGCTTTTTAAAATCATTAGATTTAAAGTGCTCCATTATATTTAAAATTCCATTGTGGTTTGCTGCCGAACCACCAATCTTTATGCTTGCTTGACCAATTTTAAAATCTTTATCATCATAAATTACCATGATATCATCACTATTTATTTTGTAATAATTTGCAATTTGAATAATAAAGTCGCCAGATTTATTCATAAATGTTAAAGGTTTAGCAATTATTGCTCCATCAATTGTGGTAAACTCCCCATTAAAACGGTTTTTATTCAGTGTTATATTGAGTTTTTCACATATTTTATCAATAACTAAAAATCCACTATTATGTCTTGTGAATTTATATTCTTCTCCAGGGTTCCCTAATCCAACTATTAATTTCATTTTTACCTCTTATAAAATTTTACTTATTAGTTAACATTTTTTGCATAAATGTGAAAATTTCTTTATTATTTGTTTTGTCAGTTACCTTTTTACTGTAATAACCACTATCACCAATTATTGTTAACTTTTCTTTAGCTCTAGAAACAGCAGTGTATATTAGTTTATTAGTAAGCATAAAATCATAATTACTAAAAAATGGAAAAATAATACTTTTTGACTCGGATCCTTGAAATTTATGAATTGTTATTGCATAGGCTAATTGAATATATTTTAAAAAATCGTTTTTTTTGTAAAGAATTTTTTTATAAATAAAATCAACTATTATTCCTTTGTCATTATATTCAGATATATATCCGATTTCGCCATTATAAACATCGAGATTATAATCATTTTCAGTTTGGATTACTTTGTCGCCAATATAAAAAGTTTTGTCAGTGCTGCTAAAATCAAGTTTAGTTGCTTTTTTGCCTTGCTCATAGTCTAAAAAGTCGAAAATATATCATTTTTGTAGTGCTTTATTAATTTCAATTATGCCTTTTTCACCTTTATAAATTGGGACTAAAACCATCGTTTCATCAATTAAATATTTATAAACATGATTAGCAAAAATAATAGTTAGCTGTTTAATAAAATTATTTTTATCAGCGTCTACAAATTGAACAATATCTGTTTCGGGTTCCACAAATTTAAAACTTTTTACACCTAAGAAATGGCTCGAGATCTCTATGGAATCCGTTCTAAAAATGTCTTCTAAAATTGTAGTATTAAATCGTTTTGAATTCACTAAATCTTCCAATAAATTACCTGGACCAATTGCTGGAAGTTGATAAGAATCGCCAACAATTATTACTTTTTCTAAGTTTATTGTGTTTCTTAATATTGCGGCAAATATATTAATATTAATCATTGAAAACTCATCAAAAATTATGACTTTGGTTTCGTTATTTGCTAAAACATAATTTTCAAAAACTTCATTATCTCTTGATATTTTTAAATAACTATGGCATGTTTTTGCATTTATATTATATTTAGTAAATAGGTTTGAAGCTGATCTTCCTGTTGGAGTTAAAACTTTTATTTCATCTGTACTATAGGCTTTTTGGCCAATTAATTGATTATAAATTTTTTCTATAATTAAAGTTTTACCAGTTCCTGGATAACCAGAAATTATCGACACGTTGTTTTTTAATGCATCATTAATGGCTTTGTTTTGAAGCTCTGAACAACTTAAAAACTTAACTCTTTTATAGTTATGCTTGATTTCAGCTTCATTAATTTCACATAAAATATCACAGATTTCGCTTTCTATGTCATACATTTGGAAAAGCGAAATTCTTCTGTTATCCTTATCAAAATATACCTCTTGATTTTCAATTAGTGTTACAAGAGAATCGAATACGTCCGCCTCGGTATAAGAATTTTCATATTTAAGAATTTTATTCACAATATTTACAATTGGTACTAAGGTGCTATTACTGTTAAACTCATCTCGAATGAAATAATAAATCATAGATCTAAGTCTATTAAATTTAACTTTTTTGCCTATGATACAGGCTAATTTGTCAACTAAATCAAAAGGTAAATAATGTTCAACAACCAGTTCATAAGGATCGTTTGTTTCAAAATAATTCAGTAATGATATTTCTTTAAATTTGTTTAATTCTTTAATCATTAAAAACAAGTTAGACAAACCATTTTCTATGAAAAAAAATTGATCATTTTCAAACATTTTTAAGCATTGTGAAGCTAATTTATCATATAAATTTTCATTTGTCAAATCAATTATTTTATCTTTGTGAGCTTGTATATTATTAAAAAAATCTTCCCCACAAGCTTCGACAATTTTTTTAAGTCTTACTTCTCCCAATCCTTGTGTACTATTTTTTAAAATTTGTAAAATTTTCTCATTATTGTTAGGTAATTTAACTAAAAAATTTTCTAGAATAAAACTATTATATTTGCCATTTGAATTCTCTTTTACAAAAATTTCATAATTAAGATTTAGATCGACTTTTTTATCCTTGCAATAAACAGATATTTGTTTACCGTTTTCAATATTAAATAAAAGCAAAGCGTATTTTCAATTTACTGCTTCACCCCCTGATAAAATTTTGGTAAACCTACCTATAAAGTTTTTAACACCTTCGGTATCCATAAAATTATTATAATTAAATTTAAATAAAGAAAAATATTTGGTTGCTTTTTTTTATTTATCCACAACAAAATCCACAATTCCACATTAACGTTAGTTTTTAAACTAAAAACACTATAAAACAGCGTTTTTAGTTGTTGATTTTATTGTGGATAACTATTAAATATGAATAGATTTGTATAATTAAAATATATTTATAAATTAAATTAAGTATTATATAAATATGAAAGCTAACGCAAATACATCTTCTAATGCAGCATTGAATGGTAATATGCTAACTTTCCACACTTGTTTAAAAAGCTATGGATTAGTTAGTTTTGATTACAAAACATTTTTAGAAGATTTAATAATTAAAGATATCGACGCATCAAACCATATTATATTGAGTACGCCAAAAAGCAGCGACATTGCACAAATTATCAAAGCCCATTATGGACAATTTATTGAGAAAGCACTCGAGGAAACTTTTGAAAAGAAATGCACTTTTTCAATAGAAAGTACGCTTAGTGAATTAGGCGAGATTCAAACAACTTTAAATGAAGACAAAAACAACAAAAAACATAGTAAAACAGATAAAAAAAGCCAAAATGAAATTGAAGACACCAACAGTATCATTAATACATCTTACACACTTGAAAACTATGTAGAAGGTGAATTCAACACAGAAGCAATACGCTTAGCTAATTACATAATTAATGGTGGTAGGGAATTTAATTTAATTTTTATATATGGAAACAGTGGAACGGGAAAAACTCACCTATTACATTCAATTTGTAATGGTTTAGAACAAAAAAACATAACAACAAAGTATGTTAATCCTATCTCTTTTACAACAAATATGTCATCTTTATTGCAAGAAAACAACACTAAAAGAATCAAGGCAGTTTATGATGAATATTGTAAAGTTGATGTAATACTGTTTGATGATATACAAAGTTATGCTACTGGTAGCAAAAAAAGTACTCTACAAATGCTTTATAACATTTTAGATAATAGAATGATGAATAATAAAATAACTTTTTTTGCATCAGATAAACCACTTGAAATTCTCCATCAATACTATGAACCGAGAATTGTAACTAGATTAAGCTCGTCCTTAATAATAGAAATCAAGCAACCAAATCAAAAAGATATGATTCGCATCTTAGATTTCTTAATTGAAAAAAGAAATTTACACCTTGAAGCATGAGAAGATGAAGCTAAAAAAGCAGTTATTATATCTTCACAAGCTTCTATAAGGGCAATGGTAGGTATTATAAACAAATTAAGCTTCTACAATACCGAATTAGAAAAAAGAGCTAATTCAAAATATACTGCAGCTGTAGTCAAAAATATCTTAGCTAGGATGAATAAAACACTTAATCAAATCACACCAGATAGTATTTTAGAAGCAGTAAGCAAGTACTATAAAGTGCCTAAAAAAGAGATTTTAGGAAAAAGCAGAAGAAAAGAAATCATAATTGCGCGACACATAGCGATGTATATTGTGCGTGAGCAATTAAAAATGTCATTCGATCATATCGGTATGTTTTTTGGTAACAGAGATCATACGACAGTTATAAATGCTTTTGAAAAAATTAGAAATGAAAAAGAAGATCCTTCGAAATCAATTGATAAAGCAATTATAACCATTAGTGATAATGTTTTCCACAACAAATAATTAATTACTCACATATATGAAACTATTAAAAGTTTATAAAATTTTATGTAAAAATCTTATTTATAAAACTTTTATAAGTTTTGCACAAAACAACGAAACATAATATTAATATAGGAGAATATAATGAAATTTCAAATTCAAAAAAACATTTTAGATCAAGTTTTAGAGACAGTATCAAAATATACAGACCCTATTAATTCGTTTTATGCTTTACGTTGCATATTGATTAGGGTTGAAAGAGAAAAAATATATTTTTTTGGTAAATCTGAAATTACAAGCATAATAAAAAACGTTGATGTTGATGATACAAATGTTATTGTTGAAGAAACCGGTGAATTTTTAATTAATGCATCACTATTTAAAAATGCTGTAAAAAAATTAAATGATTTAATAACTATCAAATTAAATTACAATCAATTAGAAATTAAACAAGGATCATCGTTTTATTCGCTTCACACTAGTCCTGCAACAAATTTTCCTATTTTAGATATTAATATTTTGAAAAAAACAAAGCAAATTACAATAAACCGTGAAGAATTTAAAAAAGCAATTAAAAATGTAATTTTTGCAGTTAGCACAGAAAACAATTTAATTTATAAAGCTATAAATGTTATTTTAAAGAAAAATAAACTTATTTTTAATGCCACAGACACATTTAGATTAGCTCATACATCAATTAAGGTTTCAAATCCTAATGATTACGAATTTAATTTATCTATTTTAGGTAGAGAATTAAAAGATTTAATACCATTAGAGGCAGATGAAAACATAAATTTATTTTTTGATGAAATGCGTTTCGGTATAACTTATAAAAATACAATCATTTATGCAAGAGTGATTGATATTCCATATAATAATGTAGAAACTTTATTTACAAATTTTGTGACAAAATATAAAATTGAAACAACAAAAGAGGCAATAATGGACACTATTAATAAAGTGTATTTACAGTTTGGAGAAAAACAAGTAAGAATAGAATTTAAATTCAAATCAAACGAAATGGAATGTAACTACCGTTTAGACGAAATTGGTACTAGCCAAGCTAAAACAACAGAAATTTCATTAGATGGATCTCCTTTTGAGCTAGACTTAAATTATAATTTCGTCAAAGACGCTTTAAGTGTTTTTACAGGAAAAATAATAATGTTAGTAGACGAGAAATGTAGAAAAATTCTATTTTTATCAAGAGAAAATGAAGCAACTAAACAACTAATTACACCTTTAAATAAGTAAAATGAGTAACATCATATATATCAATACTGAATTTATAACAGTTGCTCAATTTTTAAAAAAAGTTGGATTAATCCAAACAGGCGGGCACGCTAAAATGTTTATAGAAGCTTCAAATATTAATCTTAGAGGTCAAAAACCAAATAAACACACTAAAATTTTCCCTAGTGACGTTATCAAAATAAACAATAAAATGTTTTTAATAAAAAAAGAAAGTTAAAACCGATACTATAGACATTTTTGTGTAAATTTGTCTCTGTCTTACTTTTAAGTAAGAGGTTTAAGAGTGGTGATTGCACAAATCCAAAATAATATTATTTTAATATATATGTAAATGTTTTTGTTTTTCTAAAAATTATTTTTGTTTCAAATTAGCCAATACTTGATATGTACCCTCTTTACTGGACAAATAAAATCCAGTAAGGAGGGTTATTTTTATGCGCTATAATTTTGAATTTAAAAGAAAGTGTGTTGAAATGTATCGACAAGGTATGTTGCCAAACACCCCTGATGGTGTTTCAAAAGAATTATTTAGAGCCACAGTTCGAAAATGGGTCAGAATCGAAGATGCACGTGGACCTGAAGCATTAAAGCACAAAATACAAAATAAGGTTTGGTCTTCAGAAGAAAAGCATGAGTTAGTATCTCGAGTGCTTGCAGGAAATTCGATTAATTCTGTTGCGATTAATGCAGGAGTAAGTAAGGGAATTCTATATCAATGGGTTCGCAAATATGAA
>NZ_JOOB01000014.1 GCF_000712185.1 Mycoplasmopsis opalescens ATCC 27921 | reverse complement strand
TTTAAAAATTGAAGACAAGAATGAACTTTTTGTGAATGATTATCTCAAACGCAAACATCTAATCCCAATTCCTGAAGCAATCAAGTTAGCCAAACTTAACGCAACGGGTTATACGTTCAATACATATCTAAGCAAAAAAATTGAATTAATCTATAAAATCGGTAATAAAGAAATAGTAAGTGACGAAGAAAAATTTCTAATTAAAGAAATTTTTGAAACATTGCAAGAAACACAAAAATACTTATCAAACATTCTTAATTTTTAAAAGTTTTCTTGCTTCTTCTTTTTCAGAAGAAGAAGAAATTTTGCTTCTTTTGTTTGCAAAAGAAGAACGAAACAAGAACATTGAAATTTATTTAATGTTCTTGTTTTGCGTCGAAATGTTGGTTTGACCAAAAAAAACTATCAAATAATGGTATTAATAAACAAAATTTTGTTGGTTATTTTTAACAAACATGATATAACATTTACAATCAATTTAACCTAACCTCAAGGGGTTCATTTTGTTTAATGTTTCACACTTTTTTATGTAGGAAGATATTAGGACTTTTTAAAAAAATATGGAAATTTTGCATAACCATATTATTTTTGTATTTTTATTATTTCAACACAATTTTCAATTGCATCGTTTTCTAACTCATTTAATAAATTTAGCTCTTCTTCCAATAATTTAACATCTACTATATTTGGCTTTGTTACGGGATCTTTAGGCGCAAAAAGTTCACAAGTTTCATTAGCTTTTATAATAGAAATATCATAAGTGCCTAGTTTTTTGGCGATATTTATAGTTTCGATTTTATCCTTTGTTAATAAAGGCCTTAAAACCAATAAATCACTTGCATTGTTGATTACAGAAAGAGATTCCAAAGTTTGAGAAGCAACTTGGCCAAGATTTTCACCATTTGATAATACATTTATTTTATTTTTTTGTGCTATTTTACAGGCAATTCGGTAAAAACTGCGACGCATTAAAGTTATCTTATAACTTTGTTTTGAAACTAAAGCAATATAGTTCATTAGTTTTGAATAATTAACTAAAAACAATTTAGCTCTACCCTGATAAGGGAGTAATTTTGTGATTAAATCTTTTATTTTTGATATTGTTTTTTCATCTGTTTGCGGCGGTGTTATAAAGCTTAAAAAACAAACTTCAAGCCCCCTTTTCATTAGTTCAAAAGCTGCTACAGGGCTGTCGATACCACCGCTCATTAGATGCAACACCTTCCCTGAAGTCGCAACAGGTAATCCGCCTAATGCTTCTATAACCTCTGTAAATACAAGTGTTTGGTCATGTCTGATTTCGATATAAATTATGCATTTTGGATTATGAACATCAACTTTAATGCCTTGGATATTTTGTAAAATGTATGAGCCAATTAAATTATTAATTTCATCGCTTTTGTATGGAAATTTTTTATCATTACGACGAGCAGCTACTTTAAAAGTTTTGTAGCCTTTAGCTAATTTAATTGCTGTTTGCTTAATTTGTTCAATATTGTTTTCACAAGTAATTACTGGTGAGTATGAACTTATTCCGTAAACATATTTTAAATTAGAAATATTTTCTTCTGAATATGATAAAAACATCCTGTCTACTTGCTTTTCAGGGATTTCATTACAAATGTTTTTTACATTTCTAGCTAATTGATTTATAAAATCAAAGCGATTTTTTCCTTTTAAAGTTAGCTCGCCATAGCGAATTAAAATTTTGTTATACATCTCATACTCCTTTTTTAATATATTTAACACAGACATCAAAAGCTTCCTTAAATTTATATTGTTGTTTTAGATTAATTACATGTAATTTTTGTATTTTTATATTTTCTTGTTTTTTACTAATTATATCGATTTTACTAATAAATTGGTCTACCATACTAGAATAAATTTTTTGTTTTTGAATTACTGTTAAAACACTATTTAGTTTATTTTGAAACTTAATTAATTTGCTATCCTTGATATCAAGGTATTCTTTAGAATTAAATTCATCAACTAAGGCATAAATTTCTATATTTAACTGAGTTAAACTATCATAGATTTCCGCATTGTTTTTTAAAAGGTTTTCATTTTTGTTTGCATAGAAAACTAAAAATTTATAAGTTTTTAATAAATATTTCGTGTAGTTTATTTTGTTATGCTTATTTACTATAAGGTCTGTAGAATGGTTGAATTGATCAATTAATATTCTTATTTCATTAATTAAGAACTTAATTTGATCAAAACTTATGTTTTCTTTTTTTTCTGCAGATGATTCCATGTAATCCAAAGATTTTTTTAAATTAACTAACTTAGTTTGGGTTTGTTTGATATCGCTAATTTCATTTTCATCTTGATCATAAATAGAAATATATAAATTTATTTTGTTATAAACATGGTTAAATGTTTTTCTAAAATCTGCTAGTAAATCATAAGCTAAAATTTGACTATTTTGTTGATAATTTAATATCTCTCTTAGTTTTCTTTCATCATTGTAAAAAATTCTAAGTTGTTTTTCTGTTTTAGTTATATTTGCGAATGGTTGGTTATTTTTAATATTTTCATAAAATTCTTTAAGTTTAATATATTCATTTTTAAATTCTTCTTTTTGTTCCCAAAAAGCAATCTTTACAGGTATTATAGTAAAAAGTGACTTTTCAATGTTTATTGCAGAATCAATTTTTTTAGCAAAGATAACAACACGTTTATGGTGTTCGTTGATTAATCTATTTATTTCTGTTATATCATTATGTTTACGCCGTTCATCAAAATCGCAAGTAGATGCTAATAATTTGTTTGCTTCGTCTATTAATGTTTCAAAAGAGTTAGGTATTAAATTCTGGTTTTTTATAATATAAGCTTTAATATCTAATAAAAGAGATTGTAAAAAACCTGATAAATTATCAACTTCTTCCCAATTTTTATTAAATGAACCAACTAATTTATTAAATTTATCTTTATCGACTAAAAATATTTTTCATTGAATTTGAACTTGTTTATATATTTTGAAAACTAAACTAATTTTTTTGTGCTCTAGTTCAATATAAAGATTTTCAAGCAAAATTTTTAAACTTTGATTATGCTTTTCGATTTTTGAGGCATTTTTTTCAGCCTCTTCAAATAAGGTAATATATTTATAATTATTTTTATAATAATTTTTTAATCTTAAAATACTTGTGTGTAAATAATAACTAAAATTATTTATTTCTTCTAAGTATGCCTTTTGATTAGTTTTTATTTTTTTTATTTTTGTTCTAAAAAGCCTTCATATTAATAATGATGTAATGGAAACTATAAAAATAATAAAAATAACTATAATTAATATAAATAAAATATTTTTGGTTATTCCAGAATTCATAACAATATTATAAGATATTTTGAACCATTAAAAAGTTTGTAATTTTTTAGTTCAATACCCTTATTGGTGTATCGTAATTTTTTACTGTTGCCATTCATTGCTATAAAAATTATTTTCAAATTTATTTTGTATTTAAAAACACTGACAAAACGTTGCATTTTTGGTTAAAAAAACAGTGAATTTTTAACTTTTGATAAATATATGCATATTGATAATACAGTATTAAATTTAATAAATAAAAATATTTAGATTTTTCTTTCGAAAATTCATTTTTAGTTTAGAATTCTAAAGAAAATTACCCCGAAGCATAAGGTTGTTAAGCTGCCAAAGTTGTCGAGGACGACTTAAGAAATTTATGTGGAGTAATGTTCAAAAATGAACAAAGGAGACAACGCAATGAACAAAGTTAATATCAAAGTTAAAAGCTTCGAGAGTGCATTTGCTGATCTTGGTGCGAAGAAAATTATTGAATTAGCAACTAAAAACGAAGTTAAGTTCTCTGGCCCAGTGCCATTGCCAACTAAACGTGAAGTAGTTACAATTCTACGTTCGACACACATTAACAAGAAAAGCCGTGAACAATTCGAAAGCCGTACTTATCAAAGACTTATTGTTTTATTTGACCCATCAAAACAAACTATGGATCAAATTCAACGTTTAGAATTACCTGCAAATGTGCAAGTTCAAATTCAAAGCAAATAAAATCCATCTTGATTTTCAAGCAATGGTAATTAAATTTTTAAGGAGAAATTTATGAAAGGAATCTTAGGACGTAAAGTTGGTATGACTCAAATCTTTACTGAAGATGGAATTGCTCTTCCAGTAACGGTTTTAGAAGTTTTACCAAATGTTGTTACTAAAGTATTGACTTTAGAAACTAATGGATACATCGCCACTCAATTAGCAACTGGCGAAAAGCGTGAAAAATTAGTTAACCGTCCAGAAAAAGGTCAATTTGACAAAGCTAAAACAACACCTAAGCGCTACATTAAAGAAATTCGTGGCATGTCAGGCTATGAATTAGGTCAAGAAATCAAAGTTGATCAAATTTTCAGCGCGGGTGAATTAGTTGATGTTACTGGAACATCAAAAGGTAAAGGTTTTGCTGGTACAATCAAAAGATGAAACCAACACATCGGGCCTAAATCACACGGTGGTGGTGGTGGTAGCCAACCAGTAAGACAAACAGGATCACTTGGTGACATTAGTGGTAACAAAGTTGTTAAAGGCATGACTATGCCAGGACACTTAGGGCACAGCCAAGTAACTGTTCAAAACCTAGAAATCATCAGAGTAAGTGCTAAAGGAAATGCTATTTTAATTAAAGGATCAATTCCTGGACCTAAAAAAGGCTATGTAGTAATTAAAGAGGCTGTTAAAGGTTTACCGGTTAAGGAAGCTACAAAATTAGTTGACATTAAAGAGCTATTATTAATGAATGAATTACTTGAAAAAGCTAAAAAATACCAAATTGAAGTTAAAGTCGGTATGCATTCAAGCGAATTAGCTCCATTAATCGAAGCTGCTGAAGCAGAAGCAAATAAAGCTAGTGAAGGAGAAAAATAATGGCTGAAGTTAAGAAAGCAACAACTAAAAAAGTTGCGTCTGAAGAAGTAAAATCAACTAAAAAAGCTACCGCTCCTAAAGCACCCGCTAAAAAAGCGACTGCACCTAAAGCTGCACCTAAAGCTGCACCTAAAACAGCACCTAAAACAGAAATTAAAACTACTACTAAAAAAGCAACTGCTAAAGTAAATGAAAAAGCAGAAGTTAAAGCACCTAAAAAAGCACCTGTAAAAGAAGTAGCTAAAACTTCAAAAACAAGTGCAAAAGTTAATTTTGCACATGAAAATGTTTTAAATTTTGATAATTCAAAATTACCTTCAAACATTTTTAAAGCTGAAAAGATCTATGAACAAGCTATTTTCGACGCAATTATGTCTGAAAGAGCTTCACGTCGCCAAGGGACTCATGCTGTAAAAAGTCGTGCAGAAGTAAGTGGTGGCGGTAAAAAACCATGAAGACAAAAAGGAACAGGACGTGCTCGTGCAGGTTCAACCAGAAGCCCAATTTGAGTTGGTGGTGGTCGTGCATGAGGACCTCGTACTGAAAGAAACTACACACTTAAAGTTAATAGAAAAGTTAAGAAAGCCGCTTTCGTATCAGCCTTAACTTTATTATCTAATGCTAAAGCTGTGATTGTTAATGATTTAAAATTAACTGAAATTTCAACCAAAAATGCTGTAGCACAGTTGAAAGAGTTAAATGTTGTAAACCAAAAACACATTTTAGTTGTTACAACAGATATGTTAGTAATGAAATCATTATCAAATGTTCCAAATGTGATGATTGTTAAACCACAAAGTACAACTGTTGAACAATTAGTATGAGCTGATGTTCTTGTATTATCGAATGAAGGATTAAAAGTATTTGAAAGTAGAGGTTTATAATTATGGAAATTACACAAGTTATTAGACGTCCTATTTTGACTGAAAAATCTTCAAGATTACAAGAAAATAATTCATACACCTTTGAAGTTGATTACAACGCAAACAAATTCCAAATTAAACAAGCAGTTGAATTCATTTTCAATGTAAAAGTGGAAAGTGTTAATACTATTAAAGGTGACAAAAAAGCTAAACGTGTAGGTAGATTTAATGGTTTTACAAACAGAGTTAAGAAAGCTATTGTTACTCTAAAAGATGGTTTTGTAATTAACTATTACCCTCAAGAACAAGAAAAACAAGACAAAGTCGCTGAAAAAGCAAAAGCTGAAGAAAAAGCTGTTGCAGCTGAAAAAGAAGCAAAATTAGCAGAAAAAATTGCTGCTAAAAAAGCTGCAAAATCTACTAAAGCGTCTGTAGATAAACAAGAAAAAGAAAAAACTGATAAAAAAGCTCCAACTAAAAAGCCAAGAGCTAAAAAAGAAGCTAGTAAATAGCTAATCCCAGAGGAAATTAGGTTGCTTAAAAGACAAATTCCTCACTATTTTTAAGCAAAGGAGAGACATTATGGCAATTAAACACTTAAAGCCAGTAACAAACGGTCAACGTAATATGTCTACTCTTGATTTCAATCAAAGTTTAAGTGGTCATGCTCCAGAAAAATCACTATTAGTGATGTTAAACTATAATGCTGGCCGCAATAACCAAGGTAAAATCACCGTTCGCCACAAAGGTGGACGTGTAAAACGCTTCTACCGTATTATTGACTTCAAGCGTAACAAAGATAATATTCCAGCTACTGTTAAAAGTATCGAATATGACCCAAACCGTTCAGCAAACATCTGTTTATTAGCTTATGCTGATGGTGAAAAAAGATACATTTTAGCCCCACAAGGAATTAAAGTGGGACAAGTAGTTGTTTCAGGAGAAAATGCAGATATTTTAGTAGGCAATAGCTTACCATTATCTAATATTCCTGAAGGTACATTCGTACACAACATTGAAATGCAACCAGGCGGGGGCGGAATTATCGCCCGTAGCGCTGGTACAAGCGCACAAATTTTAGGTAAAGATGAAGACGGCAAATATGTTGTTGTTCGTCTAAAAAGTGGTGAAGTTCGTCGTATTTTGGCACGTTGCCGTGCTACAATCGGAACTGTTGGCAATGAAGAACACTTATTAATTAATTGAGGTAAAGCTGGACGTAACAGATTCAAAGGTATTCGTCCAACTGTACGTGGTTCTGTAATGAACCCAGTAGATCACCCACATGGTGGTGGTGAAGGTAAACAACCAATCGGACGTAAGGCACCACTTACTCCATGAGGTAAAAAAGCTCTTGGTGTGAAAACACGTAAAACTAAGAAATCTTCTAACAAACTAATTATTAGACGCAGAAAGGATAATAAATAATGGCTCGTAGTTTGAAAAAAGGGCCCTTCGCTGACGATCATTTACTTAAAAAAGTTGATGCTATCGTTGAAGGTAAGGCTCCAAAAAAACCTATTAAAACTTGATCGCGTCGCTCAACAATCTTCCCAAGTTTTGTTGGCTTAACATTTCAAGTTCACAATGGTAAAGCATTTATTGATGTTTATGTAACTGATGATATGGTTGGACACAAATTAGGTGAATTTGTACCTACAAGAACCTTCTCAGGTCATGGTGCAGATAAAGGTAAGAAAAAATAATGGCTCAAGCAGTCGCTTCAGTTAAAATGCAACGTGTTTCACCACGTAAAGCTAGATTAGTAGCTGATTTATTCCGTGGCAAAAATGTTGCAACAGCATTAGGAATTTTACAAAACACTAACCGTAAAGCATCATCGTTATTTATCAAATTATTAAACTCAGCTATTGCCAATGCAACTAATAATCACGGATGTGATGTAACTAAATTATATGTTAAAGAAGTCTTAGTAAATGAAGGGCCAACCCTTAAAAGATACCAACCACACAGCCAAGGACGTGCATTCTCAATTTTTAAAAGAACTTCACATTTATCAATTACTGTCGAGGAGCAAAACTAATGGGACAAAAAGTTAATCCAAATGGTTTCCGTTATGGAGTTACCAAAAAACACAACTCAGTGTGATATTCAGATAAAACAACTTACGGAACAAATTTAGTTCAAGCCGCTAGAATTTATGACTTTTTTGATAAATTAGTTCGCCAATACCAAATTGGACAAGTAGAAGTTAAACGCCAACAAAATGACAAAATCACCGTATTCCTTCACACAGCTAAAAAAGCTAAAATCCTAGGTGAAGGTGGTAAAAACCTAGAAGCTATCAATGTTGAATTACACAAATATTTAAAAAATAAAAACTTAGATATCAACTTACAAGTTGTTGAACTAGCATATCCTGAATTAAATGCTCGTTTAGCAGCTGAAAACATTGCGACTCGTCTTGAAAGTCGCGAAAGTTTCAGAATCGCACAAAAATATGTTATTAATGATGCCTTAAAAGCTGGCGCTAAAGGTATTAAAACCTTAGTAAGTGGACGTTTAAATGGTGTTGATATGGCTCGTAGCGAAGGCTACACTCGTGGAGAAATGAAATTACACACCTTAAGACAAGATGTTGATTACGCTACAGCAACTGCTCGTACAACTTACGGTGCAATTGGTGTTAAAGTTTGAATCAGCAAAGGTGAAATTTTGGAAGGAGTAAAATCAAATGCTACAACCAAAAAGAACTAAATATCGTAAACCATTCCTTCGCCAACATGACAAACGCAAAGCTTACAAAGGCAATACAGTAGAATACGGAGAATTTGGTTTACAAGCTACAACAAGTGCCCTTGTTGATGCTCGTCAAATCGAAAGTGCTCGTATCGCTATCACAAGAAGAATGGGTCGTGAAGGACAAGTTATTATCCGTATCTTCCCACACTTTGCGAAAACCTCAAAACCTATCGGAGTTCGTATGGGTTCTGGTAAAGGTTCTCCAGATAAATGATATACACCTGTTAAAGTTAATACAATGATGTTTGAAGTTTCAGGTGTTAAAGAAGACATCGCACGTGATGCACTTCGTTTAGGTGGACATAAATTACCTGTCTGCTGAAGAATTGTTGCAAATAATGAAGAAAATGGAGGTCAAAACTAATGCTTTTTAAAGATATCAACGAAAAGTCAGTGGCTGAATTAGAAAAATTAGTTAATGACCTTAAAGCAGAATTATTTACCTTGAAATTTAAAAATTCAACTGGACAATTAGACAATACACACAAAATCAGCGCTATCAGAATAGATATTGCTCGTTGCCTAACAGCTATCGAACTTAAAAAAGGAGCTAAATAATGGAAAGATTAACAGCTACTCGTAAAACACTTACTGGTAAAGTTGTATCAGTTCGTGGCGATAAAACTATCTATGTAGAAGTTGAAAACTATCGTTCACACCGCCTATATTCTAAACGTTTTAGAACAGTTAAACGCTTCGCAGTTCATGATGAAAAATTATTAGCTGCAGTTGGTGATATTGTTACTATTATGGAAACTAGACCACTTTCAAAAACCAAACACTTCCGTTTAGTTGAAGTTCGTCAACACAATGAATTAGGAGATAATTAATGCTTTTAGAATTGTCTAAATTAAATGTTGCGGATAACTCAGGTGCAAAAGAAGTTGGTTTAATTAGAGTTTTAGGTGGTTCAAGAAAGAAAACTGCTAATATTGGTGACATTATTGTCTGCTCAGTAAAAAAAGCGCTTCCAAATGGTGTAGTTAAAGAAGGTCAAGTTGTTAAAGCTGTCGTTGTTAGAAGTCGTTATGGAATTACTCGTTCAAACGGTTCACACATTCGCTTCGATGATAATGCTGTAGTTATTATTAAAGAAGATAAATCAATGCGTGGTACCCGTGTCTTTGGTCCAGTTGCTCGTGAATTACGTGATTTAGGTTATCTAAAAATCGTTTCACTAGCTCCAGAAGTATTATAGTAAGGGAGTTTTAGCAAATTATGAAATTTAGAAAAAACGATGAAGTTATAGTAATTGCTGGTGATCACAAAGGTAGAACTGGTAGAATTATCAAAATCGACGAAAAGAAAAACAACGTATACATCAAAGATGTTAACATGCTTACAAAACACCAAAAACCTCGTCAAGGTCAAGATGGATCAATCGTTAAAGTTGAAGGTCCAATTAATGCTTCAAACATTTCAATTTTAGTAAGACGTGCAACAAAAACTTCTCCAGCAACTTATTCAAAAATTGCAATTGAGAAAAAAAATGGTAAAAGTGTAAGAATCTTGAAAAAAACTAAAAAGGAACTAGCTTAATTAATAAGCTAATAAGGAGTTATTATGAACCTAAAAGTTTTATATAATGAAAAAGTCATTGCTGAATTAACTAAAAAATACAAATATTCATCAGTAATGCAAGTTCCTAGATTAGAAAAAATTACCATTAACATGACTGCTGGTCGTGAAGTAACAAACTCAAAAGCAATTGAAGAAGTTTTAAACGAACTAACATTAATCACATCACAAAAACCATATCAAACAGTAGCTAAAAAGTCAAACGCTTCATGAAAATTACGTGAAGGTATGCCGATGGGTGGAAAAGTTACACTTCGTCGTGACAGAATGTGAGAATTTTTAGCAAAATTAATTCACGTGGCTATGCCTCGTATTCGTGACTTTAGAGGAGCTAATCCAAAAGCTTTTGATGGTCGCGGTAACTATTCATTAGGTATTAAAGAAGAAATCATTTTCCCAGAAATTGATTTCGATAAGATTCGTAAAATTAAGGGAATGGACGTTCAATTAATTACAACAGCTAAAACTGATGCTGAAGCAAAAGATTTATTAGAATTACTTGGACTTCCATTTGCGAAAGGGGAAAAATAATGGCTAAGGTTTCATTAAAAGCTAAGCAAAAGAAACACCCTAAATTCTCAACACGTGCTTACACACGTTGTGAATTATGCGGCCGTCCACATTCAGTATTACGTAAATATAAAATTTGCCGTATTTGCTTCCGTGTTAGAGCACACGCTGGTCAAATTCCTGGCATGAAGAAAGCGAGTTGATAGAATATGTTTTTAACAGATCCAATTTCAGATATGATCGTTCGTATCAAAAATGCTAACCAAAGAAAAATGAAAAGCGTAAACATCCCTTTCTCTACAAAAAAAGCTCGTATCTTAGATATCTTACTTAATGAAGGTTTTATTAACTCAGTTGAAGTGGCTGGTCAAGGAAAAGACAAACACTTCGAAGTGGCATTAAAATATAAAGGAAATATGCGTGCGATTGTTGATATCAAACGTATATCAAAACCAGGACTAAGAGTTTATGCTCAAGCATCAAACTTGCCAACAGTTTTATCTGGCTATGGCGTAGCCATTATCTCAACTTCAAAAGGCATCATGACTGATAAACAAGCTAGAAAGGAAAATGTAGGTGGGGAAGTCCTTGCTTACGTTTGATAATAGGTAGTTAATTATGTCTCGTGTCGGAAATCGTATTATTACAATTCCAGCCGGAGTTGAAGTCTTAGTTCAAGGATGCCAAGTAACAGTTAAAGGAAAATTAGGTAGCTTAAATCGCGAATTCTCTCCTTTAATTGCTATCAATATTAATGAAGGAAAATTAAATACAATTCGTGCCAACGAATCAAAAACAACAAAACAATTACACGGAACAACTAATGCATTATTAGCAAACATGATTAAAGGTGTTAATGAAGGTTTCGTAAAAGAATTAGTGATTAAAGGGGTTGGTTACAAAGCGACTTTAAAAGGCAACGTTTTAGAAATTGCAGCTGGTTATTCACATTTAGTTAACCTTAACATACCAGCTTCATTAACTGTTGAAGTTCCTAAACAAACAGAAATCACTATTAAAGGTATCAACAAAGAAGAAGTAGGGCAATTCGCTGCTCTTGTGCATGATGTTCGTAAACCAAGTCCTTACTCAGGTAAAGGTATTGCCTACAAAGATGAAGTTATCCGTCGTAAAGAAGGAAAAACAGCTGCTAAATAGTCATTTTTCAAGACTTTCAGAAGCAATTAAAGTAATTAAGGAGCTATTATGGCAACAAAAACTCGTAACGAAGCACGTAAAGTTAAACACTTACGCGAAAGACAAAAAATTACTGGTACAGCTTTAAAACCTCGTCTTTGTGTTTACAAATCTCACCAAAACTTTTATGCACAATTAATTGATGATACCAAAGGTCACACCTTAGCTGCTGTTAGCACATATGTTAAAGGTGAATATCACGGAAATGTGATTTCAACTCAGGCAGCAGCTAAAGTTATGGCTGAAAAAATTAACAAATTAAAAATTAGTGAATTAGTATTTGACCGTTCAGGTTATATTTACCATGGTCGTGTAAAAGCATTTGCTGAAACATTACGTGAAAATCTTAAAGGAGTGAAATTCTAATGGAAAATACAAAAGAATTAAATACTCAAAATTCTAATGAAAAAGCTCAAGCAACACAAGAAGTGGTTGCTAAAAAAGCACCTCGTGTAGCTACTGGAGAAAAGAAACAAATTTGAGAACGTCGTATGCCAAACACACAACGTGGCCCAAAAGGCGATAAAAAAGATAATAAAAACATCAGACGTCCTCGTGAAGCTTACGTTAACGAATTCGGTGAAAAAATAGTTGCAATCGAACGTGTAACTAAAGTTGTAAAAGGTGGTAGAAGATTCTCATTCTCTGCATATGCAGTCGTGGGAGACAAAAAAGGGCATGTTGGATTTGGTCATGGAAAAGCCAATGAAGTTCCAGATGCAATTAAAAAAGCAGTTAAAGATGCTAAAAATAACCTTATCAGTGTTCCAATTTACAAAAAAATTACCGTTCCACATGAAGTCCATGCTAAATTCTTAGCATCAAAAGTTATGCTTAAACCTGCGCCTAAAGGAAAAGGAATTGTTGCTTCTTCAACAGTTCGTGCAGTTGTTGAATTAGCTGGCTATACTGACATTTATTCAAAAACCTATGGTTCACGTTCAAAAGCTAACACTGTACATGCGACCTTAAAAGCATTATCTGCACTTAGAATGCCTGAAAGTATTGCTGATATTCGTGGTAAAGACGTTAAAAATTTACTTTAATCTTTAAAGGTTAAATAATTATTATTTCATTATTTTAATTATCTTTCATAACTAATGATTGGAGTCAAAATGGATTTATCAAAATTAAAATACACCGAAGGATCACGCCAAGAAAAACACCGTGTTGGTCGTGGTCACGCAGCAGGAAAAGGTAAACAAGCAGGTAAAGGTCAATCAGGTCAAAACAAACGTCATGGGCACCGTCCAGGATTCGAAGGTGGTCAAACACCTTGATTCCGTCGTATTGGTAAAAGAGGCTTTAATAACGTTAACCACGTAACATATCAAACTGTTTCATTAGCAAAATTAGAATCTACATTTGCAAACAATGAAGAAATCACCATCGAAAAATTATTTGCAAATAATATTATTAAACGTAATTTACCAGTTAAACTTTTAGCTACTGGTAAAGTAACAAAAACTTTCCATGTTACTTTACATGCAGCAAGTGCCAAGGCAATTGCTTTATTAGAAGAAAAAAAGGGTACTTTCACAAATTTATAATTAATATTTAAGAATCGGGGTTGCCGATTCTTTTATTTTGCTAATTTCGTATGATAAAAAATAAAAAATATGAAAATTGAACTAAAAAACAACTCATATATATAAAATAATAATAAATATATAAATAAATAATAGATATATCTTTATAAAGAAAAAAAATAAAAAAATTATTGATAATTGTTTTTAATGTATAATAAACAAGCTAAATTTTTGGTTAAAGTTTAGCGATAAAAAAAATTAAAAATTTTCTTTTTTAATTAACTAAATAGTTTATACTATTGTTCGGTTATACACTTTAAGCGAAGTGCATAGCACTAAAAGTTCTAAAAATAATAGCTAAAAAAATTAAAAATTTTCTATGTAATTTTTAATAATATGTTATGATAATAGGGCTTTTAGCACTTGAATGTTCTTTGAAAACTAGATATATAAACATGACAGTCAATTTTTTCGAGAGTTTGATCCTGGCTCAGGATGAACGCTGGCTGTGTGCCTAATACATGCATGTCGAGCGAAGGTAGCAATACCTTAGCGGCGAATGGGTGAGTAACACGTACTCAACGTACCCTTCAGTTTGGGATAGCGGGTGGAAACATCCGATAATACCAAATACTTATTGTTTTCGCATGAAAATAATAGAAAAGGATCGATTGCTTCGCTGGAGGATCGGGGTGCGCAACATTAGCTAGTTGGTGAGGTAACGGCCCACCAAGGCGATGATGTTTAGCGGGGTTGAGAGACTGAACCGCCACACTGGGACTGAGATACGGCCCAGACTCCTACGGGAGGCAGCAGTAGGGAATTTTCCACAATGAGCGAAAGCTTGATGGAGCGACACAGCGTGCAGGATGAAGGCCCTATGGGTTGTAAACTGCTGTGGTAAGTGAAGAAAAAGTAGTGTAGGAAATGACATTACCTTGACGGTAGCTTATTAGAAAGCAACGGCTAACTATGTGCCAGCAGCCGCGGTAATACATAGGTTGCAAGCGTTATCCGGAATTATTGGGCGTAAAGCGTCTGTAGGTTGTTTGTTAAGTCTGGCGTTAAATTTTGGGGCTCAACCCCAAACCGCGTTGGATACTGGCAAGCTAGAGTTATGTAGAGGTTAGCGGAATTCCTTGTGAAGCGGTGAAATGCGTAGATATAAGGAAGAACACCAAAATGGCGAAGGCAGCTAACTGGGCATACACTGACACTGAGAGACGAAAGCGTGGGGAGCAAACAGGATTAGATACCCTGGTAGTCCACGCCCTAAACGATGATCATTAGCTGATGGGGAACTCATCGGCGCAGCTAACGCATTAAATGATCCGCCTGAGTAGTACGTTCGCAAGAATAAAACTTAAAGGAATTGACGGGGATCCGCACAAGCGGTGGAGCATGTGGTTTAATTTGAAGATACGCGTAGAACCTTACCCACTCTTGACATCTTCTGCAAAGCTATGGAGACATAGTGGAGGTTAACAGAATGACAGATGGTGCATGGTTGTCGTCAGCTCGTGTCGTGAGATGTTCGGTTAAGTCCTGCAACGAGCGCAACCCTTGTCCTTAGTTACTAACATTAAGTTGAGCACTCTAAGGAGACTGCCCGAGTAATTGGGAGGAAGGTGGGGATGACGTCAAATCATCATGCCTCTTACGAGTGGGGCAACACACGTGCTACAATGGCCGATACAAAGAGAAGCAAGATGGTGACATGGAGCAAACCTCAAAAAGTCGGTCTCAGTTCGGATTGAAGTCTGCAACTCGACTTCATGAAGTCGGAATCGCTAGTAATCGTAGATCAGCTACGCTACGGTGAATACGTTCTCGGGTCTTGTACACACCGCCCGTCAAACCATGGGAGCTGGTAATGCCCGAAGTCGGTTTATAAACAAACTGCCTAAGGCAGGACTGGTGACTGGGGTTAAGTCGTAACAAGGTATCCCTACGAGAACGTGGGGATGGATCACCTCCTTTCTACGGAGTACAAAAATCATTATTTTTAATGATTATTAACCTTTTTTACTAGACCTTATTTATTTGTTATGTGCTTTGTTTTTATGGTCTACAAAGCTTATATCTAGTTTTGAGAGAGCATTCTCTCTTTGTTCTTTGAAAACTGAATAGTAAATTTTAAAATATTTACAACGACATCAATAATTAATTGATTTAGGTCAATTTGTTTTGATTCATCGAGATAAAAAACAATCATAAATTTTTGATTCATTGAAATGTCTTAAAATACACATCATAATGTAACCAATACAATAGGATAAATACTTACTTTTAAATAAGGAAGAGTGAGTGGTGGATGCCTTGGGTCTGGAAGTCGAAGAAGGACGTGATTACCTGCGATAAGCCTCGTGAAGCTGGATATAAGCTATGATACGGGGATTTCCGAATGGGGAAACCTAACTAGAGTAATGTCTAGTTGCCTTTAACTGAATTCATAGGTTAATGAGCGAGACACCATGTGAACTGAAACATCTTAGTAGCATGAGGAAGAGAAAATAAATAATGATTTCTTTAGTAGCGGCGAGCGAACGAGAAAGAGCCCAAACCATTTTATATGGGGTTGTAGGACGATCTACATAGAGTTACAAAACTTAATAATAGCAGAAACTTTTGGGAAGAAGTGGCATAGAGGGTGATACCCCCGTAAGCGAAATTGTTAAGTCTCTTGATCGTATCCTGAGTAGGGCGGGGCACGTGAAACCCTGTCTGAATCTGCCGGGACCACCCGGTAAGGCTAAATACTAACCAGACACCGATAGTGAACTAGTACCGTGAGGGAAAGGTGAAAAGAACCCCGAGAGGGGAGTGAAATAGATTCTGAAACCGCTTACTTACAATTAGTCAGAGCCCGTTAATGGGTGATGGCGTACATCTTGCAGTATGGACCGGCGAGTTACGTTAGCATGCGAGGTTAAGCGGATAAAAGCGGAGCCGTAGAGAAATCGAGTCTTAATAGGGCAAATAGTATGTTGGCGTACACCCGAAACCAGGTGATCTATTCATGAGCAGGCTGAAGCTTGGGTAACACTAAGTGGAGGGCCGAACCGTAGTACGCTTAAAAGTGCCCGGATGACTTGTGAATAGCGGAGAAATTCCAATCGAACTTGGAGATAGCTGGTTCTCCTCGAAATAGCTTTAGGGCTAGCGTGTGATGTTAAGTAGTGGTGGTAAAGCACTGAATATGGAATGGCGGCGCCTAGCTGTACTGACTATAATCAAACTCTGAATACCATTATGTATTATCATGCAGTCGGAACCGGGGTGCTAACGTCCCGGCTCGCGAGGGAAACAACCCAGATCGTCGGCTAAGGTCCCAAAATTGTGTTAAGTCAGAAAGGTTGTGAGATTTCATAAACAACTAGGAGGTTGGCTTAGAAGCAGCCACCCTTTAAAGAGTGCGTAATAGCTCACTAGTCAAGAGATCTTGCGCCGACAATGTAACGGGAGTTAAACACAATACCGAAGCCACGGGTACGAAAGTACGTTAGAGGAGCGTTCTTAGGGCAACGAAGTCAGACCGTAAGGACTGGTGGAGCGCTAAGAAGTGAGAATGCCGGTATGAGTAACGATTCGTAGTGAGAATCTACGACGCCTATTGGGGAAGGTTTCCTGGGCAAGGTTCGTCCACCCAGGGTTAGTCAGGACCTAAGGCGAGGCAGACATGCGTAGTCGATGGACAACAGGTTAATATTCCTGTACTTTCTTTAAATGTGATGGAGTGACGGAGAAGGATAGCCCTACCTCTTATCGGATTGGGGGGCAAGCAATAACTGGGAACTGTAGGCAAATCCGCAGTTCTTAACCGGGAGTTGTGATGCATAGCGCAAGCGAATTGGTTGATTCCATACTTCCTAGAAAAGCTTCTAAACTTAATTTTATTGAAACCTGTACCGAGAACGGACACACGTCCCCAAGATGAGTATTCTAAGGCGAGCGAGAAAACTAGTGTTAAGGAACTCTGCAAAATGACCCCGTAAGTTCGCAAGAAGGGGTGCCCAAGGTAACACTTGGGCCACAGAAAATTATGAGGGGCAACTGTTTATCAAAAACACAGCTCTCTGCTAAACCGCAAGGTGATGTATAGGGGGTGAAGCCTGCCCAGTGCCTGAAGGTTAAGTGGATTTGTTAGCTTCGGCGAAGCATTGAAATGAAGCCCAGGTGAACGGCGGCCGTAACTATAACGGTCCTAAGGTAGCGAAATTCCTTGTCGGCTAAATACTGACCCGCACGAAAGGCGCAATGATCTCTCAACTGTCTCAACACTAGACTCGGTGAAATTATGGTCCCAGTGAAAACGCTGGGTTCCCGCATCAAGACGAAAAGACCCCATGGAGCTTTACTATAGTTTCGTATTGAAATTTGGTCTAACATGTGTAGGATAGGTGGGAGACGTTGATCTCAAGATGCTAGTCTTGAGGGAGTCGCCGTTGAAATACCACCCTTGTTATATTGAGTTTCTAACCTGCCATCATAATCAGGTGGGGGGACAGTGCGTGACGGGTAGTTTGACTGGGGCGGTCGCCTCCTAAAGAGTAACGGAGGCGTTCAAAGGTACACTCAATACGGTCAGAAACCGTATGCAGAGCGCAAAGGTAGAAGTGTGCTTGACTGTGAGACTTACAAGTCGAGCAGGTGCGAAAGCAGGACTTAGTGATCCGGCTGTACATTGTGGAATGGCAGTCGCTCAACGGATAAAAGTTACCCTGGGGATAACAGGCTTATCTTGCCCAAGAGATCACATCGACGGCAAGGTTTGGCACCTCGATGTCGGCTCATCGCATCCTGGAGCTGGAGTCGGTTCCAAGGGTTTGGCTGTTCGCCAATTAAAGCGGTACGCGAGCTGGGTTCAGAACGTCGTGAGACAGTTCGGTCCCTATCTGATGTGGGCGTTGGAATATTGATGAGAGCCGCTCTTAGTACGAGAGGACCGGAGTGGACGTACCACTGGTGTTCCTGTTGTTGCGCCAGCAGCATAGCAGGGTAGCTAAGTACGGAAAGGATAACCGCTGAAAGCATCTAAGTGGGAAGCCTCCTCAGAGATTAGTATTCCCTTGAGATTCCTTATAGACTATGAGGTTGATAGGATGGAGGTGTAAGCATAGCAATATGTTGAGCTGACCATTACTAATAAATCGATCGGTTTAAAAGTAATTGATGTGTCTTTAAGGCATTTCAATGAATTAAATTGATAAAATTTTCTTACATTACTATTCAGTTTTCAGAGAGCAAACTGCGCAAGCAGATTTTTTTTTGCTTTTTTATGCATTTCCCACTTTAAGTATAAAACTAGAGCCGTTTAGAATCTAAACTTTCGGTAAAAAATTATACTAACATCCAAAATCTCATAAAATAGCTATTTTTCTTCAAAAAATGGTTATTTTTTTAAAATAATTTGTTCCTTTTTTGTTTTTTAGTATAATTTTTATACTATCAAAATGGAGCGAAAATGTTAGATAAATTCAGAATGGTTGAAGTGCCTAAAGGGGCAAAAATTTCAAAACAAAAGAATGGTGAATGAGTTCAATTGGTGGTTGATAGAGAATATATAAAATCAAAAAAATATTACAAAGAGAAAAAGGTTTTAATAGGTTTAATTACAAGGAATGAAAATGGTGAACGAATGATGTTTCCGAATGAAAAATACTTTAATTACTTTTCAGATGAGAATATTGTTGAAATTGAAAAAGATCTTGAATTCAGCGATACTTTATCTTTTGGAACATATGCTGTGTTTGACCTAATTTTTAAAAAAATTGGTGTTGATGATATATTAAAAAATATTTTTGGAACTAATTCAACAATTATAAAAGCACTTGTTTGCTATTATTCTAGCAATTGTTCAAACACGATTCAAGGGTTTAAAACATGACTTTTTAAAAATTATGCAGGGTTAGAAAAAGTGAAATCTGAATCAACTATTTCTGATATTTTAAATAAACATTTAACTGCAGAAAAAATTGCTAAATTTTCAGAACTTTGACTTAAAAATTACCAAAGAAATTTAAATAATAATGTGAATTCAAGTTATGTCAATATCGACTCAATCAATGTAAATACATCATCGAAAAATGTTAAAAAAGCTGAATATGGATATGCTACGGAAAATAAAAATGAACCAATCATTAATATTGGTTTAGTTACTGATCAAATTAACAATTTTCCATTATTTTATGAAATCTATGCGGGCTCTGTGACTGATATGACTCAGTGCGATATATTGATAGAAAAAATAAAAACTATTGGTATTAAAGATCATTGTCTAGTGATGGATAGAGGTTATTTTTCAGCCAAAAACATACATAATATAGATAAAAAAGGTTATTCTTTCATAATCGTGGCCAAACTTTGGAATAAAAATTTGCAAAGAGTTTTAGATGAAAATAAAGACAAATTTAAACATAAAATTAGTAATTTAACAAATGATAAAAAATCATTTGGAATGATTGTAAAAGACAAAGTTTTTGATGATGTAAATAAGAAATTTAATATTGTTTTGCTCTATGAACCTATTAAAGAATCAGAAAGAGTTTCATTTTACACTGAGTACTTTACACGCTTAGTTGAGCAAGTTAAAAATATGAAAAAATTAACAAAGGAAGTTGAACTTAATTTTTCTGAATATCTTGATCTTGAGCTCGATGAAAAACGAAGAATTTTAAGTGTAACACCAAAGGAAGAATCATTTGAAAAACATATAAAAAACGCCGGATATTGTGCCATAGTAACAAACACTGAAAAAACAATTGATGAAGTGCAAAATGCATATCACAATCGAGACAGTATTGAAAAAATGTTTAGATGAATCAAAACTCAAACCAACTTAAATAAAAACTATTCATACACTGATGGAATTTTAGAATCTAAAACATTTCTAACCTTTATTAGCGATATTGTAAGGGCCTACATAATGTTTTATTGCAAAGATTTAATAGCAAGAAAGAGACATGAAACATACAACACAATAATTAATGAATTGACCAAAATTGAAGTGACAAAAATATCAGATACATATCTTCGTAGAAACGCATTTACAGCTAAACAAAAAGAGATTTTAAACGGCCTTGAATTAGATACGAATCAGCTTTTGCAATACGTAAATTTACTAAATTTAAGATTAAAAAAATAATGATAATTGCCGTTAGTGTAATTTTTTACCGAAAGTTTAGATTATAAAAGAAACAATATAGGAGTTAATAATATTATGGATTTCAGTAAAGTTAATAAGAAAGTTCTTTTTTCAGTGATTGGTGCAGTAGGCGGAGTAGCGGCAATTGGAACAATTGCAGGCGTGAGTGTTGCTGTAAATAATTCAAATAAAAAGAATGCATTATTAAAACAATTCAAAAAAGAAAAAAATGATCTTAAAAATGAAGTTGAAAGACTTTATGAAGGTCATAAAGACAGGGACGCAAAACTTAACGAACTTAAAGAACTCAAATCACTTGAACAATTAAATTCTTTTAGAGTACAACTAAAAGGTAATTTTGATGCATTGGTTAGCGTTGATGATAAGTTCTTAAATTTGGTTTCTGAAGACAAAAAAGATCAATTTAAAACTAAAAAAGAAAGTGCTAAGACAATTAAACAACTTGAAGACTTGAAATCAGAATTAGTTGGTCAACTTAAATCTCAACTAAGTGATAAAGCAAAAAATGTGCTTGATGAGGACAAAAAAAACGAAATTATTAAAGATATTGAAAAACTTGAAAATGACTCTAGTTATGAACAATTGAACAAAAAAATCAATGACCAAGTCAATGAACAAGGTGGAATAATTGCAACTCTTCAAGAGCGTATTGAAAAATTAATCAATGAAAATATTCATAACGATGAACTAAAAGCACAATATTTAACGCGAACTAAACAACTCAATGATAAAGAAGCACTAGAAGAACTTGAAAAAACTATTCAAAGTGAAATTGATCAAACAAACCAAGCTAGAGAAGATGCCAAAAAACTCCTTGATAAACTTTCTGATGACAACAAAGTAAAAGTGGCCAATAAAGATAAAGTCGAAGACCTTAAATCAACAAAAGAAACATTAAACGAAGTTGCTAAACTATTGCAAAATGAGTACGATAAGTTGATTGCTGATGCAAAAGAAAAAATCGCTGTTGCAGAGGGCTTAGATGAGTATGCTCAATGATTAAAAGAATTAGACGACAAAACTCCTACTGAATCAAGATTAAAAGAAATTGAAACAGAAGCAATGTCTCTTTTTGATAAAGAAAAAACATCACTTTCAAAAGAAATTGATAAATTAAGTGATCAAGAAACTCAAAAAGCAAACTTTAAAAAACAATTAAGTGATGCAAAAAACATTGAAGATCTTAAAGAAACCGAAAAAGCAGTTCTTATATTAATTGATCAAACTAATGAAGCAAGACAAAAGGCTATCACTCTTCTTGACAAATTTTCAGATGATAATGATGTCAAAAAAAACAATAAAGACAAAATTAGTGATCCTAAATCTTCTAAACACACACTTGAAGAAGTTACTAAAATATTAGAAGTTGAATATGATAAGTTGGTTAATGATACAAAAGAAAAAATTGCTGTTGCAGAGGGCTTAGAAGAGTACGCTCAATGAAGCAAACAATTAACTGACAAAGAACTCAACGAAAAAGATTTAAAGGGATTAGGAGCTAAAGCGACTGAGCTTTTTGATAAAAATAAAAAATCTGTATCTGATGAGATTGAAAAACTAAAAGAAAGTGATCAACAAAAAACAGAATTTAAAAAAGAAGTTGATGCAGCAAAAAATATCAAAACACTTAATGAAATTAAAGTTAAACTCCAAGAACATATAGAACATTTAAAAGTATTAGATAAAGTCAATGAATTAAAAGATAAAGTTACTAAATCTAAATTGCATGATACAAGAAAACAACAAATAAACAAGTTGCTTGATCAAGCAACTTCAAAAACAATTGATGACATTAGTAAGAAAATTGATGAAGCAATAAAAAATCAAGATGACCTTGATAAAAAACTTCCTAATGCTAAAAAAGCACTTGAAAAATTAAATGAAGGTGAGCGTAAAACTAAATACAAAAATATTCTAGAAAAAATCGACTTAACTGCTCAAGAAGCCGAGGAAGTAACATTAGAAATCGAAAGATATTTAGAACGTCTAAAAACTGAAGTAAAGGATTTTATAAATGAAAATAATCCTGATAGCAATTTTCAACACAAGATTGATAACGCCAAAACTGAGAAAGAGATACTAGACGTAAAGAGCGAAACATTAGAAATTCTTGGAAGAAGTTTTGAATCATCACATAAATTAGCGTTTGATGCTATTAGTCGTTTATCAGAAAAAAATCCTAAAAAAAGCATCTATAAAGCTAGATTTGATGACACGAAAGAAATTTTGTTAAAAAATATTGAAAAGCATAATGAAATCAAAAAAGAAATTGATGATTACTTAAAGGGCTTATTCAATAAAACAGAATTATCAGTTCAAAAGTCATTTACTGATGAGTATCTATATTATGATAAAAGCGATCATTCATTAGATATTTATAATGAGATTTCACGTGATTTTCAAAAACTTAAACCAACAAATGCAACAGAAGACACATTAAATAGTATTCATGATAGAGCAACTCAACTCTACAATAATGCATTAAAAATATTTGATGACTTAATTAGTGATAGCTATAGAACAATTCAATTTTATGATGAACTAACAAACCTTGTAAAAAAAGCAGAAAATGTTAAAGCAATAAAAAACGCTATTGTTTTACTTCAAGATGTATCTAAGTTAGTATTTTTCAATACAAAATCTGCTGATTTTAAAAAAATCTCTTCTGATATTTGACAAATAGATATTAATTCAAGTGACTTTAGCCAAAATGGTCAAAAAATAAATCAAGAAGTATTAACTGCGGTTCCAAAGATTTACGAACTGTCTAAAGCAAAGAGCGAACTTATGGAATTTTCAAAAAATGTTAACGAAGAAGCGCGAGAGGGTTTTGTTTCGTATCTTACAAATATAGCAACAGATCCTGAAACAATTTATTTGTTGCAATTCATTATTAAACCATATCTTGAACTAGGAATAAAGGTCGAAGCTGAAAATATTATCAATTCTACTAATTTAGATGCAAGCAAAAAATCACAGTTTATAGATGATCTTAAAGGAATATGAGAACCTGAGAAAATTGATGAATTATTAATGCTTAAAGTAGGTTTCATTGATTTCTCTTCGCATCTTTCGGATTTTACTAAGCTATTGGTCTCAAATCACTGGCCAAATTTAACAGAAACTCAAAAAGCATTGTTCAAGAAAATTATTGATAAAAAACCTGCAAAATTATCTATTATTTTTGAATTACTTAGACTTGCTAACAAATTTAATGAAGAAAACAAAACAGAAAAGGTGTAAAACACCTTTTTTTATTTAATTATTTAAATTATTATTAAGGAATTTTTAACCTTTTTTAAACTTTTGTGTGAAATATAAAACAAATTGAACTTCTTGAGATAGGTTAAATTAATTGTAAATGTTATATCATAATTGTTGCAAATAACTAACAAGATTTTGTTTTTAATACCGTTATTTGATAGTTTTTTTGGTCAAACCAACATTTCGATGCAAAACAAGAACATTAAATAAATGATATGTACCCAGAATCCTGGACACATATTTATTAACTAGGCAACAACACAAATGGATGTTTTCCTGTATTTTACAGGAGGCATCCATTTTGTTTTTGCCTGAATTCTTTTATTGTTATAATAATCCATATATTCATCTACAGCTTTTGAAAAAGATTGGAAAGATTCAAAGTCTTTTTCAAAACCATAATACATCTCATTTTTCATTCTACCAAAGAAAGTCTCCATAATACAATTGTCATAACAGTTTCCCTTTCTAGACATTGATTGAATAATCCCTTTTTCTTTTAATCTGCTTCTGTAATAAGCATGTTGATACTGTCACCCTTGATCAGAGTGAAATAT
>NZ_JOOB01000013.1 GCF_000712185.1 Mycoplasmopsis opalescens ATCC 27921 | reverse complement strand
AAAAAAAATTTTACCAATTTGCCTATTGTATAGGCTTTTTGGTAAAATTATAATTATTTTAAAACTATATTTACAATTTTATTAGGAACATAAATTATTTGTTTTATATCTTGGCCATTAATTCACTTGGCTACTAATTCTTTTGCTTTATCAACCACTGCATCTTTGTTATTTTCTGTAATAGAAATAGATAATGTGGCTCTCATTTTACCATTCACACTAATAGAGTAAGTGATTTCATCAATTTCTAGAGCTTTTTTATCAACTGTAAAGTCAGTTAAATTTTCTAAATTAAATAATTCTTCAGAAAGCTCTCAAGCGATATGAGGAATGTATGGTTCTAAAACATTTAAAAGAACATAAAACATTTCGCTTATTAATTTGTGATCGTCTATTATCTCATAAGCGTTTAAAACTTCCATGCATCAAGCAATGATTGTGTTGTAACTATAGCCATGGGATCTATCGTTAAAGATTTCTTCTTGTTTGGATAAAGCTTGATAAAGTTTTCTTCTTGCTTCTTTTTCTTGTTTTGAAAGATTTAAAGTATTTATTTTACCAAAATCCCTGTACACAGCTAAATTTGATGATTTTTGGATTAAACGTTTTATGAAACGGGCACATCCATCAATTCCTGATGAGGATCATTCAAGTTCTTTTTCAGGTGGTGCAGCAAAAAGTATAAATAATCTACCAACATCAGCCCCATATTCTTTTATGACTTCTGTTGGGCTAACAGTATTGCCTTTTGATTTAGACATTTTTACACCGCCTTTATTAACCATTCCTTGTGTTAATAAATTCTTAAAAGGTTCTCTAATGTCTATGGAGTCAATATCATCTAAAGCTTTAGTGAAATAGCGTGCATAAAGCAAGTGCAATATTGCGTGTTCAATACCACCGATATATTCATCAACTGGCAACCAATATTTTATTTTTTCTTTATCAAATAAGCATAATTCGCGAATTGAAGGAGGAGTTGTGTAACGTAAAAAGTAATAACTTGATTGGAAGAATGTATCCATCGTGTCTGTTTCTCGTTTGGCATTTTTGTTGCATTTAGGACAAGAGACATTTAATCATTCTTCATTAGTTAATAAAGGATTTCCTCCGCTTTTAAAATCAACTTTATCAGGCAATGTGACAGGTAAATTTTTAGCTGGAACTATGCCACAAGCATCACAGTGAACAAGTGGAATAGGCGCTCCCCAATACCTTTGACGAGATATTCCCCAATCTTTTAAATTTAAATTATGATGTTCCTTAAGTTTTTCATTATCTAAGTTAACATTTAAAGATTTAAAATTAAAATTATTAAGCTTATTAAACTCAGCATGACTTTTACTTTTTTTACTATCCACAAGGATAATTCGGTCAATTTCACCTAATGAAGCAAAATCAGATATAACAAGTTTGTAGTTTCGATTTGTTGCTTTAAAATAAACTTCAAAATTAAGTAATAATCCTAACTTTTTAGAAAAATCTTTAATTTGGGCTGCTCTTTTAATTTCGTCGATTTTATTTAATTCAGATTCATTAAAATAATTGTTTTGAATAAGTTCTTTAATTATTGAATGGTTTGCGCTAATTGCTAAATATTCAAAAGATGCAAAGTTATTTTTATCTTTTGAAAAGACGCTGACTTCATTAGCTTTAGTATAAGAATTTTCGAAGCTAAATGTTCCCAAAAAGCCTTTTTCATAGCCAATTCAGTTCTTTTGCATCATTAAAACTTTTTCAGGTCAGTGTCCTGCTAAGGTTTGTAAATCGTTTTGCAATTCTTCAGCATAATCACTAATTTTAAGATAATATTGCTGAATTTTCTTTTGCTTTATTGGACTATCACATCTTCAGCATTTATTGTCAATTACTTGTTCATTGGCTAAAACGGTTTGATCTTTTTCGCATCAATTGACATATGAATTACGACGTTCAACCATACCTTTTTCCCACATTTTAATAAAAATATATTGGTCTCATTTAGTATAACTTTCATCACTAGTTATTAATTCATAATCTCCTCAAGCAAATGAAATTCCTAAACTCTGTAATTGTTTATTCATTACTTCGATATTTGAATAAGTTCAATTTTTAGGATGGATATTATTTTTTACCGCGGCATTTTCTGCAGGCATACCGAAAGCATCTCAACCAAATGGATGTAAAACATTAAATCCCTTACGACGATAATAACGTGCCATTGCATCTGAAATCGAGTAGTTTCTAACATGACCCATATGAATGTTACCTGAGGGATAAGGAAACATGCTTAAAATATATTTTTTTGGTATTTTTGTGTCTTTTTTAGGTGTAAAATAGTCATTTTTAAATCAATAATCTTGTCATTTTTTTTCTATTTCTTGCGGATTATATTCTTTCATGTTTGCTCCTTAATCCTTGTTAATGTCGTAATAATTACGTGAAAAATTTGATTTAGCATTTATTGTCAAAATTATACTAATTAATATGCAGTTAATCGTTAAGTTAGCGACATTGAAAAGCCCGTATAATGAGAATAAACCAGTATAATAATTATTAATGTTGAAAAAAAGAATTTTTAACTTATCATAAGCATCAATTGCATCACTTATCATAATTGATTTACTTAAGCCAAAAAGATAAAAATAAAGCGGAGTAATTGAAATCATATTTGCGCCAATCATAATAAATGTTGTTATTAATGATGCGATTGGTAAAATAATAGCATTTAGTAAAATTTCCTTTTTCAGCTTATTTATAGTATTTTTTAAATTAGACCTAATCACAAAAAATAATAAAGAGTATGCTAAAAGCATCGACATATGACTTAAACTAAGGGCAAAATGTCCAACAATAGTTAAAGCATTATATCCATTGCTTGAAAAAAATGGTCCAATAAGAAAGCCAAGCAAAATAATTAAAAAAGTGTATCTAAAACCAATTATACGAAATGCAAAAATAACTAGGGCAATAGTTATATCATAACTTAAAAAAGAACCTGGAAAAAACTTAAGTAAAGAACCAAAAGAACCCAAAATAAGCATTAAAGCTAAAAAAAATGCAGTTAATGTGATTTGACGGATTAGAGGCTTTTTTCAATATATTGAATTAGTTTTACTTTGTGCCGAAAATTCTGTCACCAGCATCACCTAAACCGGGTTCAATATAAAGCTTTTTATTTAATTTTTCATCTAGCGCAGCTAGATAAATTTCAAAATTTTTGCCAAAATCATTTTCGATACGTTTAACACCTTCAGGACAACCGACAAGGCAAACTAAACGTATATTTGTAAAACCATCTTCTTGCAATTTTTTAATTGCATCGCAAGCAGAACCTCCGCTAGCTAACATTGGATCGACAACAATAATTGTCGAATCTTTGCTCACTTGAGGCATTTTATAAAAATATGTCATTGGTAAATGAGTGACTTCATCACGGTATAGACCAATATGTCCGACTTTTGCTTCAGGAATAAGCTTTAATAATCCTTCTGTCATTCCTAATCCAGCACGCAAAATTGGCACTATTACAATTTCACTCGCATAGTCTTGGCCAACATATTCTAAATCAAGAGGTGTTATGATTTTGCTTGTCTTGGTTTGATAGTTTCTTAAAATTTCATAAACCATCAAAGAAGCGATTTCATTAAGATTTTGCCTAAAAACGGAATGATTGCTATTTTTATCACGCATTCTAGTTAATTTAATTGAAATTAACGGATGTTCTAATACTTTTAACATAATTACTCCTTTATTTTAATTATTATAAATTAAAATAGCTTAATTATTTATTAAATTTAATTTTAGATGCTCTGACTTTTTATTTAGTTCTATGGTGCAAAAAAATAATAAAAAGATATAATTATAAAAGATCGATTTTTTATGGAGAGTAAAATGAAAAAATGAAAATTATTAACTATTGCTAATTCATCATTACTAATACCGTTTTCAGTAATTTCTTGTGTCGGTGCAACAAAAAAACTAAAAGAAGAAAAAATAACGCCGCAACCAAGCGATCAGGAAAATACATCTAATTCTGGAACCGATAATAATGATAATTCAGGTAACGATGATAAGGGTGGACAATTACCTAATAATGGCTCATCACTGGGTAAATCGTCAAATGGCGTTGCAAAAAATAATGACGAATTAAGTCCTTATTCATATGATGATTTAATTACTGATAACCTATATAATAAAAATCTTTATTCACTAAAAACATTATCAAATAATACAGCATCGAAAAATTATGATTTTTCTAAGTATGCAGATAAAAAAATTGAACCAATTAAATTAGAATCATTTAACAATGTGGATAAAAAAGATAATGCTAAAGCTGTTTACAAAGACACTTTTGATGAAATTTATAAATCTTTAAATTCATACAATAATTTAAAGCTTGCTACAGAAGATAAATTCATTAATTTTGATAGTAATTACAATGTTAAAGACTTATACATCAACAAATTTAATGCTGTGATTGCTGAAATTAATACTATTTTAGAAGAAGCTAAAGATAAATTCCAAAAATTTATTGATTCTACTGATCAAAGCGATGATGAATACGAATTATTCGATTTAATAGAAAATAATAAAAAAATATTAAGAAAAATTGATGAGAATAATGAAATTTCAGTTAATAATTGATTTGAATTTATTGAGCTAATGCCAAATAAAAATCAAAAATATTTTGCAGATGAAAAGGATAAACAATCAAAATTAAGTAAATTAAAAATTTACCAAAAAGACAGTAGCACAGCCTTAAACGAATTAAAAGATGTTTTACATAATCATAAATTATTTACAACTGAAAAGCCATTTGTTATTAGTTTGCCTAAAGAATTACATAACATTGGAACTAAGGTTGCATCAGTAAAACACCCAAAATGATTCACTGACTTTATTGAAACCAATAGAGTTGATAAATCATACACTGATGAAAAAACCAATCAAGTAAGACCAATGACAAATGAAGAAAAAAACGAATGATTTATTCATGAAATTTTCAATTTAGAAATGATGAGACAAGCCCTATTATCAACAGGCGAAGGATATTACGTTTCAGATAAAATTCTTGCAGCCTATATGCATGATAATTCTAATGAAAATAAAGAGAATAGCTTATTAGTTGATGCATTTGGTTGAGTTTCAGATAAATTAAAAGATAAAGACAAAGAATTAGAAAATTTTGCGCTTGAAACTATCAATAAAATTATCGATTCTAGCTGGAATACAGTCAAAAAAGTTAAAGCAGTTTCTGCATATATTTTATGAAATTTTGACTATGAGGATGATGATAATGCCTTAGCTAAATATGAAAATGCAAAGGGTTTATCCCTTGGAGATGACTACAATTTAATTTCAAGAGGCAAGGTTGTTTGCGAAGCCTATGCTAGAGCATTCTCATTATTTATGTACTACTTAGACATTCCTTCACGTTACTATGGCGGTAGAGGTGTTATTGAAGATGAGGAAGGCGAAGGAGAAACTAACTTTGAGCCGCACGCATGAAACGAAGTATACATTAAAGATTTAGGAGAGGACAAAGAAGGTTGATACCCTATCGATTTAACTTGATCAGATAGTGATGCTGGCGGAAGCATTGATGGATTAATCGATGATTCTGAAGTTGAAGGTGGTTCATTTAGCTCATATGATCCATCACAATTTACTTTTAAATTCGTTTTGAGTGGCGATAATTTTAGAAAATCACATGTAAGTGATTCAATCCTTAAAATATTCTACCAGGATAAACCTAAACCTTATGAAGCAAAATAAAAACGCAAATTATTTATTTGCGTTTTTTTGTTCATTTTTGAACATTGCATAGAAACTATAATTATTATTTTCATACTTAAGCTTAATAAAATATGTTTGAATTCCTCTGCTATTCATTTCATTTGGTAAATCTACACTTTCAGCGGAAACTAATTGAAGTTTTGCGTCGGTAATTTGATTGTTTTCTTTGTAACCAAAAGTAGAAAATAACTTATCTTTGAGCTCATTTTTAACAAAATTTTCTACATCTGGAACATTAATTATTTTGCTTTGATCAAAATAATAATTTTCAATTTTAAATAGCTTGTTAAAACCTTTAATTTTTATTGGAGCTAGTGTAATTTTCTTGCCATCTGGCTCATATCTGTCAAAAATTAATGTTAGCGTATCTCTTTCATCGATGCCACTTAATGTTTTAACAACATGTGAACCTGTAAAGGTTTCAAATTCATAATTTCCAAAAATTAATTTAGATTCGATATTCACATAATTTTCTCTTAATGTTTTTATAATCTCATTATTATTTTTTGCTGCTTTAAGTTTTGTTAATAACTCACTTGCAAGATTTTTGTTTTTTGAAGTTTGATGAGTCTCTACACTGAGTAAACCATTTAAATATTTATTAAAGTTATCGTTATCATAAATTGACTTTTTAAAGCCCTTTACAGTAACTTTTTCTTCTTTGGAAACTTGATTTTTATCATCTAAAGTTACAAAGCTAAATATAATTTCTCCATTTTTTGTATCTGAAAAATCTGAATTTTTTACATCCAAATAATATTTATTTTTGCTTTCATCTACCTTAGTTCCAATTAAAAATGAATATCTTCCTTGTGATGCAAATTCGAAAAAGTTTTTTAAGCTAATAAAGTTTTGTGCAACAACACCATTTTCTTCATCTTGCTCTTTGATTTCTTCCTCAGTTAAATCATCATAATCTAAGAAATTTGTAGTAATATCATCTTTGATTTTTGCTGGTGTAGATTTAGTTGCAAAATTAATTCCGAACTCATTGATTGTAACATCACCATTAAATAATGATTTTTTAGCTGGGAAATTATTGCCATCATGAAAGTTTGCAATTATTACTTTATCATTAATAATTGAATTGTCTAATTTACTCTTAGCTTTAACTAGTAATGTTAATAATCCCTTATCATCGTCGGCATTCGAATTGTCTAAATCAAAAGTCAATTCATATAAATCGTTTTGATACGAATAAGCTTTCATGCTTTCTTCAAGATTTAATTTTATTGTTTGGTTTGGATCCATTTTTGACTTGTCTACAGTGATATTGGTAAATTTTTGTAAATATTCAATTTGCTTTTCTAAGGTGTTTATTTTCTTTAGTTCTGCATAGATTTTAGCTGGAGTCGTGAAAAATGCTTCTTCATCCTTGTATTTTGAATCGTCAAATTTGCCAGCTTGGTTGCTAAAGTTATAACCATTGATTGTTTTAGGATTATCTCAGCCATTTATACCTCAGTTAAAAATTTTATAAGTATCTTCAGTCTTATTTTTAACACCGATATAAAGATGTAAATTATTAAATCCATGAATATGAGTTTGTTCAAGCCAAATCCTCATGTCTTTGTCTTCATCTAATTGGCCTGTAAATTCAATGTATTTTCCTAATTCTGCAAGCATTTTATGTTGATCAGCTTTAACTTCTTTTCTATATTCTCTCATATGATTTAAAAATCAATCTGATCTAACTCCTTGACCTAATTCGGTTAATTCACCTGTAAAAGTTATACCCGCAAAAGTACGAGATTGTTTACTATCTCACCCTTCAGCATGATCATTTTGTGAACCAGGCTCACCTTTGATATTTTTTTCAAATTCATCCTCATCAAGCTCTTCCTTAGCATGTTTATTGAATCCTTGGATAGTGTATGAAGCATCAATAAATTTATTTTTGTCAGCTTTATCAGGGTATTTACGCATATAGAAATGGTATTCACCATCACTGGCGTGAGCATGCGAGGTTTTGTCAAGTTCATAAAGTGAATTTTCGTCTAATTTAAGCTCCACACTAGTATATTGAGCGATCGAATCAATTTTTTCTTTAAAGCTATTAGCAACATCAACTTCTCTGGCAAGTTTATTGGCACTAGTTTTTTTACCAAATTCATTTACTTTGCCACCAATAATGATCTCACCATTAAATAAAACGATTTTATCGCGAGCTGGATATTCATGTCTTGAGATATCATTATGATTATTGACATTAATATTTTTAATTTCAATTTTTACTTTTTTTACTATGGTAGTTGAATTTTCTTTATCGTAAAGATCTAAAATTAAAATTAATTTTTCTTTATCTAGCTTGTCAACAAAATCATGGAATGTAGATTCGCTGAAATTAATTTTAAAATATGGATTTTCCTTTAATAAGTTCTTAATTTCAGGGATAAAAAAACTTAATTGGTCAACAGTTATATTAGCATTTTTTTCTAATTGTTTTTTTACAAAGCTTGGCTCAAAACCTGCTAAATAATCATTAGCTTCATAAGAAACCTCTTCGGTGATTATATTTTTATTATTATCATCGGTGATTATATTTTTATTATTATCATCGGTGATTATATTTTTATTATTATCTGGTTTACGTACGCATGATGCAGACATTAATGCGGTTGTACCAACACTAAGCGAGGAAAAGCAAAGAATTAATTTAGTTGCTTTCATATTATTCTCGATTCTACTTACTATTGTTATTAAATTAATATTTTTCACTAATCAATCTCTTATATTTTACAATATTTTAAATTCTTAGTTTTTGAAAAAATAAATAAGCACTCTTTGATAAAAGTGCTTATTCACAGCTATAAAATGCTAAATCATTATTTTTTTCCTTATCTGTCCGGGCTAGAAAATAAGATAACATTTTGCTTTTTTCTCTTTCATCTAATTTCATATTAGCACTTTTACGGTGGTTCAAATTATAAGAGAAAAAAGCTAAATTTATAATCATGTATGTTGCACCATAAGAAGGAACTTTTTTGCTTCAAATTCGTTGTGATTCATCGGAGCTTATACTTTGAATCCAATAACAAAAACGGTAAAGATTAAGTTGCAAAACAATTAGTAATGTTATTATTAAGCCCAAGATGTAAAAAATAATTGACCCGTATAAAAAAACTTTATTCTGTAGTGTTTCCGGCTTAATTGCACTAATAATAATTAATGCAGCAAAGACTAGAATTATTAATAATGATAATAAAATCATAACCATTGCAGGCGTTTTGGTTTTTACTTTGCTAAGTAAATCCTCAACTTTTTCTTTTTTAATTTTAAGATTCTTAAAACGAGAGGGATTGTGGTGAAATTCTGTTTTAGCCAATAGAAATATCCTCCGTGATGTAATCATATTTGTAAGAATAATTAGTTTTTCTACCTCATAATAAAATTGTTGAACTAACGCCGAATTGTCCAATAAACATTGTTAAAATTAAGAAAATTTTGCTTGTAACATTTAGTTGAGCAGAAAGTCCAGTTCCCAATCCGCAAGTACCAAAAGCTGAAGTGACTTCGAAGAAGACATCAGTCATTGTAAATTCATTATTAATTTCTGTTGTAGCTAGCGGCGATCTTGGGTAATGATTTAAACTACTTGAGCAAATTAAGGCAGTAGTTAATACTAAAATTAAAGCGCTGAAAAAGACATAAAAACTCATTTTAACAGTTTCCTCGCTGATAGTTCGACGGAATGCGCGTGTTGATTCTCTACCAGACAAACGCGAAAATAAACTAATCATTAAAATCGCGAAAGTAGTTGTTCTTATACCTCCACCTGTCGAAGCTGGACCAGCGCCAATAAACATTAGTATTAGGAGAATAATTTTACCTGAAGGTGTAAAAATATTATTATCAATTAAAGCAAAACCTGCAGAACGTGTCGAGATGCTTGTAAAAAATAGTTGTCATATTTTATGAGATTTAGAGATTTCATAACCATCAATTTTGGCATTAATAAAATGCTCTGAATCAGTTGAACTTAGCTCGGTTAAAAGTATCAAAAAAAAGCCAATTACAGTAATTATAAGATAAGTAAGTGTTGAAATTTTAGTAATTAATCTTCATTGATAATGAATATGTCTGCCATTTATAATTCGAAAACGTAAGAAATTAATAAAGTCATGAATTACGGGGAAACCTAAACCACCAATTAATAATAAAATTAAGAATAAAACATGTAATGAATAATTATATTGATAAGCACTCAAGCTATTTTGCCCAATAATGTCAAAACCAGCATTATTTAAGGCACTTATTGTATGGAAAAAACCATACCTAAAAGCTAAAGATCAATTTTTATGTGGCGAAATATAATCGACATTATTTATTAAACCGGGATTATTGGGTTCAATTCAATAAAAGTAAAAACTCAAAATTAAGCTAAACGATATTAAGACAACCATCAAAGTAGTAACTGAATCAATTATTGTTTTACGAGCTGTATCATTTTGTTGTGGTGCTCTTTCAATCGATATAAGCTGAATATCATTTAGAGACAGCTTTTTTTTGCGGAAAATAAAGTGAAAAATCCAAACCTTAAAGGCAAAAATCCCAATTCCGCCTAATAGTATTAATGTTGCAATTAGAATTTGACCAAAAATATTTCACTGTTTATATGTGTCAAAAACAACTAATCCGGTATCACTAAAGGCACTTGATGAGGTAAAAAGTGCATCAATTATGCTAACTTTAGAATTTGGATTTGATCATGTTAAAGGTGTTGCTAAAAAAATTGTTCCAATTAATAAAATAGCTAAATAGGTAAGTAAAATGAAAACTATTTTACTTAAGCTGCGGATGTAAATTTTGAAGCTTTTAAAAAAATTTTTGAATTTAGATTCTTTTTTAAAAGGGTTATGTTGCTTTTTATTAATCATAAAATTTGAACCTCATAAATTATTATATTATAATATTATTATTAGTTATTCTAAAATAAAGGAACATTATGAAAAAAAGAAACTCTGGAAATATAGCAATTATTGGGGCAGGTCGTTTTGGCTTAGCTGTTGTTAATCAACTTGTTGCCGAAGGCGTAAATGTGATGGTATTGGACCGGGAACATGAACCATTAGCAACGCTTCGTGACACTGTAAGCAAGGTTTTAGTCCTTGATGCTACCGATATTAAAGCTTTAAAAGCGGTTGATATTCAATCTTTTGATACAGTTGTGGTTGCTACTACTGACAATATTGATATTGTTGCTTCCTTATTAGAAGTTGGTGTAACCAATGTAATTGCCCGCGCAAGAAATGAAATTCATGCCCGTGTTCTAAGACAGATTGGAGTCAAAACAATTATCCGTCCAGAGTATGAAGCTGGAATTAGAACTGCCTTAATCGCAACTAACCCTAACTTCGCCAAGTATAGTGCTGATATGAAAGAAATTGGCAATAACTTTGTTATTGCAACTAATAAATTAGTTAATCTTAAATATCATGATCTAACAATTCGCGAAACAGATTTTACTGCCAAAGGTGTATCTATTGTCTTAATCAAACGGGGTGAAAAATTTATTTTACCAACTGGTACCACAGTTTTACAAGTTAATGATATGATAACAATTATCGGAACAATTGATAATGTTAGTCGTGTTTTTGAATTAATTACTTCAGAGGTTTAAGAAAAATAGTTATTAAAAATTATTTTTTAATCAAAAATCCTCATATTGGTATTTTGGCTTTTAACTTAATGTTAAGAGTTTTTTTTATTATTGATTTTGTTATGAGTTTCCCTATTTTCCTCCCATAATTTTAAGACTGTTATTTTATGATTTTTTTTCTTAAAAAACAATTAAAACTGTCTTGTGGCGAGCAAAAGCCTAAAAATCACTTATTTTTTCACTGAAAATAAAAAAAACACCAAATAAAATGACTATTTATTATGCTCCATATGTATATTTGTGTAAAATAATGTTGGATAGTGGAGGAAAATGGATGTATGGAAATCATGCTAGGACTTTAGATGACCGTTCACGGATCATCTTGCCAGCTAAATTAAGAGAAAATATCTCTTCTTCAAAAGTTTATTTGACCTTAAATAATGACGGAGAATTCAATTTCGCTGAAATTAGAGATCAAAATACTTTTGAGAGATGACTTAATGATTTAGTTGAGCAAAATTCTTATGACAAAAGCACGAGAATGCTCCGTCGTTTATGACTTGGTAGAACAACGGAAGTTGAGTTGGATAGTCAAGGACGGATTTTAATTCCAAAACAATACATTAGCCAGTTAGCTATCCAAAAAGATGTGACATTACTTGGTGTTGGTGAGTTCATTGAATTATGAGCAACCCAGCAATATGAACAATACGAAAATTCTTTAACTCCAGAAGCTATAAATCAGGCAACTGAAAAATTAGCTAAAGGAGCTTACTAGTGTCTAATAAACATATTTCAGTTTTACTTAGTGAAAGCATAAATGCACTAAATATTAAGCCTGATGGTATATATTTAGATTTAACACTTGGTATGGGTGGACATAGTGGAGAAATTTTAAAACGTCTAACTACAGGTTTGCTAATCGCTTTTGATAAGGATAGCTTTGCGATAGAAGAAAGTCGAAAGTATCTTAGTCAAATCAGCGATAGGTTTAAGCTAATTCATGCTGACTTTAGAAACATTAAGGCGGAATTGGCACAACTAAACATAGCTTCTGTTGATGGAATAATTGCAGATTTAGGGATATCTTCACCGCAAGTTGATAATGCTGAAAGAGGCTTCTCATACAATAAAGATGCTTACTTAGATATGCGTATGGATCGCAATCAAAAATTAGATGCTCATTTTGTCGTAAATAACTATTCTACAGAGCAATTGGTCAAAATATTCAATGATAACGCTGATGTAAAGCTTAGTCATAAAGTTGCTAAAGCCATCGTTGAAAACAGACCTATTAATAGCACTTTAGAATTAGCTAATACCATACGTCAAAGTTTGCCTGCTAAAATTGTTGCACAAAAAAATCCATGTAAAGCAGTTTTTCAAGCAATTAGAATTGAAGTTAATAACGAATTTGAATCTTTAGAAATTATGCTTAAAGATGCAGTTGAGTTATTAAAGCCAAATTCATCATTAGCTGTTATTTCTTTTCACTCCATTGAAGATAAAAAAGTTAAGACTTATTTTGCTTCTTTGGTTGAAAATAAAATGCCTGCGAAGATGCCAATAAACGAAATTAAAAGTTTTAAATTAAAAACTATTGAACCTAGCAAAAATGAATTATTAGAAAATAATCGTTCTCGTTCAGCAAAACTAAGGATTTGCACAAAAATACTATAATACAGCACTTTTAGAAGGGAGAACAATGAAAGAATATTTATTTAATTACATAATTAAACAAAATAAAGTTTTATTATTCGTCTCTTCATGAGTGGCTGATCAACTATTGATTGATAAAGAATTTTCAATTGATAATTGAGATAAAAATCAAATTAGCTTATTGGTAATGGAGCAAAAAAAAATTATTAAAAAATTATCCAAATTATCTAAAACTGTTAATTTTGTAACTAATATAATAATAGAAGATGCTTTATTGCCTGGTTTAAGATTTAAAACAAAAACCTTAGAAATCTTTAACTGTATCGATGAAAATACTATGGTTAAAGATGCCAAAAATTCTGTAGAACAGACAATTTCGGAACAATTAACTAACTCTACAAGTTTTGAAATTGTTAATGTTTTTGCTCAACTATACAGACTTAAAATAGATGATAAATTAACTAAATCTTATCTATCTTATCCAAAAAATAAAATAGGGAAGGCATTACAAACAAACTTTGCATATGCTTACTTAACAAAAGAAAATGAGCTTTTAAATTATCTTAAATTTACTTTTAGTAAAAACAATATCAATATTAATTCAATAATTACCGAAAACCAAGCTCTGCTTGGATCCAAAGGGAACCAAAATTCTAAAAACGAATTATTTGTCAAATATGACTATAGTACAGTGTTTTTAGCCGCAAATTTCAATAATAAAATTTATGCTTCAAGAAACTTCAAACATTCACTTGAGAGACAGCTTGACTTACTTAAAAATAAATATAAATTAAGTAATGATCAACTCGAAATGTATTTATCTACTTTTGAAAAAGTCAAGGAAGTGGTGAGCCAAGACTTAATTAAAAATGATGTAATCATGATCGAAATTCAAGAAATTTTAACAAAGTTCTTTGATGCAATAAATAATGAAATCGCTAAATTTATGGATTCAATTGACTATAAGATTCATGTTATAAAGCAATTTGGATTTTCTAGAATAGCTTTAAAAAATGTGTTAGTAGCTAATTTTCCTGAATGTTCAATCCAAAGCTTAATCATTGATAACAATAATTACATAAATGAATTAGTTAATGGCTTAATTAGTTTAAATAATTATCAAAGTCAAAATAAGAATCTTAATGATACATTAAGTAATACTTTAGAAATTAAAAATAATTCTTTTTGAAAAAGATTATTTGACCAAAATAAAAATATGAAAGCAGTAAATAATGGAAAATAATGACTTCGAAAGCTTTTTAAACTACAAAATTAAAGTTTTTGGTCTTGGTGGTGCGGGATCAAATGCTGTAAATTACCTAGTTGAAAATCTTCAAGAAGATAATATTGATTATTTTGTTATTAACACCGATGCACAAGACTTAAATAAAAGTAATTGCATTAATAAAATTTTTATAGGTCAAAAAGTCAAAGGAAAAGGTACCGGAGGAAATATTGAATTAGGTAAACAAGCAACGTTGGATAACATCGATGAAATAACTAAAAACTTCGATAATACCGATATTTTGATTTTAGTTGCTGGTTTAGGTGGTGGGACAGGCACTGGAGCAATTGCTGAAATTGCACAAAAAGCTTATTCTACAGGTATATTCACATTAGCTTTTGTCACAACACCATTGACGATGTTTAATTCAAATTCGTTCGATTTAAATGCTTTTTGTAATTCTTTAGCTAAAGTAACAAATTCTTATATGGTTATCGATAGTGATAAATTAACAAAAACATATCAAGAGTTTCCAATCAAAGAAGTTTTTAATGCCGGTAATATTTATATACAAAATGCGATTGCAACAATTAAAAATTTACTTTATAAAACTGGCCATATCAATTTAGATTTTAATGATTTAAAACGTGTGCTTTCTGACGGAAGACAAATGTTAATTTTATCAAGTGAATCACATGCTGATAACCCGGTTAACGATGTAAAAGATTCACTTTGCGCAGAAAATGCACTAATTTATGATGCTAAAATGCTTAATGAATTTCTTTTAATGTTTGAATACGATGATAAGGTTAGCTACCAAACCATTAGTATATTAAAAGATGAATTAGTTAAGCATTATGGATCTGATCAATCCCAAAACGTCTATAAAATAGGTTTATTCAATGCAAATGTGGATCATAAAAGTAAATACTTTGCGGCTTCTGTAATTGCCACATATGGCGAAAGTGATGCCTTAAAAAGCGATATTGAAATCACGGCGGATAAGAAAAAAAATCTTTATGAAAGTAAAGATAAAAAAGATTTTGCTAATGATTTTGAGTTTGAAAACACAGATGAAGATGAAGATAATAAATTAGGCTATCCAGGGTTTTCTTATAACTAAAGCTATATAAAAAAACGGGAGTAAAATCCTGTTTTTTTGTTTTATTTTTGACTGTAGCACAGTGTTTTTAGAAAAAATCATTTGCTCTATATTTTAAAATCAATTTTTATTCTGCTGTCTGCGTGTTTTTTTATATCTTCAATGTCATAGAAACCAGCTGAGTAAAAATTATAATTTGGATATGATGAGGCATATTGATTAACCATTTCACGGTATTTATTGTTATCTTCACATTGTAAGATATCATAATTACTAATATTTACTATACTTGTTCTTTTTAAAGTATAAGGTAATAAATAATGTACAGGAACCTCATGAGCAGTACGATTTCTATCGTATACAGTAATATAAGCTACTTTTTCTTCAAAATCATAACTATTTGCTTCAACACAAACCTTATCAGAATTTGCTTGTCCTTCTTCTAAATATGAAACATTATAGATAACTTCGCTTTTAGTTTTAGGGTGGTATAGACGAATGTCGTTAGCTTGTGCAATATTAGCTTGGAGTTGGTAAATTGAAGCTTTTTGTTTACTTTGGTAAGATTCATAAAGGTAATCAGGTGCAGCTGTTTCATTTAAAACTGGAATTGATCATAAAGGCATTAATGAAGCATAAATATTTTTAAATATGTATTTATTAACTTCTTTAAAATTTTGGTAAATCTCTTTTAAATCTAATAGCATATTGCCGACTTTATCATACAAGTAAATTTTTGCATCACTATATGCTAAAAAATCTAATTTTAACTGATTAAAAACAAAGCTATTTCTACTTTTATTTTTGTTATATACAAATGTATCTCCGAAGCCAATTTCATTATCCAAAAGTACTTTTTCCATAGTGGTTTGAGCATATGGGCTAAATAATAAACGGAATTTTTGCTCATCATTTCTGTTAAGAGCATCAAAAATGGCATCGAAACGGTCATTATTTAGTGGCATTAATGAGCCATGTTTAGCTAATTTCTCTATTTCTTTATTTTTGTTAGCAATAAATTTTTTAAGCTCTTTATCAGTCATATTATGAACATTATTTGGCTTTCGAGAAAAGTTTAATTCTTGTGCCGCTGTGCTAAAAAATTCTAATTTATTTTCCTTACTATAATATGGATAAGGAGCTTCAAGATAAGCTGTTAAAACCTCAGAATCTAGACGAGTTTGTAATTTACCTTGACTGTCTGTATATGACACTCTATGAGTAACAGTAATTGAGCCTGAATAAGTTTTAGTTCCCAGTTTGTGGCTTAATAATTCACCAAAATAGAAAGGATTACCATTAATATGACCACTTAATAGTGAAGTAATATGCTTATTTTTATTAGTTGTAAATATATATCCATATTTATCAGCTACATAATCTTCAATCATTTTACTTTGGCGTTTTTGCAAATGAAGAGATGGAAAAGTTTTGTTTAAAATATCAAATTTAATACCATTTGTTACTAAAGCATTGAAGCAAGCTAAATTTATTTTAATATCACTAACAATTGCATTATGTTTTTTTACTGATTCGGCAATTAATTCCTTTGAATTTTTAATTTTAGGCTTAATTTTCTTAGCTATTAAAATTGAAAATCCTACTATTCCACCTATTACAAATAAATAACCAAAAACTAAAGTACACCATAATGCCGCTGTATGGTTTTGGTTTAAATCATTAAATGACTGTTTCGCTAATAAAAAATATATTATTGGATAAACGAATGCTAAACATAAAATAGTTAAAAGCACAATTACAAAAGTTTTTCAAGCCTTAAGTCTTTTGAGTTTACTTTCTAATCGATTAATCTCTTTAGCTTGAGCTCTTCTTTGATCATTCAATGATGCATTTAATTCTACATCAACTTTGCTCTCGCTAATTAATCTATTATATGTTTGCTCAATGATTTCATCATTTCTGTCTACAGTGGTTTTGTAATCTTTAATCGGATCAATAATTTGATCTAAATGATATTGTTTCGTATTATTCATAAGTCTCCTTTTTTAATTTTACAATATTATGAGAATGAAAAGCATAATAGTGCCAAAAACTTTGTTTTTAGTCATTAAAAACAACATTATGCAGTTTTTCCATATGTCAAAATTCTAAAAATCTATCTATTCTATATTTTTTTAAAAAAATATATAATTCGAGCACGGAGGAAAAATGAAAAAAATAAATAAATTGATGACTGTTCTTAGTTCATCGTCATTATTAATCCCAGTAGTTGCAGTTTCATGCGATAAAAAAGATGACATTAAAACTAATGAAAAAAATTATGATCAATTATTTCAGATAGCTTTAACTAATGAAAATTTGAAGAAAAAAGAAGCAAAAGATATTAAAAAAACAGATTTAAAAATCATTACAAACGAGACAAGCATAACTTTTACAGTTAAAGAAGTAAAAGTTAAAGCTAATGAAAACACAACTTTACAAGTAACTGTTGAGGTTAAAGATGCAAATGGTAATTTCTTAAAATCAGTTGTCAAAGAAATAACTGGTTTTAAAGCCCCTAGTTCAGGCAACACCCCTGGCCAAGGCGGAGATCAATCATCTAGTGATGAAGATATCACAAAATTAGAAAAGAAAGCTCAAGAAGCATACAATACTTTTAAAGAAAAAATCACTGTTGCTAAATCATTAAAAGCTCATGAATTTCTATCAAAAGCGCAAAATGGTACTGTTTTATATTGAGACTATAAAAAATTAAAATTATTCAATGAACCATATGATAAAAATCAACCTGATAAGCCAACTAGAGTAGCATTATTTGAATTTGAAAAAGGTGGCAGATTAAGTTCAGGTTTTGAACCTGCAGCACCAGAAACTGAAGCATTAAAAGGCGAAAACACCTATAAAAAAGCCATTTTAGTTAAAGAAGGCGATACATACAGTGTCAAATTTAGAATTGGAAAGTTTGATTATAAAAGTAAAAAAACCACGGTTTTTGATGTAGTTAAAGAAACTAAAAAAGTTGAATTCAAAGTCTTAAGCCAAACAGAAATTGATGCTAAAGCTGAAACCGTTAAACTCGATTACAAAAATAAATCACAAACAAGTGAAAATGATATCAAGCAAAGCGATTTAATTATCCCAACTATTGAAGGCTTTGAAGTTGAAATCAAAAATTTCTTCATTAAAAGTGGCGAAGCAAAAATTGAAGTCGAATTTGTTGTAAACTACTTAGTGGGTAATGATAAAGTTGCTTCTAAACTTATAAAACAAACTATTGATGGCTTTATTAAATCAGAATTAGCCGCTAAAATTAAGGATGTATTAGTAGTCTATGACGGTGATAATTCAGCAATAGAAGCATCAAAAGTTACAGCTGATAAGCTTAAATCAAAAGTAAATAACCAAGAATTAGATAGTTCAATTACCGTTAAATATAATCTAAAAGCTAATGATTATTTAGGTATTTTATCAGTTGAAGCCGAATATAAAACTAAAGGCGAAACCGTTAGCAAAAAATTTACTTTAGAAGGATTTAAAAAAACTGAGTTTAAACTAGATGAATTTATTGAAAAATATACTGATCCAAAACTAAAAGACGGTATTGATGCTTCAAAAACTCCTTCTAATGCAATAACAGAAGAATCATTTACATTAGCAGAATATGATAAACAGTTAGTTGATATTCAAATCAAAGAGGTAAAAGTTAATGATGATGATAAATCAAAAGTTACTTTAACTCTTGAATTTACTGATAAAGTTAATAATGGACTAAAAAAAGAAAAAACCTATGAATTTACAGGCTTTTTAGTAAATAGCAAACAATATAGAGACGAACAATCATTCAAATTAGCTGAACAAGGTAATTTCTTCGTTTGAAAAGGAAGCAAAGAAAATCAAACTAAGATTTTAGAATTTATTAATAAATCCAAAAAAAATAGTAATTTATTAAATATTCAAAACGGTACAGTAGCATTTAATAAAGATGTCTGAGAAGGTAGTTCGAATAAACCACCAGTAGAAGGATTAGAATTAAAAGAAGAAGCTAAAAAACATATTTCTACGCACGGAAATGATAACACTTTAGCTCCTACTTTTGTTGGTGCTGGCAAAAAACAAGGTACTAGAAAAGGTATTGAAATCTTTAAAGATGATAAAGCTGTTTATGTTAAGTTCTTATTAGTTTTAGCCGATGGTAAAACCGATAGTAAAGAATATAAAATTAAGCTTTTTGATATTAGTGAATAGTTATTATTTATTATAATAATATGTAGGAGGTAAAAATGGCAAATATGTTAGATGAAGTTAATGACAAAGCTTCAGAAGGGCGCGATGTCAGAGTTATTAATAAACAAATTCCTGTTAAAGTTGGCGTCGGCTCAAAAATTTTCGAAATAATTTTATGAGCACTAGTAATTATCCCTGGATTAGTTTTCTTGATTATAAAAATTAAAACAAAAAATAGATTATTAGCTTTGGAACAAAAAATTCAAGGCTTTGCTTCACAGGTTGATAACTACTTAGAACAAAGAGTGCAAGTTTTACAAAACTTAGTCGGTTTAGTAAAAAGCGCAGTTAATCTAGATACAGACACATTTAGTAAAATTGCTGAATTAAGAAGTGGAAAATCAAAAGATGAATCGCGTAATGAAATTGCTTCAGAAGTTAGCTCATTATCAAGAAATATTAATGTTCAACTTGAAGCTTATCCAGAATTACAAGCACATGGTGCTATAGCTCAAGCAATGCAACAAAATATGTCATTGCAACGTGAAATAACTTCTGCACGTGACTTATATAATGATGCAGTAGCAAGATGAAACCAATTAATTTTCCAATGACCGTCATACCAGATTGTAGCTGCTAAAATGGGTTCAACAACTAGAATTCCTTTCTCGATCGACAGTGAAACCCGTGAAAAAGCAAGATCGACATTCTTTTAAAAACTTTAATAAAAACACCCACAAGGGTGTTTTTATTGCTTTTTTATTGCTAGTTGAATTTTATAATGAAGATAAAATATATTATTTATCGTTTTTATTATTTTCAATATTGACTTTTATAATATTTTCTATATTCTTTTGAAGGTGTGTTTGTAAAACGTTTCTGATATCAGCGCTATATATTTCAACGGCTTTTAAAAATAGTGTGAGAGATGATTTAATTTCTTTAAATAAAATTGTTTTTTCATCTTGACTAAGTTTATTTTCTTTTACTAAAGTATCTAATTCGTTATTTAAATCATCTTGTTTTTTTGTATAGTAATTGTCGCTAATTATATGTGTGAAAAACTTTTCGGTGTTGAAAAGCATAGCTCATCCGCTTCCTAATAATTCTCTTTTTCCGCCGTCACCTTTAATATATTTGTCTTGCGCTGGTATCTTGTTAACATTATTGCCTGTACCATGGAATAAGTAGTTGAAATTGAGCTCTTTGTAATAATCTAAAATCAATTTTAAGCGATTTATTGTGATTTTAGAAACTAATTCAAATTTAGCATTATCTTTATTTAAGAAGTCATGCTTTGTTTTTAATTGCTCTAATTGGGTATTTAAATATTTAGTATGTTGTTCCATACCATTAGCGAATTCATTAAACATTCCTTTAGCTCACTCACCAACAGTTTGAGCTAAAACTCAGTTAGGCAATCATGCAGGTATAATAAAGCGGGCTTTTAAGGTATCTTTAGCCTTATCTTTATTTGCTGCTGGAGCCATTAATATACCCAATAACTTTTCATTTGTATTGACATACATATTATTTAATATGGCTAAAAAATTTTTATTTAATTCATCATCATTATTATTTTGCAAGAATATTTGCATTACTTTTCCATTACTTTTAACAAAAGCTTCTTCAATAGCATTTGTTAAATCTGTATATTCTTTTTTAAGTTGTGCAATAACATTATCTTTAACTTCTGGTTTTATATTTTTAATTTTAGTCGCAATATCTTCACTAAGATTTTTTTCATAGTTAGCTTTATAGTTTTTATATTCTAGGTTATTGTCTTTATAATCTTGATAAAGTTTATCATATTCTTCTTTTTTATCTTTTGCGAAGCCAGAGATAGTAATTTTTCTGCTTTTTGTTGATTTAACATCTTCTAAGCCTTGTTTTTTTGATTTAAGGGCAACATTAAAGGTAATAGTGCCTTCCTTAGAATTAATTTCTCGATTTTCGACTTCGACTAATTCTGCATCAGAAGCATTTTTAAGCTCAAAATCACTTATTTTAACTTGATCAACTAATTGGGCAGCTTGATTATCACCTTTATAAACTAATTCCAGTTTATCAACAGCATCATTAAGTCTTTCTAATTCTTGCTCACGTTTTTTTTGCAATTCTTCTGCTTCTTCACCAGTCATAAAGCCTGATACTACATAATCTTTTGATGCTGTTGTTCCATCAAGTTCGGCAATAACAGTAACAGTTAATGAACCACCTTTAATATCATAGCTTTTTACGTTGTATTTAGTAATGCTTGTCATAAAGGATTGATTATCAAGAATGAAATCAGTGTTATTTAATTTGTATTTATTATCAATATAGCGACTAAAGTTTTCATTAGTGATAAATGAAGCTAGTTTTGTTTTCATACTTGAGGAAGCTTTTAAATCAAAACAACTATCTACATAATTTTGTAAATTACGTTTTACTATCACACTTGAAATATTAATTTTGCCATCAAAAACTTTTGATTCAACATTAGAATCTTTTTTAGATACAAATATAAACTTGTATTTTAAAACATGTCAGTCGGTATATAAAAAGCCGCGATCAAAATCAAATGTTTCAACTCTACCCTCTAAATTGTTGTTTTTAGCCAAAAACTCATCAAAACCAAGGATTTTACTTATTTCTGTAGTATTTGCATCATGACTATTGTATTTTAAATACACTTCCATTTCGGCTTTTTTATAGACGTTTGCTGGTAAATAATTAGCTTCTGTTAGCATTTTTAATTCATTTGCTTCTTTAATTGACTTAGCATCTTTAGATAAGAATTTTAATTCAATTTCTTTTTCATTTGATAAGGCTTCGCCTTCGTATTTATCACTACTTTTACTTAACTTAAATTTAACCTTTAAAGTTCCGTCTTCTTGCGGACTTAATTGGGTAATAATTAATTTAGTATTAACTAATTGAGCTTGTTTATCAGGATTGATGATTAAATCTTCTACTTTAATTTCATCGCTTGTTTTATTATTTTTATCCTCTTCATTTTTAAGTTTTATTATGTCCGCTTCATTAATTAATTGATTTAACTTTTGAATATCATCATTTTTGTTTTTTAATGCAGTAGTTAAAAAACCGTCAAATTCAATTGCTGTGGTTGCACTTAAAATATTTGTAGTGTTAAATTTATCTTCATTAAATGAATATTTAATAATTAATGAGAGTTTTCCAGTGCTATCTTGTGCATTAATGGTTTTAGAAGTAATTATTAATTCTGCAGGAGAAGTAATTGCAACATTAAAATCACTTTCGCTAATTTGTGAAGGTAAAAATTCATTTTTTTGTTTTGTGCTAGTAAATTCAGCTTTTAGTTCTACTTTTTTAGTCTTAATAGCTTCTTCATATTTAGCTTTTAAATTTGCAAGATATTGTGCTTTAGTTAAAAAGCCACCAATCACTAATTCTTTTGAGCTTGATTCAATATTTGCAGCATTAGATAATTTACTTTTTAATTTAAATTCGACTTTAAGAGTACCGTTTTCATCATTAACATCACTTAAACTAACAATAGATAATGAAGCATTAGGAAGCTCTGAGTCTTCAAAATCATCTTTAGTGATTTCTTTAGCTAGCTTGGCATTTTTAACAATATTTTCTTTGGTAAATAAAGTATCGATTTTAGCTAATAATATGTTTAATCTCTTTTGTTCATCACTAAATAATTGTTCTTTAGTTTTGTAGCCACTTAATGAAGCTTTTTTAGTTTTGCTTGAAGATACTATAGTGTTAAATTCCTCAATTTTGCTTTTGAAAATGTAAACAAAAGTGATAGTGCCTTTTTGATCATCTGGAATAAGGTTTATAATTTCAACAGTGATATTTTCTTCACTTAAAGCAACATTAATATCTTTAATTTCAACTTCACTAGCTAATCTTGAAGATTGCATAGTTGTGTTTTTATCGTTAATAGTAACAGTGGCATTTTGAATTTTTTCATCTAATTCAGCAATTTTATCATTAATAACTTTTTGTTTGTATTGTTCATTAGTGATAAAGCCTTCTAGAGTTGCACTTTTAGCTTCTGAAACAATTTTTTCGCTTCCTAAATTGCTTTTTAAGCTAATAAAATGATATTTAAAGGTTAATTTACCATTTTCATCATCAGCAACAAAATCAAAAACATTAATCTTAGCGTCGGCTAAAGTATTTTTAAAGTCTTTAGTCGTAACTTTTGAAGCTTTTAATCTTTCCTTTGTACCTTCAAGTAATAATGTATCAGCTTGTGTTTCATTTATTAAAGTATTAAGACGTTCTTTTTCTTTAGCAATATTTTTAGCTAAAAGTGTTAAAAAGCCATCAACTTTTTTCTCAATAGTTTTCGAAACTAACTTAGTTGCTTTGTCTTCTAAATGATATTTAATTGTAACAATACCTTTGGTATCATCAGCTTCTTTAGATATGATTAATTTATATTTATCACTAATGTTACTAAAAGTAAAGTTAGCATCTACTTGCACAAAGTCAGAAGGTAAAATTTTAGCTTTATCTTCTTCTTTAATAGTTACAGAAATTTGTTCTACAGCTTGATTAATAATTTTTTGATGGCTCTTAAAGCCGTCAAAAATTATCTCACGTGAAAAAGATTTTACTCACTCACTTTTATTATTAACCTTATCATCAACATTAGAATCTAAGTAGAATTTGTAAATTAAAACTCCTTTAGTATCATCACTAATTATCTGACCATCTAATCTTAAATAGATATTTTCACCTAATTCGCTAACACTAAAATCATTGTATTTAACTTCTGAAGCAAAAACATTTTCTTTTTCAATACCTTTTTTAAGGGTGATTTCAACGTTTTTGATTAAATCATCTAATTCTCTTTTCTTTGCTTCTTTGTCTTTAGTAAAAGCTTTGCTTTCTTGCTTTGAATTAGTTGCTTTGTCAATTGCTTCAGTAATTTCTTGCTCTAATGAAGCGATATTATCTTTAGTTGCCGCATCAATTTTAGTTTTAAATTGAGCTTTTTTGTTTTTGTCTAATGGTGAATTATTAACTTTTTCTTGTAAAGCTTCTTTTTTATTTTTTAATTCTTTGGTTTCTTGATCAATCTTTTTTTGACTTGTTTTATCACAAGCGGATGCGATCATTAACGGCGCAGTCAAACTTGATAAAGTGGTAGTTAAAAACAAAATACTTTTTTTCTTCATTTTTCTCCTAAAAAAAGCATAAGAAAAGATTCTTATGCTTACAATAAAATTATTTTAATTCAACAATAACGTCTGATGCAATTTTAGCTAATGATTCTTGGAAGAATTTTGAAACGTTTTCTAAAGCTGCATTTAAAATAGTATAAACAGGTAAAATAACTTCTTTAACTTTATTTTGATCTTCTTCGCTCATGCTTACAGTTGTTAAAACTTTAACTGCTTCATCTTTAGCGTCTTTAACAACAGCCATTAATTTTTCAAAAGTTTTTACATAACCATCTGTTTGTAAGTCTTTAAAATCAAACTCTTTGAATTTTTTAGCTGTTTCTTTAAATAAGTTGTTTTCGCCTGTGAATTTTTGATCAACAGCACTGATTAAGTTGTCTAATTGAGCAATATTTTTAGTTTTGTCGTTTGTTTTTAATGTTTCGAAAATAACTTTTGCATATTTTCCAACTTTTGAGCCAACTTTTTCAAGGGTATCGGCTAAACCATTTTCTTTGCTAATAAGTTCTTTGATTTTATCAACACTTAAAAATTCTTTAACTGATGCCAAACCATCACTAACTTTGTTTTTAGCTGGATCTGCATAATATTTATCTAAAACAGTTACTAATAATTCATTAATAATTTCATCTAATTTGGTTGCACCTAAATTGTAAGCTTCACTAATACTTTTGATGTCGTCGTTATTAGTAATAATTTTTTTGATTTCTGCGTTTTGAATAACGTCATTAAGAATTTTTTCTTTTTCGCCTTTGAATCAAGCATCGTAAGCTGCTTTTTTAACTTTGAATTGTTCTTTAACTGTAGCGTCAGCAATTAATTCAACTTTAGCATCTACTGGATTCGGTGTTGGTGTTGGTGTTGGTTGTTCGCTTTCTTGTTTAAAGCCTGTAATTTCTTTTTTAACAACCTCAATTTTATTAGCTTTATTATCTATAACTTTAACTTCAACTACAACGGTTGTAGGTTCGTTTTCTTTAACTTTAACTGACATAACTTTTACTTCTAAATCAGCATCTTTTGAGCTAACATTAATGTCTTCTGGTTTAATGTCTTTCGCAAGTATATCTTGTGCTTTTTTATTATCTTTTAAAGATACTTCAACTAATTTATTGTATTCTTTTGCATCTTTTTTATTGCAAGAAACTGCAACTACTGGGATTAATAATGATGATGAACTAAGAACAGTCATCAATTTATTTATTTTTTTCATAACTAAATCTCCTTTTATATATGGTTTATTTTGCCTTGCAAAAAAAAAAAAAAAAAAAAAACAAATGGCGAGCAAATGGCCATTTTTTGAGCAATAATTTTAGTTTTGTCGTTTGTTTTTAATGTTTGGAAAATAACTTTTGCATATTTTCCAACTTTTAAGCCAACTTTTCAAGGATATTAGCTAAACCATTTTTATTGCTAATAAGTTCTTTGATTTTATTAAACTTAAAAATTCTTTAACTGATGCCAAACCACCATTAACTTTGTTTTTAGCTGGATCAGCATTATATTTATCTAAAACAGTAACTAATAATTCATTAATAATTTCATCTAATTTGGCTCAAAATAAATTGTAGACTTATCTAATATTTTTGATGTCTTCATTATTAGTAATAATTTTTTTGATTTCTTCTTTTTAATAACGTCATTAAGAATTTTTTCTTTGTCGCGTTTGTATTCTTCATTGAAAGCTGCTTTTTTAGCTTTGAATTGTTATTTAACTTTGGTGTCAACAATTAATTCAACTTTAGCATCCGCTGCACTTGCTTTGGAGTTGATTGTTGATATGTACCCTCTTTACTGCACAAAGATAAACCAGTAAAGAGGGCACATATCAAAAAAGCTTCTCTTTTCACTTTTCTTTTTTTTTTTTTTTTTTTAAAATAAAGACACAAAAAAAGAAAGGAAAAATATGAAAAAGAAATTATTAACATTTAGCGTTTTACCATTGATATCATTAGCTCCAGTAGCACTAGCAGTGTCTTGTTCTCAACAATCAAGAATTAAACAAAAAGAGCAAAGAATTAAACAAAAAGAGCAAAGAATTAAACAAAAAGAGCAAAGATTTATTGATTTAACAGTTAACAAAGCAACTGCCGAAGGTTTAAAATTAGCAGGTATCGACAAAAATTCTCCTGAAGGTAAAAAAGCTATTGAGGAAGCCAAAAAAATAAATGAAGGCATTGCAAAAAGTGCTCTTGATGTTATTAAACAAAACGCTAAATCAGATGATGAATATGAAAAAGCTTTAGATGAAGCAATTAAAGTACTTGAACAATTTCATCTTTAATTATTAACTATGATAATGGAGCAATGCTCCATTTTTTTCCTGAGTTTCGGAACAAAAAAACAAAAAGTGTAAAATTGACCGTTTTTTTTAGTCAGAGTACACTTTTTGTTTTTACTCCGGAACTCAGGGCAACAATAAAAGAATTCAGGCAAAAACAAAATGGATGGCTCCTGTAAAATACAGGAAAACATCCATTTGTGTTGCCTAGTTAATAAATATGTGTCCAGGATTCTGGGTACATATCATGTTATTTTTCTTTAAAGCCTGTAATTTCTTTTGAAACAGTCGCAGTTTTATTAGCTTTTTTATCTTTAACTTCAACTTCAACTATAACGGTTGTAGGTTCGTTATCTTTAACTTTAACTGATTTAACTGTTAATTCTAAATCAGTATCTG
>NZ_JOOB01000012.1 GCF_000712185.1 Mycoplasmopsis opalescens ATCC 27921 | reverse complement strand
ATCACAAAAATAAAATTATGTTATGTAATGTTATGTATTTTTTTTGTTTAAAAATTTCCCTATGTACTACGTACATAAGGAATTAAAAATATTTTGATTTTGATTATAACTCCGAAACTCAGGAAAAGAATTCTTGTCGGTTGTTTTCTTCAAGATTCGAAATTATTAAATCAATATTAACGTCAAGATTTACATGGTTGATATTGTCATAAATGAAAATTTTTGCCTTGTGATATTCATTTAAGAAGTTTTTAAGTTCTTGTTTCTTTATCATATTTGATATTTGCGCTAGTTTTTCTTTTAAGGCAATCATCAAATTTTTAATTGGTATTTTTTTAGCTGTGTAAATATTATCAGCAAAATCCTTGTTATAGATATATTTTTTAAAATCATCATCTAGTTTGCTAGTATATTGGTCTTTTGTCAGTTTTTTTATGTTATCACTATCAAATTTGAATTGTTCCAAATAAAAATTAAGATTTGATAGAGATTTAATAGCTGAATTAAAAAGATTGTAAAATTCATCAAGTAGCCTTGAAAAATCATTGAGTAATAAAGGATTTTTGTTATGTCAAAAAGAATTGTAATATTTTGTTAGCCCATCTTTATTTTGACTTATACTTTGCTCTTCAATTAATTCTTTTAGTTTATCTTTGACTATATCATAGTTTTCAAAAAAAGTATAGTAAGCATAATTAAAAGTCCGCATTGTTTTTTTTATTTCTAAAGCGGTTTTTGTTATTTTGTTATCAAATTGCATTTCTAATGGATTGAGATCTTCATGTGGCTTAAAACCTTGTACATTTTTTGACGGATTTATTTCGGTGCCGCTTTTTGCGTTGCATGAGATAGTTACTAACCCAGTCGAAGGAATTAAAAGGGAAGCTAAAATATTATATTTTTTCATTATAGTGTCCTTTAGAAACAATAGTAAAAGATGATGTTTTGTTACTAAACTCAAATAAATTTTTTACTTTTATATTTATATAATAAAAAGGTTTTTCGCCCTTGTTTTTGTAAAGAAAATCTTTTTCTGAGTTAAATTTGTAAAAATAAAATTTTAAAGTAGTTTCATCTTTAATGGTTTCATTTTTGGCTAATTCTATCTTTTTGATTCCACTGTTAAGATTTGAATTTTGAATTTCGAGAGCATATGCAAGAAGGTAATTATTCAAATAAGCAGTTAAGAGTTTTAATTGATCCTGTGTATTGCATTTCGGATTAATAATGTGTTTTTTTCAATTTATTAAGGCATAATTTATTAACGAATTAAATAAGGGTTCATTAACAAAATCATCTAGTTTTATGCCGTTGAAGGTTGGTTTTTTTTCTTTTCTATATATTGCATAGTCGCTACTTTCTAATTTATCAACAGCAGCCAACTTAGTTGATAATGCCTTTAAAAAGTGTCCATGGTCGTCAAAGTTTGAACTTAATAGTACATAGTCTTTTGTTGTTTTATCTTTTTTAAAAACTCTAATAATCATTTTGATTAATTGGCTAGTTTCATAGTAATTTGTAAATTGAATATCTATTACTTTATATTTTTCATCAATATTTTTGTATATGTCTGGAATATCAAATTCTAGGTAATCTTTAAAATTAGAAAATAAATATACCAAACCTCTCGAGTTTCAATAATCGATGCTATTATAGCCCTTGATAAACGAATTTATATCCTTTCCTAGGTCTATGTTTTCATTTTGTTTTATGATTAAAAATGGATTTTTTACATAATCATTAAATAGAGGCAGTGTTTCGCTTAGACCATTAACGCCAACACCATACTTTTGTTCAGTGGCATAATTTCTAAAACCATTAATATAAAAGGTTTTATTTTTAATTGCATTATTTACAATGCTTTTATCATCAAAATCAACAATGTCTTCAATTTGAAAACTAATAAAACTTTGGTTTGAAAAATCATTTTCCTCAACTCTTGCCTTTGTTCAATCAATGTTAATTTTTTTAATATTAAGATCGAATTTATTTAAATATAAAATAAGAAAATTAATAAATGTATCTCTAAAAATTTCATTTTCAGGCCTTAATCAAGAACTGGCTTGAATGAATTCATTATTAAAAATATTACGCGTAATAAAGGCTTTACCCACTTTATTCAGAAGGGAATTTTTATTCATTAATCCGCTGTTTGTTTTTATATCGTTAACAAGGCGAAATATTACTGTTTGAAAATCAAAAAAATATGGATCATAAACACGGTAATAATCTGTATCTTTGTTTTTGTTAGCAAGGTAATAAAATCAAAGGTTAGAATATCCTCCTGCTTTTCTTATTTTGTTAAAGTCATATTGAGTAAATGAGTCATCAAAATTTTTAAAAGTAGAGTTATTTGTTTGTTCTATTTTGTAATTATCATATTTGGTTTTTATTTGTTTTCACGATTTTTGCAATTTGAATTCTGGTTTAAATTTGAGAGTGGGGTTAAATTCTAATTCATTGTTATTTGTAACCTTTTTAACTTGACCCAAATATTTTAAATTAGTTTCGCTAGACTGATTTTGATTAATAAAAATAGGTTCAAAATTGTGCAGTGTTGCTAGTTGTTGAGCATTTAGTTTTGTTAAGTATTTAGTGTTAATTTTTGATTCATCAATTAAAAATTTTTGTTGTCTTGCGCATGATATAGAAACAATTGGAAGCGCTAAACTTCCAATTATTCCGGCAAGTATTAATTTACTTGTTTTCATATTATTTATCAATTGGTAGTGTTAAATCTACAAAACCATGCCCTTCAGTTTGTTTTCCATCTAAACATTTAATTTTAAAGAAGTAAAAAATATTTCTTTTTTCACTATTATAACCGAAGTAGCATTTTACATCATGGTTTCCAGCAAAATATTCTAAATTAGGAATATAAACTTTTATGTATTCATTAAAATCTGCGTTATATAAGTCTTCAGGTGTAAAATAGAATTTATCTTTATCGTCTGAATCTTGATTTTTAGAGAATCATTTTATAATTTTTTCTCATAAACCATTAATATATTCATCTTTTTTAACATCATCAGTAAGGTTGCTATACTCATTCCTAGCCTTGTCAGTCATAGTGAAGTTTGCGTTAGCAATTGTATCATTTACTTTAGCTCGCAATTCTTCACCAATTAAAGAACCATCGCGATTAATAGAAACATCAATGCTATTGTTTGGTTGAACGCTGCTATCTTTTGCTTGTTTATTTGTAGTATGACTACAACCAGTTAGCAAAATAGCCCCTGTAATAACAGGCATTGCAGATAAAAAAGGTTTCAATATAGTCTTCTTCTTTTTAAACGTTTTCATAATTTAATACCTCTTTTAGCATAATTATAAACATTTTAGAAAAGATATATAAAAAAATAAAACACTGGAATTTTGGAAAATATGCATTATTTATTAAAGTGCAACTAGATTATGTTTGTCTAACTGTTAATATTTTTATTATGTAAATCTTATATTTGGAAAAAAATATTGCTTAATTCAATTATGAAATTTGAATCATGCTTTTTTAATAGATATCTTAATTCTAATTGAAAAATTGTCGTTAATATATTTTATAAACATTTTTTTGTTTAATCTGGTTGATTTTTGTGCATTAAAAATAATATAGTTTAAAATATATTTGTATTTTACAAATTGCTGAATGTTATTTTGTACAAATATAAAACAAATTAAGAAAGGAAATAGTTTATGAAACGTTCAATTAAGACACTAATTGCCATAGGGGGGGCACTAACTAGCATTACACTACCAATAATGGCAATCTCATGTTCAAATCAAAATAATCCAAAAACCACTGATCCAAAAGATACTAATCCAAAAATCACTGATCCAAAAGATACTAATCCAAAAATCACTGATCCAAAAGATACTAATCCAAAAATCACTGATCCAAAAATCACTGATGAAATGGCGCTAAAAAATACATTTACAAATTTCTTGTCTACTGTTCACGGTAGAAAAGCAGGAGATGCTAATAACTTTAAAAAAGAGTCATTAGAGACAAAACCAAATCCATACAAAAAATCCCCTATAAAAGTTTTAAATTATGGAATAAAGTTGGAAAAAGATCAAAGATTAACAACAGAAATAGTTGAAAAGAATTTACTATACAAATTTGGCGAAAAAGTAGATCAAAATGTTAATAATTATGGTAGCTATTATGCATATAAATATTTAGTTAAAGAAATCGCTGGTATGGGCTATACTAATCACACTCCAAATGGAATCACATATCCTGAATATGATGATAAAAAAAGAACTGTGCAATATGATGAAACCAAAGATAAAGAAATAGTTGATTCAATGAAGCAAAATTTAAACAATGATGGCTTCTTTACACAAGGTTTTTTATTCGCTAATAATGGGTACAATAATGTGGGTAATAATATTGTGGTAACAATTAATCCAAGTGCCAAATTAACTGATAATGGTAAAAGAAAAATTAAAGATTTTTACATTGTTTCACACTATGACTCAATGAATAATGTAGGACCAAAAGGTGTTTCATGAGGTGCAACAGATAATGCTACAGGTGTTACTGTTAATTTAAAATTATTAAAGTATTTCTCAGATCCTAAAAATAGAGATAATCTAAGTGTTAGATTACATTTAATTTTTGTTGATGGTGAAGAGATTGGAAAACTAGGTTCAAAAGCATTCGTAAAACAATTCTTAGATGGCAAACAAAATGAATTACGCGACAATTCTTTAGGAATGATTAATATGGATACAGTTGCAGGCGGTGATTATATGTATATTCACTCTCCTAATACTACTGATGCCTTGAATGATAATAACAAGGTTGAAAAAGATAAATGAAATTTATCTCCATTACTACGTAACCACATCAACACGCTTTCAAAAGAAAGAGCTAACAAAATAAATGATGCTGATCAAGAATTAAAAATTCATCCACAACTAGTTGAAGGTGGATATAAAGAAGGCGAAACTGGGGACTGATCAGACCATGCTCCATTCTATCAAATCGCTAAATTACCAGTGGCTTATGTTGAATCAACAAACTTTGCGATTAAATCAAAATACGGTGTATATGATGGATATGCTCAAACTATTAATCCAAAGGCTTGAGTATTAAAAGACGGTAAAACAACAATAGAAAAATTAAAAGAAAGAAAATTAGATAATGGCCAAACTGTTTATGATTGACCTGATGGATTAAAGAAAGATGATTTTGCGATCCTTGGAGATATTTGACACAGTGATTTAGATACTCTAAAATGGGTTAATGATAACATTGGTCAAAAAATTTATAAACAGCTAGATACTGTATTTCAAACTTTAAAGGCAACAGTAACATCATTACATAAAATTGAAGGTGATAACTTTAGTTACATTGAACTATAAGCTAAAAATCTTGAAAAACTGTAGATAATTTGTGCAAAAATATCCTAATAGCAAATATTTAAACCTAAAATATTTATATAGGAGATTTTTTCCCGGGTTTCCCACTTTAAGTATAAAAAAAGAGCCACCGAGGGCTCTTTTTTATACTTAAAGTGGGAAACACAAATCTTTAAATATTGAAATCAATGCTAATTGATTATTTTGTTGTTTATTTTTATCAAAAATTAGCATTTTTAGGATTTCTTTTGCATTTTTTTACATTAAACTATTCTAATTAAATTTACTGGAGATGTACTTTCCCATTTTAGACAAAAAAAATATACTATAATAGTATATTTGTTAAATATGATTATATATTTATTTTTTAAGGCCAAACTTTTCCAATAAACTATCTAGTAAACCACCTTCATTAAGAACTTTAGTATACATTAAAATTGCGATTACTATTGCGATGATAATTAGAATGGTTGCTGTAATTACAAGACGAATAAATTTACCGTTAGCCATTTTTTGACGTTCACCATTAACAACTTTACCATGTAATTTTCCGATAAGTGCTTTAGTTAATAAAGCTAAAGCGATAACAATAAACAATACTACGATAAATCAGGTCAAGCCAAGTGCTATATTATAAATTCACTTAGCTGCATTACTAACTACATCCTTTGTATCATTTAGTACTTCACCGCCTGGGCCGGCTGATAAAACTTTATCAATCATATATAATTTCCTTTCGTTTTTTATAAATATATCACAAAAAAACTATTGTTTTTTACTTTTTTCAAATATCTTTCAAATAATTATTTATCAATAGAATTATGAGAATAATTAATATTACGTCTATAATATGTTTTATTGTAAAAAAAAGGGGGGGATATGCCTAATTTTGATCAAAATTTAAATAATCAATTATCGAATTTTCTAGAAAAATGACTAAAGTTTGGTAACAGCGCCTGAGCAACAATGATATTATCAATAATTATTGCTTTAGTATTAATAATATTCTTAATTTTCGGTTTAGTGCATGGAATTAAGGGTTTTATTTATTTAGCCATTACTACTGTAGTAGGCTTATGTTTAGGTATTTTAGTTGCTTATTTAGCAGGAAAAAAAATATTTGAATTTGAAAAAATTCTTAAATCAATAAGGCTTGAAGAATATCTGGCTCAGTATGGTGGTCTAGAAAACGTTCTTTGATTTTTAAACACAATTATTATTTTCATCGTAATGACTATAATATACATTATTGGCTTTTTTATTTTTATAACCATTATAGCCATAATGAAAAAACAACAGAAGAGAAAACAAAACGAAAAGGAAAAACAAGCATTAGACACTAATAGTCTTGGTATTTCTGATTTAAGTATGCAAAAATCTCAACCAAAAAAGAGAAGGATAAGCGCAACTTCACGTATTATTGGTAGTGTAGGTTGCTTAGCAATTGCAATTCCAAGAGTTGTATATGTTTCTGATATCGCAACCTTAGGCTTAGTGCATAAAAATAATACTAATCACAACATATTAAAAAGTAGCATTAAAATTTTATCATTTAACCAAGCTCGTTCACTTTCAACTATAACAGAAGCAGTTGCTTCAGCCAATAATATTATTAGTAATTTTGATAATATTAAAAACGGTTTTAAGTTGATAACTGATCAAAAATTAACAAGCGATGGTAATTATGAATTCATTTTAACTGGATATGATATTCCTGGTTTAAACCTTAACAAACTTATGAATGAAAAAAGAGAAGTATTAAATGATAATGAAGTTCGAAAAAAAATTCAAAACATCAAAAATAAGGAAGATGCAATCCGTGTTATCGATGAACTAAGCGATAAATTAGCCTTAGATGAAAAAGAAAAACAAGATATCAAAAAGGAAATTAAAAACATCGATAAATATAAAGAAATAGCTAATAAAACTAAACATAATGAAGAGTTATCCGAAGAAGAAAAACAAACAATTGAAGAATTTAAAAAAAGATATAAAGATTTATTCGACAATTTTAATATTGATGAATTTGAAGGTCGAGACATAAATGCCTCTTCATTTCTATTAACAAATACAATTAGTAAAAGCCTTCCAAAAATTAAGTTAGCAAACGAGCAATCAAACATAAAAAACAAAGAGAAAAAAATTGAAATAGTTTTTTACCCTTGATTTACAAAGAACAATAATATCAAAACTAAAACTGAAAATGATCCTGAACAAAAAATTAATGAACAAATTTCTAATTCACTTAAAATAGTTTTTGATGAATTTAAAAAAGTTGCATCAGATGAAATTTTAGCTCCAATTTTTTACAACATTGTAGCTAATCTAATTCAAAAAATTGATTTTCAATCTTTCAATAAATTAATTCTCAGCATCGATAAACAAGTTGATGGATTTAAAAAACAATTTAAAAACTTAGGAGTTAATTTTAATAAAACACCGATCACCTTTTCAATAGCTAAAAACGATAATCATAAATATACAGAGAAAAACATAAACACAGAAAATTGAGTTGAATTTAGTTTAAAAGATAAAATTCCTACTGAATATTCGCATAAATTTTATGAATTAATCATAGGCAAAATCAAAAACACGGCAGCATATGAAAAAATGAAGCATATTCAAACCAAAACCATTGTAGAATCATTATTTCAGTCAATTTTCATTTTTTAGTTATAAACATTATAAGTCATCCTTATAATGTTTTTTTATCCTAATTTAAGCTCTAATATTATAAAAAAACTAGAAATTTTAAGCACAATACAAAAAATAAAAAAATCTTATAAAAAATAAACTTTAATATATAATATTGTGCATGCGGATGTAGTTCAATGGTAGAACTTCAGCCTTCCAAGCTGACTATGCGAGTTCGATTCTCGTCATCCGCTCCATTTGTTCACATACACCATGCCCATTAGGCATTTTTTATTGCTTTTTAGAGACATTTATATATAAATAATTAATATATTATTTTTAATGTAAAATTAAGATATGTTTAATATTAATGATACTATTGCAGCCATTTCTAGTGGCGGAAAAATCAATCAAGCCATCTCAATTATTAGAGTTTGTGGCTCTGACGCTGTAAAAATTGTGCAAAAAATTTTTACAGGTAAAGTTGGTAAAAATAGCACCATAACTTATGGCTACATTATTGATAATTTAGCTAATAATGAAAAAATCGATGAGGTTTTAATAAGCTGATTTTTAGGAAAAAATAATTTTGTTGGCGAGGATACTGTTGAAATAAATTGCCACGGTGGTGTCGTAATTACGCATCGTATTTTGGAATTAATTTTAGCTAATGGAGCTAGGTTAGCTACACCTGGAGAATTCACTAGAAGAAGCTTTTTAAATGGCAAAATGTCTTTAAGAAAAGCTGAAGCTATTAATGATTTAATCCATGCTTCGACAGTAAGACAAGCTGAATTTGCTTTTAAAAATTTTGATTCTATAACTATTAAACTAATTGATGAACTAATTGACAAATTAGCCTATACTATAGGTGAAATAGAAGTAAATATTGATTATCCCGAATACTTAGATATTGAAAATGTTATTGATGAAAGATTGATAAAAAGAGTTAAAAATTACTTAGAAAAAATCGAAAAAATAGTGGAAGCCAGTGAAAGCAGTCGCTTCATATTTGACGGAATAAAAGTCGCTATTCTAGGCAAACCAAATGTTGGTAAATCTTCGATTTTAAATGCTTTAGTTGGCGAAGAAAAAGCTATTGTTACAGATATTGCGGGAACCACAAGAGATATTATTGAAACTCAATATCAATATAAAGGCTTTTTATTTAAATTAATCGATACAGCCGGGATGAGAGATAGTGAGGAGTTAATTGAAAAAATTGGAATTAACCGTTCGATTGAGCAAATTAATAAAGCCGATATTATTGTTCACGTAAAAGACTATGCACAAGATGATAATGAATATGATAAGCTCATCACTGAAACTGCCCAAAAGTACTGTAAGCCTATACTTTTGGTAAAAAATAAAAAAGATCAAACTAATAAAATTGATCAAAATTCAATTTCTATCAGTGCCTTAAATAACGATGTTTTAGATCTTAAAGAAGCTTTAGCTAAAGTCTTTGAAAATATCAATTTAGAAGATCAATATTATTTAGGAAATGCACGCCAATTATCATTAATTAAGGCAGCAAAGAGCAATTTGCTTGATGCATTAAATTCATTAAATGAAGGTTATTATTATGATTTAGTAATTGTGGACTTAAGGGCTGCCTGATCTAACTTAGTTGATATTAATGGTCGAGCAGATAATGAATTATTACTTGATGAAATGTTTAAAAATTTTTGTTTAGGAAAATAACCAAAATCACCGTGCTATAGTGATTTTGAAACAAAGGAGAAAAATGTCTATCAAATTCGTCGATGCTCATACACACCCATTAAAGGTATACTATGAAGACCCTGAAAAAGTTGTCCAAAACGCCTATAACAAAGGCGTAAAAGTTATGATGGTAACAGGTTGCGAAATGAAAGAAAATGTTGAAGTAATCGAATTTTGTCGTAAATTCGATTACACTTGACCAGTAATTGGAATTCACCCAACATGCGTGACTGGAGCAAATGATGGTGCTTTATTAGAGACATTAATAACAGATGAAATTAAAGCAATTGGTGAAATTGGTTTAGATTATTATTGAGATACAACTACGCCAGAAATGCAAAAAGAATCATTAATAGCACAAATTAAAGTTGCTGAAAAACACAACTTACCAGTTGTAATTCATATGCGTGATTCTTATGAAGATCTTTATGAGATTTTAAGCCAATTTCCAAATGTTAAATTTATGATTCATACTTGAAGTGGAACAATTGAATGAGCTAAAAAATTCTATGAATTAGGTTGCTATTTTAGCTTCAGTGGCATCGTAACTTATAAAAATAGTTCACATCTAGTTGAAGTTATCGATTTTTTACCTGTTGAAAGTATTCTAACTGAGACTGATGCGCCTTATTTGGCACCGGCACATAAAAGAGGTGAAAAAAACTATTCAAATTATGTAAGATATGTAACAACTTTTATTGCAGGAATTAAAAAAATGCCACTTGAAAAGTTAGCTTTTCAAGTTATAAAAAATGCGAAAGGCTTCTTTAATTTAGATGTTAAAATCAAATAAAAATGTTTTTGCAAAGAAAAAATATGGACAAAATTTCTTGCAAGATCCAAATATTATTAAAAAAATAGTAAGTACTATTGACGCACAAGGTAAAGATGTTATTGAAATTGGACCTGGAAGGGGCGCTATCACTAAATTTATTGAACCAATAGCAAACTCTTTTGTTGGTTATGAAATCGATAAAGATATGATAGATGTTTTAACTACCCAAAAAATCTTGAAACCTGAGCAATTAATAGCTGGTAACTTTTTAGAATATGATTTATCTAATTATAAAAATACAATTGTTATTGGTAATATTCCTTACTATATTACTAGCGACATCATTTTTAAATTACTTGATAATTATCAAAATTTTACTAAAGCAGTCTTAATGGTTCAATACGAGGTTGCCCAAAGATTGATAGCCAAAAAAAATAGCCCAAATTATTCTAAATTATCTGTAACTGTGCAGTATTTGTCAAATGTTGAATTAAATTTTATTGTTCCTAGAAACTGTTTTAAACCAACACCTAATGTCGAATCCGCCATTGTTACACTAACATTTAATAAGCAAGCCGAAGATAATTTTTCAAAAATCAAAGATTTTTTTAAATTATGCTTTTTAGCAAGAAGAAAAAAACTAACCTATGCATTATTAACTCAATATCCAAATGAAAAAATTATAGATGCATACGAGAAACTTAATTTTGATTCAAATATAAGAGTTCAACAACTTGATTTAGAGCAAATTGTTGAATTATATCGATTATTAGAAAAATAATTTTACCAAAAGCACTGTAGACAAGGACTTTTATGCATTCTTATCAATATATTTATGAAGCAGATTTTGCTGATGATCTTAAAACATACAACGAACAAAGAACATATTTTCAAAATAAAGTTAAACGTTATTCAATTCTTGGCATAATGTGATTTTGAATTATGATTTTGCTCGCACTTTCGTGAACAATGATCATAACTCTGTCAAAATCAAATGAATGATATATTATCTTGGGATTAGTTTTTCTTGGTATTAGTATAGGAATTTCAGTATTTTTATGTACTTGTAAATTTATTGCTTTTTTAACCATAATTAAGGCCATAAAATGTGAATTAGCTTTAGCTGACCATCAAAAAGCTTTAAAATATTATAAATTTTATAAACTTGCGATTTTTGATTTAAATGCACTGAAAAAATTTAATAATTTTGTAAAATAAATTCAGGAGAAATTATGAAAACAATAGCATTTTTAGGAACTGGTGCATGGGGTAGTGCGCTAGCTTCAGTTTTATCTTTTAATAACCACAAAGTTAAAATGTGAGGAATTAATGAAAAAGAAGTTAATGACATCAATAATGGTGTAAATACAGCTTTTTTTGGTGAAAAAAAATTCAATAACCCCAAAAACATTACAGCAAGCTTAAAAATGGAAGAAGTTGTTGAGGGAGCAGATTTTGTTGTTTTGGCAGTTCCATCTGTAGCGATTAAAAATGTTTTAACTCAATTAACTAAAGTTTTAGGCTCTAAAAAAGCTAATATTTTATCTGTGGCGAAGGGTTTTGATTATGAAACAAGCGAACCGTTAAGTAATTTTATTTACAACCATTTTAAAAATAATTTAAATTCTTTTGCATCATTGATTGGTCCTTCTTTTGCAGTTGAAGTATTCGATAATTTATTAACAATGGCAAATGTTGTTGGTAAAAATAAAGAATTCAATCAGCTTATAGCGCAAACTTTTAACAATAATTACTTTAAATTAGTCCCAACTGAAGATGAACATGGCGCAGAATATTATGCAGCATTTAAAAATACTTTAGCTATCGGAGTTTCGATTGCAAATTACTTTTTTGAAGCTAAAAATACTGTAGCCGCCTTAGTTACGATTGGTGTTAACGAAATTTTTAATATTTATAAACATTTCAATCCGCATTCTTGTGCTTCGGTTGCATTGCAATTATCAGCTTTAGGTGATACTTTATTAACTTGTACATCAGAAAAGAGCAGAAACTTTTCCTTTGGCAAACTAATTGCCGAATTTGGCCTTGAAGAAGCACTTCAAAAAAATACAAAAGTCGTAGAAGGTTATTATGCTGCAAAAACTTTGGATAAGATGCTTACTAACAATCCAAAACTAAAAGCACCATTTTTAAAAAACATTGTAGATATCTTGTATCATGGCAAAAGTGAAAAAGAAATTTGCAACTTCGAAATAATCTAAACAAAAAAATAACTTAGCTCCTTAAGTTATTTTTTTTGTTCTCAAAAGGTCTATAATACAGGCAAATTCGCTTAAAAAAATATTATTATGAAATAGTGAAAACATTTACATATATATTACAATAAGCTTATAAATTAATTAAGGAGAAATCATGAAACGTAAAATACTATTATCGCTTATCCCTGTAGCTAGTACATCACTATTAGCTGCAACTGTAATATCTTGTGATAAAAAAGAAGATCCAGATAAAAAGCCTGGAGATGATAATTTAGATCCAAAACCTAATCCAGATCCAAATGAAAGCGACCAAAAAACACCATTTATAACTAAAGTTGAAACCAATGAAGCTTTGGATTTAATAATGAAAAACAAAAATAACGCTGATTTTGTGCTTCTTGATGTTCGCGACCCTGGAGAATGAGAAGAAGGCTACATCGATAATCCAGTTAAAATTAGCTACAATAACCGTAAAACTTTTGCAGCTGAAATTAATAAACTAGATAAGAAAAAAACTTATCTAATATATTGTCGAACCCAAAATAGATCACAAAAAGCGGCTAAAGAAATTAAAGAAATGGGTTTTGATTACATTTATTGAATGAATGGTGGCTATACCCAATGAGCTAAGGAAGGCAAACCCATCACAACCCCTGAAAAGCAAAAAGTTGTTACAGAACTAAGAGTAAAAAATGCTACAAATATTTTTAAAAACATTAACGAAGCTAAAATTAAGCTTGATTTGACCAATATTGGTGCAGGCTCAATTAATCACGTTTCAGATTTTACCTTTAAATTATTTGCAGATGATAAAGAATTAGCTAAAAAAGAATTAGCTAAACTAGAAAATAATTTTGAAAAAAATATTAAAGATATTTTTGAAAATATCACATTTGAAAATGATAAAAAATACACAATCCAAATTGAAACATTAACAAATGATAAATATCATGGCTATGCAACTTATGTTTTTGAACTTTCACAAACGAAAACACAAAAAACTTATGATGATTACGCAAACAATAAAGCTTTCGATCATTTTTCAAAGTCAAAAACAGCAGAATTAAATGATGAATTTTTAACAAAAAATTACCAAAATGGCTTATTCAAGTACTTTTTAGCGAATAATAAAGCTGAAAAAGTTCAAATTAACCAATTAGCTAATAATGGCAAAAAAACACTTGTTTTATTTGCTTCAACCACATGTTTAGCTTGTTTAGATGCATTAAAATTAATGGATAAAGTTAATACCGATAATTATAACTATGTCAAAGTTATGACTTCAATAAGCGAAAATGATACAAAATCATCGATTGCAGATTCAGAAAAAGTTTTAGATCAAGAGAATTTAGGGCATTTAAAAGAAAATACATATTATGATGCTTATGACTTTATTTGAAGAGACAGAATAGAATTTAAAACTACACCTAAGTTTGTTTTATTAGATGAATATGGACAAATAATTAATATGTTTGGTGTTGATTCAACAACAATTGATCCATTTTTAACTGAAGTTAACAAAAAATTATCTGCTTCATTTTCAGATGAATTAACTAAAAAAAATGGTGAACCAATTTCGCCAATTGTACCAGAAAATCCACAAGATGATCAACAGCAACCAGATGATAGTGATAATCAAATCGATGATAGCAACTTAACTAAATATCGAACATTTGAACAACGCCAAAAAATGAAACAATTGCCTAGTGATGCTGAAAAATATTCAAAACACAGTTATGCAAAAGCATTAAAAAATATGGAATTGCAAAAATCTGATGGAACAATGATTAAATTAAGCGAGATAGTAAAAGACAAAACTAAGCCAACTGTAGTATTTTTAGGTTCAACTCATTGCCAATGATGCATTAAAAAACTAGATGAATATAAAAATAAAGACTTGAGCTCACTTGAGTACAATTTAGTTTATGGTATGGAAAGTAACGGCTCAAATTGAGAACAATTTGTCAAAGATAATGGAGCCGAAAAACTTAAAGATACAGTCTTATTTAGAGATTCACAAAAAAAATTAATTCAATTAGTTCCTGATGCTTCAGGAATTCCACAATGCTTCATTTTAGATGAAGAGCTTAATTTCACAATGTTTTTAAGTAATTCTGCTCAAGCTAGTTCATGAGTAAATAAAATCAAGGGAACTATTTCAACTTTAGATGAAAATTTAACAATACCAGATGATCCAAACAATACTTTTGATCCATATTATGGTAAATATGAAGAAATTAAAAAACAATACCCTAAAGATATAAACAGAGTTCCAAAAAGAGATATTGTAGCGGCTGAAGATGAGTTAATCATCGAAAGAAAATTAAATAATTTCACTGATAAAGAAGCAGAAATCAAAGAATTAAGAGAACTATTTAATCAATTTATTGATGATGATAAATATCATACTTATCGTGTAGAAAAAGCTAATTATCATGCTAGATTTATGGTTGATGCAATGTTGGAATGATTTGCAAATGATTGAGTAGATCATGCTTATGTGCAAGGTGGATTCTATGGAACTAGATTTAAAACAGAATCAATAAGCTTAAATGAAGATGAAACTGAATATGATGATCAATTTATAAAACTATTAAGCTTTTCAAAATATAAAAATAAAAATCACCCAGAATTTCCTAAAACTATTGTAAACAGCTTAATTTGGGATCAAAAATATAAAAATTGATTTATTCAATTTATCAATACGGCTTACAAGTTGTTAAAAGTGATTACACACCTCAAGAAAAAGCTTTTGCAATTAGCCGTTATGTAGCTGATAGATTGGTCTATGATGAAAAGATGTCTAATTTTTCAATCGATAAAGTTTTAGAAACAGGATATGAAAATAATTCAAATCAATTTAAGGCAGTATGTCAACATTATTCTTGATTAGGCGCTTTATTACTTAATATAGTTGGTGTGCCTGCATATCCTAAAGTAAGTAATAATGGTCTGCACGAATTTATTTGAGTTAAGCTTCAAATGAAAAAAGAAGACAAGCCACATTGAAGATATTTAGATATTTTACATATCGATGCTGAACAAGTGGAAAAACCTTTTACACCTAATGGCTACCATTTTGGTCAAGACATGAAGCGTGATTGACATAATAAATTTTTAAGACCAATAAAAAGCAATATAAAATATTATGGTAATGCAACGACTTATAGTGGTTGATTAATGGAACATAATTTACCAATTGATACCTTGTACAAAAACCAGGAAATGGCTGATGACGATTATAAAAATTTACTAATGATTAGTCAGCCTCAAAATGCATATTATAAAATTTCAATCAAGCAAGCGTCTAATTTCTTTAAAGTTGGTCAATATTGATATGTATTTACTTATTTTGTGGATAAAAATAAACCAAACTCATCAACTAAAGTTGGCTTATTTAGAGCCGAATTACAATCAAACCAATTTGAATTAGTTATGGAAGCTAATAAAGTACATTTAAGTGATGATCCAGTAGCTAAAATCTTTGATAAAGATATTTTTTTAAGTTCAATCAATCATACTTCAGTAGTTTCTTATAAAAATATGCATTTCATTTATAAGTGAGATGAAACAAGTAAACACCAATTCTTTGTTTTATCAGAAAATAATAAAACTTGAACTAAAACAGATATTGCAGATAAATTAAAAAATATCACTGTAAGAATCAATGTTATGAGTATTTTTGAAAATAAATTAAGAATTCAAAACCCACACGGTGGTGAAGACTTAGTAATCGATATTACACAAGATGAAACTATTAAACCTTTAATTGAAAATAATACAATTGAAACACTAACAAAAAAACTATGAATTAGTCGATTAGAAGCTGGGACATATATTTACAAAGATCAGCCTAATGAAAAATATAAAGCTAAAACTTTAAGAGTTGAATTCGATAATCTAAGAAAAGAAATTGAAACTAAACTTAAAAGTAAAAATTTAAGCCAAAGCGAAATAGAAAGTTATTCAAAAAAACTTGATGAAGTTCTAAACAAGATTCGTAAATAAATAGAAAATTAGAAAAAAACCAAAAGTTATAAAATCGACTTAAAAAAAGTCGATTTTTTTACTTTTTTTGTTTTCAAATCAGTTTATAATAAAAAAAATAAAGGAGAAAACCAATGTTTGATAAAGAAAAAAGATTAAAAGAATTAACTGAATTACAATATAAAATAACTCAAGAATCATACACAGAAAAGCCTTATGAAAATGAATATGATAATCATTTTGAAAAAGGAATATACGTCGATATTGTTGATGGTACACCATTATTCAAGTCAACAGACAAATTTAATTCTGGCTGTGGATGACCAGCATTTAGCAAACCAATTAATAATGAAGTTATTAGCGAGTTCGAGGATTTATCACACAATTTAATACGAACCGAAGTTAAAAGCACTAATGCTTCATCACATTTAGGTCATGTTTTTAATGATGGCCCTAAAGATAAAGGCGGATTAAGATATTGCATTAATTCAGGCTCATTAAGATTTATTGCCTTTGATGATATGGATAAAGAGGGATACGGGGCACTAAAAAAACTTTTTGATTAAAAATTACCAAAAATACTGTAGCGCAATAAAAAAAATCTCATCCAATGTGAGATTTTTTTATTTTATTAATATTAATTAAATCTTTAATTATCCTTCATTATAAATCGTAGTTTCATCTTGCTTAATTTCCGCTTGGTTACCGATATGAATTTCAATACGTAAATCTTTTTTGTAGTTTTTTTGAGTTTTCGAGGCTTTGAAATAAACATCTTCGAGTTCATAGTTTAAACTTCGCGAAAGCTTCTTAGCCATTTTCTTTTCTAAGAATTCGCCAAGTGATATTTCATATTCTGATTCATCAAGTTCTCAATCAATTTTAGTTGTTTTAAGTAATTTGCGCATTTGAACATGTTGCGAAACAATGAAATGATCTAAACTAATTTCAAAGATTTCTTCAACCTCTTCTTGGTCATATTCATCATATATTTCGCCGATAATTTCTTCAATAATATCTTCAATTGTGATAACTCCAATTGGGGTAACAGATGAATTATTTTCAAGCACAAAAGCCATTTGTGCTTGAGCGCGACGCATAGTTTTTAAAGCACTTGAAAGTGTTGAATTAGCGGAAACATTGGGAACAGTTTTTAAGAAATTAATAACTCTACCTTTTTGGGTAAAAGCAATATCTTTAAATATTACAATTCCAATAAATTGGTCATCTTTTTTAACTGGAATACGACTATAATGTGTGTCATTGAATACTTCTAAAGCTTTAGCAACATTATCGTTGGCACTTAAACAAGTAACGTCTCGCATCTTAACATAATGAGAACGAACTTTTATGCTATCAAGCGCTAAAGCATTTTGAGCCATCATACTTTCTTCTGCTTCTAAAACACCTTCATTTTGCGCAACAGTGATTAATCCTTTAACTTCTTCTTCATCATTTGTAACATAAATTTTTTTACCAATTTTGCCTAATGGATAGGTGATTGGGAACAAAATGTAGTACATTGCTAATAGGATTATGCAAAAAGCCTTAGCAGTTTGAACTGGTTTTGCTTTAGCAATAATTTTTGGTGTTATTTCGCTGACAAGAACAATAATTGGAGTCATTACTGCAGTTGAAATTAAAACATTATAATCTTTGTTTATTTCTGATAAAGAAGAACTTAATATGAATGAAAAAGTTGAAGAAGCTGCGATATTAACAATATTATTGCATATTAAAATAGTGCTAAGGGTTTGATTAAAGAAGCTATATTGTTTTTTGATAATCTTTGAACCAAATTCGTTGTTTTCAATCATCTTTTCAATCTTGCCTGGATTTAAGCTAGTATAAGCTGTTTCACAAGCACTAAAAATTGCTGAAAGTACTATAAATAAGGCAGATAGGGCACTATACAGGTAAATCATTCTAAATCTCGCTTTCGATTCTGTGGCCAAGATCATTAAATTTACCAGTATAAGGCACAAAACCTAGTTTAATTACACCTGTAGCACCGTTACGATGCTTTGCAATAATTAATTCGATTGGCTCACCATGAATTTTAGCTAAAGCTTCGTTTTCAGGATTAGTTTCATCTTTACGACGCATAGAAGCATAATATTCTTCGCGATATAAAAATAATACTAAGTCGGCATCTTGCTCTATGGCTCCAGATTCACGTAAATCACTTAATAGAGGTCTCTTATTTTCCCGGTTCTCAGTTTGCCGATTTAGCTGTGATAGGACTAAAATGGGAACATTAAGCTCTAAAGACAGGGCTTTTAAACGGCGAGATATTTTAGTAATTTCTTGTTGGCGGTTATCACCAGCTTTACCTTTAATTGAAATTAGTTGCATATAGTCAATTACGATTAAATCAAGCTTGTCAACTTTGTGAAGTCTACGACATTTTCATATTATTGTGTCAATGTCATTATCAACCGTATCATCTATAAACAAATTAAGTTTTTCAATCACATTATTTTTAACTGAAGTGATAGTTGTATACATATCTTCATCTGTTAGCATTTGTGGTCGCTTTAATTTTGTTAATTCAATGCCTGATATATAAGAATAAATACGAATCATTAATTGTTTAGGAGCCATTTCAAGTGAGAAAAAAGCTGCTTTTCGTGTGCGACCATCACGATCCTTACTTGATGCTATATTAGTGGCAATATTTAATGCAAAAGCGGTCTTACCCATTCCTGGACGAGCGGCTAAAACTATTAGCTCGCCGCCATGGAGACCTTGTGTGATATTATCAAATTCAGCATATCTAGTGGCTATACCATTAATATCATGCATATCAAGTGAACGCTGGCGTTCTAAATCTTGATAGAATGAATGACTAACTTTAGAAGCTGGTAAAAAGTCTTGCGAAAAATTATTACGATCAATGTCATATAAAACTTCTTGAATAGATGAGACAATTTCATCTTCTTGAACTAACCCGCTATCTTTGCTTAATTTGGCACTTATAATTCTTTCAATAGAGGCGATTTTGCGTAATTTTGTTAATTTTACGAGCTTTTCTAAGTAGCTTTGAATATTTGAAACTAAACCAGCAGAATTATATAATTCCATCAAAAGTGCCTTATTTACAAGGCTTTTAGGATTTTGCTTAGTATGTTCAAATATTTGATAGTCGTTAATAGTAATAGCATTTTTATATAAATAAACAATCACTTCAAAAAAGTGACGGTATGATATATTTGCGAAATCCTCTGGGAGGAGGAAGGGTAAAATCTGATCAGCGTATCGGTTATTCGACAGCACAATGCCAAGTATTTTTGCTTCTAATTCATCGTCTCGATGTTGTGAATTAGTTATATTGGGTATACCTTCATTACTTTGCATTGAATTTCACCTCAACTTGTATTTTTGCTTTTATATCTTTGTACACGTAAACTTTAACTTCGTGTGTTCCATTGCTTACAATATGAACTTTTTGAACTGCGTATTTATCTAATTTATAGCCTAATTTGCTTAAATCTTTCATTATATCTTTAGTTGAAATCGATTTATGAGTTATTACGTTACCGTTATTATCAATTTTTGCATCTAAAACATAAGTTAATTTTTCTTTTTCAATTTTTTCTTTAAGTAATAAGGCTTCTCGTCTTGTCTCCATTTCGTTTGATGTTAATTCATTCAAACGTTTTTGCAGTTCTTTTTCAGTTTGAAAATTATATGGTTTAGCAAAACCTTTTGCAACTAAAAAGTTCATTCCATAGCCATTTGATACTTCAATAACGGTATTTGCTTTCCCGTCCTTACAATCTTTAATTAATATTACTTTCATCTTTCACACTCACTATTGCTTGTTTAATATTGTCTATAAATGTTTCTAAATTTTCATTTGTTACGGCTGCGGCTGATGAGAAATGTCCACCTCCACCAACAGCTTCACAAATTTTTTGCACATTTGTGCCTATTCCTCGGGCAGAAAGCTTATAACCCTTCCTGTCTTCAGTGGCTGCAACAACGAAGCTCGCTTTTCGACCACCAATTCTTAATATTTCATCAGCTGCAACACTGACTAAATCATTTGCAACCGGTATATCTTTATAAGCTAAGTAAAAACCAGGTTTTACTTCTTGGATATTATTTAATAATTCCACAACGTTTTCATAATTTGTTGGAGAAATTTTTAATGTTTCTGAACTTTCAACTGAATTAGCCCCTCTGCCTTCTAACCATGCTGCTATTTCAAACGTTCTTGCCGATGTTTTCTTTTGGAATAATGTAGTATCTAAGTAAATACCATTAAGTAACATTTGAGCTGTAAATGGCTCCACTTTAATCGCATGTTCAGTAAAGATTATTATTTCGCTTATTAATTCACTTGCTGAAGAAGCGGATGGATCTACTAAGGTATTACTTTTGTTAGTGAAATTAATAGGACTTCTTAAGCGGTGATGATCAATAACAAAAACATTATCACTGAGCATATTTTCTAAACAGTCTGGAAAATCTGTGCCATCAGGGTAGGCAATATCAACAATAAAGATCGCTGTTTCATTTGGATCATATTTTTGGCTTCGTATATTTTTAATAATATATTTTTCGAACTTATCTGGATATTTACTAAGTAATTGTCGACATGTGTTGTCAAATGTTTTGCCTACTATTTTACAGTTTTCAATACCGTAACTTTCAGCTAATTTAACTGTAGCATAGGCACTTCCGAGAGCGTCTAGGTCGGCATTTTTATGACCAAAAACAAGAACATTTTTAATCATAGGATTGCTAAGTTTATTCCCAATGCGTTTAGAAAAGACTTTACTCTTAGTTCTATCTAAAGTTGGTAATATCTCGTTTGTTGAACCATAATAACGAGTAGGCAGCATATCACCCATAATAACTATTTGATCACCACCACGGCTTTGGGCTTGCATTAATGCTTTTTTAGCTAATTCATTTTTTTCTTTATACGACATTGTGCCTAATGCAAAACCAATACTTACTGAGACCATAAAGTCTTTGTTATCAGTTTTCATACAATCATGTAATGCTGCAAAAACTTTAAACTCATCTTTCTCAAGTTGCTGTAAAACAAGCTTATTAGTCAAAATAAGAAAACGTCCATTATCATTGTATTGTCTATAAACAAAATTATATTTATTGCTTAAGTAATCTAATGTTTGAATAACATTTTTTGTTACATTATATAAATCTTCATCAGAAATAATAGATTGAAAAAGTTGATAATTATCAATTTCTAATTCACCTAAAACAGGTATTTCTTGTTCATAAGTAGTTATGCTTCTTCTTTCTAAAGTTTTATCAACAATTTTTAAGTAGTTTTTAAATGGATTTAATGTGGCTTCATAATAATTGTTTTCATACCAAAACTGGCTATTTATAGCTTTTTCATCAAAATCAACTTTTACGTCTTTATAAAATTCTAATAAGGTATTTCCAGAGTATCCGCCTTTAAAACGACGATTAATAAAAGATGAAACTCATATTATAGTTCCAGTATTATCATAAATTATTACACCCATTTCATCAGCTACTATATTATCAATATATCTGCTAAATGATTTTTTACTTATTGCACTACGACGTAGTGAATTTTCAATTAATAAGGCAGTAAAAACTGCTGTGAATACTAGTCCAAAAATCATTGCAATAATTGAAATTGCCAAAAATAACTTGTCTTTATTTCTTACTATAAGAAGTAAAAATGATGCAACGGTTACTATACCACCAATTAAAGTTAAAGCGGTATAATATAATCGTTTTTTCTTATTAGATAAATACATATTTATATTATATATTAAGAATTTAATTTTATTAGTAATATGGCAAAACTAGAATAGCAACATTTAAAAAATAAAAATAATCATGAATAAATGAAATAAATTCATTCATGATTATTATTTTTTTAGTAAATAAAATATTTTTTTGTTTCCAAAATAGCTATGCTACAAGCTTTTTAAGAAATTGACCGGTATAAGAATGTTCAACTTTAGCTACTTGTTCAGGTGTGCCGGCTGCAACTAGAAAGCCACCACCATCTCCGCCATCAGGCCCTAAGTCAATAACATAATCACAAGATTTAATCACATCTAAATTATGTTCAATAACTAATACTGTGTCACCTTTATCAACAATGCGATTTAAAACATTTAATAAATTTTGCACATCATAAGTATGTAAACCTGTAGTTGGTTCATCGAGGACGTAAATAGTTTTGCCTGTAGCCTGTTTTTGTAAATATGTAGCTAATTTTACCCTTTGTGCTTCTCCACCTGATAAAGTGGTTGAAGGTTGACCAAGCTTAATGTAGCCTAATCCAACATCTTGCAAGATTTTTAATTTTTGAATTAATTTTGCGCGTCCATCAAAGAAAATTAAAGCTTCGTCAACAGTCATATTCAAAACATCGCTAATAGTTTTTAAGCGATATTTAACTTCAAGAGTTTCGCGGTTATATCTTTTACCTTCACATTGATCGCACATTATGTAAACATCAGGCAGAAAATGCATTTCAATTTTAATTAATCCATCCCCAGAACATTTTTCACAGCGACCACCATAAACATTAAAACTAAAGCGGCTTCGAGTAAAACCACGAGCTTTAGCTTCTTGAGTAGAAGCAAATAAATCTCTGATTTCATCAAAAAGAGAAGTATAAGTTGCAGGGTTAGAACGCGGAGTTCTACCGATTGGCGATTGTGAAACAGCAACAACCTTATCGATTTCTTTTAAGTTATTAATTGATTTAAATTTACCAACTTTAATATTGCTTTTGTTAATAACTTTTTCTGCTCCTTTAACTAGAATTTCATTAACAAGTGAGCTTTTACCTGATCCCGAAACCCCTGTAACACAGATGAATTTGCCAAGAGGTATTTTAACATTGATATTTTTTAAGTTATTTTCTGAAGCTTCAATTATGCTAATAACTTTTCCATTGCCGCTGCGTCTTGTTTTTGGCACAGCTATTTTTCTTTCTCCGGATAAATATTGTCCAGTAAACGATTCTTTAACATTGGCAATGTCTTGAATGTTTCCTTGAGCTATTATTTTTCCACCATGCACTCCAGCACCTGGCCCTATATCAACAATATGATCCGCTGCATAAATAGTTTCTTCATCATGTTCGACAACGATTAATGTATTTCCTAATTCAACCATATTTTTCATGGTTTTTATTAGTCTTTGATTATCTTTTTGGTGTAAACCAATCGAAGGTTCGTCTAAAACGTATAAAACGCCTGATAGATTTGACCCGATTTGAGTAGCTAATTTAATTCTTTGACTTTCGCCACCAGAAAGAGTCTCAGCATTGCGATTTAAAGTTAAATAGTTAAGTCCTACATCACTTAAAAACAGAAGTCTTGATTTTAATTCATTAATAATTAATCTAGCTATTTTCAATTCTTCTTCCGAAAGTTTTAAATTTTGAATTCACTGAAAAGCCTGTGCTATAGGCATTTTAGTAACATCATAAATATTTAAATTTTCTATTTTAACAGCTAAGGTATATTTATTTAATCTTGCGCCATTGCATTTAGAGCATGGGAATGTGCCCATATATTTTTTTAATCAATCTCTAATAGCTTCCGAACTAGTCTCCATATACTGGCGTTCAATTTTGGTTAAAATACCTTCAATAAATTTATTTCTCCGAATTTGGTTTCCATTTATTGAAGTCAAGACATATTCTAATTCATCCGGCGAACCATATTTAATAATATTTAGCTCATCTTCGCTTAAATCTTCAATCGGCGTATCTTTATCAATTTGATAATATTTAAGCATTGTGTCAAATTCTTGTCATTCCAAATTTGGTGTATTGATGGTATTTTCAAAAATTTTAATTGCACCATTATTAATACTTCTTCATGGTTCGGGGACTAGAGCATCAAATGAAGCTTTTAAATCTATACCTAGCCCTTTACATTGTTCACATGCACCAAAAGGAGCATTGAATGAAAAAAGTTTTGTTTCGATTTTTGGCATTTCAAAATCTTTAAAAACACAAGAGTGCAATTTTGAATAAACTTTAGTTTCACCACCAATTACACTAACTTTTACTAAACCTTTAGAATATTCAGTTGCTACTTCCACGGCTTCTGAAACTCTCGTTTCACTTTCGTTAGATAAAACTAAGCGGTCAATAACTAAATCAATATCATGACGCTTATTTTTTTCTAATTTTATTTCATCATCAAGCTGATAAATATTGCCATCAACTTGCACACGAATAAATCCGTCAGCTCTAAGCCGATCAAATAAATTTTGATGAGTTCCTTTTTCGTTTGCAACAACAGGAGCTAAAATCAGAATTTTGCTTTCTGCTGGTAACGATAAGATCGAATTAACAATATCTTTATTTGTTTGCTTTGTAATTTCAATATTGTGTTTTGGACAAAAAGGTTTTCCAATGCGAGCAAAAAGTAATCTTAAAAAATCATAAATTTCAGTTACTGTTCCTACTGTTGACCGCGGATTATTGTGTGTGGTTTTTTGCTCAATGCAGATCGCTGGCGAAAGCCCTTCAATACTATCAACATCAGGCTTTGAAGTGCCACCTAAAAATAAGCGCGCATAGTTGCTTAGTGAATCTATATATTTTCTTCTACCTTCTTCATAGATTGTATTAAAAGCTAATGAACTCTTGCCACTTCCGCTTAATCCTGTGAAAACAATCAATTTATTTTTTGGTAAAGTAACATTAATATTTTTTAAGTTATTTTCTCTTGCGCCTTTAACAATTATTTCATCTTTTGCCGACATTTTTGCTCCTAAATTGGCTGTACTACAGCACTTCTGGTATTATTTTGCTTGTAATTCTAAAATTAAATCCCTTAGTTCTATTGCTTTTTCATAATCTAATTCTTTAGCTGCTTTATTCATTTGTTCACGTAATGAAGCAATTAATTTTTCTTTCGATGTTTGTTTATTTTTCTTTGCTTTCTCATCTTTGCTATTTAAGAAAAAGTCGATACTTGCTTCAATTCCCTCTCCTTTATAAGGCTCAGGAATTGGCTTAATGATAGTGCGAGGAATAATGTTATGTTTTTGGTTATAAGCTTGTTGCAAAGCCCTCTTTTCTTCGTTATCCTTTATCGTTTCTTGCATGCTTTTGCTAATGGTATTTGCATAAAAAATTACGCGACCATTTTCATTTCTAGCTGCACGACCTACAATTTGAATTAAACTATTTGTGCTTCTAAAAAAACTTTCTTTATCAGCATCAAGAACCATAATTAAACTAACTTCGGGCAGATCGATTCCTTCACGAAGCAAATTGATTCCCACAACTGCATCATAAACTCCACGACGCAATTTTCTTAAAATTTCATTCCGTTGAAAATTATTAAATTCACTATGAATATAGGCAACTTTGAGTTTTTTTTCTTGAAAAAAGCGAGATAATTCTTCAGCCATTTTTTTAGTTGTTGTTAAAATTAAAGTTCGTTCGTTTCTTTCTTTTTGCTTAGCTAATTCATCAAAAATATCTTCGACTTGCGATGTTGCAGGTCGAATAAAAATTTTTGGATCTAATAAACCAGTGGGACGGACAAATAATTTAGTTATGACTCCATGTGTTTTATCTAATTCATATTCTGCTGGTGTGGCAGAAATATAAATAGTTTGATAATCATAATTTTGCTCAAACTCTTCAAAACGCAATGGTCTATTATCCAAAGCTGAAGGCAAACGAAAACCATAATCAACTAAAGTTTGCTTACGCGAACGGTCCCCACGAAACATGGCCCTAAGTTGCGGAATCATCATATGTGATTCATCGATAACTATTAATGGATCCTTGCCCTTAAAATAGTCTAAAAGTGTGTAAGGAGGCTCATTTTCTTCACGTTTATCCATGTAGCGAGCATAGTTTTCAATGCCTTGACAAATTCCAAATTCAGCTAATGAATCCAAATCCCTTTCTGTTCTTTCCTTGATTCTTTCTGCAGCTAAAAGCTCATTATTATCTTTAAAATATTTAATTCTTTGAGCCAATTCTGCTTTAATTTTTTCAATGGCATAAGCGACTACATCATTATCAACAGTGTAAGCATCCCCAGGAAAAATTGTGAATTTTTCATGGTTTGAAATAACTTTTTTAGTTATTGGATCAACTAATTTGATAGCTTCAATTTCATCATCAAAAAAATCTATGCGAATTAAAAACTCATCTGTATAAGCAGGATGAATATATAAAACTTCACCTTTAAGTGAAAAATTGCCAAAATTTGGTTCAAAATCATTTCTTTCGAAATTTTTTTGAATTAATAAGCGCGCAAAATCTCTAGGTATAAATTTTTGACCTACTTTAATTTCAAAAATTTGTCCGCCATATTCTTCAGGATTTAAGGCACCATAAATAGCTGAAACTGAAGCAACAACAATAGTGTCTTGTCTAGTTAAAATCGAGTTTACAGCACTCATTCGCATTGCGTCCAAATCAACATTAGTTTTGCTAGTTTTATCAATGTAACTGTCTGTTGAAGGAATATAAGCTTCTGGACGGTAATAATCAAAATAAGAGACAAAATATTCGACTTTATTTTCTGGAAAAAAGCCTTTTAGCTCACTATAAAGTTGGCTTGCCAAAGTTTTATTATGTGAAAGAACTAACACAGGTCGGTCAAAATGCTGAATAACATTAGCTATAGTAAATGTTTTACCTGAACCTGTAACTCCTTTTAAAACTTGGTATTTTTCACCTGATTTTATACCTAAGACAAGCTCATTAATAGCTTGTGGCTGATCACCGGCAGGTTGATATAGTGAACTTAATTTAAATATAGACATATCTTAATTATAATATATTAATTATTATTTGTTTTTACTTGATGGTTTTTAAGTTTTATTGTTCCCAAAACGACTGTAGTACAAGTGTTTTGGAAACATAATAAGCAAATTAAAATTCTAATATTATTTTTTTGGAATAATTGCAAAGTAAAAAAAGATCTATTTTTAAAAAAACAAATTCATTATATGTTCCAAAAAATACTGTATATTAATGAAAAAAGTAAAAAAAGCAAATAAATTGATTAATCATTAATATATACGTATCCGTCCATTTTTTTAATATCAATTACTGTAAATAGGGCTGATTCGTCAATTTCACGGACTTTATTTAAAATTATTGCTGCATCCATAAAAATGCAATTCGTAACAACCATTTGTTGCTCATTTCCGCTAAATCCTCCGACAAACTTATGAATACTTGCTGAAAAGTGTTTTCCATCAAAATGAGTTAGGATTTTTGCAATTTCTTTTGCATGCGGTGTAATTATTTCAACTTTAACTAATTTAAACTTTGGATAAAAAATATTTAAGGATGCACTATTGGTAATAATAAGGATAAAGTTAGCAATTAAAGTTATATTAAAATAGTTTTCTAATTTATAAACATTACCCGGTTCATAATCAAAAATATCATCAATTTTAGCTAATTCAATCGAATTTAACTGAATTGCGTTGGGTAAATAAGTTCCTAAAAGGTTAGCAATTAATAATGAGATCACATTAATAACGAAGAACATTGAGCCCAAATCTCTAAAGTTTCGGCGAGAAAGGTAAATTGCAAAAATATCAAACCCTGCACTAGTAGCATCGAAAATCATAACAATAGACATAATGGCGGCTTGAACGAATCCAAAAATAATAGCATAGAAAATTATTGATAAGTGTCGCAAGTTAAAACTTTGCCAGTGAATAATATCTACATTTGCTAATAAATCTTGACCATTGTGTGTAACTTGTGTATTTGGGTCTCCCAAAATAAATAATCTATCACTGCCAGGTATTGATGCAATAACAAAACCAGCTAAAGACATTGAAACTAAAAACGTTAATGTCATCCAACATATTTTTTTCCCAAGCTTAATATAACCAAAAATGATAATTGGTATGTTTCCAATCATATTTAAGCCCCAGAATAAAATATTGTAAATAAGCTTAACTATTTTTTCATCAACTCCATTTTTAGCTATTGAAACTTTGACTAGACGAGCTATTGCTTGGCAAAGACCCGTTAAACCTGTTTCATAAAGTCCTGTAATTTGAACAAAAATAAATATTGCAAAAGCATAAATAATGGCTATTAAAAAAACTATCAGATATTGTAATCACTCTCTTTTAATTTTGTGAAATGATTTAAAATGCAATAAGCTTTCACTAACTTTTTTTCTATTTTTAACAAAATTACCAAAAAGCCTATAAGCTTTAGTTGTGTTTAGCTCATTATTTTTCTTCTCTTCATTATTCATATTTTAATTATATTAATTTTTATTTATCAATAAATCACATTTATTTTTTAATTTAGAAAAAATACCAAAAAAACTGTGCTACAGTGTTTTTGGTAATAAAATAATCATTAATATTGTAATTTTTTTTCAATATTTTTTTTAGTTTTAAAAATTTTAGATATCTTATCAGCATTTTTTGTATATAAAACTCTTAATATTCACATTGATACAATAATAAACCATACAAAGGTAAAACCAATAATCATGATCCAAGGGTAAGAAACTTTATTATTAAAAATCATACTTACCCCCTCATATTCCCCACCAGGGTTTCAATCATATTCGCGGATACCAGTTATATTATAAGAAACCTTAAAATCACTTGAAATAATAAGAACATAACTAAAATATAAAATTGCTATTAAATGCAAGTAAACTAAATCAAAATAGTTGGGATTTTTATTTCTTCTAAAAGCCAAAATCCCAAAAACCATTAAGTATCAATGCATAAAAAAATAAAGCGGGTTGATTGTTGTACCAACAAAAAAATAATGTAAATTAAAAGGTATATTTGGTTCAGAAAATCTAACAAAATTTACAGTAAGCACTCCACCGAAAATACAGTAGGGAGCAAAAAAAGATGAAATTTTGCCTTTATAATCAAAAATAAAAAGTAATGAAAGAACTATAGCCATAAATGGACACATATCTAATAATAAGGCTGAGCTAAATATTGTGGAATGGTTATAATCTGGAGTTTTAATCTTAGACCAATCTAAGTTTGTAGCATAATTAATTAATTTTACTCAGTCATTGAAAAAGCGAAAATAAATAAGATAAGAAAGGAAAAAAATACCCACTATTTGCCAGCATATTATTTTAACTTTTTTACTATGATCGTAAAAAAAAGACATAAATTTACTTTTACTTCACTGTTTCTTATGCTTAATAAATATTTTAGGCATATAGGTATAAAACATATTAGTTATTATTATAGATAATAGTGAAATTAATACAATATAAAGGTAAACAATATCAAAGGTTAGCAAACTTTGTTTCATCATTTAATTATACCAAAATTTAAATATAATATTTTAGTTGTCTTGTTCCCAAAACATTTTTGATACAGCTATTTTGGGAACAAAAATAATTAATATAATTTTTTTAAAAAAATAAAAGCCGCAAATAGCGGCAGTTATAAACATATGGTACACCGTACAAGGCTCGAACTTGTGACCCGATGGTTAAGAGCCATCTGCTCTACCGACTGAGCTAACGGTGCATATCGAAACATAGTATATCACATTTTATATGTTTCGATAACTAATATGATATTTTTGAGTTTTTAGTAATCAATGGATTAATAATTATGTATGTGTAATAAATAATTAGCAGGTTAAATCAAATTTTTACTGGGCTAATTATAATGTATTGAAACATATAAACTAAAATATCATCTGGAATACCTGAAGCAAAACTTTGATCTGCATATGCAAGAAGTGGCACATTAATAAGTTCAATTCACATTGACATAATTACAATTGGTACAATAATAATATATTTGTGGTGGCTCATTTTAAATCTAGCAATCACTAAAAAAACTGACATTGAGCAAAAACCACTATTTATTATAATAATAAGACCAATTCTAGATGGTATAATACTGCGATCAATAATATCTTGTGGAATTAAGTAGCCAAAAATATAAATCATCGCAATAATAGTTGTAATTAATAAAATTAAAGCAATAATAAGGTTGAAATTCACAAGCATACTTTCATTTTTCTTAATCATAATGCTTTGACGCTTAAGGTAAAGTTGAATCATTTGGTCTTCAAGCTTTCTAATTTGTTTAGAATTTTCATTAAAAGCTAGTTTTAAAGATCTAATTTTGTCACTGATTGAATAAATTTTTTGATCAATGTTACTAATTCTAAAATCGCCTGAAAGCATAAATTTAAACACATTTAAAAATAATTTGCCTGTAATTCCAGCCACAATTCCAGACACCATTGCAACCATTGTATAAATTGGATTATAAGCACCCGGAAGTAATAAAAAACTAATTAAATCGGAACAAAGCGCCACCAATCCACCAATTGCGGGGCCAAAAATAAAACCACTAATTTTAATTGGCAAACCAATAAATGAACTTTTTCAGCCTGGATTGGAAGCAACTAAAGGAAAAATTTGGACAACAACTATATAAAAAACAACCGCTAGTGCTATTAAAATTCCCACAAAAGTTATTTTGCGGATTGTAAAATTGCCTAGCAATGAAAATGATTTCAGCTTATTAAAAAAACCTTTTTCGTTGTTTTGTTCGTTCTTGTGTAAATTCATATATTTATTATAATAAAATTGAGATATTTAACATATAAATAGTAAAATATTATTATTATTTATAAACATTTATTTAAGGAGAAAAAATGCTTTTTAACGAAATCAGTACAAAAAGAAGCGAAGATATTTTATTAAAAGCGCTATTTAAGGAAGATTTAGAAAACATTAAATTAAGCAACTTAATTGAAAAAAAATTCGCTGCAACTGAGTATTTAGATCAAAAATTAGCTTATGTTTACATGGGAGAGAAAGAAAAAGCTGATAAATCAATTAAACAATGAAATGAATATGTAACTTTTTTCAAAAATCTTTCATTGAATTTAGGCAGAAGTTACCAAGTTGATGTCGATAGTTTTACAACTGATGGTATTTGCTATGGCGGCGTTGTTGAAGCAATGGTTAAAGGAATTTACTTTGCTCATGCTGACTTATACAATGCTAAAGTTGAAAAACAAGAGAGCAAATTTAGATTAGTTCCATATTTAAACGAAGTGCCAGAATGAGTACAAGATCGTTTCAATAAGGCTTTAATTGTGGCTAAAAGTGTTAACTTTGTGCGTAATTTACAAGTTACACCTCCAAACATCTTAAATTCAGAAAAATTAGCTCAAATTGTGGCTGAAGATTTAGCTAAATATGACAACTTAAAAGTTTCTATTCTAAACAGAAAACAAATTGAAGAAAATAAAATGGGATTATTACTTTCAGTTAACCGTGGAAGTATGTATGAACCAAGAGTTGTTGTAATTGAATACAACGGAGACCCATCATCTAAAGAAAAAACTGTTTTAGTTGGTAAAGGTATTACATTCGATAGTGGTGGATACTCACTTAAACCTGCTCGTTCAATGCTAGGCATGAAATATGATATGTCTGGTGCAGCAATTGTGGCCGGTGCCTTACAATCGATCGCACAATTAAAACCAAAAAAAAACTTTGCAGCAATTATGTGTATTACCGATAACCGTGTAAATGGTGACGCTTCATTACCTGACAGTGTATGATATTCAATGAATGGTAAAAGCGTTGAAATCAACAATACAGATGCTGAAGGTAGATTGGTTTTAGCTGATGGTTTAACTTATGCAGTTAGAAAATTAAAAGCTACACGTTTAATTGACGTGGCTACACTAACTGGTGCAATTTTAGTTGCTTTAGGAACAACCTACACCGGAGCATGAGCTACTAGTGATAAAGCATGAGAAGATATTAAAGCAGCGAGCGAAAGATCACAGGAATTAATTTGAAGAATGCCTTTTGATGAAGCATTTAGCAAAAACATTAAAGCTTCAAAAGTTGCAGACTTAAAAAACACTGATTTATCTGGAAACGCCGGAAGTTGCTCAGCCGCTATGTTTTTAAAAGAATTTACCGAAGATGTGGAATACATTCACTTAGATGTTGCAGGTACTGCAGACATTAGTGAAGAGCCACAAGGAGTAATGGTAAGAACATTAGTAGAATTATCATTAATATAAAAATAAAAAAACAGTATTCTTGATATGTACCCAGAATCCTGGACGCATATCACTTAATGCTGTTTTTTTATTTTTTTAATTAGGAACTATAAGGTATTTTTCGAAAAGAAATTTATTTAAAAGTGATTCATCATCAAGATTATCTATTTGTTGCTTTCAAAAATTGTATTGTCTATTGCTAATTCCATTATTTTTTAAAAGCTTAATTAAATCATTTTCCTTTGAGATACTATTTTTTGGAAGTTCATTGTCAAAATTTTTATAAATTTTATTGAAATTAATTCTTATATGTTCTTCAATGTTGAATTTGTTGAGATTAATGCCTAAATTGAGTACTAATTTATCTAAATCAAATATATAGCTTTTCATTGCAATGTGTCGCGAAATATGACTTGGAAAATTTAAAAAATCAGTTTTAATTTTATCTAATTTTTGATTTTTAATAATTCTTGAAAATAGTAATCGGCCATCTTTTATTTCTGGATATCAACCAAATATTTCTGTCGATTCTTCGATATCATCTCATCAATTATTCAAAACCAAAACAGGGGCATTAAAAACAAAGTAGAGTTTATTTTTTAATAAATTTTTGTCATTGCTATAAGGTTCAAAACTTAACAAATTTTTATAATTAAAATCATCATTAAAGGCTAATCACCAATCATAAACTGGCTCGTTGATTATTTTTGAACTTTTCCTAATATATTCAATATATTTATCATAATTTTTTTCAAGTTGATTACCAGATAGAATTTTTTTAGTTATTGGAGCATTATATAATAAATCATTTTTATAACCAATGTAATGTTTAAATTGGTTGCTCATTAAAATTCTATGGTGATTATTGAAATAATTTTCAAAAAATTTTTTTTGATTAGGAATTTCCTTATTTTTATCATAATTTCGAGCTAAAAAATCAAATGGGAAGGCTAAGAATTTAGATAGAGCAATATAGTTAGTCGTAACTTCTGTATCTTGATTAAAAATATTTTTTGATATATCAGAGTCTTTAATTGTAATTATTTCATCCCATTTTGGTGTATTATCTTGATTAAAAATAATTTTTCGATCATGGTTAGTGTATAGATTGAATTTTTCGATGTTTGCTTTAATGGTTTCATTCATTTTTTCTTGAATATTATGAAAATCTAATTTTAAATTTTGCTCTTTATAGGAGCATGAAGTTAATGAAGGAGTTAATAAAATTGGAAATAATACAGAATTAATTATTAATTTATTAATTTTCATTAATCCCCCTCCTTATAATATAACTTCAATTTTCTTTTGTTAATATTTTTAGATCCAATAGACTTAAAGTCTTGAGTATCTTTTTTGTAACCTATATACAAGTCATACTTAATATTCGTATCACTAGTGTTTATTTGATGGATAAATTCATGATTTCCAAAAGGTATATCAGCTCATCGGGATATATTTTGTCCTTTTAAATCTAATGAATAGTCACTTGATAATTTGAAAAACCATTCCAGCTGTTCCGGTGTTTGACTGCCAAAATCGCTAAAATAATATTTAGGATTTCAGCCAGATTGCATTCAAGATAAAGCTAGACGATATCTACTTTGCGGTTGTATATCGATAAAATCTTTTAAAACTTTAGTTTGTAAATTGTCACCATAATAATTTTCTTCAAAATCAATGCTCGATCATTTGTTCTTTTTGTTTTTATTTTCAAAAAATTTTCTAATTTTAACTCAATTTGGCATTCCATAACCAGTTAATCTTTTCTTACCTCCTCTATTATATTTATCCATCTCATCTGTAAAAATTTTTGAAACACCTGTATAATTTTTAGCATAAACAGAATTCAAAGCAAAAATACTTTTAATGTCAGATGTATCAATTTCTCAATCTACCTTACTGTGATAAGTGGAAATCAATAAAGATATAAGACCGGTGATTATTGGACTGGTAAAACTTGTTCCAATTGGATTTCTTTTATAGATATCAGGTTTTTCTAATTCTTTATTTTTTCAAGTTATATTAAAACCGTTAATTGCCGAAATAAAATTAAAGTCAGGTGTGAATTTAAAATGAGTTGGCATATTGATAATAGAATTTAATTGGAAATGTGGAGTAATTGCACCAACACTAATCATATTGAAGCTTGTATTTTTATAAGTTGGTAAAAAAGCTTTAGATGATAAAAAAAGATTATATATTTTCTCTAGTAAATTGTTTTCAGGATGGATCTTATGCAATTCCCTTATTTTTTCAAAAATCTGTTCATACTCATCATACTCATTTCCAGAAGCACCTACAAAAATAATTCCATATTTATAAGAATACTCATCTATGATTGAACCCATTTTAGAACTATATGGCCACCAATTAGTGCTTAAATGCTGATAAATTTTTATTAAATGTTCAGTATTCTCATCTTTTTTAAATTCATCAATTCAATTTAAAATATCTTTTAAAAATGATAGATCTGGACCCATCGAAATGTTTATAACTTTAACCCCTTCTTGAACAGCTCAATTTAATTTCTTAATCAAATCATCCATGTCTTTGGTTTTACCAAAGCTATACAATTCAGCATATGGATTAATTCCTGATACTCCTCCGATAAAAGATGCAACTTTAGTCGAATGTTCAGTTCTTTCTGAAAAATCTTCATTTGTACCCGAAAATGTTTTATATTTTAAATTTGAGTTTTTGGGTTGAATTATTTGACCAAAATCTACATGTTCATTATCGATTATCCCAACTTTAACCCTCTTATAAGAACCACCATTATTTTCTAATAACCATTTTTTAAATCCTAAAACACCTATTGGTTTAAGTGCTTCATCATAAACGTGTGAAACATTTTTATATAATAATTCTGAATTTGGATTGTTTGGAGAATCACTATTTTCTGTGTTCCAATTATTAATGAATGCAGAAGTTAAAAAAATCGGCGATAATGGTATCATTCCATAAAAAACTTTTTGTAAAAGCAATTTTTTCATTTCTTCCTCCTATAAAATTTTATCATTTTATATTTGTTTAAATATTAAGAAAGATATCGCAACAATAAAAACATGGCTATACCATGTTTTTATTGTTATTTTTTGTATGGAATAACATGTACGTGTGTATGAAAAATAGTCTGTTCAGCTTCGGCGCCTGTATTAATAATAATTTTAAAACCACCATAATTAGTGTCCAAAACTCTTTGTTTACCGAGTTTACGGGCAACATTAATTAAATGTGAAGCATATTCTTCACTAGCTTCTGTAATGTTAGCTGATTTTACTTTTGGAATAACTAAAAAGTGTCCAGGTTGAATTGGGAATTTATCCATAATAGCGATGCATTTATCATCTTCATAAATAATTTCGGCTGGAATTTTGCGGTCAATAATGTCCAAAAAAATATGATCCATAATTGTTCCTTATATTCTATTTTTGTTTCGAATCTTTATCTTTTTTATCTTTGCCGTCTTTATTATCTTTGCCGTCTTTTTTCTCTTCTTTTTCCACAAAAACCAAGTCTTTTAAAGCTTCTTTAACAATATCGTTATCGATATTAATTTTAATTTTAAAGCCTAATTTCGCATATGAATTAATAGCTTTATCATAAAGTGATCCATCTTTTAAGTAAAAGATAAATGAAATTAGGTCTAATTTATCACGGAAAAAGGTACCATTGAATGTTAAAAGTTTAACTTTAGTTTTTTCATCTTTTTTAGCATCTTCTGAATTAGGTAATTCAACTTCTTTAGCTGCTCCAATTGGTGCGATTTGGTTAATATAAGCAACAATTGGTTTATCCGAATTTTCGCCTCGCTTGTAAGGTTCAATTTTAAATGTATCTGCTGAAATAAAATCTAAATTAATAATTCGATTATTATTAGCATCATAATATCCATAAAGTCTATTTGCTTCTTTATTTTTAAGATTTTCATAATCTCAAGAAAGATTGTAGCTAGTAAATCCAGTTTTAAAGCCTTTGTAGCCGTCTAATCATTGATCTGGTTGCTTTTCATTTTGTGTTTCACTAGTTGCTTTTTCTCTTAATAGTTCAAAATCGCTAACTATTTTTTTAGTTTTTGCATTGCCTTTGATTCCTTTTTTAATGAAGAAATCATTGAAACTATTAATGCCTGTAATTGTAGCGTGTGGTGTGATGAAAAATGGGTGTTTAACGTCTGTTGAGCCATCAAATTCTCATTGTTGCACTAGTTTTTTTTCTAAAGCGTACTTAATTATTGTGTAATATTCCAACTCATATTTAAGATTTTTGTCGTATTTGAAATCTTTATCTAGTTTTTTAAGTTCTTCAACATTTTTCTTAAGATTTTTTTCTTTATCGTCATCTAATTTTCGGTTACCAATTTCAAAATATTTATGCACTAAAAGCATTTTTTCAATTTCATTTCTGATTTGAGTTTTGTCTTTTAATCATAATAGTATGAATTGTTCTTCGGTAAGAGGTTGAGTTGCACGAACATCACCAAAAGCGGCTAATTCTTGAGAGGTAAAAATATTAGCTTTAGCTCATTCATTAATTTTTTCTTCAAAATAGTGGCTATTTGCTGTTTTTTTATCACTTTCATAAAGTCTAAATGCTTTTAAACTATCTTTATATAGTTGCGAATTTTTATTTTTAAATGATTCTTGATAAATAGTTAATTTGTTTGCGTCACTAACATTAATTCCATAAAGCGAAGCTAAAATACTTTGCACATATTGTTTTGAAACTTCATCACGAATTTTGCTTAATTTTTTATCTTGATCAATTTTTTCTTTTGAATCAATTTTAACTCCGCCACATGAAACTGCAACTGTTGGTAATAATAAGGCTGGACATAAAGATAATAAATTTTTAAATAGCTTTTTACTCATAATTACCTCCTATTTGCTTCCTCGTGATACATTTAAAATTTCATCACGTAAGACTTTTTCTAAAATTTCATATGCGGTTTTCTTATAGTTATCATTATTATTTACAAGATAAACTTTATTATCACCATTACGCACAAAGTCATTATTTAAGTTGCTATCCGCTAAAGTATTAATGTAAGTTTCAAGAGATTTTGAATATTTAAGGACATCACTTCTGCGGTTATAGTAATTGGCTTGTTTATTTTGTTCAATAAAGTTATCAATATCATCATCGGTGTATTTTTTACCACCAATAACTTTTCCTGATTTATCCACTTTATAAGTTAAATTATTGTCTTTATCTAAATCATAAATATTGTATTGTTTTTTTAGATGATCTTTAAAGTCGTTATCATGCAATAATGCCTTAATTACAGTGTTTTTAGAAGAATTGTCTTTATTTAATTGAGCCAAGATATTGTAGTGAACACCGCTTAAATTTTTGTATTTTTCTTTTAAGTAGAAATCGCTAATAATCATTTCTTTAACATCTTTTTTGACGTCAGGAGCGGAGTTAATATGAGCGGATTTAATTAAAGTGATACCCTTAGTAGTTAATAATATTTTTCACCCTTGTTGATCTTTTAGTTTGTAAACAGTATCATATTTACCTTGCTCATTTACAAAAATTTTCTTAATTGCATCGGCAACATATTCATTAATTTTCTTCTCTACATCTTTATCATTTTCTCTAACTGTAATTCTGCTGTCTGGATTTTCATAAAATTCTTGAATTTTTTCATTATATTCACTAATTTTTTTAACGTTTTCTTCATTATTACTATTGTATTGCGGAATTTGATTGTCTTGAATGCCGGCTGCTTTTTCAATTTCTTTAGCAATTTTCTTTAATTCTGTGAATAAATCAATTTCTTTAAGTTTTGAATCATCGCTTGAGTTAGAAGTTCCACTTTTTAATACACCACTCAAAAAGCTTAATGATTCAAGAGCATTGTCGCCACCTGCGGTTAATAAGTTAGTAAATGATTTAACGCCATCTGTTCCTCAGTTGTTTTTAATTTCATCTGAATCACTTGAAAGTTGAGCTAAAACAAGACCATAATCAATTGCTTCTGGACTAAGTTCATTTTTGTTGTTTTTTACCTTCTCTGCTATGGTTTTGTAATCACTTAGCTTGCTTGAAATAACATCAAAATTTGATTTTAATGTGTTATTAATAGCACGAGGTCACATATATAAAGTTTTAAGGAATTGGTCAGCATTAACTGTTCAAGTTCCACCTTTAATTTTGCTATCTTTTGATTGAGTTGCGGGTACTACACCAGGTAAAGTAAAGCGACTTGATAAATAAATTTTTTCTTTAGCTAATCATGAATCAATAAATTTTTCGCCATCTTTAGTTTCAGTATTAAAAGTTTTTCCATTTTTTTCTGTGGCAACAAAACTTTCAGTTACAAAAGTAATTTTTTTGTCAATTCCTTCGATTTCAAAGTAGTTTTTGTCTTTTTGCAATCATGGGAAAACTAAATCACCTTGTCTAAATAAAATTTCATCAGTTACTTTTCCATCAGCTCCAATTTTCTTAATATCAGCATTTGCTTTACGTTTAATATCTTTAATATTAGCTGTTGTTGAAAGTCTAAAACGACGCAACGCATCACGCTGAATTTCTTGGTATACTTGGTGATCAACTGCTTCTTCAACTGTTTTTGAACCATTAAAGTTTTTACCTAATCATTCGGTAAATTGTTTTTCTCATTTTTCATAACCGAAAACTTTAATCATTTGATCACGTACGTCAGCAATTAAATTTTCATGTTTTTTCTTTAACTCGCTAATAGGTTTTAATGCAATAGTTTTGCTTTCTTTTTCCTCTGGTTCACGTGAAGAGTTTCATAATCTTTGATATTCTTCTGAAGCCTTAACTTCTTGATCATAAAGATAGTAAACCATGATTTTGTAAAGTTGTTCTAATTGTTTTTCGGGGTCTTTAGCAACTTCATTAGCTTTTTCTAAACCTAATTCGCCTATTTTATAGGTAATTTTTTCCCCATTAGGTAAGGTAATTGTATAAACTAAAACATCATCTTTAAGCTTTTCGTTAATTATTTTACGAGTACTATTAATTGCTAATGGAATAGTAATCCCAGCTGCTACAGCACCTACTAAAATTGTTGCAGGAACTAGAAATACTCATTTTTTACGCTTAGGTGGTTTATTAGATTGAGATGATCCGCCTTGTTGGGCATTTTTCTTAGTTAATCTCTCAAAAAATGATTCTTTTTTAACTTTAGCCATAATTCTCCTTAAATACTAATATTTAATATTATATATAATATTCTTTTTTATGATAATATAATTACCATATGAAAAATATTTTAGCAACCGCATATAATAAATTAGTTTCGATTCTAAAAAATGAAGAGATGTTTTTTTCTATTAATACTGTGAATAAGCATTTTCAGACAAAAGACACAACCATTAAAAATGGTGAATTACATATTGCCTTGTGATACTTAGATTTTTTAAAATTAAAAGAAAAATATCCAGAATTTATTTTTTTAGAATCTAAATATATGGGTTCATTAATTCCTCATTTTAGTTACGATGGTGGACAAATATATTTAGATATCATAATCGGTACAAATTCAAATAAGCTAAAAAAACTAGATAACCCCCATTTTAAAAAAATATTAAAAGCTAGCGATACGTCTCAAAAAAGTTTCTTTATTAAAACAATTTATAAAAACAAAAAAATCTATATTGATAAAATAATTGAACTTTTTGCCGATGAAAAATACACAAAATTACTTATTTTAAGTGATGATTATCGTTTTATTAGAATTTACGACAATATTGATGTAACTAAGATGCTTGAGTTAGAAGTCTCTGGTTTAAAAATTCCAATCTTTCGAGAAATATATAAAAGTTATGAAGAAATATCATAGCTTTTTTACTGATATACTTGTAATACAGTTGTTTAAGCAAAAAATATTAAAATAAAAAAAAAGTTGTAGCCAAAAACACTGTGCTACAGTTTTTTTAGCTACATATCACCTTGATTAATTAACCGTGAATTTTGCTTTTTGTTTCAAGGTTGTTTATGCTGGATCCGATCAACGAATAATTTGCCCTCTAAATGGTCTAACTCATGCTGAGCCACGATTGCTAAGTAACCAGTTAAATCATATCTTTTTATTTTTTTCTCATTGTATGAATATGCATCGATAACTATGCGATTTTTCCGATAAACATATCCGTCTTGATTTGGTCAAGTATAAGAAACAGATAAGCAACCTTCCCCTTCATTTAATGCGACTTCAAAATCACTTTTTGCCACTACTACAGGGTTAATCAACACATCTTTAAGCTCAATAACATTATGCGAGTTTGCTGGATCAGCCATTGAAGCATTGATGTAAAACATACGTTTCAAAATACCATACTGCACAGCTGCAACCCCTACACCAGGCTGGAATTTCGATCCTTCTTGTTGTGAATCATCAATATGTCAAATCATTTTTTCAGCTAATTCTATATCTTCGGCACTTAATGGGATTTTGACTTCTTTAGATTTTTCGCGTAATACTTTTTTAGGTAATTTAACTAAATTAATTTTATACATAAAATAATTATATAATAAAGTAACTAAGGAGCAAAAATGTTAAGAATTATCTCGGGAAAGTATAGACATCAGATTATCGAACAGCCACCTAAAGAAATAACGAGAGCAACTAAGGATAAAATACGCGAAGCTATTTTTTCATCAATTCGCTATGATTTAGAAGAAGCTATTTTTCTTGATTTATGTGCTGGTTCAGGTGCTTTTGGACTAGAAGCAATTAGTAATGGAGCAATGAAAGCTATTTTTGTCGAAAACGACTATAGAGCAGTTAAAATAATTAAAAATAATTGCTCAAAATTAGGCGCAAATAATATTGAAATAAATAATATTGATGTCTTAAATTATTTAAAAAATAAGGAAGGCTGTAAATATGATTTTATATTTTTTGATCCACCTTATAAAGACAAAAATCTTTATTTTGAAGTAATAAAATTAATTTCCAAAGGTAAATTATTAGCAAAAAATGGGCTATTGGTTGTCGAACATGAAGCAGAATTAATCTTAGAAACCCCAGAGAACTTAACTATTCAAAAACAAAAAAAATATGGCGAGATATTAGTTAGTTTTATTGCTAATAATAACTAAGCGCCTTTTTTTATTATCTAAATATTTATAGATTTTTTTCATAAGATAGTAAGCGGTTACGATATTCCTCACGAATATTCTTAAGTGGAACTAATTTATTATCTCGTTTCACAAATCAGTAATCAAAACCATTTACTCTTGCTGATTTTTTATTTGATAATTGAGCTGCAGCGGTATGTATGTCAACTACAGATCCGCCTTCGAGTAAAAGTTTACCATCTTTAGTTAGAAAAGCTTTTTTGTGAGATTGATTGTAAAGAAAAAATTGTTCATTTTCTTGTAAATAATTAGCTTGAACCATATCTTTCAATGGTGCTTTTAATGGTTTAATATCAAAAGTTGCTTTTTCAATATCAGTTATTTTAACTGTGGTTTCATCTATTCTTCGTTGTCCGTAATCACAATATTTTTTTTCTTTTTCAATCATTATGTAATTTCTGCCTGTTTGTTTTGCAATTTTGGCTGTGGTCATTGTGCCACCAAAAGGGTCTAAAACCGTATCCCCTATTTTTGAACTAATATTAATAATTCTATAAAGCAACTCTTCGGGTTTTTGTGTATTATGAAGTTTCTGACCATTCTGATCCTTTAATCTTTCATTACCGCTAGCTACTGAAAATCTCCAAACAGATCCAAGTTGCTTACGATTACCCTTAGAATAATTTTCAACATCAATATTTAGCTCTTTAGCTGTTTTATAGTTAAAAGTGTATTTAGAATTTTCATTTTTAGTAGCTCAAATTAAGGTTTCATGACTATTTGTTAATCTAGTTCCTTTGAAATTTGGAGTTGGATTACTCTTGTTTCAAATTACATCATTAATTATTCAAAAGCCAATATCTTGCATTATTCCACCAATACTATAAATACATTGCATACCACCAATTACCCATAATGAACCATTCTTTTTTAAAACCCTATAACATTCACTAAGCCATTTTTTAGTAAATTCATTATATTCAAGATTAGAATCAAATTTATCCCAATCATCATTCACACCCTTAAATTCAGTTCCTTCGACTCTTAATAATGTCCCACTGGTTCGCATTCAATATGGAGGATCGGCAAATATTAAATCAATACAGTTATCAGGTATAGTTTTAAAAGCTTCTAAACAATCAGCATTTATAATGCTATTTAACATTTTTAACCTCTCTTTTCATTCTTATATCTTTCGCTTTTTTAAGATTATCACCATCAGAAAAATACTCTTCAATAATTTTTAGTGAACTTGAATTATTAGAATTTAATTTCTTTCATAAATTACTTTTTAAGTTTACCAGTGCATCTAAAACTTCTATATCTTTGCTAAAATTTGGTATTTCTAAAACATCATCGCTTAAACAACTGTATTTTTTAATATGCTGGATTAATTCATCTCACATATCATCCATACTTATTAAGCTAAAAAAATCTTTTCCATAGACTAAGTAAAAATTATCTTCACAATTACCAAATGTGTTTTCAATAGATTGTGAATAAAATTTTCTGTTTTTTTCAAAATCAGGGTCTATAAACCAAAGGTATGAATTAATTTCTTTATCTTTATATTTTTCTTTAATGGCCTCATACTTCAATCTGAAATTTTCGAACTGGCCGCGCTTTTTAGAACTATCATGATCATCACGAATTTTTTGTTCAACCATAAAAATTGTTTTACCATCACTGAAAAGATGATCAATATTTTGTTTTTCATTGTTTTCATTAATGATATCTCTGTTTAAAATTTTATAGCCTTTAATAGATAAATATTCTTTGACTATTTTTTCCATAAAATCACCAAATTTAATCTCTCGGCTTTGTGAAATAAATTGAATTATTTTTTGCCTTTTGCTTGTTGGCCTAAATACGCTTATAAATCGTTTTGGATTTTTAATAATTGCTTCTAAAATTTTTTCTACACTTATCTTTAATTCTTGATTTATTTTTTCTTCAAATGCTTCGTATGAAATATACATAATCCCCCAAAAATCTATTAATATAATTATAAACAATATAAGTAATAATGCTATTTTGATTGCTAAAAATAATGATAATGAAGTGATTTATCCACATAGTTAAAACAACTAAAAAACCTATAAAATTGATAAAAAAATAAAAAAAGCTAACAAACACAACACTACTTAATATGGCTGCTACATTTCTGTCCTGACCAGGTTATAAGGTTATTGTTTTGTTAGCTAAAGTATTATATTATTAATTAAAATAAATGTTACTATTATTTAGTTATAAAATAGTAAAAATAAATTTTACTAAAAATCTTTTTCCACAGGCTTTTTAGATAATTTTAATGTAATTTAATTTATACAAATATTAATATATAATTAAAATATGAAAAAATTATCATATAAAGATATCTCAAAAGCCGCTGGCGTTTCGATTTCCACAATATCAAGATACTATAATAAAGGTTATGTAAGCAAAAACACTAAAAAGAAAATAGAAGAAGCGGTTAAGGCTTATGATTATTACCCAAACCATGGGGCGCGATTAATTAGAGGTCGTGACAATAGTATTTTTATTATCGTACCTGAATGATATGAAAATGCTTATACAGCAATTATGAACGGGATTGAAGAAGAAGCAAAAAAACATAAAAAACGTGTTTTTATAACTCATTCTGAAGACAACGCTGAATATTATATCGAAACAATTAAATATGTTTTAGCCTGAAAACCTAGTGCAATAGTCTTTTTCTTACCAAAAGAAAATACAAAAAAAGTTATTGATTTCATCGATGAACATCTTGATGATACAGTTGGATTAATTTATGGTTCCGATGCACAAAATGTTTCATCTGTTGATATCGACTATGAAGAAGCATTCTACAATGTAACGAAAAAACTTTTTGAACATATTGATGAAGGCGAAAAAATTGTTTATGCTGAAGATGAAAAATTATCTTTAGAACAAAGAAAAAGCAGGGTATCTGGATTCATCAAAGCATGTGAAGAATTGAAAATTCCTTATTTAATTCAAACTTATAACAACCGTTCGCAAAAAGATGTACAAAAATTCCAAACTTTTTTACGCCACAAAAACTTAGTTAACGTTGTATCTTCAACTCATGAAATTTTTATTAATATGATTAGCTCAGGAGATAAAAACGTTAGATTAACTGATATTGGTTTTAAATCAATTTATGATACTCAAAAAAAATATACAGCTAAAATTTACATAAATTATTCTGCGATCGGAAACGAAATGGAAGAGATTTTAAACGTCGCAGCCACAACAAATAAAAAAATAAAACGAACATTTAAAACAACAATTATTGAATAATATAAAATAAACAACAACCATTTTTAAGTTGTTGTTTATTTTATTAAAAACCCAGTAGTACAAGGTTTTTAGTTAATTGTTATTTCAATTTATTAATTACTTGAACAAGTTCTTGGTATGGTAAGTATCCAACTCCAGTATGAATAATTTCTTTCCCTTTTAAAACATATCATGTTGGCAAGCTTTGAACGTGAAATTCATTAGCTAATTCTTTATTTTGATCTACATCAACTCTATAAACTGGAACATTATCATTTGCAGCTAATTGTTGTAATGATTCTTTGAACATTCTGCAAGGAGGGCATCATATAGCATGAAAAACAACTAAGTGTAATTCTTCCTTGCCTCTAACATTAGAGTTATATTCGTTCGTATTAATTTCGTAAAACATTTTCTTCACCCTTTCAATTGTTAATTGTGATTACATTTTATAGCATTTTTAAAAAACTTCAAAAAAATATTATTATTTTTAATAAAAATTAAACTTTTTTATTTTAGCTTCATATTTTTAATGTCTTTTTCAAATACCTTTCATTGTCTCTTTCTTTAATTAATTCACGTTTATCAATTTTATTAAGCCCTTGAGCTAAAGCAATTTCCACTTTAATTCGGCTTTGATTATTAAAGTAAATTTTAGTAGGTATTATGGTTGAACCATTATACTTTTCTTTTTTACTATATAGGCGTAATAATTCATTTTTATGCATTAGGAGCTTGCGTTGTCTTTGTTCATCAACTTTTAAAAGCATGTATTTTTTAAATGTTGCATTTTCTAAAAGTAATTCGCCTTTTTTAAAAAAACAATAACTATTATTTAATTGAACAGTGCCTGCACGAGCTGATTTAACTTCTCAACCTAAAAGTTCAATTCCACACTCATGTTTTTCAATTATTTTATAATTATGTACTTGTTTACGATTATCAGAAATCACTTTCATAGTTAACTAATTTTAATATAAAAAATTGCCCTAGCGGCATTTTTTAGAATAATTTTCAATAATATTTTAATTAAAGATCAATATTTTTAACATACTTGGCATTTGCCTCAATGAATTCGCGACGAGGTAAAACTTCATCACCCATTAAAGTTGTAAATACCCAATCAGCTCTAGCTGCGTCTTCGATTTGGACTTGAAGCATTTGTCTGTTTTCAGGATCCATTGTAGTCTCTCATAATTGTTCAGGATCCATTTCTCCAAGACCTTTATAACGTTGGATAATTACCTTCATGTTTTGATTAGGTAATTCAGCAAGAATTTTTTCTTTTTCTGCATCACTATAGGCATATGCAACAAATTTATTTTGTTGAATTTTATATAAAGGGGGTTGTGCAATATAAACAAATCCATATTCAATGAGCTGCCTAAAATATCTATAGAAGAAAGTCAATAATAAGGTTCTAATGTGGGCACCATCGACATCGGCATCGGTCATAATAATGATTTTATGATAACGAAGCTTGTTAATATTAAATTCTTCACCAACTCCAGTTCCAAGAGCAGAAATTAAAGTTAATATTTCAGCATTAGCAAAAACTTTTTTAGGTTGATTTTTTTCTACGTTAATCACTTTTCCACGTAGTGGTAAAATTGCTTGGATTTGCCGATCACGTCCCATTTTAGCAGAACCACCAGCACTATTACCTTCGACAATATATAGCTCTGAAATTTCTGCGTTTTTTGAAGAACAATCAGCTAGTTTGCCTGGTAATGATCCTGAATCAAAAACAGTTTTACGTCTTGCAGCGTCACGTGCGGCTTGACCTGCTAGACGTGAATGTTTAGCATCAATAGCTTTTTTAACTATTGATTTTGCTTCGGTAGGATTTTCATTTAAAAATCTTTCTAATGTTTCAGAAAACACCTTGTTTACAGCTATTCTAGCATCTTTATTACCTAATTTTCCTTTAGTTTGACCCTCGAAAATTGGGTCAGTGTGTTTAATTGAAACTATGCCGACTAGTCCTTCTTTAACATCGTCACGATTAACTTTATCATCTTCAGTCCTAATCATATTAGCTTCTAGACCATAATTATTAATTAAACGAACTAAAGCATCATAGAATCCGCTTTCATGGGTTCCACCTTCAACAGTGATAATGTTATTAGCATAGGTTACAACGTTACCCGTAACTCTTTCATTATATTGAATAGCTACTTCAACCATCACCTCTGGTTGATCTTGATAAGCATATTGACCACGAGCATAAATTACTTCTTGGTGGAGCAACTTTTGACCATTATTAAGTTCTTTAACATAATCAACAATTCCGCCTTCAAAATAATACTCTTGGAATGTTTCATCTCGTTCATCAGTAACATGAATTCTTAAACCTCCGTTAAGGTAAGCAATTTGTTTTGCATGGTCTAAAATAACGCCTTTATCGAATTCATTTTTTTCCATTATTGAATAGTCAGGATGGAACTTAACTCTAGTTCCAGTATCATTTTCGCCAACTTGACCAATAACAGAAAGCGACTGAACAGTTTGACCACCATTATTAAAATGTGCATAATGTAATTTACCATCACGCTTTACTCAGACTTCAAAATCATCGCTTAAAGCATTAACAACTGATGCACCAACACCATGCAATCCACCACTGACTTTATATGTTTCACTGTCAAATTTTCCTCCAGCATGCAAAACAGTTAAAACTGTTTCGACTGTAGACAAGCCAGTTTCGGGGTGGATTGTTGTAGGAATTCCCCGACCATCATCGTTTACTTCAATGTATCCATCTTTAGTTATTTTAATATCAATTTTGCTTGCAAAACCAGCCATACATTCATCGACTGAGTTATCAACAATCTCTCAAATTAAGTGGTGTAAACCACGTGCACCAGTTGTGCCAATATACATACCGGGACGAACCCTTACTGCTTCTAACCCTTTTAAAACACGTATGCTATTAGCGGTATAATTTTGTGAACTCATGAAGCCCCCTATATTTAATATTAATATTATATACTAATTTAATAGAAATCAAATAATTGCCTCCGTTTTTTGGAAAAAGTAATATAATGCTTAAACCACAAAGAAAGGAGAATTAATGATATTTTTAAATGATAATTTAAACAACAAAGATGCTAATTCTGAGCCACCAGATGTTTTTCCTAAAGAAGCTAATTCTGCAGCCAATTCTCCTGTAGATGGCTCAAATTCGCAACAAAACTGAAATAATACAATCAATGATAACGAAACAATAGAAGCCAAAATAATCAAGACTGAATTAGATATTCAAGATTCATTTGTACAAGTTGAAAGTAATATTAAAAATCCAAAAAATACAGCAGATGAACCTCGCTTAATTCATAAGGATGTTGTTGAGAAAAAAAACACTAGTTATCGCTACACTAAAATGTCTAATTTTGTTTTAAAATTATCGCGCTTTTACGCTTTAATGTCAATGTGAAAATTAGCCTTAATTACAGGTTTTTTAGCTATTATTTTTGGTATTGTTGGGGTGTTTTTAGTTAAGAACCCAGGTATTTATAACTTTGGTTTAGCCGCTTTTGGACAAGCCATTTCACGTTTAACTAACGTATTACTCCGTAATAATCCTAAAATTACGCCAGAAATCTATAATATTATCGACCACTCTCTGTTCTGATTGCTTTATTTGATTTTATCTATCCCAATTTTTATTTTTGGATGAAAAAAAGTTGGTAAAGTTTTTACAATTTTAACTTTGGAATTCTTAGTTGTTTCATCTATAGTTTCATTTGCATTAGGTCAAATTCCCGTAATTAACAAAATCTATATTATTGGTGACTTTGGACATAGTGAAATTCCAGATGCGCTAAGAAAAGGAATTCAAGATGAATTATGAGCGGGAAAAGGACAAATGTGAACATTAGTTCCGCTTGTTTGATCAGATGGCGGTAACGTTATAGCTCAAACAATTTTTGCAGTGGTATATGGTGTATTATTAGCATTTTTCTTTGCCATTATCGCTATTATTGGCGGAAGTGCCGGTGTTACAGGTATTATTGGCGAATATATGTCGACAGTAAAACAAAAGAATTTTGGAACTATTAATGGTTATATTAATTTAATAATTTTAATTGTGTCTGTTTTAGTTGGTTCATATTTACCCGGAAGCCTCTTATTAAATGACATTAAAGAATTTAATATAGACACATTTTTAGAAGATTTAAATTTAAAATATTTAAAAGAGTCAAATATAACCGATTTAAAAGATTTAAAAGTGTCAAATATAACCGAGCTTTACCAAATAGGTTACCAAATAGGTAAAATCAGAGAAGCTTATGAATTATTGAAATCACAAGCGTGACAGCCATCTATGTATTTTTCACCAAATTTTGTAGCGACATTTATCTGTAATTTTGTGTTTGTTATTTACTTAAACAAATTATTCCCAAGATTTAAAGTGGTTCACTTCAAGGTTTATTCACACCATATGTCATTAATTAGAAAAGCAATTGCTGATGATTCAAGAACAGTTACAAACTTTACAATTACTGTTGGTGAAAGTGGAAGAACAGGAAGCAAAACAAAAATATTATCATCTATCACGCTTTACAAACAAGTGCCACGTTTAATTAAAAGAATTAGAAAAGTTGATCAAAAAGCTTTAATAACTATTTCAAATGTTTCGGCAGTAGATGGAAACATTTATATTCCAGAAAGCAAATTCTAAAATTTCGCATTTTATGCGATTTTTTTATTCTTCAATCATTAATTCGCATTAAAAATAATTTTAGTTTTTGTTCCCGTTTTATCTGTATTAAGGCTAAAACGGAAACAACATTATTTAAAATTTTTATTCTTTTAAACATAACTAGTTAATTTAATAGTATATAAATAGATTCGTAAACATTTACAACTCATTAACAAAAAATATAATAATTATTTATAATAATAAATATATTTAATACAAGGAAGGAATTGATATGAATAAAAAACCATTTAGCGATGCTGGCACAAAATACGAAGGCCACATCGATGAAGAATTTGACGCAATCGTTATAGGATCAGGTCCTGGAGGGTACTTAGCAGCTGAAATGCTTGGTAAAACAGGCAATAAAACCTTAATCGTTGAAAAAGAATTTTGAGGTGGAGTTTGTTTAAATATTGGTTGCATTCCAACAAAAGCAATGTTAGCTTCAACTCATATTTTAGATCACATTACTCATGCAGCCAATTATGGAATTGTTGGAAACTTTTCAGACTTAAAAATTGATGCACAAGAAACATGAAAAAAAATGCATGAACGTAAGGCTAATGTTGTTAAACAAATTTCAGTTGGTGTTAAAATGCTTATGAAAGGGTCAAAATGCACCACAGTTGATGGAGAAGCTAAATTCCTTGCATCACACGTAATTGAAGTTAATGGCAAAATTTACCGGGGCAAAAAAATTATTTTAGCTATGGGAAGTCACAGCCGTAGACTTAAAAATTTACCTGGATTTACAGAAAACTATGCAGACTTCACATTATTAACATCACGTGAAGCTATTAACTTTGATCAAAAATTACCAGAAACAATGACTGTAGTTGGTGGTGGTGTTATTGGTGTTGAATTAGCCCAAATGTATGCTACTGCAGGCACAAAAGTTACATTGATCCAAAACACAGATTCATTATTGACTGGTTTAGATAAAGATATTATTAAAGAAATTACTAAAGTGTTTACTTCAAAAGGTATCGAAGTTATTTACAATGCTTCATGCTCAGGAATTAATGCTAATAAAGAATTAGAATTCACAGTCGGCGATGAAAAACGCACCATTAAATCAGAAGTTTATTTATTGGCTGTCGGTCGTGTTCCAGCAACCGAAGGTCTAGAAAAAACTGGTGTTGAATTAGGTTCACGCAATGAGATTATAGTTGATGAATATCAACGTACAAATGTTGAAGGCGTATATGCAATCGGTGACATTACTGCACAAGCAATGTTAGCTCACGTTGCATATGAACATGCGGTTACTGCTGTAAGCCACATTAATGGTTTAGATAGAAAATACTATGCTGGTAAACCTGTTCCAGGGTGCATCTACACAAGTCCTGAAATTTCATTTGTAGGCTTAACTGAAGAAAAAGCTAAAGAAATAGGATTTGATGCATTTTCAGCTAAATACCTTTTCTCACGCCTAGGAAAAGGTGTAGCTTCAAATGAAACTCTAGGATTTGCTAAATTAGTTGTGGATCGTGCTACAGGCAAAATTTTAGGTGGCCACATGGTTGGTGCAAACGTAACCGACTATATCGCTGAAGTTCAAGTTGCTATTGAAAATAATTTAACTGTTTTAGATTTAACTTTAGCAACACACCCACACCCAACATTTAACGAAATTATATGAGAATGTGCACGCCATGCGGCTATGGAATTAGACGCTAAAAAATAGTAATTAAATCATAATTAAAAATCATTAAAAGCACTGTAGAACAGTGCTTTTAGTTATTTTTGTATTATCGCATTTCGTTTATTAGCAAGTAAAACAAAATTAATTATTTCAGGAGTTTCTCTATGAGTTATTTTTAAATCTCAAACAATACTATTATTAATCACATTTAAATAAGCTACTTTTATCTTAGCTATATTTTCTTCAGTCTTTAAAATTGCCTTGTATTTGCCAAAAGAGAATATGGTTAATCTTTTTTCATCTTCAGTCAATTTAGTTTTTTTAACAAAACTTAAATAATCATTTTCGCCTAAAGATTTTAAAGTTTCAATTGTTTTATAATTAAGAATAATATTGTTTAGCATATAAACTAAAAGATAAATTATTAAACCAAAATTAATCTTGCACAAAATAATATAAGTAATTCCATTTGAATAATTCCCAAAGGATAAATAACCTTCATATATAGTATTAATTCCAAAATCCAATAAAACAATTAATTTATAGATATATAAAATTGAAACCATTATTGTTAATCAGATTTTATTAGTTAATTTATTATTAGATAATCAAATAAATGCGTATCAAAATAACCATAGCCACCAACCAACGAAAATCATATCATAAAAAGGTATAAATGATGCTAGGCTAAAAGCTCAACGCCAACTTTTAAGTGAAGCGGGATCGTTTTTATCAACTTCATACCAATAATGAAAAATTAAACTATCATTTTGAATGATATCAGCAATTAAAATTATTATAGAAAAAAACAAAACCAATACTAATAGTGTAATTTTTAGTTTATTTTTTAATATTATATTCATTTGCCACTCCTTTTTTTTCATATTACTCCTGATTAAATTTTATTTTTTTTAGGAGAAAATTACCATAAATGGCGAAGTATGACAAATATTTAACTAAAAAATTATTTTAAAATAAAAAATCACTTAAAAAGTGATATTTTATTAACTATTTATTTATTAAATCTAAGGTATAACGAGCCATGACTAACTCTTCATCAGTGCGCATTTTGTAAATTGGTAATTCTGATTTTGGTGAAGAAATTAAGACATAATCATCATATGAAGCTAAATTTGCAGGTTTAGAAAGTTTTAAATCGTATGCATGAATATTTTTAATAATCATATCTCGGATAATTTCATCATTCTCTCCAATACCTGCAGTGAAAATAAGAGCATCAACTTTTTCTAGTCGTGATAAGTAGCTAACGATATAATCAGCGGCTTTTTGTGTGAACATATCAATGGCTAACTTAGCCTTAGGATTTGAATCATATACTTTATGCAAATCACGAACATCATTTGAAACTCCCGAAACACCTAAAAGACCAGATTGTTGTGTCATCATTTTATAAACAGCTTCTGGTGCTTCGTGTTCAACTCTAATAAGGTAATCAGCTACTCCAGGGTCAATATTACCTGTTCTTGTTCCCATAATTAAACCTTCAATTGATGAAAAGGCAACTGAAACGTCATTTGATTCTGAGTTTTTAACTAAGCATACACTGCTCCCTGAACCTAAGTGGGCTATAACTAAGTTTAATTTTCTCTTGTTTAAAACTTGTTTCATTTTATTTGTGATGTAATCATAACTTAGACCATGGTATCCAAAACGCTTAATGTGGTATTTTTCTGCTCATTCTTGGTTAATTGGTACAGTTTTATTAATTTCTGGCATTGTTACGTGGAAAGCCGTGTCTTGGCAAATGGCCTTTTTAACGTTTGGTAAAACTTTTTCAAATGCATCAATAGTTATTAATGTAGCTTTTGAGTGAATTGGGATAAATTTACTTGTTTCCGCAATAGCATTTTTTAAAGCTGGATTTCATAATTCTGGAACTAAGTGGGCATGGCCAGATGATGGCGTTCTAAAACTAATTCCAATAATTTCATTAACATTATTAATTATTTTATGTCTAGAAAATGACTGAATTAACTCTTTGATTGTTGTCGGATGATCAGGCAAAGCAATATCTTCAGTGATTTTTTCACCATTTTTCTTAGTAATCATTCTACCATCAATTGTAATTCTTTCACATAAACCTGATGCGATAGCATTTAAGTCTGTATCAAAAAGTTTTCATTTTAAGGTAGATGAACCCGGATTTACTACTAATATTTTTTTCATATTTTTTCCTTTTTTATCAGTATTAGGCTTATTTTATAAAAATTCATATCCTTTTAAAATTGTAATTGAAGTCACATCGATTACATCTTGAACACTAGCACCACGACTAAAATCGTTAATAGCTCCATTTACACCCTGCATAATTGCACCAACTGCGCCATAGCCCCCTAAACGCTGAGCAATCTTGCATCCAATATTGCAGCTTTCTAAGTTAGGAAAGACATATACACCGAGTGGTTCTTGTGGTGCAGAAGGAAATTTTGATGCTCTAACTTTTAAATCATATGCACTATCAAATTGCATTTCACCAGGAATTAAATTTAACTCTTTTCTTTCTAATGCCATTTTAAGGGCTTCTCTAACTAAATCAGGATTTTCACCTTTACCTGAGCCATTAGTTGAATATGTTAAAAAGCCAGTTAAATCATTCATTTCCATTGTTTTAGCGAAGTCACTAGCATTAATTGCTAAATCAACTAATTGAGATGCAGTAGGCTTTTCAACAGTTGAAGGGTCCGTAAAAATAAGTTTTTCATCGTCTTTATGCATAACTATAATTGAAGACATTGTTTTGATTCCTGCTTTTGCACCAACACATTTAAATGCTGCTCTTAGAATATCAGCGGTTGAATAAATTAAGCCACCTACAGCACTTTCCACTAATTTTTCACGAAGCATCATAGCCCCAAAGTATGGACGGTATGAGACTAATTTTAAACATGTTTCATAATCTTCTTTGCCTTTTCTAATTTCAGCCATTCTTGAAGCTAACTTTTCAATTAGCTTGGTTTCTTCAGTCATTATAACGTTTGTTAAACCGTCATTAATTACCTGATTTTCATTTTCTAGAAGCATAATTGGCTTAGCCAATTTATTATTTTGTAAAAATAAAGCTGCTTCACGTGAACGCTTGTCATCTCCATCAATAAATAGCACGCTTAAAACTTTACATTGTGCTTTTTTTGTTAATAAGTTTTGAATATGTGTACTAAATTTTGAAATGTTTGCCATTTTTTCTCCATAATTTTATTTCTTTTATATCTTTTTTAATTTTACCAATATTTTTATTATTTCTGGCGATATATGGAAATATTTTTATATTTCAAACTATTTTTCCAAAACAAAAGCAAAAAAAATTTACCTATTTATTCATCTAAATTTTTACCAAAAATGCTGTAGCACTACGTTTTTGGTAAAAGTATATAAAAAAATAAATATTTTTGACTTTGTGGCTTTACATTATAATATGAATAGCAATATTATTACTAGGCCTTGATATTATTGCTATGAATTCGAATTTAAACAATAATAAACATTGTAGGAGGTTACATGTTAGACAAAGAAAAAGAACAAGTAGGAAACCAAGCTGCTCCAGCAGTTGTTGGTACACTACAAGTATCAGACGAAATTTTAGATTTTAGCTCACTTTCAGTTAAAAAATCATGCAAAAAAAGCGAATGTGCTAAAAAAGCTGACGATAACTTAACACCTCGTGAAAGAGCTATTTTAGAAAGACTAAAAGCAAAGGAAAAATAAAATGAGTCAAATCAAAGAACAACCACTTGTAGCAAAGGTAGAAAAAATCGCACCTATTCGTAAAGCTATAGCAATTAACTTAAAAGAAGTTATGAACTCAGTTGCATACTGCTCATTAGATATGGAAGCAAAGATGAAAAAACTATGAGATCACCGTGCAGCTGTAAATAAAGTAGCTTTAGAAAAACATAATTTAAAATTAACATTTTTACCATGAATTATTAAAGCTGCTTCAATCGCTTTAAGCGAATTCCCTGTATTTACAGCAAAATTCGACGAAACTACAGGTGAAGTTTCATACCCTTCAACTATTGATATTTCAATCGCAGTTGATACACCTTACGGACTAGTTGTTCCAGTTATCAGGGGCATTGAAAACTTATCATTAGTTCAAATTCAACAAGAAATTACCCGTTTATCAGGTTTAGCTCGTGATAGAAAATTATCTATGAAAGATATGATGGGCGGATGCTTTACAGTAACTAACGTTGGTTCAGTTGGCGTAATTAGCGGTTCACCAATTATGAATAAAGGACAATTATCAATCATCGCTACTGGACGTATCAAAGATACCGTGATTGTTGAAGAAGGCAACATTGTTCCAAGCAAAATAATGAACATTTCAATTGCTGCAGATCACCGTTGAGTTGATGGTGCAGACATGGGCCGTTTTACAGGCAGAATTATTGAATTATTAGAAAACCCAGAATCATTAGGAGAAATTTAATATGTTTAAAATGCAATTTACAGACATCGGAGAAGGATTACACGAAGGAACAGTAGCTGAAGTTTTTGTTAAAGAAGGAGACTCAGTTAAAGAAGGGGATATTCTTTTCTCAGTTGAAACCGACAAAATGACTTCAGAAATTCCTGCACCAGTTACAGGAAAAGTAGTTAAAGTTTTAATTAAAGCTGGTGACGAAATTACAGTTGGAGACGAAATTTTCAACATTGAAACAAACTAATTAATGTTAAAAATAACTTTCACGTGTGAAGTTATTTTTTTATTTTGTTGCAAAAAACACTGTAATACAGCTCTTTTGGTTTTTTTAAAATAAAAAAATTTTCAAAAAATGAAAAAATTTATGCACATAAAAAATATGCTTAACTCTTCTAATTCATTACAAAAATACTAAAAAATATTAGAAAATGACTATTTTTCTCGACAATGTAAATAATTCCACGTTTTTTTGTATATAATAATATTGGTTATCCCTTTTTAACCACATTTATAAAAACGCATTTAATTTGTCATTTGAAAGGATTTGAATGAATAACTTTAGTACGATATTCTTATCTGTGACAAAACAACAAGCTCTTTGAGGTGGAATTCTTGCTACTTTCTTATTTATAGCAATGGGTTTCATTGTGACTCGGAAAGGCATATTTGATAAAGAAATTAATAAAAAGCTTTCTGCTTTTAACCTAAAATATGCTCTTCCATTTATTTGCTTAACCGCATTTATGATTAGCGCAAATACATCACAAATCAAAATTTGAGCAGCAATCTTTATTTTGTCAATATTATTCTATACATTCGCAATTTTAGTGGGAAAATTACTTATTAATTACTACCCACATTTAGTTTCAAAGCGAATTACAGCAAAAGCTGAAGCTCTTTGAAGAAAAAAATCAGCTAACGAAAATGGAGTTGATTTAGAAAAATACAAAGAAGAAGCATTAGCCGATTACAAAGCAAAATATATGGCATTCCAATGAATGAATATATTCGGTTCATTACAATTCTTTGCTTACCCATTAATCATCGCCTTAAATGGTAGTGGAATCTTCAACAGTTTTAGCTTAGTTCTAGCACAAACATGATGTGTTCCATATATGGTTTCAGTATTTATTATTTTACCATTAGAATACTCAGGTCTTAAATTCTCTAAAAAGAACATTAAACCTATCATGCAACAAGTATTCAGCCCAATGATGTGCTGCTTATACTTATCATTAGTTCTTTGATTATTACAATTTATTCCTGGAATCTACGAAGCAAGATTTGGTGAACCAAATGACTTCCCATACGATAACCTTCTTAAAGATGGACCTGCAGGATCAGACGCAGCAAAAGATTATGCAAAAGCTCCACAATTCTGAGGTGCATTCAAAACTAACATGACATTCCTAATGAGTGGAATGACAATGGCTACTGGATTAGTTTCTCCATTAGCATGATTAGTAATTGGTGGATCATTAGCAGCATCTAACCTTAAAGAAGTTATTAAAGATAAAGGAGTTTGAACAGCTACAGTTGTTAAAAACTTCATCTACCCTCTTGTAACATTTGGAATAATGTTCTTATTTGTTCTTCCAATTTGAGGAAAATTAAACTACGGTGAGGTTCAATTAACAGGTGAACTCAAAGGTAATGCTGGTCTTCTTGACCCAGCTTCAGCTACATTAATTGTATTAATGATGGCTACTCCACCTGCGGCAGTTAACGTAATTTTCGCTAGTGCTAACAAACACCGTTCATTGGATTACATTGCAAAAGTTTCATCACTTTCAACAGCTGTATGTGTAATCTCAATGCCTTTATTCATTATTTTATCATCAATCGCATATCAATCGGTTGTTGCAATACCAGCTTAAAAATAAAGGAATATTGAAAAAATAAAAAAAGCACCGCTGGTGCTTTTTTACTGTCTTTTCAGTATGAATCAAAAAAATTTTTTTGGTAAAAATCTCAAAAATATTAAATATAATTTAATAGCATGCCTAAAAAATCATGCATAATATTTGAAAAACAAAAAAGAATATGGAGATAATATGAAAAAAATAGTTGTAATCGGACTAGGAAATGTTGGTTTTACATATGTAACAATTTGTGTTGCACGTAATATTCAAGCAGAATGAATTTTTGTTGATAAAAACACAGAGGTTGCAGAAGCTCATGCACATGACTTTGAAGATATGTGTGCAATCCTACCACGTAATAACTCAAGCTTTAAAGTTGGTACATTAGATGATGCTAAAGGTGCTGATATCGTTATGATTGCTGCATCAATCCCTGCCGGAAAAGACTTTTCAGATCGTTTAGCTTTAGCTGGTGCAAATGCTAAATTAATGAAATCATTCGGCGATAAACTTAAAGAAGTTGGATTTAAAGGTTCTGTTATTGTTGCGGCAAACCCATGCGATGTTATGGCTGCTGTTATCCACTATGCTTCAGGCTTACCAGCTAACAAAGTTATGTCTGCAGGTACAGTGCTTGATTCAGGACGTATGAGAAAATTCGTTGCAGCTAAAGTTAAAACATCACCAGAAAATGTACATGGTTTTGTTTGCGCAGAACACGGTGGATCAGCTATGATCGCATGATCACAATTAAGAGTTGGATTAAGCTCAGTTGAAGATTTAATTAAAGCAAGAAAATTAAAACGTTCAGACTTAGATGAAATTTTAAAACAAACATTATCTGAACCATTCTTTATTTTCTCACGTAAAGGAAATACTCAATTCGGTATTGCTACATCATGCTACCGTACAACAGAAGCAATTTTAGAAAATCAAAGAGCTATTATTCCTCTTGGTGTTAAATTACCTAAACCATTCAAAAACGCTGGAATTTACACATGCTTCCCAGTTATCGTTGGTGAAAGAGGATACGAATATCTCCCAGGTACATTAAAATTATCTAAAGAAGAAATGGAAAAATTTGAAGCTTCAACAGCTCACATGGCAAATGTTCACACCGAAACATTGGCACAAATCGGAATTAACATCGATTTTAAATAATAATAATTATATGTTCGCTTATGCGGACATATTTTTTTATTAACTGGACATAAATCTCTAACAAAGAAAAAATCTAAAAAATGAAAATAATACCATATTTGAATAAGTATTTAATATTTTTCTAATATAATATATATGTATAGAACGTATCGATACTATACAAATTTTTTTTACCGAAAGGATTAATATGGAATTTAAACACATTGAAGCAGGCAAAGTCATGACTTACCCAAAAGCAATGATTCGTCACTTAGATATTGATGGAAACTTAATTGAAAAAAATTACAAAACATCAATTTCAAGCGATACATTAGTTAAAATGTATGAAAATATGGTTAAATCTCGTGCATGAGATAACTATGCTCTTACATTACAAAAAACTGGACGTCTAGGTACATTTGCACCTAGCCTTGGTGAAGAAGCTCTTTTAACAGCTGTTGGATATTCAATGAAAGATGAAGATTTCTTCGTACCTCACTACCGTGTTTTAGGCGCTTTATTAGCACGTGGTGTTAGCTATGAACAAATTTACCTATACTGAAAAGGTTCAGAATTAGGTGGATCATTCTTTAACAAGAACATCTTACCTTACCAAGTTATTATCGGAGCTCAAATTTCACAAGCTGCTGGTGTTGCTTATGCAATCAAAGCTAAAGGTGAAAAGAAAGTTGCTTTAACAATGATTGGTAACGGTGGAACTAACGAAGGTGAATTCCACGAAGCTCTTAACTTAGCTGCAGTTCGTAAATTACCTCTTGTTGTTGTTATTTCAAACAACCAATGAGCTATCTCAGTTCCAGAACACAACTCATACTCAGTTCCAACATTATCACAACGTGCAATGTCATACGGCATTCCAGGAATTCGTGTTGATGGTAACGACTTATTAGCAGTTTCAGAAGTTCTTAATGAAGCTGTTGAATGAGCAAGAAATAACAATGGACCTGTTTTAGTTGAAGCAGTTACATGACGTCAAGGACAACACACCACCAGTGATGATCCTAGAGTTTACCGTTCAAGAGAAATGGAAGAAGAAAAAGAAAAATGAGAACCATTCCACCGTATTGAAAAATACTTATTCGAACATGGTTTAATTACACAAGCTAAAATTGATTCATTATACGAAAAATACACAGAAGAAGCAAAAGCTGCAAACGAAAGTTCTAATGCGAGATTAACAGAAGAAGGCTATGACGATATTTACAAATACACCTATGAAACATTGCCAGCTGAACTTGAAGAACAAAAACAAGAAAACATGAGATTTCTTAAAAAATAGTTTGTAGAAATATTAATCAATTTATACATAATCTATTTAATTAATAAGGAGAAATTATTATGAATACAATTAAAGTAAATAATATCGAAGCACTTACAAACGCTTTAGACATTGCGATGGAAAGAGACAAAAACGTTGTTGTTTTTGGTGAAGACGCAGGGTTTGAAGGTGGTGTTTTCCGTGCTACAAAAGGTCTTCAAGCTAAATATGGTGATTTAAGAGTATTTGACACTCCAATTTCAGAAGCTGCTATCGCAGGTGGAGCTGTTGGAGCTGCTGTTGCAGGTCTTAGACCAGTTGCAGAAATTCAATTCTCTGGCTTCTCATTCTTAACAATGTCGCAATTATTTGGAAACGCAGCTCGTATGCGTAACCGTTCACGTGGCAGATGATTTGTTCCTATGGTATTAAGAATGCCTTGTGGTGGTGGAGTTAAAGCTCTTGAACACCACTCAGAATCAATTGAAGCTATTTTCACACACATTCCAGGTATTAAAGTTGTTATGCCAGCTACCCCATATGACACAAAAGGTCTTATGTTAGCTGCTATTGAAGACAATGACCCAGTTGTTTTCTTAGAACACAAACGTGACTACCGTGCTTTTAAATCAGAAATTCCTGAAGGATACTACAAAGTTGAAATTGGAAAAGCAAATGTTGCTGTTGAAGGTGAAGATTTAACAATTGTGACCTATGGACACATGGTTCACGAAACTATTGCTGCTCTTAAAGCTCTTAAAGAAGAAGGAAAAGAATACTCAATCGAAGTTATCGACCTTCGTTCACTTAAACCACTTGACACAGAAACCATTGTTAAATCAGTAAACAAAACAGGACGTTTATTAGTAGTTAGTGAAGCTGTTAAATCAGGTTCAATCGCTGCTGAAATTATTGCTCGTGTAAACGAAAAATGCTTCGACTCATTAGTAGCTGCTCCAGTTCGTTTAAACGGTGCTGACGTTACAATTCCACTTCCTGCTTTAGAATACTTATATATGGTTGACAAAAACAAAATTGCTCAAGTTATTAAAGAAATGCTTGGATAATCAACATAATCCTAAAAAAATTCAAAGGGTTTTCCTTTGAATTTTTTTTATCTTTAATTGACACTTTTTCTGAGCTATAAAATGAATTAAATGCTGTAATTTTGCTAATTAAATAATTATCATATTTGTAATAATATGGTAGCGTAGATAATTTTATTAATTAAGTTTAATTCGCTTACAAAAAATATTGGTCATAAGCCAATATTTTTTATTATTAATCTTCGTCTTTATTTTGGATGTTTCTTCTCTTGATGATTTCGTCGCTGATGGTTTTTGGACATTTTTCATAGTGGTGGAATTGCATTTGGTATGTCCCACGTCCAGCAGTCATACTACGTAAATCGGTTGCATAACCAAACATTTCTTTAAGTGGAACTAATGCACGAATAATGTGAGCTCCATCATTTCTAGTTTCGTTATCTTCGATTCCCCCACGACGACGGGTTAAGTCACCCATAACATCTCCAAAGTAATCTTCAGGAATAACAACAGCTACGTCCATAATTGGCTCAAGTAAAACTGTGCCTAGTTGATCTTTAGCTTTAGTTAAAGCTTTAGAAGCCGCAATTTTGTAAGCCATTTCTGAAGAGTCGACATCGTGGTATGAACCATCAAATAATGTAGCTTTGATATCAATCATTGGATATCCAGCTAAAATACCACTAGCCATTTTGTCTTCAAGACCTTTTTGAATTGGTTTAATGTATTCTTTTGGAATTTTACCACCAACAATTTTATCAACGAATTCAAAGCCTTTGTCGTGGTTTGGTTCGAATTTAATTCATACGTGACCATATTGACCTTTACCACCAGATTGTTTAATGTGTTTACCTTCAACTTCAGCAGTTTTAGTAATTGTTTCACGATATGAAACTTGAGGTGCACCAACATTAGCTTTAACACCATGTTCACGTTTAAGACGGTCAACGATGATATCTAAGTGTAATTCACCCATACCAGCAATAATTGTTTGACCGGTTTCTTCATCAGTATAAGTTCTAAAAGTAGGATCTTCAGCAGCTAATTTTTGTAAACCAAGCGCTAATTTTTCCATAGCATCCTTGCTTTCTGGTTCAAGAGCTTGAGAAATAACTGGTTCAGGGAAGACCATTTTTTCTAGTACATATCTAGGTGATTTTTCGCCAACTAAAGTATCACCGGTTGTTGTGCCTTTAAGTCCAACAGCTGCGTGGATATCACCAGCGTAGCTTTCATCAACTTCTTGACGTGAATTAGCATGCATTTGGATAATACGTCCAATTCTTTCTTTAATATCTTTAGTTGTATTGTATACATAAGAACCTTTTTTAAGAACACCTGAGTAAGTTCTAAAGAAAGTTAATGATCCAACATAAGGGTCAGTCATAACTTTAAAAGCTAAAGCAACAAAATCGTTTTCATCTGAAGAAGTAAGCTCTACTTCTTTATCATTTAATGTTGCTGAAGCACCCGGAATATCAAGTGGTGAAGGTAAATAATCAACAACAGCGTCAATCATTTTCTTAACACCTTTGTTTTTAAATGCTGTACCACAAATAGCAGGGAATAAAGTTGCTGAAATTGTAGCTTTACGTAATACTGCTTTAATTTCTTCTTGAGTAGGTTCTTCGCCTTCTAAAACTTTCATCATAAATTCATCATCGTATGTAGAGAGCGCATCGATTAATTCGGTTCTTCTTAATTGTGCTTCATCTACTAAATCAGCGGGAATATCTTGTGGTTCAGCATTTTCATCTGCTTTACCATCATAAATATATGCTTTCATTTCGATTAAGTCAATGATACCTTGGAAGTTGCTTTCTGCACCAATAGGCATTTGAATTGCAACTGCATTTCCATTTAATCTTTCTTTAACTGAACGAACAGACATGAAGAAGTCAGCACCAGCTTTATCCATTTTGTTAATGAAAACGATACGTGGAACTTTATAGTTTGTAGCTTGTCTTCAAACTGTTTCTGTTTGCGGTTCAACACCTGATTGAGCATCAAGAACAGTAACGGCACCGTCTAGTACACGAAGTGAACGTTCAACCTCAACGGTGAAGTCAACGTGACCAGGGGTATCAATGATGTTAATTCTTTTACCTTTTCAAAAAGCTGTTGTAGCAGCCGAAGTAATTGTAATACCTCTTTCTTGTTCTTGAGCCATTCAGTCCATTTGTGAAGCACCATCGTGTGTTTCACCAATTTTGTGAATTTTACCAGTGTGGTATAAAATTCTTTCTGTTGTGGTAGTTTTACCTGCGTCAATGTGTGCCATGATACCGATATTACGGTAATCTTTTAGTTCATATTGTCTTGCCATAATTTTCCTTAAATAATAGTAGTAATGTAATTTTGGTTAAATTTTAGTAAGAACAAATTATCATCTAAAGTGAGCAAATGCTCTGTTGGCTTCGGCCATTTTGTGAGTATCTTCACGTTTTTTAACAGCTCCACCAGTTTTGTTTGACGCGTCAATAATTTCAGTCGCTAAACGAACATCCATTGTTTTTTCGTTTCTTAATCTTGCATATTGCACTAACCAACGTAATGATAATGTTTGTTGACGACGTTTTGAAACTTCAGTAGGAACTTGGTAGTTGGTTCCACCAATTCTTCTTGTACGAATTTCTAATTGTGGAGTAACGTTAGCTAAAGCAACTTCGAAAACTTCCATTGGATCTTTGTTTGTTTTTTCTTTAATGATGTTAAATGCTGAATATAGAATATCTTGTGCGATTGATTTTTTACCATCAAGCATAATGGTGTTAATTAATTTAGTAATTAAAACAGAATTGAAAATTGGGTCTGCTAAAACTTCACGCACAGGGGCTTTATGTTTTCTTGACATAGTTATTATTTCCTTTCTTTTTCTTTACTAATTATTTAGAAGCTTTTTCTTTTTTAGTTCCGTACAAGCTTCTACCTTGTTTACGGTTGTTAACACCAGCTAAGTCTTGAGTTCCACGCACGATGTGATATCTAACACCAGGTAAGTCTTTAACACGACCACCACGAATTAAAACAACAGAGTGCTCTTGAAGGTTGTGTCCTTCACCACCAATATATGCTGTAATTTCCATACCGTTTGATAATCTAACACGAGCATATTTACGCATAGCTGAGTTAGGTTTTTTAGGAGTCATAGTAGCCACACGAGTACATACACCACGTTTAAAAGGTGAATTCATACGACGTGCAGTTTTATTTAATGAGTTAAAAATTAATGAGAGAGCAGGCGCGTTTTGTTTACGCACTTTTTGCTCACGGCCATTTGTAACTAACTGATTAGTTGTAGGCATTTTTTTCCTTTCTTAATAATATAGTAATAGTATAACTACCACAAGGCAGTTAGAACTATTATATAACAACTATGCCGTGTGTATCAAAAAAAATAATTTTTTTTACGCTTCATATCTTTAGTTTAAAAACTAAGCAAAATAACGAATATTATTTAATAAAAAGATAATAAAACCGCGACAAAAAAGTACTTTTATATTAACTTTTTTGTTGCGAAAATAGCTGTAGCGCAGCTTTTTTAGCAATTTATTTAGTGAATCCAAGCAAGGCTATTGTCTTTTCTTTTTCTCAAGATAATCTTCATCCCTTTGAAATTAATTTCACACCATCCAATGTTTTTTGTGCAACTTTTTAGTAGTTTCTTTTAATTTTTTCAACTGTTCATTTGTTGCATCATTTGGTGGATTTTTAATGCGATTTTGACTATTAATTTAATATATTTTTTTAGCTCACTAATTTTTGACTTAGTTGAACATAAATCAGTCATAGTAGCAGATGCTAAGTCAAAAATTAGAGAAATAAAAAATACATAAAAAAAATTAATAGACAAAAATGAACCCAAATTCTATTTTTAATCAATATTATTACTAATTTGATAAAATAAATTAATATGAGGTGAATATGAAAATAGATTTTTTAAGCAAGATAATTAATGTTAATAAAGAAGAATGAAAAAAAACACAAAATAATGTTCTTTTGCATAGCATTAAAAATCAACAAAAAGTTAGTCCTGATGATATTTTAGCTCTTGCATTACAAAATAATGTGAAGTTCAATATGGACAATATTATCCAAACTTTAGTCAAAGATGAAAATATTAATCATGATGAATTAATTATTCCTTTTAAACCAACTATAGAAGTAGTTAAAGTTGACAAAGATTCTTGTGAGTATCAAATTAAATTTTCTTATACATCTACTAGACAATTCGCTAATTTTAACTTAAAATTTGACTGTTCTAAATTTTCATATCCTTCGCTTACTGAAGCAAAATTAGAAGAAGCTTATCAAGCATTTGTTAAAAATTATCAATATTTAGACGATGTTAGCGAAGTTAATGAAGATGATATTGTGTCAATTACTTATAATGTTTCACAAGATTCACAAGAATTAGCTAAAGATGTTAATTTAACTATTAAAGCATCAAAAAAAGATACTTGAACAATTAATCAAGAATTAATTGGAGCTAAATTAAACGATACAATCGGTGTAAATGATCCAGATCGCCAACATTATGAAATAACAATTAAAAAAATTAGACGTATTTTTCATGCCGAGCTTACAAAAGAATTATTACCAACATTACAAATGGAAACAATAAAAACTTTAGATGATTTAAAAGCTAAATTATTTAAAGATTTTAAAAAAGATTTTGCCTCACAAAATTTATTACAATTTTACCATTATGCCCTCGAACAGCTAATTTTAGTAAATAATTTGCAACCTCATCCACATGATATAGATCAAGATTTCGAAGCTAAAAAAGAAGCATTTTTTAAAGATGCGAACGAAGCTCTTAAGGCTAAATTAGAAGATGAAAATAATGAAGAAAATAAAAAACTTATGCATGAAATTTTGCTTTCCGCTATAACCAATAAAGCAATTCAATTGGCTGAAGTTGTCCTAAGTAGAATGTTTTTAGACGAAAACGATAAGTTAATTACCAATGAGTTAATCAGTAATGAATTGCGCCACATCGAAGAAACCGGTTCAAGCGATACAATCGCTAAAAGTCCTGAACAAATGCACAATATTTTGCGCCGTAAACTTACTGCTTTACGATTAGCTAAAATTAATGATGAAAATTTATATAATAATTTATCTAATGATTTAAATATCTATGTCTAATTAGGCATAGGTATTTGTATAATATGACTATAACTAAGGAGAATCATGATAGAAGTACAAAATCTAAGTAAAGTTTTTAGTGATAAAAAGCTTTTTGAAGGTGTTAACTTAAAATTTGTGGCTGGAAATACATATGGAATTATCGGTGCTAATGGGGCTGGCAAAAGTACATTTTTAAAAATTTTAGCCGGTGATGTTGAACAATCATCAGGGCAAATAATTGTTGAAAAAGGCCGTAGAATAAGCGTTTTAGCTCAAGACCATAATGCTTATGATAATTTAAATGTTACTGATGTTGTTGTGGCCGGCAATAAAGAATTACAACAAATTAAAGACGAAAAAGATGCAATTTATGCTAACCCAGATGCAACTATGGATGATTACACTAGAGCTGGCGAATTGGAAGAAAAATATGGTTTATTAGGTGGATGAAGCGCTGAAAATGATGCCCAAGAATTATTAGCAGGCTTACAAATTCCAAAGAATAAATGAGACGTATTAATGTCTGAATTGACAGCTAACCAAAAAATCAAAGTTTTATTGGCGAGAGCTTTATTTGGAAACCCTGACATTTTAATTATGGACGAACCTACAAACCACCTTGATTTACGTGCAATTAGATGACTTGAAAACTTTTTAGCTGATTATCAAAATGTTGTGATTGTAGTTAGTCACGATAGTGACTTTTTAGATAATATTTGCACTCACATTGTTGATATTGACTATAATGAAGCTAAAATCTACACTGGAAACTATACTTTTTGAAAAGAAAGTAGTGAATTAGCTCGGGAATTAATGAAACAATCCAATGCTAAAAAAGAAATTCAAATAGATAAGCTTAAAAGCTTCATTGCACGTTTTAGTGCAAATGCATCAAAATCACGTCAAGCAACATCAAGAAAAAAATCTCTTGAAAAAATTACACTTGATGAAATTAAACCGTCAAACCGTAAATATCCATACATTCACTGGGATATAAACCGTGAACCAGGTAAAGATATATTAAATGTTGAAAATCTTTCTTATGAAGAAAATGGTAAAGTGTTATTCCAAAAAGTTTCATTTACTTTAGCTAAAGGTGAAAAAATGGTTTTAATTGGTGAAGATGACATTGCAAAAACTCGTTTTTTAGAATGCTTAATTGGCAAAATCAAGCCAACTACAGGCACAATCAAATGAGGGCAAACAATTAAACATACATATTATCCAAATGAAAATAGAGAATATTTTCAAAAAGATATGTCAATTTTAGAGTGAATCGCGCAATGACCACCTTATAACTCAACCGAAGAAACCAAAGATGTTTCTGACCAAAGAATGCGTAGTTTTTTAGGCCGTATGCTTTTTTCAAATGATTCAGTTTTTAAAAAAGTTGCCGTTACTAGTGGTGGCGAAAAAGCAAGATTAATGTTTTCAAGAATGATGCTTCTTGAAGCTAACTTCTTGGTTTTAGATCAACCGCTTGACCACTTAGATACTGAAAGCATCGACTCATTAATAGCAGGTTTAAAATCATATCGTGGTGGTGTAATTTTTACCACTTATAACCGTGCTTTAGTTAACCAAGTAGCAAATGTCATTCTAGAAATTTCTCCGCAAAATAGTTATATTTTCCATGGTTCGCTAGAAGAATGAGAAGAGTTATATCCAATTTTAGAACACTAATAATATAATAATCATAAATAATAAATTCACCAAAAATGTTGTAATACAGCTCTTTTGGTGAATTTATACTTCTTTTTTTTTTTCCTGAGTTTCGGAGTAAAAAACAAAAAGTGTAAAATTGACCGTTATTTTTAGTCAAAATACACTTTTTGTTTTTTCTATATACAATTTTTTACAATTTCTAAAAATTCATTATACGTTTCTTCATTGCTTTTATTAATAGCGGGATCAATAAATCTTTCTTCAATTATTTTCCCATTTCTTAATTTAGTTAACTTATTACAGTCTTTTAAAAAATCAATTAACTTAGTATT
>NZ_JOOB01000011.1 GCF_000712185.1 Mycoplasmopsis opalescens ATCC 27921 | reverse complement strand
AGTGGTTGATAAAGCAAAAGAATTAGTAGCCAAGTGAATTAATGGCCAAGATATAAAACAAATAATTTATGTTCCTAATAAAATTGTAAATATAGTTTTAAAATAATTATAATTTTACCAAAAAGCCTATACAATAGGCAAATTGGTAAAATTTTTTTTAATCAACATTTTGTGAAGAAAAATAATTAAAAAAATTATAAATATAGCAAGAATAACAAAAAAATAGAGTATTATATATACATATAGAATTTTTTAGCATTGAAGCTTCATAGTGCTAAAAAAAAGGAGAATTATGAAAAAAAGAGCTTTAGTTTTAAATATTAATGATTTTGGTGAAATTTCAAAGGTATTTATCGGGAACAATAGACAATGAATTAGACTTGAAGACCGTAAATTTGGACATTTTAATAGTGAAGTTTTAGCTAAATTAGCAGATGCTTTTGAAAACAAAAAAGAAGATACTATAGACGAAAAAGATTTAGATGTTTTTATTTTATATAATCACACACATCTTTTTGGCTTTAAAGAAACTTTAAAAGTTGTTTATGATCCTGAATCATTGGCAACAATTGGAAGTTATGCAACCCACGCAAAAATTATCAGAGTTAAAAAGACTATTACTAATAAAAATCTTTATTATGATGTTTGTTTAAAACCAATAGTAAGATGCAAATTAAGTCAAAAACCATTTTACGCTGCTGACGGAAGTGAAAATGTCAATAATATTGCTGAAATTTTTGAAGTTAGCGCCACAAGAAACCCAATTATTATGGCTAATGATCGCTTAGAAAATGAGGATAACGAAGATTATGCAACCATCCACCAGGTTATTGGTGAACTCGACGCAACTTTAACAAATTTATCATCGAAAAACTTAATGCCTAAAATTGCCAATATTTTTAGCAATTTATGACAAAACAATTTATTAAACCTACACCCTTTAGATGATTTAATTTTTGAAGGGGACGAAGCATATACAAATCAAATTCCTGATGAATTTGAAATTTTCACCAGCTTTACTAAAATGTTATTTTTAGAAAATAACATGCTTTTAGAACTTTATAAATTGCCTAACTTTAAAGAACAATTTATTTGAATTAAATGCTTATTTATTGGTTTATTCTCAAATAAAAATATATTTGACGAGGAACAAATGAATTTTTTAAGAACTTTACCAATCAATAATCCAATTAAAAATATTGACAAACTAAGCTTTGATCCTCAATTTGTCATTTCATTAGTTAGAGACATAGAATATTCTTCTAAAGAAGATAAAAGTAATATTAGAGATCTAAAATTAAGTGAAGAAGATAAAGCCAAAGAAAAAATTTCACGTGATCTAGATAAAGAAATTGATTTAAAAATGAAAGAAAACATGGAAAAACAGCAAAGAGAGTACATGTTGCGTGAAAAAATCAAGGTAATGCGGGAAAAATTAGGCGAAACTACTGGATCAGAAAGCGCCGGAAAAGGTAATTTTGCTGAAACCCTTAAAGATGAAAAGCAAAGACTCATTTATCCTGAATCAGTTATTAAGCTTATTGACTCTGAAATTGAAAGAAAAGATATTTCAGGAATGGGACCTGATGCAAACATTGCGGCAGCATACATTAAATTACTAAAAGAGCTCCCATGAAGAAAAACCGAAGTTGAAAGCTTAGATATATCTAAGGTAAAAGAAATTTTAAATCGCAATCACTATGGTTTGAACGAAGTTAAGGAAAGAATTATTGAATATATTTCATTAATTATTAACCATAAAAATTTAGATAAACTTAAAAATGAAAATAAAATTATTCCACTGGATAAAAATACGCAAATAGATTTAGATTTATTTAAAGATAATGGTTCACAAGGCGCAAAAGTCCAAACTGAATTTAATAATGTGCCAATTTTAACTTTAGTTGGCCCTCCTGGTGTTGGTAAAACTTCATTAGCCAGAGCTATTGCAGAAGCCTTGAATAAAAGCTTTGTAAAAATTAGCTTAGGCGGACTTAATGATGAAAGTGAAATTCGTGGACACCGTCGCACCTATGTTGGAGCTATGCCTGGTAAAATTATTAAAGCTTTACATCGTTCAGGCGTATCTAATCCTATTATCTTGCTTGATGAAATTGATAAAATGACCTCAAACATGCGTGGTGATCCCACTTCAGCAATGCTAGAAGTTTTAGATCCTGAACAAAATGCAAAATTCCAAGATAATTATTTGGAACACGAATATGATTTATCTAAAATATTATTTATAGCCACAGCAAACTATATCGGAAACATTCCCGCCGCATTATTAGATCGTGTTGAAATTATCGAGCTTTATAGCTATACTATTAGTGAAAAAATTAAAATTGCACGTGAACACTTAATTGATATTGCCCTTAAGCAAGCTGGATTAGATAAACAATTATTTAATATTAGCGATGAAGTTTTAGAATTTGTAATTAAGCATTACACAGCGGAATCTGGTGTAAGACAGCTAAAAAGAGTACTAGATAAATTAGCTAGAAAGATAGTAACAAAGGTAGTTTCAGGCGAAAAATTAGAATCATTTACTATTGATATTAAAATAGCAAACGAATTATTAGGAACACCTCTTTATACTTATGATAAAGCTAAAGAAGAAGCTCAAGTTGGTATTGTCAATGGCTTAGCTTTTACTTCAATTGGTGGTTCTACTTTAAAAATCGAAGTAATCCCTGTTCCTTCAAAAACTGGCGGGATTAAATTAACAGGTTCATTAAAAGATGTAATGAAAGAATCTGCTAATATAGCCTTCACCTATGTGCAAGCTAATGCTAAAAAATATGGTATTGAAAAATTTGACTTCGACAAAAATGTAATCCATATTCACGTTCCTGAAGGGGCAGTTCCTAAAGATGGGCCTAGCGCTGGAGTTACTTTTACCACCGCTATAATCTCAGCATTATCAGGTCGCGCAGTTCCTCAAGATATTGCAATGACTGGAGAGATTACCTTGCGTGGCAGAGTACTTGAAATTGGCGGTTTAAAAGAAAAATCTTTCGCTGCATACAAAAGTGATGTAAAAACAGTATTTATCCCTAAATCAAACGAAAAAAACCTAAGAGATATTTCTGATGAAGTTAAGGATGCAGTTAAATTTATTCCAGTTGAAAAATATGAACAAATTTACGAATTAGTTTTTAATAAAAAATAATTTTCTAACCAAAAGGACTGTACTACAGGCTTTTTGGTTTTTTTATGTATTTAATATTTAAGGTTAACATAACCAGAATATTTATAAATAATTAACTGTGATGTTTTATAATGTAGTTATGCCAGAATTACCAGAAGTAGTTACAGTCGTTAACGACTTAAAAACTAAAATTATTAACCAAAAAATTATTGATTTGATTATTAAAGAAAATAAGCTAATAAAGAATGCATCCTTATTAGAATTTAAAAATTCTTGCTTAAATGAATCAATTAAAAATGTATTTAATTGTGGAAAATTTATAATTTTTGAACTAGATAATGATAAATTTATAGTCTCTCACTTGCGAATGAGTGGCGGCTATAATACAAGTAAAATAGATCGCCGCCCTTCAAAACACGAACATATCATTTTTAAACTTAGCAACATTAATTTGTATTACAAAGACGAAAGAAAATTCGGTACTTTTGAGATAAAAAATAAGTTAAATTTGTATAGCACGCCTCCCTTATCCAAATTAGGAAAATACCCAAAAGATCTGAACTACACTGATTTTAGTAAAAAAATATCTAAAAAATCAACCGCCATAAAAACAGTTTTGTTAGATCAAAGCATTATAGTTGGTTTAGGTAATATTTATGTGAATGAAGTTTTATTCGCTTGCAAAATCAATCCTAATAGAGCTGCTAAAGATATAACTGAAGAAGAAGCTAAAAATATTTTAGTTTCTGCTGATAAAATTTTAGCTAAAGCGATTGAACTTGGTGGCTCTTCAATACAAACCTATTCATCTCTTGATGGTAAAAAAGGTTCATATCAAAATGAATTAAAAGTGCATCTGAGAGCTAATATGCCTTGCAAAAAATGTAAATCCAGTATTTTAAAAAGCTTCATTAATCAAAGAGGTACTTACTATTGCCCTAAGTGCCAGGAGAAGTAATGGTATTTGCTTTAAATAATTATGATAGTGATGTTGATAACATCATTGATTTACATGGATTAAGAAGCGATGAAGCACACACATTGATAGTTATGTCAATAATCAATGCTGAAATAAAAAAATATTATTCTATAGGCTTCACCACAGGAAAAGGAACAGGGGCACTTAGAACAGTCTTATTAGACTATCTTGAAAATGAAGAATATGATTATTCTTATGTCGACGACAAATCGATGTATATAGTTTATATGAAAGATTTTGATCAATAAAGATAATTAAAAAAACGAATATTTTGTAGAAAAACCTTTCTAAAAAATATTCGTTTTTGTATAATTAGCGATGTCTTAAAATAAGAATATGAAAGGAAATGTATATGAATAAAAAAAGATTAATCATTTTGGCTAGCGCTTCATCATTAATTTTACCAGCTATTAGTGTGAGCTGTTCTAATCAAAATAAAGGCAATAATAACAATAATAATAACAATAATAATAACAATAATAATGATAATTCAGCTAACAAGGACAAAGGTGGACAATTACCTAATAATGGCTCATCACAGGGTAATCCGTCAAATGGCGAATCTGATCTAGATAAGCAAATTAATGAAAAAAATCAAACAGTAAATGAATTATTTAATCAAAACTATGCAGAAGCTCTAAAGTTGATTAAGGCTGATGATGGATTATCAAAAGCTGATTTAATGAAGCAAAAAGAGGCTGAACTTAAACTTTTAAACGAGATCAAAGATAAAGAAGAAAAAGCTAAATATGTAAAATATTTAGATGATAAAATTAGCCACCTACAGTTAGTTAAGCTAAATGTTAAAGCTTTTTTCGGGACAATAATTCGTAATGATGACATTAAAAATGACAAAAAATTTGGTATAGACGATGACGCAGAAATTCAAGGTAAAGAAAAAAATATTTTAGATGAAATCAAACAAATCTTAAGTTCTAAGCTTGAAAATAAAGATTCTGAAGAAAATAAAACTAAAATCAACAATGCTATAAGTAAAATTAACAATGAATATAATGTTATTAAATCAAATTTAACTAATGAACAATACAAACAATTTTTAGATGTTGTTGCAAAAATTATAAAAGTAGAATTAAAATATTTTGAATTAGTTTAAAAAATAAAAAAACAAGAGAACCCAATGTCCTCTTGTTTTATTTATTATTCGCATTTCCCTAAATGAGAATAATAAATATGATTATTATTAGTATATTTAATTTGTCGATTTGAATACATAAAATAATGGAGTTTAAAAGAAATATTGAATTTTAAAGATATATTTGATGCTTAATAAAAGCAAATCACAACCTGAAAAGTTGTGATTTGAATAAGCTTTACAGATATATTCAGCATTTGATAGTTTTATACCATATCAGGGTAATGAACTTACCGTGTGAACTAATAAATTCATAACATTATTATATATGTAATTAAGAAATATATAATAATTTTTGTTATTTATTTAAGATTATTATATGGTAACAATTCCATAAAAAAAATTAATTTGAAGGCAGTAATTAATTATAAACTTAAATTTTTATATGTTAAAATATATTGGATGCTCGAGTGGTGAAATTGGCAGACACGCTAGACTAAGGATCTAGTGCTTCACGGCATGCAGGTTCAAGTCCTGTCTCGAGCACCATATAACAAAGTTACCATTACCCGCGATAGTATAAAAATTTTGTGTAAATTTATCTCTGGCTTACTTATAGTATGGGATTTGATAATAGCAATCACACAAATCCAAATTTATTACACAAAACTATCTACGGTGCCAAATTTTAGGATAAAAACAAAAGTCTCAATATAATATTTGAGACTTTTGTTTTATTTATTACATATATAAAATTAATTTATTATATGTAATAGTCCTGTGCTACGTTTATTTTAGGAAAAAAACGAATTAATTTGTTTTAAATTGCTCGATTTGGAAATTAATTTGGAATGTTGATAAATCATCCTTTGAGAAAACTACTCCAAGTGTTTGCTTTTGGCCCTTTTTATTAGTATTTATAACAGCTTTAGTTATCTTTCATCCACTAGGTAAGTTTTCAATTTTTACTTTGGAATGTAAATCATTATCTTGTTTAGCTTGTTCTAAGGTCATATTTTCTTGGCCAGTGATTGTTGCTTTACTTTCTTTTTTTCATTGAATTTTATCTTTCATTCAATTTGTATTAACTAACTTTTTATTAAATTCTTGTGGATCTTTTTGATTTGGATCAACAGAAACATTAACTCTAGCCGATACTAATGAGCTAAAATCTTTAGATTTTAATTCTTGGACGGTTAATAAAGTTATTTTTACACTATCATGACCAATTTCTGATTTAAAATCACTAATAACGATTAGCTGTTGCTCATTTTGAAATAAATTTTGTTTTTTATTTGGTAAAAATCTTGTGGTAGATTTAAAGCTTCATACATCACCTTTTTTATCGATGATGAATGACTGTAAAAATGGCTCTTTATTTTTTCCTGCTTTGTAATCGTCTAAAATAGCCTTAGTGGTGTATAGTCCTTTTGATTTTCACTCTTCAATTGGTTTTTTGTATTGAATTTTATTATTAGGAATGTCTGTATCGTCTTTATCGGTTCCTTTTCAATCGCTTGGTAAAATTAAATCTTTCGATATGTCTTGATCAGGAATTGTTCGTTGTGGTGCCAATACATCTTGTCAAGGCTTATCAGGGTTTTTTTCATTATGTATTTGTACACCTGTTTTAGACAAATCAATTTCTATTTCTTTTGTAACTTTTGGGCTTTCTGTTCAATCTTTAAATGAAGCGACCACTTCAACAGTGTGTTTTTCATCGGCTTTTTTATTATTTTGAAAATGTAACGCTAATTCACGCAATGGATTTGATAATCAATATGATTCATTTGATAATTCATTATATTTGCCATTCTCAATAAAATATTTGTCTTTTGAAAATTTAGGATTCAATTTAAGATTATCTAATTTATCTTGAAGATAATTTTTTTGTTCATCGGCAGTTAGTCCATGTGGATTTATCCCTCTTGAGTATGCTTTTAAATCTACTTCTTTGTCCTTCTCGATGAATACGTCTTTATTGAGATTTGTTCAAAGTTTAATTTTTACAAATCATTTTCTAGCATTATTAACTTCTTTTTCTTCGACACTAATAAACTTAAATCCGTAGTCATTTGTTTTAAGATTTTTAATAACAAAATTTGGCTTATTATCATTCTCTACAGCTTTATTAGCAACAACAAACTGATATGCCATTTCATCTGCAAAGTGTAAAGTCATTTTTTCAAAAATGCTGCTAAGTTGGTTTTTCTTCTCTTCCAATTCTTGTTCCTGTTCAGGAGTAAGCTTTCAACCTTTTAAATCAAAATGTTGATTGCGTTTATTTTCAATGTTTGTTCCTGTTTTTTTAATTTTGTAAATAATAGTTACATCATTTGTTTCTTCGCTAGGCACAGCTTTGAAATACGAAAATTCAAAACCGTCAGGCGCTTTTTTTACTAATTTACTTTCATCAAAATCTTTAATATATGTATTTTTAATATCCGGATAGTCAAAAGTTGCTTCCTTAGCCTTTTCATCAATTTCTAAGGCATCCTTTGAAGGGAAATCTACTTCTAAAGTATAAATTTTCTCACTAACTTCTGGCTCTTTATTTTTGATAAATTTAGCTATTTTAAAAGTTAAAACAACTTTTTCGCCTTCAATTTTAAATTGAATTTTATTACTAATTTTTGTAAATTTACCTTCTACAAATGTTGGTGCTTCAGGGTTTGCGAATTGAAAATCAGTTTGTGCTAAACCACTAACTTCAAGTAGAGGTTTGTATGAGCTTTTATCTCTAAAGTTTGGAACTGTACCTTTAGGTTCATAAATGAATTGCTTTTCACTTCTTGATCACCATAAATCAATTTCAGTTTTGATTTTTTCAACAAATTCAGTTTCTTTACCAGGAATTATTCTTAGTGAATCCTTCACTTCATCATAAAATGCATCAAAAGAGTTTATTTGTGTATCTTGATCACTATTTTGTTTGATTTTAAAACCTTTTCATTCAATGGTGTGTTCGTCTGAAAACACTGTAGTATTGTCTTTTTGGTTAATTTTGAAAGTAACTTTTAATTTACCTTCTGTATCATTTGCTTCTAATTTTGTGATTTCAAAATTATATTTATTTTTGTTTTCTAAATTAATTTTGATATCACTTTTTTTAACTGATGAGCTCAAAACATCACTTTGATTATCATATGATAAGTTAGTAGAATTAATTTTTTGTGCCAATTCATTTAACTCTTTTTTTAATTGTTCTTCAGTTTCTTTTTGATTTTTTATACCGTTGCAACTAACAACTGATGCACAAGCAATTAGGGAAGTTGCCGTGCTTAAAATCATTAATTTTTTTCTCATATTTCTCCTTATTTAATATCTAAAGATTATTTTAGATACATTATATATTTTACTAATTTATGGTTTTTAATTACATTTTCAAACATTTTGTTTAAAATAAAAAAATATATTATTAAAAAGCGATTAAACATAATAATGAGCATAAAATAACTATAATACAGCACTTTCGGTCAAAACAAAATAATGAATTAGTTGCTTTCACTTAATTAAACATATCAATACTCATAAATAATTTTATTTTTATATAAATATGATTCATTTAAATAAAATGAAATAAGCCTTATTTAAAGTAAAGTTAGGTTTATAAAGGGATAAAAAGATATCAAAAAATACGAGCTTTGCCCGTATTTTTTAATGATTATTTTTTATTTTTTTTGCGGTTTTTAAGCGCACTGAATACACCGGCGATTAAGCTTATTACAAGAACAGATGAAATTGCTGCTGTGGTGATAATAGCAATTAAATTACCTCTACGTGCATTAATTTCTCTATGAATTAAACGAATTTGTTCTTTAGCAATGTCATTTAATTCACTTTGAATTAATTCATCTAAGTAGTAATCATATACTTGGTTAAATGTCTTCAAGTTTTCTTCTAGTTCTTTTTTGCTTAATTTTCATAAGCCTTCTTTTTGTTTTTGAATCAACTTAGCAATATTAGCTAATTGTTGTGCATTAGGTTTTTTAGCTCCATAATGTTTGCCTTCACCATCTTTTTTGTCGTGACGGTCTTTAACATTTTCAGCTTCGTTCACTAATTTATTAATTAATTGTTCATTAGCATTATTATTAGCTGATGCTTCTTTTAATGCTTTTGCTAACTCTAAAATATATTTAGTGTGGCTTATACCGAATGCCATATTATTATTAGCTTTTGTTGCGTCTTTTATGCTTCTTGTAAGCAATGATTCTTTGCCGTATTTACTTTGTTCTGGTTTAAATTCAGATTTACTATTAATCAATCTTAGCTGTGCATTAGCTAAATCATCAACAGCAGCTTTTAGCTCAGCCAATGTTTGTGCATATTTAGCTTTAGCTTTTTCAACTTCAACTTTAAGTAATTGCAATTTAGGATCATTATATCTTGTATCAGCTAATTGGTCAACTTTTGCACGATAATCTTTAGCTTCTTTGTTAGCTTGTGCAATTAGTGAGACTACTTTTTTGGCTTTCAATGCATCATTTAATAATGCTTGTTCGCTTTCGCTTAGGTTATTTAAATCAGCAAAGGTGGCTTTAATTGCTTCAATTTTTCTTTCAAGATCATTAGCATCATTTTCTGTTAATTCGCCTTCTTTATTAGCATTTTGTGTAATACTAATTCTGAATTCTATTTCAGCTTTAGCTTTTTTAGCGTTTTTAAGAGCTTGATCTTTAATTGCTTGTGCAATTACATTGTCAGCTTTTATCTTACTAATATTATGAATATCATCATTAATGCTATCTAAATCAGGATTAATATTGTCTTTGTCTAATTCATTATTTAGACTGCTTAAGCTTTCTTTTAACTTATTAGCTAAATCAATTGTTTCTTTAAGTTTTTGATCTTTTGGATCTTTCATGTTTGCATAGTAATCTTCAGCTTTGGCTAATTTATTCACTAAATCAGTATATTTAGCTTTATCATCAAGATTATCAGCACTTTCAGATAAGGCAGCTTTTAAGTCAGCATCAATTTGTTTTACTGTTAATTGCTCTTCTTTTGTTTTGATTAGATCAACAATAGTTTGTGGTAATTTAGCTTTTTCTTCTTCAGTTAATGCATTGAATTTGTCACGTTTTTTATTTAATTCCGCAGAAGTTTTTTCAACTAATAAACGATTTTCTTCGCTTGGGTTTTGAGTGAATTTGTTTAATGCATCATGAATTTTATCAAGCATTTGTGCATATTCGGTTGCAACATGTGCTTCTGGTAAGTTTTGTTGTGTTTCTTTTAAGACTTCAATTAAAGCATCACTGATATATTCATCTTTATTTTGTGCTTTTTCTTTAATTGCTTGATAATCATTAAGACGTTTTTCACTTGCTTTCTTAGTTTCGTCTAATTTAGCTTTTAAGTCATTTACACGGTTAGTTAAATCTAATGCTTCTGCGTGTGCATTTTCATCTGATTTTGATTTTTTCAACTGTGATATAGCACTTTCAGTATCAGCAAGAGATTTAGCAATTAACTTAGCATTTGCTTCTTTAGCTTTAAGATTTTGAATTAATGATTCCTGCTCGCTTAGCAATTTATCTAATGATTCTTTTTGTTTCATTTCTTCAGCTTTAGCATGTTCTAAGGCTTTTTGTAATCCTAAATTAGATGGATCAGTTGTTAATCGTCTTTCAATTTCTTCTCTTTTTTCTTTTAGTGAAATTCATTTTGCTTTTGCATCTTTTACTTCTTTAGCCTTAGCAGGCAATTCAACATTAGTTAATTTATCAATTTCAGCTTGGTTATTATTTTGTAATGTTTCTAATTGTTCTTTTTCAACTTCTTTAGCTTTGATTTGACTATCAAGATCCTTGATTTTATCTTCATAATCTTTTTGTAATTTTTCATAACGAGCTATTTCGTCGTTGTAAACACCGATAATTTGTGCTGATTTTTCTTGTTCAACTCTGATTAATTCATCAATTGCTTGGTTTTTAGCATCGATTCCTTCATTGATTATGTGTTCAATTTCAGCTAATTTTTTAGCTTTTTTAGCTTCAAGACTAGCAATTTGTTCTTGAGCTTCTGCTTTTTCAAAATCGCTAATGCCTTCCTTAGCTAATAAATCATTATAGTAAGCAAGATTTTGGTTAATACGTTCAATATCATCGCGAATTTCTTTTGCTGCGAATTCTTTGTCATTAACCTTAGCGAATTCATTTAGTTGTCTAATTGTATCTGATTCGCTAATAGCACGGTCAATATCAATAGTTAAGGCTTTACGTAAACCGAAATTGTCTTGACGACGTGGTACTTGTTGTTCCAATCTCTTAAGATTTGCAACTTCTTGAGCCTCTAGAGCTTTACCGCCTCTTGTCTTAATTAATGCTTTTTCTAAAGCATTTAAAATTTTATCGTCAGAGTTATCTTGAGCTTTAACTAATTCTTCGCTATCCTTTTTGGTATTGAGAGCTAAGCTTAAAACAGCATCGTATTTATCGTTGTATTTAGCTTTAATTTCATCAACTTTTGCATTGATTGTAGCGGCTTGTTTGCTTACTAATTGTACATTTTCTACACTTGGATTTAGTGCTGCATAGGTAATATTAGCAATTAATTCAGTCTCAATATCAATAATTTCTTTAGCTATTTTTAGTTGATCGATAATTTGCTTTTGAGCTTGGCTTAATTCACCTTTAGTTGCTTCATTATTGTAAATTTCAATTAGTTTATCTACTTCTTTAATGAATTCTTTACCATTTTCTTTTACTAATTGTGCATATTCAACAGTTAATGGGTCAGGGTAATTACGTTGTGACATTAAATTGTAATATGTATCTAAAGTCTTGTTGAAAATTGCTTGTGCACTGGTGTTGTCGCCTTCTTCTGGCTGTTTATTTGCGGCATCACGTGCTTTATCGAATTTTTCTTTATGTACTTTATCAGGTAGTTGAGCCATATTGATAAAGCTGTCGAAAAGTTCTCTTTCATTAACTAATTTATCAGCTTTAGCTTTTAGTGTATCTAATTTAGTGCCTAATTTAGCTTTGATGGTTTCATTATTTTGTAAGTCTTCAAGTTGTTTTTGCAAGTCTAGAACTTTATCTTTATCTGTTTTATCAATGCCTTCTAAAGCTTTTTCTTGTTGTTCAATTATGGCATTATTAATATCTTTAATTACGTTAATTGAGCCTGCTACATCGTTGTTTTCGTTAAATTTAACATCAAAATTAGCTAAGCTGTTAATTAATTCATTTTTATTAGTATTTGATTTAGCTACTTCGCTATCAATTGAGTCGCTTGTTTGCTTAATTGTGGTTTTAAGATCTGTAATTTCAGTTTCTAATGCGTTTAATTCGTTTGTTACATCTTCTCCAGCTTTTTGTTTTTCTAACAATTTGGCTTTTTTGCTTAATTTATCTTCTAATTCTTTTGCTTCATTATCCATTTTATTGGCTAATTTAACTAAATTAAATTCATTTTCAAGATGTTTGATTTTTGCTAAAGCCACTTTAGCTATCTCTTTTTCTAAAGCTGTAGCAACATTTTCTGCACGTCCATATAAAGCATTTTTATGAGTTTCAATATCTGCTTTTAATTTAGTGATTAAATTATTGATTTCAGCTTCACGGTTTGCATCAACAGTGCTTTTAGCACTATATTCATCCATTTGAGCTTTAATATCAACCATTACTAAAGCATCATTAGCTAATAATTTAACTTCTTCTTTAATTTCAGCTTTAACTTGATCTATTTTTTCTAAAGTGCTATTTTGTTTGTCTTTATTTGTTGAATCTGGCTGTGCATAAGTGTTAACAGTTGCAAGATAATGGTTATAAATTGCTTCTAGTTTAGCTAATTCTTTTTCTAATTTATCAGCCATTACAGCAAATAATTTTTCTTTATAGATTTCTTCGTTGTCTTGTTTAAATTTAGCTAATTGAGTAAGAGCATATTCAAGCTTAATCTCTACGTTTTCATCGACTGCATCAATTTTATTAATTGCATCATTAACAATTTTTACTAAATCAGCAATATCTTTTGCTAAAGCTAATTGTTTATATAAGCCCTTATCTACAGCATTTTCAGGCAAGTTTTCAGTTACTTGGCGTAATTTTTCAAGTGATACTATTGCTGCTGATGAGTGAGCATCCGAATGATCATCCACAAAGCCATTTACATCTCTAATTGCTTCAGCAGAAGCTTTTAAAACTTCTACTTTAGCTAAGATTTTATCTGTTAATAAATTATTTTCATATGGGAAGCGTTTTAATTCATCATCTTTGAATTGTTCACGTAATTTTTTAACATTTTCAGCTGCTTCTGATAACTTAGATATAGCTTCATTCAATTTATCTAAATTATCTGTAGTTGGCTCGTTTTTGTAATTTTTTAAAGCTTCAAGTGAGTCTTTTAAAGGAGCTAAAGTAGCGAAAATAGCTTCTTCATCATCATATAAGAATTTATTAATTTCTTTTCATTTTGGATTTCTTTGTTGTCTTCATATTTTCAATTCTTCAGTAACTTTAAGAATTTTTTGATAATCAGCTTCATCATTTGTTAATAAGTATGCTTTTTCAGATTCTACTAATTCAAAAGTCTTACGTAATGATAAGTAACGAGCATGTAGTACACGTTCAAAGTTTGTATCTTTATTGTCGATTGGCTCATTATATGATGCTGTTGGGCTATTTTCATCAACAGCATTAGGATCATCATTAAGTGCTAAAATGAATTTTTCTAATTCATCAAGAGCTTCTCTTGAACCTGCTGCTTCGTGACCTTGTTCACGTAATATATTTGATTTTTTAGCTAGTAAAGTAAAGGCTTTAACATAATTGTGGTTTCCTGTGAAAGCTGATAACTCAGGATTATTTGGATTATCAGTTACAACATCAGAAAGTTTTCATAATACAAAGCGGATTGATGATCCCCCAAAGCTTGTTGCATAGTCATATAATGAATCTTCTTTATAGTTTCCAACTTGATCTTTAATAATATTGAAGTTTTCATCAACACCAATTAAATCAAGTAAATTAACTTTATTTTCTTCATCACTTAACGAATCAATACCTAAATTAATCTTTGTAACGTCGAATCTTGATAAGTCGGTTGAATAAGCAGCAGCTTTAAGTGATTCAACAATTTGAACCTTAATAATATACGATTTTGAAGCTTTTACTATATCCTTAGCTAAACGAATTAGTTCAGGACTAATTGGGCTAGTAGCTGTTAAATCGGTTCTGTTAATGATTTTTGCATTAACTCAGTCAATTTCATTTTTTAGTCTCAATCTATATGAACCAGGTTGCATAGATAAAACTTTTTGTAGGTTTTCTTTGCTTGGGTGACGTAAGTAAGCATCGACAACTAATTTATATTCTTTATTAATTTCAATAATTCTTTGTAAGTGTCCAAAAGCTTCTTTAAGTTCATTCAATGAATTGTAGTTGTTTGATAAAGCAGCTAAAATTTGATTATTTCAAACAATTCCCTCTACATCATCAAGAGGTTTTCCATAATCTTTGATGAAAAGAGTTTCTTTACCTTTGTAATCATTAATCACCTTCTCATCAGCTTTACCATTGTTTAGGTAGGCATTTGAAACTAATTTCTCGGTTGAGCTAAAGTAAGCACGTAAATCGATTGATAAACGTCTTAAAGCGTTACGAGCTGATAATTGTGTCGTTAATAAAGCACCAACACCAGAATAAGCTTTTTGACTTATATAGTGATCGGCTAAATAGCCTTCATTATTTTTACCAATTGTCTTATTAATATCAAATAAAATAGAAATTTCTTTGAATGTTATATCGTAAGCATTCTTTTCTTTGTCACGGTATTGTTCAACTATTGAGTCTGGTTTAGTACGGTTATTGTAATAATCACTGCCTAAAGAACGGTCATATTTATCGATGTAAGCGTCAATCAATTTCAACGCCTCTTCTTCTTTAGATTTACCAGGTAATGGTTTAAGTTCTTCAATTTTTTCTAATAAATCTAAGTATTCTTTTAGTCTTTCAACTTTAGATTTAGAGTTTTTAATAAGCTCATAAGTGTATTTGAATGTAGCATAGAAATCATTATCTTGTTCGATATTTTTATCACCTAAAGTAGTTTCTTTATTGATTGAATTATCATTCATAGCTTTTTCTAATTTCTCGAATTTATCGATGAAGCGTTGGAAACTACTCATGATTTTGTCTTTTTCGTCAGCATCTGGAGCGACTTCATTATCGTCGGTTTTACCGACTTTAGCCTCAACATCAACTGTTGAACGAGCAAAGGCATTGGTTAAATCAGCTAATTGGTGTAATTTATCTAGACGCACAAGCATAATATCGATTAAAGCTTTGTGGCGTTTATTTGCACCGGATTGCATGATCATTGTTTCAGTTGGAACAATTTTTTGATTATTAATTGTTTTAATCGCATAAGTTTCACGAGAATTAATTGTACCGGTAGGTCCTTCAAAAATTGTGGCTGCACGATCACTAGAATATGGATTATTAGTGTAAGCGAATTGAGGGTCGATTGTCATCGAACTTACAATTGAAGAAATTACATTAATTAAGTTTAATAATTTTGCTAATGATACTGTAGCTGGGTCGTTTTGGTCTAATTTAGCAATGTAATTACGTTGAATTTCGATTTGTTTTTGTTTACGTTTTTCAATGTCGCTTAGGTTGAATACTTCTTTAGTTCCAATCTTAATTTTTTGTCCGTGTTCATCTAATTTATCTAAACCTGTTTCATCTTTTAAGTATCTATCTTCAGTTTTGAAAGTATCGAAGTTAGCATATTTAATTAATTCTTCGTAGGTGTAACGGATGTATTCTATTTTTTCATATTTAGCTTCTAATTCTTTAATTAGCTTAACATTGTTTGTTGCAGTATCGAGATCCTTATCGTAAATTTTTCCTAATTCACCTGTAGGAGCGCTTAATTGGCTCGATTTTGATTTTGCATGAGCTGCATAAGCATCGTGGTATTTTAAGAATTTTTTAAGAGCTTTTTCTCTGTTAGCAATAGCTTCTGGGTCTGAAGGTTCGCTTGCCAATAATTCTCTTTCTTCACTTGTTAATACCAAGTCAGCATGAGCAGCATCGAAGGCTTCTTTTTCTGAACTTAAAGCCATAATGTAGCTATACATTGTTTTGTATTTTGCTTTGAAATTGTCTATGATTACATCAAATTGGTCAACATCACTATCGCTTGCACCTTCATAAACTTTTAAGTTTTGTGGTGGATTAGTTTTACTTAAGTTAGAAGTTAAGTATTTAATCATCCAGTGAATATTTTGTGCATCTTTAAGACTTAAACTATTTGAATCTTTACTGTCTAGTCTATCTTTTTCAGCTTCATAGTATTCACTTACTAATTCTGCAATAGTTAATAACACTGCATTTTCATGCACATAGGTTGATTTACCATTTAAATTAGTAATTTGTTCTTCAACTAAGTAGCGGTTATATGCTGTTGGATTTACCATATATTGATCAAGTAAAATGGTAAATTTGGCTTCTTCACTTACTAAAGAAACAGTCTCTTTAACTTTGTTGAATAAATCTTTGTAACGTTCATCTTTACCGGTTTCAGTATTATTTCTATTAAATTCACTTAATTTTTGTAAATAACGTGTGTATGAACTTAATAATTCGTCTCTGGTGTGGGTAATGTTTACTTCATTTTGAGTATTTGCATATTGTGCATAAAGTTTATTTAATTGTTTTGCTTGCAATAAGATTTTGGCGAACTCTTTAATTTTCTTATCGGCAGCCGGTAAGCTCATCGATTCTTTTACTAAGTTTACGATTTCATGGCCATCGCTGTATTCACGGTAGCTGATATCGTTTAGTTTTTCAACTTGAATTTCAAATTTACGACGTTGAATGATGAATTTAATTGATGTTTTTAATTCTTTGAAGTTTATTTCTTTTTTGATAAATTCGATTGCGTCGTATTTATTGTCTGCACTAGTGTATTGGCTAAAATCAGCAATATCTTTATTATTTTCATTATTGTCGATGTAATCTAAAATGTCATCTAAAATTCTGTTATTTTCTTCATAGGTTTTAGCTTTAGTTACACCAACTAATTTATCACCTAAAGCCTTAATATTTTTGGCAAATTGTGTAAATAAACCAATGTAGTATCAGCGAATTGTTTTTCGTAGTCTTTTTCTTTTACCTCATTGTTAAATAACTCTGTGAAAGCTTTATTTTTGGTCTTAATATCGTCTTCTTTAGCAATTAAAGTATTGAATTTATCTAACGAATCTTGACTACCTGTAGCTAAATAATCTCAAGCAGCTAAAATCAATTCAGTTTGTCATACATGAATTTCATTTAAAGTATTTAAATCTTTTAAATAGCTTACTAAAGTGAGACTCATGATTGAATCAGCACCAAAGATTTCTTTATTATCAGCTTTATCTAAAACAGTTAATAATTGGTTATTTGCGCCCGTTAAATCGCCAATTTCATTAGTAATTAAGTCTTTAATTCTGTTGGTATTTGGACGATTAATGTGTTTTAAGAAGTATGAATAAGCACCAGTAATTTTTTCGCGATCTTCATAGGTTTGGTAATAATTATCATTATCTAGTTCAAATTGCGCATAACGACCATTAAAGCCAATTAATTTTTCTAATGTTGATGAAATAATTAATGAGTCAACATTAGATAAAGAAGCTTTATTATTGCCCATTTTAGCGAATAATTGGTCTAAATCACGAGCAACTTGTTTATCTTTATTGAAGGCGAAAATTGGGTTAAATCCTACTTTATCTTCTAAATCACCATTTTCTTTTTCAACTTTATATTCTGAATTTGCAAATTTTGCACGAATGTATATAAGTAATTGTAATAAGGCATTAAATTGGCTTTCAACTTTAGTATTTTGTTGTTGTAAGGTTAATAATGTTTCGTTATTAATATTGTTGTAGTTGTTTTCCGAACCAATAACTAATGTTTCTAAGTGGTTGGTTGCGTTCATTCATTTTTCAATTGTAGTGATGCGTGCTTTTTTATCTTCAGTAGAGTTATTAATTAAGTTTCTTAATGTGTTTTGGTAAATTAAGCGTAGTAATTCTATTTGTGAATTATTTGAAGATGAAGAATGCACTTCTGCAATCTTACCTCAAGCCTCAATTTGCTTAATAATTGCTTTACTGATTGCTAATTCATCACTTTGTGAACTTTGTAAAGTATCAAATTCAACAAATGAATCGTTGATATTATCATCAAAAATTAAGTTATTTACCTTGAATTGCGCAGCTAATAGTAATAAATATCTGTTTAATTGTTTAGTGAGTCTATCGTAAGCTGTTTCACTAATTTTCATTTTACCTGAGAAGGTAAAGTCTTTGTTAGCTGCAAATTTATCGATTGCTTCAACAACTTCCTTGAATTTTTCATTTGCTAGATCAACAATATTATTACCTTTAGAGTTAACATCAAGAATTTTTTGGCTCATATCATCTAATTTATCTTTAATTGAAGCTAAATCGGTGATATTTGCTTTGGTTTGTTCACTCTCGGTATCAACAATTTTTGATAAGAATTCTATTAAAGCTTTATCAGTTTCTTCATAAAGTTTTCCGTAATCATTAGAGAAAGAAGAGCTTCCTTGTGAACGTGAAGGATCAGGCATATCAGCCTTAGCTTTAGCATAATCTGATGCAGCATATTCTTTATAAGCTTGAGCATTTTTAGCAGTAGACACAGCTTCATAAAGTTTATCAATTACATTAGTTCATGATTTAATGCTGTCAGTTTTAACATTAGTTAGTTTAAGATTTTTAATTTGAGTTTGTAAGTTTTCTAATGAATAAACATCTTCTTTTTGAATCTTAACTAAGATTAATGAGTATTCGATTACAGCTTGAGCTACTTTATATAGTTCTAAGTAAGCATCGTAAACTTTTTTAGCATTTTCATCATATTTATTTTGATCATTAGCATCAGTAAATTCAGCAATTATGTCCAATTGCACTTTTAATGCCTTAGCGTGATCTTGAATTTTTTCAATTTTATCGCTTAATCTTTCATTTACTGATAAAGTTAATTCTTCTTTTAATTTTGTGGCAAAATCATAAATGTATTTAGCGGTGTCAACTTTTTCTTTGTTGTCTGCTTCAACTTTAGCTTGTTTAGCTTTATAAAGTTTTATAGCTAATTCTTTTAATTCTTCTTGAGAATAGTAGTGGTTATTTTCTTTATTAGCTTTTAATTTCTCAGCATCATTACTTTTATCTAGTGTTTCGATAGTTTGATTATCTAAGAAATCTTTAAGCACTAAAATACTGTATGTTAATACTTCACTAAGTTGTTTATCGGTTTCTTTTTTACCACGATTAAGAATATCTAAGAATTTTTGTTCATCACCACTTTCAATTGCTTGGTTAGCTGCGTTAGCTGCACCGTATTTAAGATATTTAATTACATCTTGGTAAGCTTCGAATAATTGTTTGTAATTTTGCTGTGCTGAGCCAGTTTGAGAAGAATCTTGGTGTTTGAATGCTTCTCCTGAAATAGTTGAAACTTCAGCAGTAAGTTTATCTCTAGCATCGATATAGTTTTTGTAGAACTTAATGTATGCTAAACGGCTATTTTTATCACTAACTGCATTAAGTTTAATAGCATTTTCTAATGAACTTCCAATAGTTCTAAAGCTTTCACGGTCAGCACGTGGAGAGTTAAGGTATTTATAAACTAATTTGAAGTATTCTTCTGAATATTGATCCATTTTAGTTGATAAATTAGGAAGCGGAATTTTGCCATCTACTTCATTATAACTTAGCGCACCAGCTTTAAAGCCATTAGCTTCATTTTCCAAGAATTTCTTAGTTTCTTCAAAAGCCTGCTTAATTGAGTATTTTTTCTTACCGTTTTGATCTAATTCACTGGCATATTCAGCAGTTTTAGTAATAATTAAATAATCTTCATAAGCTCAATAAATTGACTTGTAAACATGAGCTATCATGCGGCTTTCCAATAATTTAGTCATGATATCCATGTCAATTTGTTTGGTTTGTTTATCAGCACCACTATTTGTAGTTAAAATGCTTGTTGGATGATCAGCATAATGGTCAAAGTTTTGTGTGTATTTGTGGTTAGCAAAAATAGTGTTGTAATCTATATCGTCACGTAAATCACCTAATAACTTTCTTTCTGCATCAGTTGGAGCAGTTCTATAATTATTATTAAAGATAGCGTATCCACCAGAATTTGAATTATTTGGTTTTTCGGTTTTAGCTAAGATAAATTGCTGTGGCTCAATACCATAAACAACATCAACAGTATTGTTATTAGTTTGTTTTGTTTTTCAGCTAGTGTCGCTTGTATCAGATGAATTGTAAGATAATTGACCATTTAATTCAGCGATTAATTCTTTTAATTTAGCTGGATCAACAGGTGAGTCACTAATTGCATTAACGGCATTAGTAAATAATTCTAAAATTCCTAATTGTAATTTTGATTTTAGAGCCTCAATTTCTTGTTTTGTTTTATTAATTTTAGCATCATCTTTTGGAACAGCTTTTTCAAGTGCTTGTAATTGTTCATTTAAGCTTAATAAACCAGGTAAAATGGTTGCTGAATTACCAGCTAAAGAAGCTAAAGTTTTTTTAGCTAAAGTATGAGCTTCTTTAATTTTGTTTTCATCAGTTACTTGCGCATTATCTAAATCTTTATAAGATTTTTTAATTAAGTTTTTGCTTGAAGGATCAGCTTCAAAGTAATATGCATCACTACTATCACCATAAGCATCTTTAGCGTTTTGACGTTGCTTTATATATTCATCATAAACAGGTGTCGAAATTTTATTTTTTCAGTAAGATTCTACATTTTTACCACTAACATTTTCTTTATTTTTCTCATAGTATGCATGGATATTTTTAGCAGTTGTTCATAATTGGCTTGCAGTTAATAATCATTCATAAGCTTCGTTTAATTCGGCTTGTGTATAGGCATTTAAGTGATAATGTTTTTCTTTTTCTTGCTTACCATTGCCTGAAAGAGCTGTGTTATTATCTAGTTCTTTTTTAGCGTCATCAATGGCAAGCATTCATTCAACTTTTTCAAGGATTTTGACAAAATATGCAGCAGCTTTAATGCCTCCAGCATTACTTGGTTTAGTATCTTTAACTGATTCGTATAAAGTTCTTAATTGTGATTTTTGAGCTTGAGTAGGATTTTTTACATACTCATAATCATCAGTTTTACCGTTAATACTACTAATATATGAACGAATTGAGTTAAAGTCGATTAATTGTCCACGTTCATCTTCTGCAAATGAATTAAAAGCTTCGCCTGTAGTAGTCGAACCATTATTTTTAGCTTTAGGTTTAGCTAAAACTTTGTACATCTTCTTAAGTGAATCAATTAAATTACTTTGATTTAAGGCAGTATCAGCCCGTAAAGCGACTGAGATTTTACCTTGTGCTTTAGCATTATTAGAACCAATTGTAGTAATACCTTTTGTTTTAACGTCGTCATTAACTTTTATTGTATTATCATTTTTAAAGTCTAAATCTGGAATATAGTTACTTTTTACATATTGATAATTATTTAGGTATTGTAAGAAGAAGATTTTACTTAATAAAATATTTCTTATTGATGAGTTATTTACACCTTTAAAAGGATTAGAATCTTGAATTTGGGTTAAAGCAACTTCAGTTTTATCTTTTGCATTATTGCCACTAAGGCTTCCATCTTCAGTAAGATCTTTTAATCAACCGTAGTCAATTCTGTTTGATCATAAAACTAATTTCTTGTCATAGTTTTCTCAAACTGTTTTATTAAAGGCTTTATATTCTTTACTATTAATTTCTTTTTGTATGTGAATTAATTCAGCCATAGCTGCTAAAGCAGCATTATAACCTTCATAATCAGCCTTAATGATGGCATATTTACCATTTTCTTTATTTGGATCAATATTTTTAATTAAATCTTTAGCACTTTTTACTAGTTTGTAAAGTTCATCACTAGTGTTTAAGGCTAAAGCACCATTATAATTAGTAAAGTATTGGCCATCTTTATCGTAAACAACATATGAATGTTCAACAGCTTTTTTTGTAGCTTTTAAAGCTTCTAAGTTTGCATTTTGAATTTCTAATTTTTCAGCAGCTAGAGCAGCACTATTGTATTCTCTGGCTGTTTCAAATCAAGCATCAGGAATAACTTTGTTAATGTCATCAGTGAATAATGATTCGTCAATGTTAAATCTGTCGACGCTTTGAGATTGTTTATTAGTATCTTTTAAAATAGCATAAACAATTTCAATTTTGCTTGTTAAATCATTTTTATCGTTGACAAATAATTTAGTATCCTCATCATTTTCGTTGTAGAAATCATCAAATCATTTTTTAGCTTTAGTTCATTCACTAAGGGTAATTGATTTTGGAGCACCATCATAGCCAAATTTAACTTTTTCGAATCTTTCTTTTTCAATAATCATCATTAAACCATTTAACATGGTTCTATATTCTGCATTATCGACAGAAACAATACGGATTGCAAAGTCACCAAAACTAGCTTTTGGAACGTTATTTCCTCCACTTTGATATCTTTGATCTAAATATTTTGTATATTTATAAATAACTTCTGCAGTTTTAAGAGCATCTTCTGAGTTTTTAACTAGTTTAGGGAATATTGCTTTTGATTGATTAATTTGCTCTTCTAAAGCTGATTTTTTAGCTGCGTATTGATCGTCAGAACTATCGAATTTTGAAGCTTTAATTAATGCAATTGTTGCATCACGTAATGCTTTAACTCTTGCTTGGTTAGCATCATATTTGCTTTTAATTAAAGCTTTTTTATCTTCAATTTTCTTAATTAATGATTTATCGATTTCCAATCGTGTTGAATTAGTTTTACCGTTTGAACTATTATTGTGATTCATGTTAATGCCATCTCAAACAGTCGCTTTTTTATCAACGGTTTTATATTCACCTGTTTGATCGGTTACAGTATAACCATCAACATCTATTAATCCATCAGGATTTTTTAATGAAAATTCATCTGTAATATCTTTACTTAATTGGCTAATTTCATCAGTAGTTAAACCATCTTTATGAGCATCAAAATATTCAATTAAGGCTTTAACATAGATGTTATAGTCTCTTTTTGCGCTTTTATCTAGATGACGAATTAAGCTATTACGCAATGAAATAATTGATGTTGGGTTATCAACGTCAAGTTGCGATGTGTTAGTTCCAGGCATTATTCTTAAAATACCTTTATATTTGTTAGCTGGGTCGACTCAAATAATGTTTTTTGAATTTTTATCAATTTTAATTCTTTCTTCGCCCACATAAATTGCTTCTACATCAGGGAAGTATTCAGGTTTGCGTGTTCCTTTTTTAATCGGTCAAGTTTGACTTAGACCGTATGAAACTTGGCCATCTTTAAAGTGAACTTCCACACGGTCAAGGTTTTGATCACCTAAAAGCGGAATTTCAACAATTTGTTGTAAGGCTTTATTACGTAAATTTCTGTTTAAATCAACAATAGCTTTAACTTTAGTTAAATAATTTTCAAATAATTCGGTATATGTTTTACTATTTCTTTCATTTTCAAAAGCACCTGAAATAATTGGTTTAACAGGTGTAGGCAATGTTCCTAAGTGACCAAATTCTTTAACGAATTCTGTATCGAAGAATTCTAAATATTTAGTGTAAGCTTCTTTATACTCATCATAAGTATTAAAGTGGCTTCTAGATAAAATCGGACCTTTTGGAATTAATAATTCAATTTTTTTGGTTTTATCTGCACTATCATACTGTGTTTTTAAACTGTTAAACGATTCTATATAATGACGATATTTTTGATTACCGTTTTCGTCGTATTTAGTATCAATATTAATATTATTATTTGTAATAATTTTGTTTGCAAAAAATAAAGCATTTAAAGTTTTACCAAAACTATAGTCAGTATTAGGTTTTAACTCAGTAACATTATCGATATATACATTATTAAGGTTATCATTGTCTTTAATAGACTGACCATTATTGGTATCAATACCACCTAAAGCACTTCTTATCGAGTTAGTAGATAAAATTAAAGAATATTCGTTGTAAACTTGAATTCATTCTTCTTTAGTTGTAGGTTCATCACTATCCTGTTTAGCATTTCTTTTTCTTCAAATTAGTTTAGCAGCATCTCAAATTTGTTCATTTTTATCTGTTGAGCCACTTCCAGTGATACGGGTATAATTTCCAGGATTATTAATTGGATCTTTTTCATAGAAACCAGGTTCTTTGTGTCCTAAAATACCTTGCATAACGCTTTTTAAAGCAATTTCTTTTACTTGTCCAAGATTGTCTGGTGGTGAAAGGTGGTATTCACCCTTAAGCATTGAAGGTAAATATCCAGACATAAATCTCATGAATATTAATCTGTCATTCTCATAGTCTAAAGCTTGGCCTCATACATAATCATAGTTAGTTGATGCTGGGTTAAAATATCTATTTAAGACTTTAATAATATTTTGAATTGACGAAATGCCTTTTACACTTGGATCAAGGGTATATTTAAAGATAGCATCCGATAATGCTGCTTGAATATCTAAACCTAATTGACGTAAGTTGGCAAGCACTTGTCCTTGAAAAATTAATAATAGTTCAGAAACCGATTTACCACTAGAATTTCTTAAAAATTCTTGTTTATTTGAAGAGTTAAATCAGCCGTTTGAATGAGCTAATGTTCATGATTTTTCGAAACTAACGAATGAATAAACAACACGGAAGATACTTTTTAAGATTCTTTGAATGTTCGGATCATGTATATTAAGGTTATTGGCTTGGACAATATTATTTAAATAGCCAACAACCATTAATGGGTTGGCATTACCTAATAACTTAATAGTTCAACTATCATTACCCTTGTTTTGACCTAAATTTTGGAAGTTAACGAAGTCTAATTTTTGCGATTCATCCACATTTGAGGCATTATAATATCCATTAAAGTTGTGACTGTTGAAACTAAAGTTATTTAAAGCATATCATTTAAAACTTGATGATGAAGGCATAACACCTGAAATATGACCGATTAATTGGTGTTTTTTTGCAATATTATTAAAAACCTCATTAGATTCTGTATATAAATTAGAATGTTGTCCATGTGGATGGGAGTTGGTAGCATCAAGAGTGTAGCAATAAAGTTTTAAGGCTCTCTCAGTTACTTCTGTTCGTTTTTGGATGAATGCTTGTTCATTTAAGCCGCCTGAACCATTAGCTAAAAATTCTTGATATTGTCTTTGGTAGCCTTGAAATTCTTTTCAATACTGATCCATTTTGTCGAAAAATGATGTATTTCGCCCATCATGATCTTTAGCACCACTACCATCTCATTCTATAATTGTATCATAGTGGTTAATATTTCTTTTTACGAAAAGACCAAGTTTTTTAATAGCTTGGGTACGTTTATAAATATCTTCCATTGTAGCACTAGCTGAATCAATTGTTAAAGGTGCATTTTCATTAAAGTAATTAAATGATTCACGCACTTCTTCAGGTAATCAGTTACTATCGTTAATGTTTAAAAGGTCATATAATTTGCGAATTTGTTCGTCATCATTATGATGAACTTTACTAATTTGACCATGTTTCTCACTTGGTATTCTTGGTAAGTCTGCGTCTGTAATATTTGTGGTACTAGCAGAAATACCGATTGTTGAAGTAAGCAAAATTCCTGTTAGAGTCGTATATGAAGCTAATGAAGTAAGCAATACTTTCTTATTTTTTTTCTTATAACTCATAAGTTTCTCCTTAATTTAATTAATAAGTATTTATTTATAAATAACCAAATAATATATTTATCAATAAAGATGTAATCATTTTGGCGAGCAAAACCATATTTTTGGCTTTTTTTGAAAAAAAACGACCAAAAATGGCTAAAAAACAATTTTTTTTGGTATACATTTTTAATACAGATTTTAAAAAGAGAATCATAGTCCTTGATACCTAACTCATCATCAAAAAAAGCATAAAGCTAATTTTCTTTAGCTACAGATTGAGTTAAAAATGACTTCATTACAAGCAAAAAAGTAAAATTAAAACACAATTCTAAAATAAATGAATGGAATAAAGAAAATAAAGAGGCAAAATCTTAAATAAGTAAAAATAAATAACTCACATTTTCGTGAGTTATTGATGTTTTTAATTTTTGTTTTTAAATCTTATTAATATCCGCCAGAGCTTGCTTTGCCTTCTAAAATTGCAACTGAACGAGATGTTCCAAAACGAGTTGCGCCAGCTATGTGCATTTTAACCATATCGTCTTTAACACTAATTCCACCAGCTGCTTTGATTAATAATTTGTCCCCACAAACACTTTTCATAATTTGGATATCTTCTAATGAAGCGCCACGGGTTGAAAATCCAGTTGATGTTTTAATAAATTCAGCACCTGAAGCCATAACAATTTCAGTTGCTTTAATAATTTCTTCTTTAGTTAATAAAGCTGTTTCAATAATAACTTTTAATATATGTTTTCCGATCGCAGCTTTAACTGCTTTAATGTCTTCTAAAACATAATCATATTCTTTTTCTTTTAATTTACCGATGTGTAAAACCATATCGATTTCATCGGCACCACGGTTAATAGCATCTAAAGCTTCAAAAGCTTTTACATTTGAATTCATAACTCCTAAAGGGAATCCAATTACGCAAGTAATGCCAACTTCAGTATTGGCTAAAGCTTTTTTTGCATATTCAACATATGATGCATTAACACAAACTGTTTTAAAATTGTATTGTTTTGCCTCAGCAATTAATTTATCGATTTCTTTAGTTGTTGCTTCTGGTTTTAAGTATGTATGATCAATCATACGTTCATAATTTACACTTGTCATTTTGTCTCCTTTTTAACTGTATAATAGTACTTTTAGTAAATTAATTAATTAATTTGTGAATTTTAAGAAAATATTTTTTTATTAGCTTATGCGAGCCAAAATAATTTTATTTTCAACTGTATTATTATTAATCTTGTAAGCAGGAGCTAATTCTTCTGCTAATTTTGCATCAATAGGTTTTGATGAATAAAGAGTAAATAATAATGTACCTTTTAAGACTTTTTCGTTTGTCTTTTTATGTAAAGTAATACCAGCTTCGAAGTCAATATCTTGTTCTTTGGTTTCTCTACCAGCACCTAATTTCATACCAACAATTCCAAAAGTTAAAGCATTGCATATTTCTAAATATCCACTTTCACTTGCAAAAATTTCATGTTTGTATGCAGGAGTTCAGAATTTTTCACTCTTAAGGAATTCAACATCTCCACCTTGTAAGCTCACGAATTCATAGAATTTAGCTAAAGCTTTACCATTTGCAATCACTTCTTTAACTTTTTCTAAACCTTCTTCATGACTTTTAACTAATTTTGATTGCTCTAAAATTGCGGCGCATGAAGAATAAACTAATTCGTTAAAGTCTGCGGGTCCATTTCCTTCTAATGTTTTAATCGCTTCTAAAACTTCGTTTTTGTTACCAATTTCACGACCAATTGGGCGAGACATATTTGTGATTTCAGCACGTGTGTCTACGCCTAAAGCTTTCCCGATATTAACCATAGTTTGAGCTAATAATTTAGCTTCTTCTAAGTTTTTCATAAAGGCACCATCGCCACATTTAACGTCTAATAAAATCGCATCTGAGCCTGTAGCTAGCTTTTTAGACATAATCGATGAAGCGATTAATGGTATTGATTGTACGCAGTTTGTTACGTCTCTTAATGCATAAAGTTTTTTATCAGCAGGTGCTAATTGCGCGGTTTGACCGATCACTGCAATTTTGTGTTCTTTAACTTGTTTGATAAAAGCTTCTTCGGTGTAAAAAATATTAAAGCCAGGAATTGATTCTAATTTGTCCAAGGTTCCGCCTGTGTGGCCAAGTCCACGACCAGACATTTTAGCAACTGGTGCACCGCAAGCGGCCACTATTGGAGCTACGGCCAAAGTAGTTTTATCTCCAACACCACCGGTTGAATGCTTATCAACTTTAACACCTGGAATTGATGATAAATCCATAACATCGCCAGAATGCATCATAGTTTTGGTAAAAGTTGCTATTTCATCATTATCCATGCCGTTAAACATAACAGCCATAATGAATGCAGCCATTTGATAATCAGGCATAGTTCCCGCTACATAAGAATTAATTAAAAATTCAATTTCTTCTTTGGTAAGAGCTTTATTTAATCTCTTTTTTTCAATTAAATCAACTATTCTCATAATAATCCTTATTTTTGAGCTAATTCTAAAGCCACTTTCATCATAGTTGTAAAGGCATTTTGTCTTTCTTCCGCTGTTGTTTCTTCATTGGTGATTAAGTTATCGCTAATAGTTAATAAGCAAGCGGCTTGTTTTCCTAATGCTTCAGCATTAGTGAATAAAGCATAAGATTCCATTTCAACGCATGAAGCTTGTGTACTTTTAATTCTTTCTTCAAGTGGTACACTTGAATAAAATACGTCTGATGAGTGAACTCTTCCTTCATGAAGAGTTATATTTTGTTTTTTAGCAATTCTTTTAATTTCATTATTTAGTTTGCTTGATGGTTTAACTACCTTTCCAACTTTTCCAGAAACTAATTTTCTGAAGCTGTTACTATCTGCAATAGCACTTGAAGCCAAAACAACATCATACAAGTTTAAATCAGATGTATAAGCACCTGCACTACCGATTCTAATAATTCTATCTACATCGTAGAATTTAAATAATTCGTATGAATAAATACCGATTGAAGGACATCCCATACCTGAACCTGCAACAGTAATTTTTCTTCCTTTGTATGTACCAGTATACATGTACATATTACGAACTGTATTAACTAATTCGTAGCCTTCGTCTAAAAATGTTTCAGCAATATATTTTGCTCTAAGTGGGTCACCAGGCATAATTACAGTTTTTGCAATTTGCCCTTTTTTAGCACTAATGTGTGGTGTCATATTTTCTCCTTTTATCTTAATTTTTACTTTTTTTCGAAAAGCATAAACTCGATAAGTTAAACTTATGATGATATTTTATTCTATTTTTATTTTATATTCTTATTAATTATAATTATATGAGGTAAAAAATGCAAAAATATGACATTGTTTCCATTATTTTATAAACATTTTGAAAATATTTTTATTTTATATTTTCACTAAAAACACTAAATCAGACCTTTTTCGAACACATAATTAATAATGAACTAATCTACACCGAGACTAAAATTTTTCAACAATTTTAATTGGTATATAAAAAATAATGATTTTTTTGCTAAAAATGCTGTGCTACAGGTTTTTTGGACATATTTAATTAAGAAAAAGCATATTTTTATTTATGAATATTTATATTTTTAACTTAGTGTATAATACTAAATTATGATAAAAGTAAATGATTTAGTTTTTAAGTATCCAGATGCAATAGAAAATGCTATTGATGGGATTAATTTAAACATTGAAAAAGGTAAATATATCGCCATTTTAGGACACAATGGATCAGGTAAAAGTACATTTAGTAAACTTTTGGTTGCTTTATATCGTCCACTAAGTGGTTCGATTGAAATTGACGGGATCACAATTAGTGAAAAAACCATTAAGCAAATACGTCAAAAAATTGGGGTTATTTTTCAAAATCCAGATAACCAATTTGTTGGTTCTTCTGTTGAAGATGACATAGCTTTTGGATTGGAAAATAGATGTGTGCCGCAAAACGAAATGAAGCCAATTATAGATAAATTAGCAACAGATGTTGGGATGATGGATCACCTCAATCGTGAACCGCAAATGCTTTCAGGTGGACAAAAACAACGGGTTGCTATTGCTTCAGTTTTAGCTTTAAATCCCGAAGTAATTATTTTCGACGAAGTTACAAGTATGCTTGACCCATTGGGTAAAAGAACTGTTTTATCAATAATAAGAGAAATTCAAAAAAAGAGGGAAAAAGTATTGATTTCAATAACTCATGATATGGATGAGGCTATTCTAGCTGATTATTGTTATGTGTTCGCTAAAGGTAAAATAATTGGCGAAGGAACGCCGCAAGAAATACTTAAAAATAAAGAAATTACTGATAAAGCTAAAATTACTGCACCATTCATTTACCAACTAAGCGAAAAAATCAAAAGTATTAAGCCAACATATAACAAAGATGAATTATTGGAGCAAATATGCAAATAACTGTTAATGGATTAACCCATATTTTTTCAAAGAAAACTAACAGCGAATTTAAGGCTTTAGATGATGTATCGTGTCAGATTAATCAAGGTGAATTTATAGGAATTATTGGCTCAACAGGTAGTGGTAAAACCACATTTATTGAACATCTTAACACATTACTTTTACCTACAGTTGGAAAAATTGATTGAGTTTTTCCAAATGAAATATATGATAAAAAAACTAAATCTTTTAATAAATCAATTGAAGTCGTTTCTGTAATGGCTCCAGTTAAAAGAAAAGTTAAGAGAGTAAAAGATATTCGCAAGAAAATAGGCGTGGCATTCCAATTTGCTGAATATCAGCTTTTCGAAGAAAATATAGAAAAAGATATTATGTTTGGCCCAATTTCTTATGGCTTAAGTAAAGAAGAAGCCAAAGAAAGAGCTAAAAAATACATAAAAATTGTCGGGCTTGATGAATCATATTTATCGCGGAGCCCTTTTGCACTTAGTGGCGGACAAAAAAGAAGGGTTGCCTTGGCCGGTATTCTAGCAATAGAGCCTGAAGTGTTAGTCGTTGATGAACCAACTGCAGGATTAGATCCACAAGGAACAATTGATATTTTAGAAATATTAAGAAAGCTTAATGAAGAAGGCAAAACAATAATAATGGTTAGCCATGACCTTGACAATGTACTTTGTACCGCTGATAGAGTTTTACTTTTTAATAATGGAAAAATCGCTAGTGATTACCATGCTTTTGAACTTTTAAGTGATATTGATTTATTAGAAAAAAATAATTTGGAACCCCCAAAAGTTTTAGCATTTGTTTCTGAGTTAAAAAAACACGGAATTGTTTTACCCCCGGTTAAAACAATTGATGAATTAGCAGACGCTATCAATAACTTTTTAGAGTCAAAAGATAAAGGAGGTACAAAATAATGAAAAGTTCTCCTATTGGTTCATATCTTAATCGTGATTCATTCATACATCGTCTCGATCCGCGAATTAAATTAATTTTAAATATCGTGATAATTGTTTTAACTTTTATATCCACTAATTTTACTGATTTAGCTATATTACTGCTAATTTCGTCAATTGGTTATCTTATAACTACTAGAAAATTTTCATCATTAATTAACTTAATGAAGTTCCCTGTAATTGTGTCAATATTTATCTTATTTGTAAATATTTATACAATGAAAAATCCCGATGCTAATAACTATATACCAATATTTTATATCACTCCTGAATCTAAAGTTTATGCATTTAGTTATGGTGTTATTGCTAGAACATTAAGCTTATTTTTAAGAATTTATATTATGATTATTTCAACTTCTTTATTTGTCATATCAACAAGACCAGTAGATTTAACCAAAGCATTTGAAGATTTGCTTTGACCGTTGAAATTAATCTTTATTCCTACCAGTGTTATAGCAACGATAATTTCTATTGCTTTAAGATTCATTCCTACCCTTCTAGATGAAGCTAATAGAATTATCAAAGCGCAAGCTTCCAGAGGTGTAGATTTTAAAAACGGCAATATTAAAGAAAAAATCAAAGCCTTTACTACCTTAATTATCCCTTTATTCGCTATATCTTTTGCTAAAGCTGAGGATTTAGCTAATGCAATGGAAACTAGAGGGTATAATCCAAAAGCGAAAAGAACTAAATATCGTAAACTTATCACATCATGAAGAGATGTTTTAATGTTTGCATTAATCTTAATAGTTCTTGAACACATTCTTTTTCTCAAATATGGAATATATCCTATTGAGAATCTTCTTCCTGAATGATGAACTAAGTATATTGTTTTTATTCAATATTAATTTAACCAAAACAACTGTGATACAGCACTTTTGGTTAAATGGAGAAAAAAAGTAATTTATTCAATTTACTTTTTTTTATTTATTTTTTTAAAGTTTTTAACATAATATTTTTTAAAATACCTTTAAGTGCTAAAATAATTTTTATGATTTCACAAAATAGTAATTATCAAACAAATATTAATGAACCTCAACTTGCAAAATCTAAAAATAGCAATAAAGCAAAACAATTTTTTATAGATTTTTATAAAAAAAACATTGCCATTTCACTATACCAAATTACTTTAATGGGTATTTTGCTGGGTATATATTTAGTAGTCAGGGTTGTAGCCAAATTCACTATACTACGCATAGTTCCTTTAGAAATACCATTCATTTTTTACATTATGTATGGTGTAATTTTAGGTGGTTTTAGAGGTTTATTTTTAGCAATTATTTCAGATACATTCGGTTTATTGGTCACAGGTTCAATCGGAACATGGTATTACTTGTATGCAATGGTTCCACCAGCTATAGCTATTGTGAGTTGACTTTATTACTTGGCAATTAATAAAAATAAAATTTTTGGAACAATTTTAACTTATGTATTCTTCATTCTTTGTGTTTTAATTATTTATTATGTTTTTACTTCACATAATGATCCTAATTCAAAACAAATTCAATTAAATGCATCGAAAAAAAATCCAGTATATGTTGCAAATGGCTTATTTATCGGCATTTTATCTTCATATTCTCTTGTTTCACTATCGATTTTAATTACTTTTACAATCTTATATTTTAAGCATCAAAGTAAAAGATGATATAACTACATTTTAATGTTTGGTTTAGTTAGCTTAATTATGATGATTTTTAGATGATCATTAGACCCATTACTTTATATTAGATATTATAACTATATTAATTCAGCTGCTATTTTGGATAAAAGCATAGCATTAAAAAGTGTTGGCACTGATTATGCAGTTGTGGCTATCCCGATAATTATTAAGTCACTTTTTACCATTCCAATTTATATTACAATTTCAACACCAATTACCGTTGCAATCGAGGAGCTTAATCATAGATATCAGAAATTAAACTCAAACCCTTTATATACATGATAAAAACAAAAAAGGCACTTTTGCCTTTTTTGTTTTTATATTGAGTTTTTACTATTTTTTAATGTTTAATGTTTGCATAAATCTTTTTTATATTAAAATATTAGCATGATTTCAAGACGTGAATATAGATTAGGGATTATTAGGGTTTTATATGCTTATGAGTTAATGGATCAACCATTAAATATCCAAGAAATTTTTGAAAATAATCCCACATTAAATGAAGAGCAAATAAAACATATTGAACAACTTTCCCGCGGTTATGAAAACTATAAAAATGTAATTAAACGCTTTATTCACGAAAAATGATCTTGAGAAAGAACCTCACCTTTAATAAGGGCAATACTACTTAATGCTTCATATGAGCTTTTAACTATCAAAATCCCAAGAATTGTTATTAATGAAGCAATAGAAATAACTAAATATTTCTTTGAAGATGAAAAAAACTACTACAAAATGGTTAATGCTATTTTGCAAAATATTTATAAATATTTCGTTATCAATGAATATTTAGTAATTAATGAAAATAATAATCAAAATCCAAACAAAAAAGCTGAAGAATAAATCTCAGCTTTTTTGCTTTTTTATTTGTAGCACAGCAATTTTAGCTTAGCAATTTTTTAATTTTATTTTCAAGCTTGTTAATATTTTTATTAATTAAATCATCCAAAGATAATTTATTTAATGGATCTGTTTTGGTACCATTTACAGCTATTTTTTCTATTCGTTCAGCTCCTAAAAAATTAAATACACCCTTAAGATACCCAGAAAAATTGCTTCATTTATACCAAGAAGTTGGTGCACCCTGCGAAGTAATAAGTAATATCTTTAAATTATTTAAATGCCCAATTGAGCCACCTTTTGCATCATATTTATATGAGAATGTTTTTTTAGCAACAGCTATTGTATCGATAAAATTTTTTAAAACTGTCGGAATTGAAAAGTTAACCATTGGAGCAGCAACAATTAATAAATCAGTTTGCTTAAGTTGTTCGATATATTTATCGCTTTCATTTTCGTTTCAAAATGTTTTGAAATTGCCTGTAGTTAGGCAATTTTGGTTAAAAATACTATTATTTAAATCAATAATTTCAAGTTCAGAATTTTTATATAAATCCATAATAATTTTATTTGCTTTACCTGCTAATTGTGAAGTTATAGAGTTAACATTTGGTGATGAAATCAAAGTTAGAACACGAAGGTTTTTTGCCATTATCAATCTCCTTTTTCTTTGAAAATATATTTCTATTATATAATTAAAATTATGAATATTAGTTCATTTAATACATTTTTACAAATAGCTGAAAAGGCTTCTATGTCAGAAACAACTAACAAAGCATGAGAAGCCGCAAAAAAAGCTAATAATATAGGAATAGCTGTCGGCATTACAATTAGTGCGCTAATCTTAGGTTTAATCATCTTTCTATTTATTTTTTATTCATTAAAAAATAAGAAAAAACACACATTGGGCTCAATTTTTGAAGAAAAAGTTTCTTTAGCGGTCAATAATTTCGCCAAAAAAAATAATTTTAAATTTATTAAAGGTGGATTATTTGTTTATCGCGAGAATATAATGTTCGAAATCGATGGGTTGCTAATTGCAAATAAGGCTGTATATGTTATTGAAAGCAAGTATTATGATGGATCAATTTCAGGAGATGCCTCAGATGAAAAAATAACAATTACTAAAGGTAAAAGAAAAATTAGTTTATCAAATCCATTTATTCAAAATTTCAAGCATATTAAACACATTTTTAAGGTAGTTGGTTTTAATTTTCCTATATTTTCATTAGTTTTTTTTCCAAGCCAAAGCCCTGTAAAAGTTAGCAGAGTAGAAAACTGATCTGTAGTAGTTAATGAAAATAATTTCGAAGAAACCATAATGGAAGTTGAAAATGAGCTTGGAGAAACCAAAGGATTAAATAATGACCAAATTTTTGGCATTACAACAGCTTTAAATCAAGTCCGTACAGCATCAATAAAAGATATTAAACGCTTCGGAAAATTTATATCTAAAAATTAAATTCAAAAAGACAATTAAAATGAGTTATACACAAATTAGATTAAAAAACAAAACATACTATTACCAATATAATTTCGATCCAAAATTAAACTTTTTTAAAGTTATACAAAACAATAGCTACTTGGATTTATTTGGACCTATTGAAGATCAAAATGATGAATTAGTTCAATTTTTTGAAAAAAAAGTTTTTCACATATTTTCCTTACTAATATCAAAGAAAAAAATAATAATTTTTAATAAACCTTTATTTGAAAACAAACATTTTTATGCTTCAATTTTTGGTGAAGGCTATAAAATTGAAGCATTATTTGGGTCTTTTAAAAAGCCTTCTTTTCTTATTTTGCCAAATTTAAAGAAAATTAATTTGTTTTTCAATGAACGAGATAAAAATAATATTAAAAAATTAGAAGATTATTATTTTACTATTCTTGGCAAGATTTTATTAGCTTACATAACTGAAACACAAAGAATTATGGAAAACAATATGAACTATGAAAAATTGCCTATTAGAATCGATAAGTCTACTTCAGCATGGGGAAAATATAGAAAAAAAATATTTAGTGAGCCTTATATTTCATATAGTATAGCATTACTCGGCTTAGATAAAGAGCTTATAAATTCTGTAATCTTGCATGAATTAGGACACCACAAACATCAAAACCATAGTAAAGAATTTAAAAATTATTGTGCCTCATTTGATTCTAATTTTACTGTGCTACAGAAGGAAATAAAAAATTACTGAGTAATATTTAAAAAATGATTAGAGTAAAAAAAAGAACCGCTTGGGTTCTTTTTTTATAATAGTTCTTTATATAGCTTCATATAAATTCATTTCACAATTGAAACTAATAATATATAAAGTACAACAGTGCTAACTAAAATTAAAATAAATCAAGGACTGAGGGAATCATATAAGTTTAAGCTAGTATTTAATTTTGGTATAAATGGAGCAGACGAAACAATTATAGAGCCTAATAGTGAAAATGTTAAAAGCATTCATGATGGTCGAGATTGAATAAAAGGAATCTTTTCAGTTCTAATGAAATGAATAATTAAGCTTTGAGTTCACATTGAAATTAAAAACCAACAAGTTTGAAATACCATTGTGAATAATTTGGGATTTTGTTTTAAATCTATACCTTGGATATTTGGAATAAACCAATAGTAAAGTATTAAAAAGCTTGTGATATCAATTATTGAGCTAACGGGGCCAAACCAAAACATAAACCTCATAATGCTTTTTGCATTTCAACGTCGAGGTTTGCTCAAGAATTCCTTGTCTACCTTATCAAAAGGTATAGCAATGCAAACCATTGAATAAATTAAATTCATAAATAGAATTTGAACAGCAAGCATTGGAATAAATGGCAATAATATCGAGGCAAAAATAATACTAAAAATATTCCCAAAGTTGCTGCTTACAGCCATTTTGATGTATTTATTCATGTTAGCGTAAGTTTTACGGCCTAAAATTATTCCATCAGCTAATACATTTAAATCTTTTTCTAACAGAATGATATTTGCACTTTCTTTAGCAATATCCACAGCTGTATCAACTGAAATTGATACATCGGCTGCTTTCATCCCTGGAGCATCATTAATGCCATCGCCCATATACCCAACAACATTATCTTTATTACGTAAAACGGTAATTAATCTTGCTTTTTGATCTGGACTAAGTTTAGCAAAAATATTATAATCATCAATAATATCGGCCAATTGTTCATCGCTTAATTCTTCAACTTCTTTACCGATCATCATTTTTTCGGCCGGAATTCCAACTTTTTGACATATAGCTTTTGTTACACGTGCATTATCACCAGTTAAGATTTTAACTTCAACGCCTAAGTCATGAAGCTTTTTAATTGCACTAGCTGTCGATTCTTTAGGGGGATCCAAGAATGCTAAATACCCTAATAAAATCATATCTGTTTCATGTGAAATGTTAAATTTTCCGTCCACAGGAACATTTTCTTTTCTAGCAACACCAATGACGCGCATACCTAAATCATTTAATTCATCAACTTTACGCATAATCATTTTTGCGTAGGTTTCATCTAGTTCATAGAGGTTTTGGTTAATTTCTACATATTTTGAAATGCTAAGCATTTCTTCTAAAGCACCTTTAGTTATTAATTCAACACTATCTGTTTTTTTATTTTTAACAATCACAGACATTCTTTTACGTTCAAAATCAAAAGGAATCTCATCGATTTTATAATAAAGTGACTCTAAATCCCTGAGCTGATCATGATAAATTGCTAAATCATCAGTTTTATCAATAATTGATTTATCTAATAAATTTTTTAACCCTGTTTGATAATAACTATTGAGAAAGCCATATTTTAAAACGTTGGTGTTTTCTTTGCCAAAAATATCAAGATGACGTTCAAGCACAATGTGATCTAATGTCAATGTTCCTGTTTTATCGGTGCAGAAAATGTTAATAGCGCCAAAATTTTGTATTGAATTTAAGCTTTTTACTATCGTTTTCTTCTTGGAAAGAGCAACTGCGCCACGGGCTAATGCACCCGTTACAATCATAGGTAGCATTTCAGGGGTTAGGCCGACTGCAACTGAAATTGCAAAAATTAGACCCTCAACTCATAAAGCTTTGTTTCCGATTATTTCACCTTTTATACCATTAATTAAAAATACCAAAGGAACAACAGTTAACATAATTTTGATCAATAGCCAGCTTATACTTGCTAGTCCTTTTTCAAAGTTGGTTTTAGTTTTCTTCTCATTGATTTTTTGTGCTACGTGCCCCAAGTATGTATTATTTCCGGTAACGATAACAATAGCACGAGCCGATCCCAATATAACATTTGAACCCATAAATGCCAAATTATCATAGTCTACAACATTCTCAAAATCCTTGCCTACAGGTAAATTAGCTAATTTTTCAATGCTATCACTTTCACCAGTTAATGAGCTTTGAGAAACGAATAAGTCCGTCGAGTTAATGATTCTAACATCGGCTGGAATAATATCACCAGCTGCTAAAATCACAATATCACCGACAACAACATCGCTAAGTGGGATCTCATAATGAACACCGTTTCGTTCGACACGAGTTGTTGTTTGTATCATTTTAACCAGCTTCTCAGCGCTGGCGGAAGAACGAGTCTCTTCAATTAGCTGCATAATACCGCTAATAATCACCAACGTCATGATTATTACTACTGTAGAGTAGCTTAATTCGTCATACTTTTTTTGTACAACAGGAATAATTACGTCTATTATTAAACTAATCAACGATAATACATATAAAATTATTGAAAAAGGATTAAAAAATGCCTGTATAAATGTTTTAACGAATTGTGAACGTGATTTCTTTGCTATTAAATTAGCTCCGTATTCTTCACGATTTTGCTTAATTTGTTCTTTGTCTTTTAAACCTTTAAACGACGAATTATACTTATTTATAAGGCTTTTAGTGTCAAGGGTCGCGGCTTCTTTAAGTTTTAAAATTGTTTGCTCATTACTGTTTTGATTTAATTTGTTTTTTTTGCGCATTTTAACCCCCATTTCTTAATTATAAATATAAATATTTTTATGTTTAATAAAAAGATAAATATTGATTTATGAAATTATAATATAATTAATTAAACCTTGTGAAAAAGGAGGATTATATGGGTACAGGTAATGAAATAGTTTGAATAATTTTAGGTGTTTTTATTGTCATAATAATTGTCTTTATTACTTATAGTGCATTAAAAGATAAAGCAGCAAAAAAACGCCGTAAAAGGGCCGAATTAGAAGCAAGAAACCAAGCTAACTTATATCGTGAAAACTTAATTTTTGAGTTAGATGAGCTCTGAAAACAAAATGAGCTATTATTAGAAAAATTTGAGCCCTCAATTGGCGAATATAAAATGGGCGATGTTGTCTCTTGAGCCTACACATATATTGATAGCATATCTAACTCAAGTAAATTTAAAGAATATGTGCTTGATGGTCCTTATAACGCAGCTTTGCTAGACAATATCGGTAAACTTAGAACTAATCGTTCATCATCATGAAGTAAAAAATGTTTTGATGTTCGCGAATGAATCAATAAAGAGATGGAAAATATTGATAAAGATTTTCAACAAAATAATATAACTCAATCAATTGATAAAGTTAAGGAGTTTTATAATGAAAAATTACAAGAAAACACTAGAAAGTAGAAGGGATTTAGCTAATAAGCTAACTTTTATACGAATTATTGCAGCGCTTCCTTTACTAATTTTAATGATTCTCTATGTGTGCTTAGGTCAATCATTAAACTTTTTCGGAACGCATTATGAATTCCATAAAATTACTGGCCGTATTTTACTAGGCTTAATTACTATTATTTATATTGGAAGCATGATTACTGATTATTATGATGGTAAAATCGCAAGAAAAAACAATAGAATTACTCCATTTGGCAAGTTATTCGACCCTATTGCCGATAAATTCATTACATCAACCACATTTATATTTTTATCAGTTATACATGTAGTTCCATTTTGAATAACAGCATTAATGATAATGAGAGATATCGCAGTTAGCGGTTTTAGAGTTGTTATGGCAGAAAAAAGAATTGATGTTGCAGCTAAATTTTGGGGAAAACTTAAAACTTTAACCCAAGCAATAGGCACAATAATCATTTTAATTTTAGCTATAGCAATCGATTTTGAATCCCAAGGAGCTGGATACTACTACTGAGGCGGAAATACATTGATTGTGGCGCCATTAGCTTTACTTTATATCCATATCATGAACTTGCCTTTAATTGCTTCATTAGTTTTCAGCATTATTTCAGCTGTAATTTACTTTAAAGAAATTAAAAATGATATTAATTTATCATTTATCCAAAATATGTTTGATGTAAAATCAAAAATCCGTGAACGTAAAAGTGATTACAATAAACAAAAAGCTTCTCAAGAAAGAACTACTGTACATGTAATAGAGGATGAAAATATCATGGCTGAAGATATTAATGATGAAAACACTATCGAAAGTGAAATTGAAAGCCCATTCCATCACTCAGAAGCTATAAATAATTCTGAAAATCAAAAAAATCATCACACATTAGATGAGGCGGACAAAACTACTCTAACAGAAGAAATATAAAAAACGAGTACAATAAATATTACTCGTTTTTTTATATTAAAAATAGCTGTATACAGCATTTTTGGTAAAACTTTAACGACGTAAAAATAAAAATAAAATAATACATAAGGCCGAAACAATAGCTAAAGAAGATCCAAAAAATATCACTAGATATTTAAATTTTTTTCTAATTTTAATATGTCTTTCATCAGGTTCGATTAAAGAAATTTCATAAGCCTTCTCAAGAAGTTCTAACCTATGCTTTTTGGCTTCAATCTTTTGCAATTCAATTTCTTTAGTCAGATATTCCCGATCATCTAAAACATACTTATTGTTATTATTATTTTTCATATTTTTATTATATTATTTTAATAAAAAAATATAAAAAAAATGGTGGAGATGACGGGAGTCGAACCCGTGTCCACACACTAAACTTTATTAAACAAATACTTACAGGTTAGCTAATTTTTAATGTCAATTAACTTATCAAAATAGCAAAATTTAGTCAATTGTGCCAGCTTATTTTAATGATAGTTATGCTGGCCTAAACTATCACGAGTCTCGTCCTTAGCTTAAATAATTGAGACAAAAAATTTAAGCTACTTGCAGCTAATACTAAGCAAATGCAAGATTGTATTTTGCCTGGTTGGCAATCATTAAGTCAAAGTTTGTAACTTCAACATCATTTTCTTTAGATTCTGCGTTTATTAAACCTAGAAGGCATTAAGGTGTGCCAAACCCCTGTTGTTTAATAAGCCCAATATGTGTCGAAACCATTACACCCCCATACTTTTATTTTATCAAACATTAAATATACTTATAATATATAATTAATTTATGGATTTTAAAAATAACATTTTTAGTGCAGACAAGGTATTTACATCATCAACAACAAATGATTGAATTAACTTACCGTCTTTAAACTTTTATAAAAATCTAAGTCATGCCATACTAGTTTGCGATAATAACAACGAATTTTTCAATACTAATTTTAAGAATATTATTGGTCAAAGAAACAGCAATTTATTTTTTAATGAACAACTTGACAATGGAAAAATTAAATTTAGAACTAATAAAAAGGAAATTTTAGAAAAGATTGAATTAGTAGACACTAATAAATTAAATGATATTGCAACCATACCTTTAATTTTTGTGCGCAACCAAATTAATCAAGAAATAAAAAGCACCTTCTATGACTTAGCTAAAATCAATAAATTATTAGCATCAAGACGTAATGAGTTAATAAATTTTGTACATGATACTTATAAAATTTTAATGCCGATTTTATCTTCATTATCAATAGATTATTTGCGCCAAATTACACTACTACACAGTGAAATTGGTAAAAAATTAATGAATAAAAATATTGAAGACTTCATTTCTAAAGTTCACGAGCTACGCGAAAGTCGTAGAAATTACTTCGTTGAAATAATTAACAAAATTGATGAATATATTTTGCCTATATTAAAAGTTTTCAAAAATGCATATACTGGTAAATACACCAATAATACAATCAAATTAGAAAACGAAATTGAAACATTAAAAAATAAACTTCACTACTATGAAAAAATGGCTAAAGTTAATAGTTATAATTATGAAAGAACTTTAGAATTAAGAGATGTCCAGTTAGAAGTGAAAGCAATAACAAATCAAATTAAAAATTTTAAATCATCAACTAACTCATTTATAAAATATTTGATATCATGATACCAAAATGCCTGTAGAATAGACTTTTCAGAGGCAAAGCTTTTTTCTAATACTTCAGTACAACATAATTTTTTAATGAAGCGTTCACTAGTCTATAAATATATGGCTAGAAAAATTTTTGCTGTTCGTAAAAGCTTCTTTTTTACAAAATATGATGATTTCTTACTAATGAGATCATCAATAGCTTCTCAAGTTGCATTATTTCTAGAAAATAATTTATCTACTAAAAAATTATTAACGAGTGCACAAATTAAAAAAATAATAAAAAATGAGATGGTTATTGATTTCACTTCTTATGCTGATTATTCAAATGAAAAATATCGTACCTACTTAAATATTTTAGACGAGAGAAAAAACAAGGAAAAGTTGCTAAAAAGAAAATTTGGAATTTCTACGACAATCGATAACTTTAATTTCACCATTCGTAAATTACAAACTCAATTTGATAATAAAGTTGCTGAATTAGACATATCTCAAAATAAATTTAAAAAGCTTGCTGATGCAAAAACTAAAAAAAACCCGCTTATTAATAACTATTTCGCAACTTTTAATGAAAATAATAAAATGATTGAAGAAATATCAAATTTAGTATCAATTAATATTTCTGATTTTTTAAGCATAAATCATATTAGTGATATTCACTGAAAAATGCTCAATGAGCTTAGTCAAAAATTTCAATCAACTACAAGGCAAGCTAAAATGGTCTTGGATATGTTTTCAACTGTTGAGGATTTATGAAATATTTCTGTTAGATCAAAAGCTTCTATTAAAGAAATCAAAAAAATAGAAACATTAAAAAAAACTTATGAAGTTTTAAATCATTCATCCGTTACTTACGCGGATTCAGTAAAAAATTTTAATATCATTTCGCCCGTGAATAAGCTAAAAATCTTTTTCCTTTTCAAAGCTATTGAGTATCCTAAAATCATTTTTTTAATCGATAATGAAAACGAAAAAGATTTTAATGTTAAATACACTTTTTTAAACAGTGCGATCGCATTAGCTAAAGAATTTAATATTACTTTAGTGTTTGTAACTAAGGATCACCATATCATTCAAAGTTGCAAATTAGATTACACATATGCCTGCTTTAATAATAAAATTTTTGAACATGGTTTAACAGCTGAATTATTCACTAAACCAACTCATCCTATTTTAAGAGGTTTATTATCAGGCAAAAAAGTTTCTAATTTTGATGATTTAGAGCTTGAAAACTATATTTTTAACGATTCATATGATATTAATGAGAACCATTCAATAATTGGAAAAACCGCCAACATTAAACAATGGCTAAAAGAAATTTATGATTATGAAGCTGATGCTTTGACTTTAGAAAAAACACAAATTTTTAATCCTCAATCGAATGATATTTCATCCTTTGCTAGTGCTTTTAATGGCTTAGAATTTCAAATTATTGATATTTCAAAAATTCAAATTCCGCCTGAAAGATACTATTCTAAGTTTGCAGCTGAGCTAAAAAAAATCAATAATTCGCTTGCGAGAAAAAACAAAAAAGATATAGAAGAAATATAACTTTTATAAATCACCATCCAAAGGTTATTTTTAATGCTAGTACTAATATTAAAAAAAATTGATTTTTTATATATAATTACCAATAATAAAGTAAGGAGTAAATATGACTACAGAACGTGATCCATTTGAATGTGAAGAAAAAATAAATAAGCGTCGTGAATTATTAAAACAATTATATGCAGAAAATCAAGCAGAATTATCGTCTCCAGCATTAATCAACAATGCAGAAATAATTAATGAAAAATTAGAATGCACAGAACCAAGATGTAAATTGCGCATAAATGTTGATCCAGTTGAAGAGAAAAAAGCTTACAAAACTAATATTATCGCAATGATTTGTTCATTATTAGGAATAACATTATTGGTTTTAGTTGCACTATTAGTGGGAAAATTTGGTCAATAGTATGAAAAATAATTTAATTATGGAAACAAATACAGCCTCAAATGTATCGGCTTCATATTTGACTAATTTCACTGATACACAGCTATTTAAGGGATTTTTTTACGCTGGTTTTGCATTATTAATTTTATTAGTTTTAATTATATCAGTGCCTTTTATTGTCAATATAATTAGTAGCATTTTTCGTCGTAGAAAGTTTAATAAACTCGGAACATCAAGCCAAATAAGACTTATTAACCAATTACGGGAAGCTGTTGAATATTTATCAAAAAATAAAATCGGTGCCTTAATCACTATCGAAAATAACGATAATTTAGATAACTTGCGTACTGATGGTGTAATTTTAAATGCCAATATCTCTTCATCGCTTTTAATTTCCATTTTCAATAAATACTCTCCATTGCACGATGGAGCTGTAATAATTCGTGAAAATAAAATTTATTATGCATCAACTTTTTATAAAATCACAAAAAAATCAATTGATAACCAATATGGTTCTCGTCACCGTGCAGCCATTGGAATCAGTGAAATTTGCGATGCTTTGACAGTTGTAGTTTCAGAAGAAACTGGAGATGTTAAATTTGTCAAAAATGGTGTATTTTATACAGTTAAACTAGAACAATTCCAACAACAATTAGTTAAATATCTTAAAGATTAAACAAAGGAAAAACAATGACCACAGATACTCAACCCCTCGATCAGCTTCAAAATGATGAAGCATATGAACAAAAGATTTATGAAGAAATCATAAAAGTAGTGGAAATCAAAAGCGTTCAGGAAGCTAGAATAATTATCGACACCTATCCAAATGCACATATTGCTGAACAATTTGCTCGCTTAGAAAAAGAGAAACAAATCACATTCTTAAGATTATTAAAAACTGCCGATGCAGCCGATTTATTCTCATTTTTTGAAGATGATCTAAAACGTGAGTTGGCAGTATCGTTTAGCGAACCATGAGCAATGAAAATATTGCAAGAATTACAAAGTGATGAACTCGCAGACGTTATTGATGAATTACCTGCAAATGTAATAAGCAAAATTCTAGCTTATACTCCTAAAGAAAAAATAGCTGAAATCAATAAAATATTATCTTACCAAGATGATGAAGTTGGAAGCATTATGTCTATCGATATTTCTTCGCTTCTTAACTCATATACATGTGAACAAGCTTTATATAAAATCAAACGTGACTATGGACGCAAAAACGCTGAATTAGTCCATTATTACTATGTAGTTGATGAAAAAAACAAATTACTAGGTACATTAACCTTCGAAGAAATTGTTTTCAATGACGGCTCTACAAAGCTCGATGAGTTATACTCACCAGTAACCTCTGTTACTGCCAACTCTAAAAAAGCTGATGCAGCTAAAATTTTTTCTGAGCATGATATGTCTACTTTACCAGTTACAAATAATGAAAATCGTTTATTAGGAATGATTACAAGCGATGATGTTATCGACGTAATTCAAGATGAAGCTACAGAAGACTTATATAAATATGCAGGTATAAGCTCAAACGCCGCCACTGGTAGTGATTACATTAAAACACCATGATATAAATTGGTTGGTTATAGAATTTTATGATTGTCATTATTCTTAATTTTCGGAACATTTTTACAAGCTTTAATTGAAACTTCGATTAATTTAACTATAGGCAAAGGCGCGCCAGCAGAGTTTGCAAATCCTAATTTATTAAGTTTTTTACCAGTTTCTTTAGCTTCTTTATTCCCAATTATAATTGTTTTAATTAATAATGCTGCATGGCAAAGCTCATTGTCATTCACTAGAGCTTATAGCTTAGATGAAATTGAGAAAAAACAATTTAAAAAAGCCTTTAGAAAAGAATTATTAGTAAGCACTATAATTGGATTGATTTTATCAATCATCAATGTTTTAAGATTAGTTCCATATTATGCAATAACTGAAAATTTAACTGATTCAAGACAAGGCTCACTTACATGAGCAATCATTATTGGTACATCGATAGTTATCTTATTAAGCATCTTTATTTGTAATTTAATTTCAATTTTAATCCCTATTATTATGATCAAAATGAAAAAAGATCCAAGCGCATTATCTGGTATTATTATGAACTTCATTTGTGCTTTAATAGTTGTATTAATCGCATTTATTGTTATGTTCATTGCAGTTAAAATTGCAACTTTATAGCTAAAATAATAACGAAATAAATTAATTTAAAAATATTGCTCTGGGCAATATTTTATTTATCTTTTTTTTCTAAAAAGAGCTAATTACAGTATTTTTAGAAAAATTTAAATTAAACATTTTCTTTTTGGAGGGCAACACAGACGATAATTTGAATTACATAAACTAATGCTCCTGCGCTTTGGAATAACAATGTTACTCATCACATCGCTGAAAACATTGGAAGCAATAAGCCAAAGTAAACTAATAGAAGCATGTTTATTAAGTAACCGCAAGCTAACAAAACAAATGAAACACCCTCAGCAGATTTAGTTTTTAATGTTTTAATAATTTGCGCTACAAAAGGAAGCGCTGTACAGGTGTTTGCGATAATTGTTACAATGGTAATAAAAGTATTATTATTATCAAAATATCCTGTTCTATAAAGTGAATATTCAATAATTCATCAAGTTGCTAAAGAAATAAAAATAACTCAAAGTGGAATGACGCCTATCAATTTCAAAGCCTTTTTTACCTTTTTATCTAAAACCATAAATAATGTAATTGTTGTTGCCATTAAGCCTATAAATAAGGTGTTTCCGACAATATTTATAATCGGATCATTAGCTAAATCAAAAGGTGTTTTTTTAAGCATAGTCATAACAGCGACAAATAGAGCGCCACCAAAAAAATAAATATAAAAAGCAGGGTAAGAAACGTTATCAACGTTTTTAGTTTTAAAAGTCGTAATTAACTGTGGAATCGGTAAAATCACCATTAATAATGAAGAAATAATCCCGAGCACTAAAATAGTAATATTCATCACTTCTCCTCTTCTAAAAAGCTTGTAAATGTGTATTTTTAGTAAAAAACAGTGCAAAGTGAATTATACCAAAATTAAGAAAAATAATATAGCTTTTATTAATAGAATAATAATGCTAAAAATTCTAAAACATATAACCTATTATTCTATTATGTTATAATTAAAATAAATATTAAATATTAAATAGAGGTAATATGATCACAAATTCGATTAAAGAAATACTATTCAACGAAGAATCTTTTTCAGAACAAAAATACACTATAGATGCATGATTAGTAGCAAATAGAGGTAATAAAAAAATTAGGTTTTTGGAAATTAATGACGGTTCAACAGTGGCTTCCTTGCAAGTTACATGTAAAGCTGATTTGTTAAATTTAGATGAAATTGATGCATTCAGTCTAGGATCAGCTGTTAAAGTGGAAGGTATTTTAAAATTTACTCCAGAAGCAAAACAAAGAATTGAATTGTTGGCTCAAAAAATTACATTACTTAAAAAAACCGATTCAGATTATCCAATTCAAAAACAGGGCATTAATGTTGAAACTTTAAGGGAAGCAGCACACGTTAGACATCGTACAAGTTTACTTCGAAGTGTAATGTTGATCAGATCAACATTAGCACAAGAAATCCATACTTACTTTAGAAATAACGGTTTTCTTAATTTTCACGCACCGATAATCACATCAAATGACGGAGAGGGAGCGGGTGAAACTTTTGTAGTCAACGATAGTAATAGTGATAAGCCTTTTTTTGATAATGTTAAAGCTACATTAGGAGTTACTGGTCAACTTCACGCAGAAAGTTATGCCTTAGGATTTAAGAAAGTTTACACATTTGCACCAACATTTAGAGCTGAACATTCAAATACTAAAAAACATGCCGCTGAATTTTGAATGATAGAACCAGAAGTTGCTTTTGCTGATCTGAATGATATTATCAATTTAGCATTCGATTGCTTAAAAGTTGTGATTAAGAACACCTTAGAAATTAATAAAAAAGAATTTGACTTTTTGGAAGAAAAACTCGACTCAAATCTTCGCTGTCGTTTAAATAAGTTCATTAATGGTGAAGTTACTACTGTTGATTATAGGCAAGCGATTGAAATATTAGCTAAAGTTAAAGATAGATTTGAAGAAAAGAATATTGAATTTGGCTTAGATTTTAAAACTGAACATGAACGCTTTTTAGCGGAAGAAGTCTTCCAAGGCCCCGTTGCAGTTATTAATTTCCCTAAAGAATTCAAGGCTTTTTACATGCATCAAAACGATGATAATCAGACCGTTGCATCATTTGATTTATTAGTCCCAGGCATCGGTGAATTAATCGGTGGGTCTCAGCGTGAAGCTCGTTATGACAAGCTAATGCAAAGAGTTAAAGAACTTGGAATGCATAGCGATGAATTGCAATGATACCTTGACCTTCGCCGCTTCGGTGATGCCGGTTCAAGTGGTTTTGGCATTGGTTTTGAACGTTTAATAATGTATGTAACCGGAATTGATAATATTCGCGATACTATTCCTTATCCAAGAACAAGCGGAAATATTAAATATTAAGGGGTTAACATGAAAATATCATTAATATGTCCATCAATAGCGTCATCAAAACAATTGAAATCACTATTGAATGCTTTAGTTGAACAAGATTCGCAAGATTTTGAACTTATTTTAGTTTTAAGCAAAATTTCGTCAGATATGTATTCAAGACTAGACCGATATCTAAAATTCTTTGGTAGTAGATTAAAATTTGTAGTTAACAATAAAATAAATAACTCACAAAGTGATATTATTTCAAGCCTGCATTTGGTTAAAAGTACCTATGCTGCTGTTATTTTTGATGAAATTCACTTTAAACCTTGAACAGTTTCTAGAATGATTGAAATGATTCCGGAATCTGAACCTGAAATCATTGAATGAAAACCTAGATTAAGAGGAACAGTTCGTTGAAATGCTGATAACAGATTAGATGAAGATGTTGAATATGCTACTAATCAACATCCTGAAGTTTTAGCCTATTCTTACCCTTTTATTTTTAATAAATTAATCAAAAAAAGCCTAATAACACGTTTAGATACGATCCAAGGAAACAATCAATCTGATACTAAATTTTGCCTTGAATTAGCTTATACACTTTTAATTAATGCTAAAAGTTATTATCTAACCTCATTAAAAGGTCGAAAAGAAGATATCTCAATTCTAACTTGATTTAACCCAAGTATTTTTAATATGCAATTTGGTAGAATTAAAAATTACATCAAGTTTAATAATCTCAAATTAACACAAGAGATTGAATACGCATACCTTTACACAATGCGTTATTTAGTTGGTAATTTTCTACTAACCAGAAGATATAACTACTTAATTCCACTTTTAATCCTGGCTAAAAAAGCGAAATATGATGAACGTAGAAGTGAGAAATTTTTTGAAAAATTACACAAAATATTAAGTGATTTTCATAAAAATAATGAAAATTTCTTCGCAACTAACCACTATGTAAACCTCAACAATCATGAAGCAATGATCTTAAGGGGTCTACCGGAATTAGAAAATTGAGAAGTAATCTGATAATTTAATCAAAAGGAGAATAATGCACCAACATCGCTATGTTAATCCTTGATTTATGATGTTAGCAAATATAATTGATACTTTATTTTTATTTTCATTAATTATATTTCAATATTGGCTGCTAATGGCTTGAAATCAAGATATCTCACAACCTTCATCGCCATTAAGATGGTATATATTTTTGTGCTTTTCACTAGCAGATGTTTGATTATTATTCTTCATAATTCCGATTTTCAATAATGCTAAATCGATCGGATTAACATTATGCAAAATGCAAATTTTAAACCGCATTTCAACACCTAATTATTATCAAAACAGTTTCAAAAATAATATTATTCTCGTGTTAAGAAGACACTTATTAAGTTTATGATTTTTTACTATTCTCATCTTAATTTTTTTAATCACAATAAATAATGAAGAGATTTATTTGCTATCTCAAAAAGAACAAGATTTAAATAATAAATTAATAATAATAAAAAAAATCCTAGAGACAATCTCTGGAATTTGATTATTTTTAGGGTTATCTAATTATTTAATTTTGTTAATAACTAATGGTAAATTTAGCGTAATTAATGCCTTGTCTCAATCTATTGTTTGCTACCAAAAACACTATGATATAGCAGAAAAAGTAAATAGCAAAATTCTTGTACCTATAAAAATTAATAATGAAAAATATTATTTTTATAATGACCAAAACAACTAGTTAGGAGTAATAATGAATATAAAAGAGCAATTACTTTCGGAATTAAACAAAGAGCAACATGAGGCCTTACTATATTTTGATGGTCCCCTCCGGATCGTGGCTGGTGCTGGAAGTGGAAAAACTCGTGTTTTAACTCGTAAAATTGCATACTTGGTCACTGAGCTTGGTATTGATGAAAACTCAATTCTAGCTTTGACCTTCACTAATAAAGCTGCTAAGGAAATGGCTGCTCGTGTTGAATACTACCTAGAACATAAATATGAAAAAGTTGAAATCACAACTTTTCACTCTATTTGTGCCAAAATCTTACGCAAAGAAGCCATTCACTTAAATTTAAATCCTGATTTTCAAATCATTGATGATGCAGATAAAAAACAAATATTATCAAGAATTTTTAGAGCAAATGACATCGATGCACAAGAAATGTCATTTAATCGTGTAATCAATACAATTAGTTGAGCAAAAGGATTGCAACTTAATTCTTTTGATCTCTATGAAAAGCTGATGGAAGAAGAACCAGAAAATGAAGCTGCTAATAAAAAATTCGCTTCTATTTTTGAATCATATAATGAACAGCTAGAGGCAGATCAGTGTTTAGATTTTGATGATCTCATCATTAAAACGCATTCATTATTTACACGTTTTCCTGAAGTTGCAACATTGTGATCTCGGAAATATTCTCATATTTTAATCGATGAATTCCAGGATACATCTGCAACGCAATACGAAATTGTTAAAGCTCTTTCAAAAAGCGGTGCTCAAATAACTATCGTTGGTGATCCAGACCAAACAATTTATGGTTGAAGAGGTGCAGATGTTAACTTGATTTTAAACTTCGATAAGGATTTTACTAATACTAAAACCATTTTGCTTAACACTAATTACCGTTCAACAAAAACAATTCTAGATGCCGCCAACAAATTGATTAGTCATAATAAAAAAAGATTTTTGAAAGAATTAACAACCGAAAACCCACAAGGGGAAAGCATAGAATTCAACCATGCTTTTAGCATTGAAAGTGAAGCCAGGTGGGTTGTACAAAAAATCAATGAACTAAAACGCAACAAAATTCAACTTAAAAATATCGCCATATTTTATCGGTCAAATTACTATTCTCGTCAATTCGAAGAAGAACTAACTAGAGAAAATATTAATTATAAAGTTTTTAATGGCACTAAATTCTTCCAAAGAAGAGAAGTAAAGGATGCTTTAGCATTTTTACGAGTAATTTATGACGGTTCTGAAGTATCGCTTTTAAGGATAATTAATGTTCCTAGCCGTAATATTGGTGAAGTTAATCTTAATAAAATAATTGAATTCGCTCGCGAACAAAATAAACCACTTTTTCAAACTTTAATAGATTCATATAAAGAACTGCCGGTTAAAATTGATGTAAAGCGTAAATTAGTTGATTTTTTAAATAATATTTTACGATCAAGAAAAGCCTTAAAAAATAGTAAAGTTAACCCTATTCACTTAGTTTTATCGGATTTTTTAACCAAAATCGGTTATTTCGAACACCTTAAGGATGATGTATTGCTTAAAGGCACTGGAGCAGATAATGTCAACGAATTAATCCGTTCAATTAAGAGGTGACAGGAAATGAATCCTGAGAAAACACTAAAGGATTACATTGAATATGTTTCGCTTTTATCTGCTGGCGATGATTTTGACAACTCAACAAATTACGTAACATTAATGACAATACATGGTTCAAAAGGTCTTGAATTTGACAATATTTTCATTGTTGGATTGTCAGATAAAATCTTCCCTCATGTAAAATCACTGGAGAAAAATAAACCCGACTTAGCAGAAGAAGAACGACGTCTCGCTTATGTTGCTGTTACTCGGGCAAAACATCGTTTATTTTTAAGCGATAGCCGCGGATACTATGTCGGAACAAACGAACATAAACAACCATCAAGATTCATTAAAGAAATGGGTATAGATATCAATAAATTTATCCTTCATCAAGGTGAAGTTGGTATAAACTTCTCAGATATGACCGATGAAAAAGAAATTAAAAACCTTAATAAAAATATTTTACCAGGTGATATTATTAGTCACTCTTTCTTCGGTGAAGGCCAAGTTTTGGAGGTATTCAACGATACGATTGTCGCAACATTCCCTAATAAGGGAGACAAAATCTATACATTAGCTAAAAATCACCCTTCAATCAGACTTCTTAAAACCGATAAGGAGAGCTAATGAATAGCCATTTTCAAATTTTTATAACATCATCCATCCGCTTAAACTCAAACATTAGACCAAGTAATTTGTCAATTACACCAGAAACGGTTACTAAAAATACAGGCCATCTTTTAATCTTAATTGCCATTATTTTTGCTTTTATTTTTTTGGTCGCACTGCCATTAATAATTTATTTCATTAAACAAAGTATTAATAAAATTAACATAGATGGATTTTTAAGCTTTAAAATCGACATGGAAAATAAGGTTGTAATTCGCAACAGTTCAAAAGCATTATCGGATAGTTCAATGCTTGATATTAGCCAAGAGGGTGTAAAAACCAATAAATATATTGAATTAGATTATTTTTTATCGTTTTTTGACACCAAATCAAGACATCAATTGGAAAATTATTTATTTGGTGGCGAAAAACAAAAAAAAGTTTATTTCGAGGGACATTTTGCAAAAAACAAGATCAAACCTTATTTAAAAAAAATAAGTATGAAACTATATAAATTCACAGCTAGAAGCAGTATGGTTAGCTTTAGATTGTATTTTCAACCAGAAACCAATTCCTTTGTATGCAACATTTTTTGAGGATATAAGCATGATTTAGCTAATAAAAAAGTTTATACTGTAGTAAATAACCCAGCAGAACTAGTAAAAAAAGCATCATATCCATATTATTTAGTTTATGCTTTTAATCATAAAATAGATTATTATGTTAAAAAAATGAACTATTTTGACTACTTTAATATCATAAATTTAATGGGTATAACCAAAGGTGAAAATCACATAATTATTTATAAATTTATGGGCTCGATTCAAATTTTAGTTGGCTTCGATTCAATTACTGAATGCACCAAATCCCTTAAACGACATATTAGATATAAAGGAAAAGCATCAAATAATACTAAATATTTAAAATATTTCGACCAATATGTCCTTTTACAAGTGGTTAGACCAACAGAAGAAAACCAAGTATTAAACAACAACTATAAAATTAGATACTTACTAGATAATCTAAAAAATACAAATGATATTAACAAATTTGGATATTGAGCTTTTGGTGATATTGCACACGAAAAACCCTTTGCTAATTATTATAGTAAATTGCTTGAATACAATCAGCAACACCAACTACAGAATTACATCAAAAATGTTGTCCATGTAAAAACTTATGAATCACAAGAAAATACGAATATTGATTATCTAACCGCTGAAGTTGTAGGAATGGAAAAAGAGGATATTTGCTTCTTTGATAACGTTAATTGAAATAGACATTACTTTAATAGCCAAATTAATAATTTCTTATTATTAAGTAGAAATAAAGAAAAAATCAATATTATCGATACCACAGAAAACGATTTATTGCACAATATAACAACATACAAAGAAAAAAATTTAATATTTTTAATACGCGAAAGAAACATATCTGAACCCTTTAACATTGATAACATATTGAAATTAAGCAAAAAACTTAGTAGAAACCAAAAAATTGCTTTGTATATTGAAGAAATTTTCCCACAAACAAAGGTTTTGGCTCTAAAAAACAATGTCGATACTTTTGTAATTTCAGAAAAACTCACTAATTCGGTTCCTATAGACATTATAAAACTGACTTATTTATTCGATTTTATTGAAAGTATTAGTTCAGCGGGCAACATTAAATTAATTTATGAAAATCCTCCAAAAAATTTACCAAAAGAAATAAAGAAAAAACTTAAAATTAAATATGCGTATTGAAACAAATAAGTGTCTAATTCATTCTATTCCTTATTTTTTATGCTATTATTAATGATATTATTTTAGGAGATTTATGAAAAAACTCACATTTATATTCGATAGCTTCGTTTTTCATAATAATAAAGAAATAGAAGCATTAGGTTATCACTTCATCCCTTTAAAAGTCATAGTTGATGATAAAGTTTATGAAGATGGATTAAACAATAATGCCAAAGAAATGCTACAAATTTATGAAAATGCGAAATCGATTAAGACTTCATTGCCTAATATTGGAAAACTTGAAGAATTAGTGCATAAATTAAGCGAAGAATATGATGATATTGTCTATTTACCTATCTCATCTGCCCTTTCTTCTACATATTCAGTATCAAAGGTATTGGAAAAAGAATACCCTAAATTTCACGTAATAGACTCTTGTTGAGCTTCTGATATGCTTTTAGAAGGGGCAAAAATCATTCAAAAAATTTATGACAAAGACCAACACCTTAATAACGTCGAAAATGTATTAGATAAAATTAAAAAAGAATCATTAATGTATGTGCTTCTTGGCGATGTTGAATATTTTATTCGCGGCGGCAGAGTTGGTGGATTGAAAAAGTTCACTTTGAATGTCTTATCAAAACTTAGAATCTACCCTTTTGTTAAATTTCACTATAATATGGCTAGCGTAGCCGGCTTAATGAGAACTATGAAAAAAGGGGTTCAATCAGTGATTAATAAAATGCAAGAATTTGCTTTCAAAACAAAGAAAAACATAAAAAAAATCCAAGATTATTTCAAAATATTCATTGTAGAAGGCAATGATAAGGCTGTTATTGACACTGCTGATAGTGAATTATCAAAAATCGAAGCATCTTTCGATGCAAGATCTACGCTTTATGGGGCAGTAGCTGCTCACACAGGGCCAGGTGCCATTGCCATAGCATTATTTCCATCCGCTGATAAATTTACATATTAATATATAAATAATACGGAATATACTTCCGTTTTTTATTTTTTTAACTTCTTAAATTAGCGTTGCTTCGCTTTAAATAGACTAATTTAGGCAGATTCATATCGTCATTTAACCTTTCAGATATATGTCTAACTAATGATAGCTGACTTTGATAATCTAATATAGCACTATTTTTCTTCACATCAAAATCAACAGAGACTTGAGTTTTTAAATCTTTAGCAAGCATTTTAAAAATTTTCAAAGAATTAACATAAACATACTTATGCAAGCCATATGGCTTATCTTCGTTTAAGTATTCTAGTTGGATATCTTTACAGGTTTCTTGGGTATTTTTATCGTGTGCTTCAATAAAATATACATATTGTTCATCGGTTGCCACAGCGATAACAACATCGGAATTTAGCAATCCTCCCTTGATTGCTTTAGTAAATCCACTTTTTAGTAATATTGGTTTAACTAATGGTAAATCATTAGCTTGATTTTTTGATTTTTTTTGCATAATCTCATTTTAACTAAATCAAAATGCCAAAATTCTATTTTTTTCCTATTTTGTTATGCAACATAAATTATAAAAATATAGCCGCCATAGCTATATTTTTTAATTATTATTATTTATATTTAATAGCTTCAAGAGCTTTTTGATCAAAAAACTTTAAGAATTCTACCATTAAGCGAATTATTTCTTCCATATCGAAAAGTGAACAAACACCTAAAGGCGAGTGAAGATAACGTTGTGGAATAGAAATACCTATTGTAGGCACGCCACCTTTTCCGTATTGCAATTGAGCAGCATCTGTTCCGCCACCTTGGGCAACATATTTATATAATTTAATATCATATTTTTTGGCAAGTTCAGTTATTACTTTAACTAATTTAGGATCCATCATTGTGCCCGAATCCTGCATATTAATTGCAACGCCTCCGCCAAGTTTTGGAACACCTTTAATTGCTCCATAAGTATCATGAGATGCACCGGTGTCGATTGCAAAAGCAATATCTGGTTCTATAATTGAAATTGCAGTTTTAGCTCCTCTGCATCCAACCTCTTCTTGTACTGTACCAACAAAATAAGGTTGGTTAGGAAGTTTTTCATTAGCTAAACGGTTAATGATTTCGTCTAAAATCATTACACCAGCACGGTTATCCATCGCTTTACCAGCTACTAAATCCGGATTAAATAGTCTAATTGTTTCACCTGATACATAAATAACATCGCCTATTTCAACACCTAATTTTTCAGCTTCTTCTTTATTTTTAAATCCACAATCTACAAATAAATCTTTCATAGAAACTGCTTTATCAACTTTTTCTTTTTCTAAAATATGTATAGATGTATGTCCAAAAATTCCTAAAAACTCTTTGCCTTGTGAGGTAAGTAATTTTGCTTTTGTTCCCACAAATGCATTAGGTCAAATTCCGCCAATAGAAGCAACTCTTAATTGACCATTATCAAGAATATCTAGCACTGAAAAACCAACTTCATCCATATGTGCAGCTAGCATAATTTTTGGCCCATTATTATGGTCTTTTTTAGTTATGATTAATGATCCCATTCCATCGCGAGCATATAAAACATTAGCATTAGCTGTATTCTTTTTTAGTGATTCCACAACTTTTTCTTCATAACGAGAAACAGCATCGATTTCCATATATTCTTTAAGTTTAGTAAATAATTTTTCTCTATTATGCATAATTTTTTCTACCTTTCTTGTGTCAAATTAGTCTGTAGTGCAGTCTTTTTGGACACAAATATTTTTTTTATTTTATTTGTATGTTATTTTTTTATATTCTTCTTCATTCATGAATTTTAAAAATTCTGTGAGTAAATTAATTACCGCTTGTAAATCATTTAAGTCACAAACACCTAAAGGAGAATGTAAATATCTTTGTGGTATTGATATCGTTACAGTGGCTACTCCACCTTTTCCATATTGTAATTCTGCTGCATCTGTTCCGCCACCTTGGGCGACGAATTTATAGATTTTTATATTATTTTTTCTGCCTAAATCCATTAAAATTTCAACTAATTTAGGATCCATCATTGTCCCTCGATCTTGGACACGAATGGCGACACCATCACCTAATTTTTGTCTGCCACTAATAGCTTGATAAGTATCATGAGAAGCAGTAGTATCAATTGCAATCGCGATTTGAGGCTCAATTAACGATACTGCTGTTTTTGCTCCCCGAGTACCCACTTCTTCTTGCACAGTGCCAACAAAATAAGGTTGACACTTTAAATTTTCTTCTTTCAAATTATTAATTAAGCAATCTAAAACAGTTACACCAGCGCGGTTATCCATCGCCTTGCCCGCAACCAAATCTTTATTATGAAATCTAAAAACCTCGCCATGAAGCAAAATAATATTGCCAGGTTCTATTCCTTGAGCTTCCGCTTCAGCTTTATTACTAAAACCAAAATCAACAAATAACTCTTTCGTTTGAACGGCCTTGTTTTCTTTTTCTGCTTCTAAAATATGATATGAAGTGTGTCCAAAAACACCATAAAATTCCTTATTATCTGCAGTAATTAATTTAGCTTTAGTACCTATTATAGTGTTCGGCCAAATGCCCCCTACAGGCATTACAGTGATTTGTCCATTGTCTAAAATTTCTAAGACGCTATAACCAACTTCATCCATATGCGCAGAAATTAAAATCTTAGGACCTGTAAGACAATCTTTTTTAGTTACGATTAATGAACCGAGATTATCGTATGCATAATTTAATTTTTCATTAAATGTGTTATCTTTGATTTTTTGGGCAACCTTTTCTTCGTATCTCGAGATTCCTTCAATCTCCATATATTCTTTTAATTTCTTAAAAATTATTTCCTTATCTACTATCATAACTCTCCTTGTTATCGGTATAAGATAATTATATATTGATATAAAAATAATAATGATTTTAATTATAAAAAATTATGTATTTTTGCCTAAAGAACAGTTTTTATTTTTATATTTTTCGGTTGTAACTTTTAATAAAAATTGAGAACATTATTTCAAACCCGTATTTTGAAAAAATATGAAATTTGATATTTTTTTATTTTTATAAAATTTTATTTTTTTGTTTCTTAAAACACTATAGTACTGCGTTTTTGATAAAAAAAGAACCATAATGCTGGTTCATTTTTTATTTAATTTCGCTTCCGTCTGCTAATTTAACAGGGGGAAATGTAGCGGCAACATCAATTTGTTCATGTTTAGCCATTAATTTTAATTTTTCAATTAAAGCAATCGCCTCGCTTCTTGCACTAATTACATATTTGTAATATTCACTATTTTCACTTAAATCAATATTCATTAGCTTATCAAATTTAGCTATAAATTGTTTACCTTTGTTCTCGTCTGTAGCGATTTTTTCTAAGTTAGCTTTTTCTTGTGAATAACTATCTTTATATTTAGCTTGTAGTGTATACACATAATTTAAAATTTCTAGAACAATATTTGCTGTTGCATGTGAATGTGCATGACCATGATTATTCTTATTATCATCACCATTATCTAGATGATGGTCATTATCTAAATCAACCATTTTACGCACTTTTCAAATTCTTTCATCTGTGTTAGCGATAGCATTTGAAATAGTTTGATAATCTGATGTTAATGATTGCGCTATTTTACTTTTTTCGAGCACTTTATTTTGTTCAAACATAGATTTGTAGATTTTATAAAGCACTAAACTTTTATGTTCAGTTTGTTCGTTTAGAAAGTTGTTAAAATTATCCGTATTAGCCTTAAATTGTTTAATAGCGTCAATTGCGTGTTCAACCGTGTGTTCAACAGGTTCGTGTAATTTATGTAAAAATTCATTTGTCTTATTGGCATTATAAAATTTTTGTAAATCAGATAATAAGTCATCAGTTTTACCAGACATTTCTAAAATCTTTTCTGAAACAATATTGACAAAAAATTCATTAATAAATTTCTCTAAAATTGCTTTATTACTACTTTTTTCATCAATTTGCTTAAGTGATGAGTTTTTATATAAAAAGTTAGTTCGGTATGATAATAACATTGTTTTATATTCTTCGATTGTTTGTTTTAATTCTTTTTTAATATTTGAAAGATTATCTTCATCAACGTGAGATCCACCACCTTGGTTAGGATCTTTGCAACTAACTGCAATAGCTGGAACTAAAATAGTTGGAGCTAACAAACTTAAAAAAATTTTTTTCATTTTTTTCTCCTTTGTTTATCATTTCACTTTTATATATTCGCAACTTTATTATAAAACACTTTTAACTCCATTTATTATAATCTAGCGAATAAAAAGCATATTTCTATTAAAAATAAACAAAAAAACCAAGTTTTTTATTTTTTTAGCATCTTTGTATTAAAAATTAATTAGTAATTAATTATAATTAAATAGACAAGGGTGCCCAATTATGGCTGAGATTATACCTATTAGCAGATCATGGTAATTCATGCGTGGCTAGCAACATTTTTAATCCCTTGTCGAAAGGATTAAAATGAATTTAAAAAAGAAAATAATATTATCATCATGTATTTTAACGACTTCATCAGTTGTTTTTTTCGGATTAAGTTGCTCTAAAGTAAAAAAGGGCACTAATGGACCCGGAACCAAAGAATTTGTCGCTGGAAAATGAGATAATAAGATAACAATAATTAATTATGATATAAATCCAGGATTTAAAGCTGAAAATGGCCAAAAACAATTAGAAATTGAAACTAATTTTTTGGCTTTATTATCAAAAAGATTTAATGAACTTAAAAAGCAAAATGAGTTAACAAAAGATTTACCAGATGTTAAATTTAATATCCGAGTTGATAAGGATAAAGGCAACTACTTTAATCGATTACGTAGCAATAATAAAGATAATGATATTTATATAGCTAATTACACCACATATTATGCTAATTATTTAAACGCAAATGGAGAATACCAAAATAATGATCATATTAGAAAAATTGCACAAACTGCTACATTAAAATTTAAATGACAAAATGACGATAACGACTATTATACAGACGGATTAGCAACAGATAAGTACCGTATCCAAGCAGAAAAAAATAATGAAATTTGACATAAAAATACTGGATACGAATACCCAGAATGATATAAGGCTGTTGAAGAAAATAAATTACATTTTGACGGCTCAAAATACACCGACTTTTATCAAGAAAATAAACTTAGCTACGTATACCGTGGAGCAATTTATATTGCAGGAAATAAAGCAAAAAGAGATCAAATAATTAAAGATTGGGAGACTAAGGATTTTGACAAATTCATCAGTCATGGTATCGTATTTGAAAAAAACACTAGCTCAGGAAAATATAAATACCAAGTCGCTTTACTAGCTAGACATTTTAAAAAATCAATTAAAGAAATTAATGATTTGTTTGCCAGTGACAACCCTTTCATAGTTAAGGGCATAAAGGTTAAAGAACAATTAGGAAAAGCCACTAAAGGCAACAACCCTATTAAGCCTGCCATTGGTTTTGATGATGAAGGCGTATACAACTTTAGTGAAAGTAAAAAAGGCGAAAAAAATTATCAACCTGATGGCTTCCAAGAAGGCAAAAGTTATGATGATCCAAACAATGAAGTAATTAGAGTTTTAACTTTTACAAACCCTGCTGGTTATAATGTAGCTTTAGGCCGTAGTGGATTATCAAAAACACAATCAGAATTAATCTCAAAAGCCCTTCAATCTCTAACTTTAGAAGAAAATACCTATGGTATCTATTCAGGGTATAATAAATTTACAGCCATAAATGATGATTTATTTAAAAAATTTGTTCTACTGCAAAAACAAGCTGAAACAACACAAGATTTAGTAAATGATATTCCAGAAGTAACTATTTAAGGGCAATATGGAGAAAATTATCGAAATCAAAAACGCAACAATTAAATATAAAAATGATGTTTTTCCAACATTGGAAGATATCTCTTTTGATGTGAACAAATCAGAAATGATCGCTATTATTGGCCCAAGTGGAGTGGGAAAAAGCACTTTGTTTAAATCATTAGTTAAAGCGATTAAATTACAAAATGGAAGCATAAACATTTTTGGCCAAAATATCTGTGCTATAGGCAAAAAAGAATGAAAAAAAATTATTAAAAAAATTGGATTTTTAACTCAAAAACCAAATTTAGTTTCGGCTGATGATGTTTATACAAATGTTCAAAGAGCATTTATTGATTATAAAAATTTTATCTTTAAAATATTTGGAATTTTAACTAAACAGCAAAAGGTAAAAATTTTTGAAACTCTTGAAGAACTAGACATTTTAGAAAAAACTTTTTATCGGGTTGATGATTTAAGTGGCGGCCAACAACAAAGGGTTGAAATCGCTAAGTTATTAATTCGTGAAGTTGATTTAATTCTAGCCGATGAACCTACATCTAATTTAGATAACCATACCGCCAAAGAAGTACTAGTTTTATTGGAAAAATTAAAAAATAACGGAAAAACAATAATTGTAAACATTCATGATTTATCACTTGTTAAACCTTATTTTGATCGTGTAATTGCGCTAAAAGATAAAAAAATAGTGTTGGATTGTGCAACTAAAGAAATAGAACAATGACAACTCGAGAAAATAATTCAAAAAACAGAATAAAAATTGAAAAAAAATGGCATTCTTATCGCGTAATTAACAATAATCAAGCCAATACTGACTGAAAAATTAAACCAATTTTTAAACATCTTATTTTAATTGCTTTCATCATTCTTTTTTGCTTTCTAGTTTATGACCAAGCAAGCAAAATTAGATTTGATAACTTTAATTTAGTGGGAGAAAATCTAAGAAAATTTTTTACATTTTCTAACAAAAGCACGCACACAACACAGGGTGATGGATTCACTAACTTATTTTATGATTCAATTAAAGCCTTATGATTAACGATTAAACTCGGTTTAGTAGGCACATTTTTTGGATTTATTTTAGCTTTATTAACCTCAATTTTATCTTTTAGTGTCATAACTAATAAATATTCGGCTTTTATTGTAAAAATTACAATGCTGATTTTAAGATCGATACCTGAATTAGTTTTAATTGGAATTATTACTAAAACGATAAGAAATCAACTTTCCTTATTATTAGTTTACACTTGATTTACTTGATTATGGTTGCATAAATACTACATAGAACTACTAGAAAATATGGATTTAAATCCTTTTTATACTTCCATTAATCAGGGAAACTCAAAATTTAGCGCCTTTAATAAAGAAATATGAGCAAGATCAAAACATAGAATTTTTGCTTTATTTATATTTTCATTCGAAAGTAATATGCGCTGAGCTTCAATTTTAGGAGCTTTATCTCTGCCTGGTATAGGTGTTTTAGTAGATTCTGCTGGTAAAAATATTGCTTTAATCGAACAATTAGGCATTCCTTTATTAGTATTAATGGGCTTTGTATCGTTATTGGAAATAAGCAACATTTTGTTAAAAAAATTTGTTTTTGAAGCTAAAACTATTGAAATAGATTTGAATGAAAAAAATAAAAGTCAAACAATAGCTAAATTGACAAAGCATATAAACTGAAGAAAGGTATTTTATGTTGTAATGTTAGTATTCTTTTTCACAATAACAGTTATTACATTCGCAACATCTAAATTTTCTTTTTTTGAAACCACCGAAACTAAAAATTTGCTTAAAGCACTAGTGAATGCGGACTTTTCGCAATTTTCAATCATATCAAAAAGCGAAAGCCTTAATCCATTTTTAATGCTTTGACAATCAACTAAATTTACGATTGTTTCTTTAACTATTGCAGTTATCTTAACGATTTTATCAATTAGAATTCAAGCTTTAAATTTAAATAAAACGTGATATGCTTTTTTAAATCGTATCATTAATGCTTTTATAAGATTGATACCTTCGATTGTGCTTTTCTACTTATTTACATTTATTTTGGATTCATCTTTATCATTATTGATTATAGTTATTGGTATCCACCAAATGACTTCACTTTCGAAACAATTAACTGATGCTATAGATAATTTGGATAAAAGCATTATTGAAAATATGCGAATGCAAGGATATTCAAATAATCAAATATTTTATAAATATGTCCTACCGAGCATAAAATTTGATTTTATTTCTCTTGCTATTTTATATTTTGAATTAATCTTTAGAGCATCCATTACTTATTCGATTTTTGCCGAAGGAAAATTAGATATAGGAAAAGGCATTTGAACTAATTTACAAGATAAAAATCCAAAACCAGAATTGGCTCTAGCGTATGCTTGAATAGGGTCTTTTGGAATATTAGCCATTAATATTTTTGGTACTTTGTACCTTAAAAATTTAAAATATAAAATAATAAAAAAATATTTAGCTTCACTAAAATCACTTTTTCACAGGCTTTTTAGGAACAAAAATAACAAAAACAAAAAAACCGTTTAACATTAGGTTAAACGATTTTTTATTGGTTTTTGTTTTGGTTTTTAGAATAGATAATAACTTCATTAAAAAGTTCTTTTGCTTTTATTATTTTTTCATCTAAATGATCTAAAGTATCTGTATCTTTTGCGTTAAGTATTTCAATTCTATTTAAAAATTCAGCTTTTTTTGCTTTTTCTTTTCTCTTTAATTCGCTTAGATTATTAACTATTTTTTTAACATTATCTAGTTCCCGTTTTAAATTATTAACTTTAATTTGTCGAATGGCCAACTGATAAAGTTCATCGCCTTTTTTTTGACTTTCTAAATACCCGTCAATAACATCATATAGATTATAAGCTGGATAAGGAATGGTGATATCAGGTTCAATTCCGTCTTGTGTATAAGCTAAATCAGCTTCTTTTTCAACCTCTTTACCTTCATAAGATACTCATGCATTGTTTGAACTAATTTCTAAGCTAGTGCCATCAGGTAAAACAATAGGTAAAATCGAATACATTCCGCCCCCTGATTTATTACCAATTATGGTGGCTAATTTATTTGACTTAGCAATATGAGTCAGTAAATTTGCTGCACTAAAAGTATTAATACCGCTTAAAATGTATCATTGGTAATCTGGATATCCATCCTTTTCATCGTAAACATCATCATGGTTCACATCAACACGATATTTTGAAAAGCCTAAATTTTTATTAACAGTTTCATAAAAATACAAACTTAAATCCTTATTGGTTAAAAATCCAGCAACTTTTTCCATTGCTGCAATGGAACCTCCACCATTAAGTGATAAATCTAAAATGATTTTATTAATTTTTTCAACTTTAGAATGTTCTTTAATCATCTCCATTGCCTTAGACATAAATAAATATGAATCATATTTATATGCATCTTTTTCTTTTAATTGCTCATCAGTTGCAATATTAAAAATGTCTAAATAAATAATAGCCTTATCTTTATGGAATGAAACAATTTTATCTTTTTCGCCTGCATTATAGGCATTTCGGATTCTTTTTAGTTCTCTTAAATAATAAATATAATCATTAACTTTTTGACTTAATGAACCACCGTAAGGGTTTGATCTATAATTTTTCGGATGGAAATAAGAACCCGATTGAATAGAGGTATGAAGCTCATTTAATTCTTTATAAACGAAATCTTCATAAGCTCGGGTATTGGTATATATATCAGTTGATAAAAATCTTTCTTTCAAGCTTTGATTTTTTTCTTGCTCTGGAGTAGCTTCATCTTTTGAATTATCAATAATCGTTTTTGCAAAGTATTCATCAAAATTTTTAGCTTTTTTCTTAGCTAAAAATTGTGTTTTAAGGCCATAATAATTGTCAAATACAAATCTTAAAAAATTATAAGAATTAACTCTTTCTTTTTCACTTTGTGCTTGGCCACTGCGTGAATTATTAATAACCTGGTTATACTCTTGTGTCGAAATATCCTTATTTACAGTAGTTGTAGTCCCAATAAAGGCATCATTATTAAAGTAAATATTATAATAATTTGGACTTAAAAATAGGAAATTAAAAATCGAAAATGGTAAAAAGATATTGCTGTCAATCTCTTTGATTGTCATACCATAATTATTCAAATCTAGTGTTGCATACTTCTCATCGGAAAGTTTTTTATTATTGAACTCTAAATATTTTAATTGACGTGCATAATTGGTTGTTTGCGATTGCTTTGTAATATTAAATACATCTGTAGAGCTCATCAAAATTTGGTTTGTTTTGGCGTTAAAAAATATTTTTTCATTATTTATGTCGTATTCATAAACACCATCTTTAATTGATGCTAATTTAAGCTTTTTTAAATCAAAAATTCCTTTTAACTTTGTTAAAAATTCATGAAAATTAATATATAAATCAGACGTTAATACATCACGAAAAGAGTTTAATTTAACATTATTAATTTTAAATTCCGCTGATAAATTTTTAAATTCATACTCCTTTTCAAATTTTAATTCTGGATGATTAAGCTTTGTAACTTTTAGTTCTTCTTTTGCGCACGAAACTGCTGTGGCAGAGAGAAAAACATAACAAGTTAAAGCTGGAAGGGTAAATAAATTTAGTCTAATTTTACTTCAATTATATCGTTTCATTCATCATCCTAATTTTCTAAACTGTTATTTTAAAAATTTTTTTTACATTTTCATAGTTTACCCTATCTTTCCCTTTCCACCAATGAAATGGATATGAAAAATATTGCCTTAAATCCCCCGAATCTCTCTCAAATTTTGGAGTAAAGTTATCCCAGAAGCCTTTATGTTCTTTTGTTTCTAAAATTCCACATATTCCTAAAGTTTCTAATAAGCCAGTAACTTCATCTTTATTTGATGGAAATAGTTTTTCTTTAGCTAATTCATTTCTTAACATAGTTGCTGTTTTCGTTTCTTCAAAATTATCTACAAAGAATAAAATTTTCTTTAAAATTTCATAATCTTCTTCTTTTGGAGTTTTTTTCTCCATATTTAAAAATTCAGATAAATAATAATAAGGTTTAGCAATCTCACCCCAAATTCCACCACTATAATATCTTACCCAATTAAAAAATGTAGCAGTAATTTCTTTTGGAACTTTATATTCTTTCCCTTTATCATGTTTTAGTCAACTTCTTGCATAAATATATGAAGGTAAAATATATCTATAATCTAAATCTCTAGTTGATAGGCTATATAAAAAGGCATTAGCTACCTCTTCTAAAGAAACTTTTAAAAATATTTTTTCAAGAATATCAATAAATTCCTTTTCTGTAATAACTATATTTTCTCTAAGTAAAGCTTTTTCTTTTATATATTCTACTTCTTCAATATTTAAACTTGGCTCATTTTCCATATATTTTAAAAACAATCTTTTAGCTTTTTTATCTATCATATTTCATCCTTCAAAGTTTTCTAAAAAATTTTTAATCTCTTTGCACATAAAACTACTGTAGCAGAGAGAAAAACATAACAAGTTAAGCCGGAAAAGTAAATAAATTTAGTCTAATTTTACTTCGATTATATCGTTTCATTCATCATCCTTTTTACTATTTTCATATTTATTTTTTTCAAGCTCAAATTCTTCTTTTATTTTGTCTTCATTTAAAATTTCCTCATCATTAGCAATATTTACATTAGTTAATTCAAAACCAATATCAGTTATTAGAGCAATTAAATTATTGATTTTTTCATCAGTCTTATCTAAATTATCATTAATATTAAATTTATTATTATAAATAAATTTTTCAATTGAATTAATGACATCATTATCGCTCTTATTTGCTTCTATTTTGATAGTTTTTTTAATATTTTCTTTACTTTTTTCAGTTAATTTATGATATTTATTTAAAACTTTTACCTGAGCTATGTAGAAAAGATATTGGTTATAATATTCAGCATTTTTGACAATTTCTTGATATTTTTTTAGAATATTTTTATGTTCATTAATTGAAATTTTATTTTTTGCTATTTCTTCAAAAATAATCGAATAATCAATTTGTCTTATTACATCATCGAACTCATTTTCTTTATTAAGTTTTTTAGCATTATTTTTGCCTTTTTCGATTATTGATTCATAATGATATTTATCTTTAATAGTTCAAAGAAAATCAAAATCCAAAGTTTCTATTCATTGATTATTTTTAATAAATTCATCCTTTTTATCGTTTTCAATCGTGGCCAAAACATCTGTATATGCATCAAATAAGAATTTTTTTGCTTTGTTTAAATTGTTATTTATATCTGATATTTTTTCATTGTTTTTGTCTTGTAATAATTTAATTTTTTCTTCAATATCAGATTGTTTAACTATTTTGATATTACCATTTAATTTTTTTTGTAGCTTCACTTTTTGTTCTTCACTAGAAACATATATTTTCTTAAGATTTTTAAAAGCTGCTTTTGAAATTAATATCCCATGTTTTGCATTATTATCATTTGTGATTAAATCTAAATCGATATTAGCAGGTAAGGTTAACGTTTCTAATTCTGGAAGCTTAGTTAAAAATGTTTTTAAGTTTTTATTTAGTGTTATATTTTTTATTTTAGCTTCTCTAAAACCATCGAAAACAATTAAAGATTCGGGTAAATCAATCTTATTAAGTTTTGTAAAATTAAAGCCCCTAACTTCAACTAAATTATTATTCAGTTTAACTTCTTCAAGCTCAAAATTTTCATTAAAACCATAATTTATATGTGTGACATTTTCTGATAATATTAGCTTTTTGATTCGTATATTATTAAATCCACTAATAAATTTAAGTGATTGAGGTAAATTTAGCTCATTTATGGCTGTATTATCAAAAGCATTATGACCAATCGACTCAAGGGTTGAATCTGCTTCAAAATTAATTTTTTCTAAATTTTCATAGTCTTTTAAAACTTCAAATTGAATATATTTAGTTTCTTTTGATATTGTAATTTCTTTATCGTTGAAATCATATTGTTTTTTTGCGTTATTCCTTGTTAATGCAGTTTTATTAGCAAATTCTATAGTTTCATTAATTTTATTAAACAACTCAATTTCAATTTGTTCAAAATCTTTTTCTTCGTTTATTTTGTTCTTTTTATCTCTAGCATCATTAAAATGTTGTCTAATAACATCTTGTTGATCTAAGGCAAAAGGATTATTTCCGTGCTCTTGCTCAAACTCACTCAAAATCCTTGACTCACTATCTAAAAATAAATCTAATAATTCTGCATATGATTTCTTCTCAAGGACAAGTGCTTCATTAATTTTTTCATCGATTACACTAGTCATCTCTTTAATTTTTTTATAAAAATGGCGATCATTTTTTTGTAACTTTTTAGCAGTGTTGATTATATTGCGAAGATAATTTTTAGCGCCAAATTTAGATAGTTCTTTAAGTTTTTGTTCTGCTTCTTGGACTTTAGCTATGAATTTTTTATAGTATAAATCTTGTTTTTGTTTCAATGTCAAACTATAGTATTTATCAATATCTTTTGCTGATTTTTTTATGTCTTCAATCGCTTTATTTATAGATTCAACTGTTGCCTTTTCATCATGGTAAGCTTTATTAGCTTTGTCTAAAACAACTGTAGATAGGTCAAATGCTACACTATCATAGTCATATCTATATTTACCGCGTTTATTGGTTAATTTTTGAATTTCATCATAAAGTCTTTCTTTAGCTTCCTCTAATAAATTATTACGATTTATAGAACATTGAACAGCTGTTAAGGATAATCCAACTAAAGGCGAAATGTAAAACAATTGTTTTTGAATTTTTTTCATAATTTCCTCTCACTAATCCAAATGGATTTCATAATAAATTTTTTGATTATTTATATCTTGAATTCATTCTTTATTGTTAACTAAAAATTTACTTTTAATATTTATTTGAATTAATCCACTTCAATGGGCTTTTGAAATTTCAGCTTCTTGGACATTTTTAGGCAAGGTCAAAATTTCAATATTACTTTCATGGAAGCCCGCGAAACTTTCTAGCGAATCGGGCAAGTCAATTTCATTAACAAAAGATTGATTAAAGCCACCGATTTTAATTAGGCCTTTAGGCAACGTTAATTGTTGGACTCTTGTAGAATTAAAACCTTGTGCATCAATCACTCCTTCAGGTATATTAATTTTTAATATATGTTGGTTGAAATTAAACGCATCATTGAGAATTTTTTTAACTTTATTAGGAATTTTAAGATTATTAATAGTGTTGTTTTTTCCGCCAAAACCAGCTAATATTTCAAGATTTTCAGGGAGAATTAATTGACTCAAATGTGCTTCATACAGTGTATTTGGGTAAATAATCCTTATTGAATTAGGGAGATCTATGCTTTTAATTAATGTATGAGCAAAACCTCCAAATTTAATCAATTGATTAGGTAATTTTAAATTTTCGATTTTAGTTTTATCAAAAGATTTTTCATATATAACCTGTAAAGCCTTGGGAAGGCTAACTTTATTTATATTGGTTTTTGCAAATCCACCAAGTGTTTTTAATGTTTCAGGTAATTCGATTTCTTTTATGTTGGTTCTATCTAAAGTGTTAGCTCAAATAACTTTTAAATTTTTAGGCAAAGCTATATTTGTGATTTTGCTTCCTGCAAAACCACCAAAACTAGCTAAATTTTTTGGTAATAAAATTTCTCTAATTTCAGCCTCATCTAGTGTGTTTGGAAAAATATGAATTAATGATTCTGGAAGATTGATTGATTTAATATTTCAATTTTTAAATCCACCAAAAGCTTGTAATTTAGATGGTAATTTTAGTGACCTAACTATTTTGATATTCTCAATATTTTTATCCAATGTGTTAGCATATATTACTCTTAGACTTTCAGGTAGATCTACTTCAGTTATCAAAGTATTGGCAAAACCACCTAAGTATTTTAATTTTATTGGTAGATTAATATCTGATATCAATGTATTATCAAATGATTTAGGTAATATTTTTTCTAAATTTTGAGGTAAATTCAAGCTAACTACACCAGTATAAGCAAAACCGCCTAATGTTTTTAATGAGTTTGGAAGGTTGACCTGCATCAAATTTTCACTCCTATTAAAGGCGTCTCCATATAGTTCCTCTACACCCTCCGGAATATCGACGCTGCTCAATGAGGAACGATTAAATCCTCCTAAAAATCTGATTGAACTAGGAAGATTTAACTCTTTTATTTTTATGTTTTCAAAACTATTGGGTAGTATTTTTTCTAATTTGTTATTAAAAACAATATTATTAATTGGAGTATTATTAAAACCGGCAAGTTCTATTAATTCATTATTTAATTTTAAGCTCTTAATTAATGTTGAATCAAAAGAGCATGGTAAAATTTTTTGCAGGCCATCCGGCAAATTCAGCTCTCTTATAGATGTTTTAGCAAAACCACCAAGTTTTTTTATTTTTTTCGGTAAATATAAATTAGTTATTTTTGAATTATCTAAAGTTCCTTCCAATATCTCCTCTATAGATTCAGCTAACTCTATTTTTGCAATATTAGTATTAGCAAAGCCTCCTAAAGTTTTGATTTTCTTGGGTAAAGTGATTTGTGTAATTTGCGAATTATTAAAATTATTTTTACCAATATAAACTAGATCATCATGTAATATTAGTTTCTCTAAATTATAATAACCTTCAAAAGCATTATCTTTTATTACTGTAAAGTTGTGTGGAATTTTAATTTCCATTGAATCTTTAGAAAACATTTTTTCAGTTTTTGTTTTATCTAGTTCATAATCTTTTGTATCATTAATTTTATTTATATTTGCATCTATGACTTCATAACCTGCCAAAGAAGATAAATATTCATCTTCTTTCTGTTCAGCATATTTCTTAAGTTCTCGATATTTTTGTCTTAATTCATTCAAATTTTTATCATTTTTTGTAGATTTTTCATATAAATCCAAATCTTTTTTGAATTCATCAATCTTATCTCTTGATACATCTAAAAAATCTCTTGCCTCTATAAATGCAAGATTATTTTTAATTTCTTTAAAACTTAATTCATTTTTAGAACATGAAACTGATAATAAAGCAGTCCCAAAAATTGATGAACAAAGCATTAAATTCCTATATATTTTTTTAGTTTTCATCATTATCCTTAATGAGGAATAAATATTATTTTGTTCTAAAATCACAAAATAATTAAAAATATCCTCTACGACAAGGGGATATTTTTAAATTCAATATTTAAGCCACGCATGAATTACCATGATCTGCTTTTCGGTATAATCTCAGCCTTTTACAGCACCCTTGTCTAATAAATTATATTACAAAAGAGAAAAATTAAGCTTAAGACATAGGCTTTTAATGATCTTTCTTTAATTTAAATTAAAAAGAGCAGTAAATACTCTTTGAATTATTTATCTTCTTTATGTTTAAATTTAGTTCCAATTATTTCAACAAAATTATTTAAATCTAGGGTGCAGTTACCAATTAAAAATCCGTCATTAGGAACGATTTGCGATAATTCCTCATTAGTTTTAAGCGAAACACTACCACCATACATAATATGCAAATTAGGAGAAGTTATTTCTTTTATAAATGCAGTCATCTCTTCAACCCATTCTCTCGAAGCACAATGCCCCGTTCCCATAGCTCAAACAGGTTCATAGCTCAAAATAAGTTTATCCAAATCAAGACCAAAAAGCGAGTTAATTGTTCTTTGTTTTACAACTTCTTTAGATAAGTGTTTTTCATAATCTTCTAACTCTTCACCCACACATACGATAGGGATTAAACCGTACTCAATTGCTTTCTTAGCTTTTAAATTAACTATTTTATCTGTTTCTCCTTGGTATCTTCTTCTTTCAGAATGGCCTACAATAACATATTTAATCCCTAAATCAACAAGCATTTTAGCTGATATTTCTCCTGTATATGCCCCTTGGTCATATAATGAAATATCCTGTGCTACAGGCATTATAGGAAAATCTTTATCTCCTTCAAAAGGTAAAAAAGTTGATAGATTTGTAAAAGGCATTGCAATACCAATTACATTATTTTTTACATTTTTAGCATATTCTTTATCTTTAGCCATTCTATCTTTTATTAATTTACATGCTTGGGTTAAAAATTCCATACTTTCTGTGAATGTTTTATTCATTTTTCAGTTTGCAATAATAATTTTATTCATTTTTCTCCTCCACTTATATGGAAATAATACCACAATTCCATTCTTATTTTAAAAGTTCTAATAATTGTTCTTCATTAATTATTTTTATGCTTAACTCATTTGCCTTGGATAATTTAGATCCTGAATCTTCACCGAATAATAAATAAGAAGTTTTTTTAGATACTGAATTGGATACTTTACCACCATTATTTTCAATTAGTTCAGCAAAATATTCTCTAGGTTGAGAGAGTTTACCGGTAATTACAAAAGTTAAATTTTCAAACTTGTTGGATTTGAGGGCATTAGTAGTTTTTTTAAAATTAAATATTGTGTCTAAAATTGCTATATTATAGCGATTTTCGTCATTTTTTAAATATTCGGTAAGCGATGTAAAAATTGTTTCACCAATATTTTGAAGTTTTGCAATATTACCTAAATTATCCGCTTCCAGTAGCTGAGTAAAATTACTAAATTTAGTTGAAATAATCTTCGAAGCTCTTAAACCAATATGTCTAATTCCTAGTGCATATAAAACTCGAAAAAAAGGTGTATTTTTACTATTTTCAATATTTTTAAGAAGATTTTCAACTTTTTTATTAGCAAACCTAGGTAGCTTTAAGATTTCAGCTTTTTTGTTTTTTAATTCAAAAATATCTAAAATATTTTTTATTAGACCATTTCGATAGAAATCTTTTATTGTGCTTAAGCCTAGTCCTACTATGTTTAAACTATTTCTCATTGTGAAATGAGCTAGTTTATTTATAATCATTTCTGGGCATTGTTTATTTATACAAAATTGGTCGACATTATCGCCAATGTAAAATATTTTTTGATTACATGATGGACACAATTCTACTGTAGCATAGGTGTTTTGGCTGTTTTTATTAACTAGCTCTATAACTTTTGGAATAATTTCTCCTGCTTTAACAATCTTGACCTCATCCCCAATATTAATGTTATGCTTTTTTATAAATTCATAATTATGTAAGGTTGCAGCTCGTACAGTTGTTTGATTTAATTCCACCGGTTCAAGTTGAGCAACATAAGTTATTTTCCCAGTCCGTCCAACTGTTGCAATAATATTCTTTATGGTGCTAACTGCATTTTCAACATCATATTTAAATGCAATAGAATGCTTAGGGAATTTGGCTGTTCTTCCTAGTTCATCGTGGTATTTAAGAGAATTAAGTTTAATAACTAATCCATCAACAGCATAATTGAAATTATCTTTGACTTCTGCAAAATTTTCAATCTCGTTCGAGAGATTTTCTATCTCAACAACTTTAGCGACTTTAGTAGTAGGTAACCCCATATTTTCTATGAAATTTAATACCTCTTTTTGAGTCTTTAGTCCATATTCGAGCGGATTAACAACTTGATACAAAAACAAGCTTAAACCCCTATCTAAAACAACGGATGCATCCAATTGTCTAAGAGTTCCCGAAGCAGCATTCCTTGGATTTGCAAAAGGTTTTTTGCCCTCTTTAATTAATTGTTCATTTAGCTCTTCGAAGCGGTCTTTAGCTAAATATATCTCACCTCTTATCTCAATTTTTTTATCAAAAGCTATTTTGTTTTTAACATCTTGCAACATAAAAATATTTTCTGTTACATCTTCACCTTCAACACCATTGCCACGGGTAACGGCTTTTACCAAAAAGCCTTTGTTATAGTGCAATGCGATTGAAAGACCATCAATTTTTGGCTCTAAAATAAAATTAATTTCATCTAAAGGAACACTGTTTTCAATATTATTTACAAACCTTTCTACTTCATCATAATTGTACGCCTTAGCTAAGGATAACATAGGGTAGGCATGTACAAATTTGCTAAATTTTTGATCTCAAATTAATTTACCAGCGCCGACTTCATTTGTTGATTGCCTTAAGGCAAATTCTGGATAAATCTTTTCTAAATTTTCTAATTCAAGCAGCAATTTATCATATTCATTGTCACTAATCGAAGGATTATCATCAATATAGTATTCACGGTTATATTTATTTATTAAAACATTTAATGTTTTAATTCTTTTTTGCGCTTCATTGCGATTCATAACACCTCATTTTTTGTAATTGCATTATATAAAATCTAGAAAAATTAGCTCGAAATTAGTGAATTATTTCCACATTTTTTCCATTTTTTAAGCTAATCAAAATAATAAATAATGCTTAATAATATAATTATTATATTAAAGGAGTAAATATGAAGGAAACTATTGATAATTTAAAACTAGATAATAAAACTGTACTAATGAGAGTTGATTTTAATGTTCCAATTAAAGAAGGCAAAATTACATCGAATAAAAGGATTTTAGCGGCTTTACCAACAATTAAAAAAGCGCTAGAAAGTAAAGTTAAATTAGTTTTATTTTCGCATCTTGGCAGAATTAAAGAAGAAGCAGATAAAGAAAAAAATAATTTAGAGCCTGTCGCATTGGAGTTAGCTAAACATTTAAAAAATCAAGTGACTTTTGTCAATGAAACTAGAGGTCAAAAGCTTGAAAATGCTATTAAAAATATGAATTATGGCGAAGTTATTTTAGTTCAAAATACACGCTATGAAGATTTGAATAATAAAGCTGAAAGTAAAAATAGTGATGAATTAGGAGCTTATTGAGCTTCTTTGGGGGATGTTTTTATTAATGATGCTTTCGGTACAGCACATAGAGCTCATGCTTCAAATGTTGGAATTGCTAAGCATATTTCAGAAAGCGCAATTGGTTATTTAATAGCTAAAGAAACTAGTGCCCTTTCGAAAGCGCTTGTTAATCCTGAAAAACCTTACATTGCAATAATTGGAGGTGCAAAGGTTAGCGATAAAATTAAAGTCTTAGAACATTTAGTTACTTTAGTGGATAAGATCATTATCGGCGGAGGTATGGCATACACATTTTTAAAATCACAAGGATATAAGGTAGGTAAATCATTAGTTGAAGATGACTTTTTAGCCTTTGCTACAGATTTTTTAGCTAAATACCGTGATAAAGTTATCTTACCGGTTGATCATGCTATAAGTGAAGAATTTGCCGATACTGATCCCAAATATACTAACGATGCCAACATAGACGATAATTTTATGGCGCTAGATTTAGGTCCTCAAAGTATCGACTTATTTACCAAAACATTAAAAAATGTTAAAACAGTAGTATGAAATGGACCTATGGGAGTTACAGAATTTAATAATTATGCAGCTGGAACATTAGCAATAGCCAATGCATTAGCTAAAGAAAATCAAGCTTATACTATTGTTGGCGGTGGAGACAGTGTAGCTGCAATTCAAAAACTAAAAATGGAGCAATATTTTTCACACATATCAACAGGCGGTGGTGCTAGCTTAGAATTTTTAGAAGGAAAAACATTGCCAGGGTTTGATACAATTCAAAATTTATAAAAAAAGTAGCTAAAAATGATATGTACCCAGAATCATGGACACAAATTTATTAATTAGGCAACACAAATGGATGTTTTCCTGTATTTTACAGGAGGCATCCATTTTGTTTGCTATTTGAAATTTTTAAAAATTCATTACGTTATTTAAAATGAATATATTTATTTTAATATAATTATAAATATTAGTATTAAGGGGCAAAATATGAGTAATGAATTGAAGCCAAAAATTAGATTTAAAGGGTTTGTTGATGCTTGAGAATTAAAAAGGTTGGGGGATGAGGCTGATTTTATTAATGGCTTAAGTAGTGTATCAAAAAACGATTTTCTTTCTGGTTCTGATGAATATATTGACTATTTAAATGTTTTCAATAATCCTATAGTTGACTTATCAATATTAAGAAAATTCAATAATAGAAGAAATCAAAACAACATAAAATTTGGTGATGTGCTTTTAACAATATCTTCCGAAACTCCAGAGGAAGCTGGAATTTCTTCTGTAGTTTGTGAAGAAATTAAAGATAAATACATCTATTTCAATAGTTTTTGTATTTGTGCTAGATTTAAAAATATCCGAAACTATTGCGCCAAGTACTTAGCATGATATTTTAGATCAATGTATTTTAGAACATTTGCAATTAGGGAAGCTCAAGGAATATCAAGATTTAATATAAATCAGCAATCATTTAAAAAGCTACCAGTTTTATTCACTCAACTCCCCGAACAAAACAAAATAGCTCAGACATTCTCAACCCTTGATTCACTACTAAAACTACATCAAAGCAAGATAACTGCGCTCAAAAAAATCAAGCAAACTTTACTAGAGAAAATGTTTCCGGTTGAGGGCTCAAATATTCCATCAATTCGGTTTGCCGGATTTACTTACGCTTGAGAACTAAAAAGGTTAGGGGATGTAACCAATTTTTCAACCGGTAGAGTTATAACTGTTTTTCAATCATCTAAAAAAGGTTTTCCAATAATTTCAGGTGGTGTGGATATTATGGGTTACCATACTGAATACAATAGATTAGAAAACACTATTACTATCGCAAGAGCCGGGAAATGTGGCTGGGTTTCATATATTCCAGTTAAATTTTATCTTAATGACAAGTGTTTTTCGTTAGATTTGAAGATATTTATTAATCCATTCTTTTTATTTAATTCATTAAAGAATATTCAAGATAACATAATGGATTTAGGGTCTAACTCAACAATACCTAC
>NZ_KL544020.1:6233-90236 GCF_000712185.1 Mycoplasmopsis opalescens ATCC 27921 | reverse complement strand
CCTCTTCTACTTTTACTTCAACTTTTTCTGCGTATTCTTTTGCATCATTTTTATTGCAAGAAACTGCAACTACTGGGATTAATAATGATGATGATGAACTAAGAACAATTATCAATTTATTTAATTTTTTCATATAAATCTCCTTTTATATATAGTTATTTTGCCTTGCAAAAAAAAAAAAAAAAACAAATGGCGAGCAAATTGCCATTTATTGAGAAATAATTTTACGTATTAATATTTTATTAGTCTAGCTAATATGATTTTTTGTAACTTTTCCTTGTCATCTGCTTTAAAATAATCTAATGCATATGTATAATGGTTATCTTTGAATCTCGCATCAAATTCCGCTAATTTGATGCGGTTTATCTTACCTAAATCAATTAAAATATCATACGCACTTATACCATTAACATAAGTGAACCATTGATCCCCTAACTTTGGTTTTAATAAATTTACATCTTGTAAATCAACAAAGGTTCTAGCATCAGCATAAATTAATTCGTCGCCTCGCAGCATTAATCTTACGGGGTGATTAATAGCATTATAATCATAAAAAGGGTATTCTTCATATTCAATGCCCCAAACACCTTCTAATTTTTCTTTTCTTTTAACTTGTAATCCCATAAGCAAATTATAAAACTTATAATTCTATTTTTTTCCATTTTTTTATGGCTTTTAAAAAGATGTGCATAAAAAAATGGAGGTTAAAATGAACGATATATTACTTTATTTTGCTTATAAATATAAAAATAACCCGAGGGAAATTAATAAGGCATTAGCATATGCAGAAGAGGTTGATTTTTCCCAAGTTCAGCGTATCAAAGACGAATTAGTCAAAAATAAAATTGGTTATATTAGTATGCTTGATTATGATTACCCGCAACAGCTTAAAGAATATCTCAATTCGCCACATATTATATTTTATAAAGGCAATAGAGATTTATTAAAAAATCAAATGATTTCTTTGGCAGGTGATTTTTATGATGATAAAACTGAAAAAACTTTAAATAATTCCTTAGACACCATCATGAAACGTTTTACATTACTAAATTTAAATTTTAGGAATTTAGATCAAATATTGCTTGAACGGTTTAGAAGCCAAAACAAGCCAGTTATACATGTTTTGACTTGTGGTCATATTTTTTATGACCACTATGCAAACTTAGAAAATGAGCTTTATATCAGTACTTATTTGCCTAATTTGCACACTAAAAAGGAATATTTTAAGCAACGAAATGAATTAGTTTCGCAACTTTCTAAATTATTATTAATTTATAATTCGAAACAAGAGTCAGGAATTATTAATTTAGCTTATAACTTTGCCAACAATAACAAAGAAGTTTTTTGTTATCCTTCAAACGATTATAATGATGGCAATAATTATTTAATAAAAAATGGAGCAAATTTAATCACTCACATTGCTGATATTAATTATTATTAATTTCATTTTTTAAAATTTCATTAATTGTTTGTCCAATAGTCCCTGTATTGCAGTGTCCAATAGTGTTTTTAGCTACTTCTTTTGCGTTAATTGTTCCATTAGCTAAACAATAACTATTTCTAGCTTGATCTAACATTGAAAGATCATTGTCGCTGTCGCCGAAGGCATAAATATTATCTGGATCAATATCTAATCTTTTAGCTAACTCAAAAACACCATTATACTTAGAAACTCCAAGAGCATTAATATCAATATAAATGCCATTAGTAAGCATTACTGAATATTTATTTTTAAATATTTTTTGAAAATATTGAAATGTTTGTTGTGCTCTTTCATTGCTTGCTCTTAAAGCCATTTGTGTAATAGTTTGATCTTTATCATTGATTATTTTTAAAAGCTTATCTTCACTAACTAAATTAATTTTGCCTAAATCCATAATGGCTTGCTCATAAACAAATTTAGGGATTTTATTTTGAGGCAAAAATGTACCATTAAAATTTAATGTATCTATAGTCAAAGGAAAATTATTTTCTTTTGCAAAATTAATTAATTGCTCAAAAGCGAATTTATCCATTTTGGCTATAGTATAGTGTTTTTGGTTAATTTTATCGTAAATAAGCGAGCCATTAGAGCAAATTGCATAATCCAATGATGAAGATAATTCTAAAACCGGTAAACTTTTTAGTAAACCACGACCTGTATTAATTACATTAATATGTCCAAGTTCTTTGGCTTTATCTAATGCCAATAAACTTTCGGGGTGAATAGTGTTTTTGTGTGTTAAAAGTGTACCATCTAAATCAAAAGTAAATATTTTTTTATTCATACATCTCCAATTTCGCTTGTGCACAGGATTTTTAGACAAATTATCCTATATTTTATTACTAAATAAGTAGATAAAATATTTATATTAATAATTTATTAAAATTATATTATAAATATATAATTACGGACATGAACATTGAATTAGAAACTAAGATAAATAACAGTGAAAAAAATAGAGAAAATAGTAAAGATGTGGCTTTAAAAACCAAATATGGTCGTAAAGTTTTAGCTGATGAAATTAAAAATAAAGATGATAAAAATGCTCGAAAATACAAATATAAAGAGATATCTAAAAATTTATTTTTCATTTTCTGTGCTGCCTTAATATTTAACTTCGGTATAGTTGTCTTTTTACAAAGAGCTGACACTATTCCAACAGGAATTAGTGGGGTAGTCCTACTAATTAACTTTATTTGGCCTGCTACTAAACCTTATTTTGCTATTCTTTTTATTTTATCTAATGCTCCGTTGCTAATTATTTTTTTCACAAAAATCAAAAAATCATTTACTTATTACACACTGATGTTTATGGTTTTTCAAATATTAGTTAACTATGTGCTAACTAGACCGGTAATCGAATCTTGAATAATTGACCATATAACAGTAACTCCTCATTGAAAAAATAAAATTGAATTTATTTTGCCTGGAAAAACACCTCAAGAAGCTCTAACATACTTGCCTGAGCAAATTAGAAATGGATTTTTTAAACCAGAAATTTTATTAAGTCAAAACAAAGAATACTTCTATGTATGAGTTGAAAGCCCTGAATCATGACCTATTTTCATTGACTGTGTCGTTGGAGCAACATTTGTTGGTTTTGGTATTTCACTAGCGTGAAAATTCGGGGGTTCAACCGGCGGAACTGATATTATCGGATACTATTATTCAACTAAGAAAAAGAAAAATGTTTCATCTATCTTAGCCACAATCTCGGTTCTTTTATCAATAATTTTCTTAATTACTTTTGGTTTTGCAACTCCTCACCATTTTTCAATTGAACAAAACTTTGATAGTGGTACGCTTGATACTGCTTCAAATGTTATTAGATACGGCACAAACTACACTATTAAACCTCGTTTAATTATTGGTGCTCGTGAATTTTCAACAATGCTTTATATCTTAGTGATTGTTTCAATTATGGAAATTTTCTACCCTAAATATAAAAAGGTTTCAATGGAAATTTCATGCGGAAATAACTATGAAAAAGTCGTTGAATACTTCGCAAGTGTTAACTATTGACATAGTTACAAAATTACTGAACATACCAGCGGTTATTCGCATGAAAAAATTTATACAATTAGTACAACAATGCTTTATTTTGAAGCAAAATTATTATTAGATGATATCAAAGAGATCGACCATAAGTTATGAATCCAAATAATTCCAGTCAATGCTGTTAGAGGACATTTCACTACTAAATTCATTGATTAAACTCACTTTAGAGTGAGTTTTTTGTTATTAATTTTGCCGTGCTATAGTTATTTTGGTAAAAAAAGAGTGCTAATGCACCCTAATTATTAATCTTTGCTTAATTCTTCTTTTTGTTCGTCATCAACTAATTTTTTAGCTTCTGATAATTCTAATGAGAAGAAAGTAGACACACCACGTGTTTGCATAGTTACACCAAAAAGTTGATCAACTCTAGACATTGTACCGTGGCGGTGAGTAATTACTAAGAATTGTGTTTTATCTTTTAATTCTTGTAAGTATTCAGCATAACGCACAACATTAGCTTCATCCAGTGCGGCTTCAACTTCATCAAGGATGCAAAGAGGTAATGGACGAGCTTTTAAAATAGCAAAAAGTAATGAAATGGCGATCAAAGATTTTTCACCACCTGAGAATAATTTTATGTTTTTAATATTTTTGCCAGGGGGAGTTGCTTCAATTTCAACACCTGAATCGAGAATATTATTTGGATTAGATCAAAATAGTCTTGCTGAACCACCACCAAACATAGTGTGGAAAACATTATTAAATTCAGTATTAACATCATTTAAAATATTAGTTAAGCGGTTAATAATAGCTTTATCTAATTCCGCTATTGCACTTTCTAAAGTATTTTTAGCCTCTGATAATTCAGCTTCACCTTTTGAATAGTGATTTAATCTTTCTTCTTCTTCAACTAACATTTCAAGTGATTCAAGGTTAACATTGCCAATTTTTTCGATTTCTTCACGCAATTCACGCACTAGTTCTTCAGCTTTTTCAATTGGCATATCTAACACATAATTGCTTTCAGCAGATTCAAGAGTTAGCTTATATTGACTTGCTAGTCTTTCTCTATTGTCTTCTAATTTTAATTTAGCTTGGTCTCTAGTTGAAAGTTTTGAGGCAAAACCATTATTAATGCTATTAAGCATTTGCTGACATTCTTCTTTTGAACGCGTATATGTGCTAATATCATTTTGTAAATGAGCTAATTTACTAATGATTGCCTTGCTTTCGATTTCTAAATTATTTCGTTGAGATTCTAATGTATTAATGTCCGCACCAACACTATTAATACTAATTGTGCTATCTTCTAAATTAATTTCTTCATTGGTTAAATTCTTCAATTTCAAGGTAAACGAATCAATTGTTGACTGTTCGTTGGTCTTTTTATTGTTTAAATCATTTAATAAGCCTGTAATTGAACGAGATAATTCTAAGGCCGAATTACGGTAGTTTTTTATTTCTGAAATTTTCATTGAATCAGCTCTTAAAGCTTCTTGCAATGAAGGAAGAATGTTTTCAAGTTCCTTAATTCTTTCTTCGAAGTTTAAAAGTGATTGCTGTTGGAGCTTTTGTCCACCGACGATAACTCCACCAGGACGGATTAAATCGCCATCTAAGGTTGCAATCATGTAGCGACGTTCTAAAATTGTAGCTATTCTATTGGCAGCTTCAATATCAGTTGCAACAATGATATTTCCAAGTAAAAAACGTGAAACGATTTCATACTCAACAGCTACTTTAACTAAATCTGATGCAACGCCAACAAAACCATAATGACCTTGAATTAATAATAAATGATCATCGCGGATGCTTTTTGGAGCTATCGAAGTCATTGGGATAAAGGTTGCACGTCCACCATTATTATCCTTTAAGAAATTAACAGCCTTTACAGCAGTCTCCGATTTATCAACGACAATATGTTGAGTTGCGTTTGATAACACTACATCAATGGCGTTTTGATAATCTTTTTCAACTTTAATTAATTCAGCGACCATCCCTTTTAAACCGCGGCCAAAGTAAGCTTTATTGTCTAAAATTGTTTTTGTACCTTTAAAAAGAATCGAGCTATTTTCTTTTTGTTGTGTCAAAATGCTTAGCTGTGTAGCAATTTTGGTAATATTTGCTTCTTTTTGTTTAGCTTGAATTTCCAAGTTGTTAATTTCATTAACATATTGATTAAGTAGCTTTTGATTGTCATTATAACGATTTTGTTGAGCTAAAATTTGTTGATCATAAGAATCTAATCTTAATTTAGAGTTTCTTAAAATTTCTTTAATCGCTTTAATAGTTTCTTCGTTGTTAACTTTCATTTCTCCTGAAGCAATTAAACGTTGCTTTTCGGTTTCGCGAGCAACTTCTACATTAAGATTTTCTAAACGTTTACGAACTTTTTCTAGTTCAGCATTTAATTCTCTTAATTTTTCTTCTTCAGCAGTTTTAAAAGTAACGTTTTGGCCTAGCTTTAGGTTGTACTCGCTAATACGATTTTCTAAATCATTTCTAGTTTCGCTTACCCCTTCCAGTTCAGCACTTAAAGATTCATAGGTTTTTTGGAATTTTTTAATATTTTCCACCAAGTAAGCAACTTCGATTGATTTTAATTCATCGCTTTTAGCTATAAAAAGTTTAGCTTTTTCCGCTTGGCGACGTAATGGGCCAAGTTTTTTATCAATTTCAGCAATAATTATTCTTATTTGTTCTAAACCAGCTTCAGTTTTTTCTAATTTTCTAATTGCTTCAACTTTACGGAATTTAAATTTTGAAACTCCGGCCACTTCTTCGAAAATTCCTTTTCTCTCTTCCGGTGTTGCTTCAGCAATATCACTTACTGTCCCTTGAGAAATAATAGCTAAAGATGATTTACCAATTCCTGTCTCCATTGCTATATCTTTGATATCTCTTTGACGGCATTCTTCACCATTAATGTAGTAGCGGTTTGTACCATTTCCTCGTTCTAAAACCCGTGAAATAGTTACGAATTCGTGATTTATATTATTGTTTGAGTTGCGGTTATCAAAAGTTAAGGTAACAGTAGCTTGATTAAGCGGTTTTGCTGTTTTTGAACCAGCGAAGATAACATCTTCCATGTTATCGCCGCGTAATTCTTTAGCTGATCTTTCACCCAAAACCCATTTAATTGCATCATTAATGTTACTTTTACCTGAACCATTAGGCCCAACAATTCCAGCAACGCCACCATCAAAGGTTAAGGTGATTGGATCGGCAAAAGATTTAAATCCATGTGCATAAACTTTAATTAATTTCATTATTTTTTCTCCATTTTACTTTGAATCTGCTAACTTACGTAAAGCGTCACTAGCGGCGGCCTCTTCAGCATCTAATTTATTTATACCGTAGCCTTCGCCAAAAACTTTATTATCATGCATTGCTTTGCAATAAAAACCTTTATTGGTGTTAACTGTTTGATACACGATAGCTTTGCGTGAAAATGTTTGAATTTCTTCTTGGAATTTAGTTTTAGAATCTTTAAGCTCTATTCCTTCAAAATTAATATCTTTTAAGAGATTTTGCATTAAAAACTTTTTAACAGTTTCAATATTATGATCAAGATAAATTGCGGCAACAAAAGATTCAAAGATATCGGCACCAACTTTTTGAGATTTTAAAATTTCATCTCGCATATTGGAATTAATAGTTCTTAAAAGGTTCTTTAAACCTATACTTTCCGACTGATTATTTAAACTTTTTGTGCCAACCAATCGTGCACGCATTAATGTTAATTGCCCAGGGTCAGTATCATAATATTTGTTAAAAAGGTGTCTTGATGATAAAAATTGTAAGATTGAATCGCCTAAAAATTCAAGTAGCTGATAATCATTTTTATCTTTTTTAGAACGATTTTTGATGTTATTAATTGATGGATGAGTTAAAGCGATTTTATAAAATGAAAAGTTATTGACTTTGATATCATAAGCTTTAAGAAATTCATAAATACGATTGCTAAAATGATCTTTTTCATAAATAGAATCTTTAGTAACCATTAAAATTCCTCCTCACAACTTATGTTTATCTTATGAACTTCATCTTTAATTTGCTCCAAAACATTAGATTCTAAAGCGATTTTGATTTGTTTATAAGCACCTAAAAGTGCTTTACTGTCGCTTGAACCATGCGATTTGATAGCAACACCATTAACACCAATAACTCAGGCTGCACCAACATTTCTATAATCTAACGTCTCTGCAACATCTTTGAAAGCACCCTTCATCATTAAATAGCCAAGCTTACGCATAGTTTTAAGCATAATTTTTTCTTTTAGTAAGTCTTTGAAAGCTAAAAGTGCACCTTCAAGGGATTTTAAAACTAAATTACCACCATAGCCATCAATGATTGCAACATCAGTTTGGCCACGCATTAATTCACGAGGCTCAGCAAAACCCGAATAATTAAAATCATTACGATTATTTTTAATTGCTAATAATTTTTGATGTGCTTTTCTTGTTGTTTCACTACCTTTATAATCTTCAGAGCCAATATTTATAAGTGATATTTTAGGATTATCAATATTTAATAATTTTTTTGCAAATAAGCGAGCTATGATTGCCCACTCAACTAAATAATCGCTTGTAGTTTCAATGTTAGCCCCTACATCGCACATTAGTCATTTTTTACCGTTAATTGCAGGCACAACAGGCATAAAGGCGGCACGCGAAATGTTAGGTAGTCTTTTTAATTTAAATGAGCATAACGCTAAATAAGTGCCACTATCTCCACATGAAAGCACCGCATCAGCTTCATTATTTTTAACTAGTTCAATCGCTTGCGACATCGATGTGTCTTCATGTAATGACTGACGTAAATTTTTTACGTTAGTTGGTACATTTGGATTATTAATTATTTTTATATTTTTTAAAGATTTATTAAAGGCTTCACATGAATATATTTCTGATTCAATGCCTACTAAAATTAAAGTGAAATTTGGGTTTTCTTTAGCAAAAATCATCGATGATTCTATTGCTGGTTTAATTCCATTATCATTACCGTTTATATCAAAAGCTATACGGTACATAAATTCCTTTCTGTAGCTAATTTAAGCCTGCTACAGTATTATTCATTACAAATCAATACTTTGTGCTATTCAAAACTAATGATGAAATTGTAATTTGGCTGTTCGCCAGCCTTAATATCAACTTCAACATCATAAGTGGATTCAACGTAATTTTTAATTAATGTTGCTTCATTTTCAGAAGATTCATTACCATAATAAATAGTAATAACTTCTTTTTCATCCTCGGTTAAAGTCCAATCAATTAACTCTTTAGTTGCATCAATTAAATTATCATTTGAATTTTTAATTACACCATTAAAAATACCGATGTAATCATTTTGTTTAATTTTAACACCGCCAATTTTTGTATCTCTAACTGCTCTAGTAATTTCGCCTGTGTCTACCATTTTAATTGCTTCACGCAATGTATCGACATTATCTTTAGCTGAGGCATCAGGATCAAATGAAAAAATTGCATTAATGCCTTCAACTTGTGAGCGAGATTCAATAACGTAGATTTTTTTATCCTTGATAACTTGTGAAGCCTGTTTTGCGGCCATAAAAACATTTTTATTATTAGGCAAGACGAAAACATTTTTAGCATTTACAAGCTTAATAGCATTAATAATTTCATTCGCAGAAGGATTTTGAGTTTGACCGCTAACAATAATTTGGTCGCATCCTAATTCATTCATAAGTTGAATAAAACCATTTCCTAAGTTGCATGAAACAATTCCGCATTTCTTAGGTTTTGCGCCGTTTGTACTTGGTTGTTCTTTTGAACCTTCCTCGACTGTTTTTTTCTTTGCATCTTCAGCTTGTAAAGACATGTTTTCAGATTTAATTTTGATAAATTCACCATGTTTTTGAGCAATAGTTAACATTTCTCCTGGGCGGATAGTATGACCATGAACTTTTAAGATATTTCCATCATTAACTAGGACAAGCGAAGTGATGCCTTTTTTAGCTAAAACGGCTTCAAAAGCTTTCTTATCAAAATTTTCTGGTTCTCTTAAATCGACTATAAACTCAGTACAATAGCCAAATTCGCCATCATACACTTCATTATTTGAAATAAATTCTGTTACAGCTTCTTGCTCTTTGCTTATTTCAATTGGATTTCCTTTAGCATATGATAACATCCCTGCAATAATGCATTGTAAACCTTCGCCACCACTATCGTTAACGCCAACTTCACGCAGCACTTTTAATTTATTGGGAGTATTGTTGCAACTAATACGAGAATATTTATCTGCTATTTCGAAAAATTCTTCAAAAGTAGTTTCAGAATTAACTTGTTTTTCTAATGCTTCAAAAGTTTCACGAATAACAGTTAAAATTGTTCCTTCAACAGGCTTAATTACTGATGAATAAGCTTTTTTTGATGCCTGAGCAAAAGCACTAACTAATTCAAGCGAATTAACTTCTTTTTTGTTTTCAAAAGCTAAAGCAAAACCTTTAAAAATTTGGCTTAAAATAACACCTGAGTTGCCCCTTGCATCATAAAGCATTTTTTTTGCAATAAAGGCCGAAACAGTTGCTAAATTATCATCACTATTGCCCACTAAGCCTTCGGCGGCTGCACCAATGGTGCTGGCCATATTGGTTCCAGTGTCACCATCAGGCACAGGGAAAACATTAAGAGCATCAATTTTTGCTTTGTTGTTTATTAAATTATTCGCTCCAGATAGGAAATATTTAATTCATTCTTGTCCATTAATTTTGGTCATTAGTTATGCCTCCAATAAATATGTTTAGCTTGCCAATTTTCTCATTTTTTTTCACCAAATTAAAGTTTAATATTTCGCCGATTGAACGAACAATTGCGCGGCAATTAGTACTTTTTAACACTTGAATTGTGGCAATAAAATGTCAGCCGTCATCGATTTTATTACAGAAAAATTTCACATCCCTATGTGGCTTGTTTTCTTCAACTTTCATAATTTTGACTACACCTGGAGTGGCTTCGAGTGCATTTATGAATAGTTCTTGAGCTTGTTCTTGAGTCATATATGCCTTTCATTAAATATAAATACTTATTTAATTCTAACATAATATATAATTTTATTAATAAATAGTTTAAGAGGCATTATGGCGGAAAGTATTATTAAAGGCATCGTTCTAGAAGTGAGTAATTATCCCGAAAATGATAATGAAAGCTTAATAAAACTTTTAACAAAAAAAGGCATATTAAATTTGATTGCTAGCGGGTTAAATAAAGCTCAAAGTAAAAATAAAGCTAATTTATTGCTCGGTTCCTATACTGAAATTGAATATTTCAAAGCACGATTAAGAGGCAAATTTTCTCGTTTAAAAAAAGCTAATGCCTTAATTGTCCCTAATTATGATAACCGTCATAATATTGTTTTAATAACTAAATTATTACGTTTTTTTAATAATTTTGAGTCTTCTTATAACCCTATAGTACAGGCATATTTGACAATTTTGCCATATATGGGTCAGGGCAAAAATCGTTGATTGTTAACTTATGTTTTGGGACAATCTCTTGATTATTTCGGGGCTAAAATTATGAATGATAAATGTGTTGAATGCTTGACCCCCGGTAACCTCTGCGACTTCCAATTTTATAAAGGTGGTTTTTTGTGTGCTGCGCACATGACCAAACGTCGCTGAACTAAAGAATTAAAATCTTATTATTATCTTTTTCATTCCGTAGATGTTTATATGCAAATGGCTAATAGTGAAATTGATGAACAAATCAGACATGAATTAATTGACTTTTTAAAGGAAAATGGTTCAAGCAGATTAGATGGAATGTAATATAAAATATTTGAATATTGGCATTTTTGAAAAAATAATAATAGTAAAATGAAAATTTTGTATTTTTGTTTTTAAAACTTCTATTTTTTTAAACTTTTGAAGAAATTTTGGCTTTGCTTTCAAAAGTTTAATTTTTTTTTGAGTTTTAAAAGAATTTAAAATTAATTATTCTACTAAATGCATTATAAAAAAACACATCTCATTTATAATTGTTTTTAGGAATTATTGTTATGAAATTAAAAGAAAAAAATAAAAAAAATGAGATTAAAGGCCCAAAAAAACCAACTTTTTTAAATGTTTTTGTACTGGTTATGATGGTGACTTTCATTGGTTTTGGTGGCGGCAATGCTTTAATGCCAGTTATTAAGCGATATGTTGTAGATAAGTATCAATGATTAGATGCTGATGAATTTGACAAAAATGTGGTTATTACAAACATGTTGCCTGGCCCAATGGCTATCCAAGCATTAGCTTATATTGCTATTAAATCCTTAGGATTTTGAAAGGGTACACTTGTTGTGTTTTTAGCGGCTATACCTCATGTGGCGGTTGTTGTTGCTTTATATTTTGTTGTTTCAAAACTTTCAAAGGAATACTTAATCGTTATACAAATAGGCGTGCTTACTGCAATAGTGGGGTGCTTAATCGGATTCGCCTGAAACTACTTTAGAAAAGGCGTAAAAGAAAATAAAATCAGTTTGTGGGTAATTACATTTTTAGTTACTCTTGCTTTTTCTCTTTTTGTTCCTACACCATTTAATGTGCCTGTAATTATAATGTTTTTAGTTATTAGTATTTTTACAACATATTATGTAATCGCAAAGAAAAAATGTAAATTCAAAAATGAGTTGAATAATATTGATTCCAAAAAGCCAGTAGCACAGCCTTTTTCGTCAAATAATGAAAATGAAAATATTCAAAATATTTTTCCCGAAACTGACGATTCTAGACAGGAGGTGAAATAATGGCTTTTATCTCTTTATTAGTTTCACTTATTTTAATTGCTTTAGTATCACTTTCGGTTTTTGGTGGCGGCCAAATTTTCATGCCTATTTTCACCTGATTATGAAACTTTTTAAGCTCTAGCTTTGGAATCCAAATCACCGAAGAACAAATAAATAATATTTTTGCAATTTCAAATTCAACACCTGGAATTTTAAGTCCAAAATTTGCAACATTAACAGGTTGATTAATAGCCGAAGGTCAATGATGAGGCTTTATAGCAATGCTTTTAACCTACACCGCTTTTGTGCTCCCCGCAATTTTAATGATGCAGCTAGCTTTAAAATACACTAACAAATTTGAAAATTCTTTATATTTAAAAAAACTTATTAAAGTTATGAATCCAGTGGTTACAGGGATAATTCTAGCATTAGTTATTCAATTATTTATTGGTTTAATTGCCCCACAACTTACTTTTAATAAGTCAATAAGTGAATATTGAAAAATTAATACAGAAGGTGATAAATTAGAATTTTTAAAAGGTTGACGAATGATTGCCCTATATATTTATGTGCCTATAGGGATAATTATAAATTTAATTTTCTATATGAAAAAAGCTCCAATGTTTGGCTTAATTCTAGGAAATGTTGCCTTAGCATTATTAATTTTTCAACCTTGATTATAATTACCTAAAATGTTGTAGCAGAACACTTTTATTAAAAAAAAAACAAAAAACCGTTATGCGGTTTTTTGTTGTTTATTATTTTCTAATTCAATGTTGATTTTATTCAATAATGATTCATCATTAGCTAATTCGGTTTCAGCTTTTTTAATTTCAGCTTCAACTTTTTCAATTTCTTGTTCTACTTTTTTAATAGCGTCATTTAGCTTGTCATATTCTTGAATGAGCATTTCTAATTCTTCTTTAGTTTGTTTAGCGACCTCTAAAACACCATCTGGATCATCGTAAGCCCCTTCGACATATTCTTTACCAACTTCATAAATTTTAGTTGCTTCTGCTAATTCTTCTTTAATTTGTTCAACATTATACTCATCACGATCTTTATCATATTCTTGACCAATATTCATTCATTGATCGTATATTGGTTTAATAATTACAGCTTTTTGTGCTTTATCTAAATCTGACTGTAATTTTTCATATTCTTTAATTTCGTTTTCAACATCAGCTTTATCAAGTTCAAGTGCTTCGATAACAATTTTTACATCAGCAATTTCATCAGCAATTTGTTTTTTGATTTCTTCATCGCTAGTAGCATTTTCTTTAGCTTCTAATTCTTGTAATTCCTTTTGAGCTTCAGCAAGGTTTTTTTCAATTTCTTTTAATTCTTCTTTTGAATTATTAATATCAAATGGGGCTTCGTTATTTTCGGTTGCAATAAATTTATTAATTTCTTCCGTTGCTTTAATTAAAGCTTCATTTAATGATTCGTTTGTTGCACCAGCAGGAACTAATTCATCATATTCTTTTTTAATTTTTTCATATTCTGCAATATTTTCTTCAAGTTCTTCTTTAGTTGATTTAGCAGCTTCATAATCGTCAACTGAAATTTCTTTTTGCACTTCTTTTTGCTTTGTAACGAATTCAATTACTTCTAATCATTCGGCTAATTCTTGTTTGTAAGCTTCAATATCAAAAGTAATTTGATCTTTATCTCCTTCTTCTGGAGCCATAAATTTAGATAAATTATTCTTAGCTTCAGCTAAATCACCTGTAAGTGACTCTTTTTCGGCTTTTTTAGCTTTAATTATAAATTTTGTTTTTTCAATTTTATATGGTAAAGCTTGAGCTAATGATTTTAATGATTCAAGATGTTTAGTATTTAATGTTTCAGTATTTGTATTGTTAGCTTTAATTTGTTCTTCAAGAATAGTGATTTTGTTAGCTAATTCATTATTTTTGTCTTTAACTGTTTCGTTTTCTTTTCGTAATTGGTTAATTTGCTCAGTTTTTTTATTGTTTTGATCTTCTTGGATTTTTGAGTTATTTGCGCATGAAACAGATGCCACTGGTAAAGTTAGCATCGAACCTACACCTAATAACAATTTTATATTTCTATTTTTCATAATTTTTACCTTTCGAACCATATTATTATAATTTATAAATAAAATAAAAAAGAAAAAAGTAAAAATATTAAAGATTAATTATTGGCAAAAAACAGTAACAATTTATAAACTTTTTATAACTTTATTTTTATGCTCCCATCATTAGCGATAAAGTAATATAATTAAAGATACAAAATTATTAAAAGAGGTAATATGCAAATTGGTAATTCAAAAGTAGCTTTAGATGCTATAAAAAAATATGATAATATAATAATTTTTCACCACATTCGCCCTGATGGTGACTGTTTAGGAAGCCAACATGGTTTAGCTGAATTAATTAGGCAAACGTATCCAGAAAAAAACGTTTTTACGCCAGGTGATAATGTTCATACTTTTGACTGAATGAACTATGAATTCAGTGAAAAAGAAAAAATTAATTACAATAATTCGCTTGGTATTGTAGTAGACGCTTCAAGCAGCGACAGAATTCAAGATTCAGATATTTTATTAGCTAAAAAATGTACTGCAACACTTAGAATTGACCATCACCCAAATGGCAGTGATATAGAATATGATTATTTATGGGTTGATGAACATTATGTCGCAGCTGCTGAAATGATTGCACAAATAGCTTATGATGGTCAATTAAAATTGACTAAAAAGGCTGCAGAACACATCTTTTTAGGAATCGTAACTGATTCAGGTCGCTTCATGTATCCTGATACATCAAGTCGAACTCATGCCTTAGTTTCTTACTTATACGAAAAAGGTAATTTAGAGCCAGCATGAATCTTTAAAAATTTACATGCTCGCACTATGCAAGATTTAAAGTTCACAGGCGAAATACTTTCTAATTTCAAACAAAAAGGTAGAGTACTATACTTTTTTGTAACAGATGAAGTAATGAAAAAATATGGTTTTGATAACCTTTATTCTGCAACATTTGTTAATGAATTAGCTAATATTGAAAACAATTCATGCTGAGCTTTCTTCATCCAACTTGAAGATGGAAAAGTTAGAGGGAGATTGCGTTCAAATGGACCTTTAGTTAATACTGTTGCTAAAAAATATGGTGGCGGTGGCCATGATAATGCAGCCGGCATTACAATTAATAGTTGAGACGAAGTTGAAAATGTTTTAGCTGATTTAAATGAAGCTATTAGAATTTGGGAGGCTTAATATGCATGTAGGTTCATGACATGAAATTACAAAAATTATTGAAAAGCACGATTCAATCATCATTTTTCACCATATTCGCCCTGATGGTGACTGTTTAGGAAGTCAATTTGCTCTTAGAGAATTATTGAGGGACAATTATCCAAATAAAAAAGTTTATGCTATAGGTGATAGCAAAGGTCTGTTTTCAAACTTTTTAAACTTTGATTTTGACGCAATTCCAAGTGATGAAATTTGTAGTAAATCATTAGGTGTTATAGTAGATGCTAACTTTAAGGAAAGAATCGAATGTCGTGATGTTTTAGATAAAAATCTATTTTTAGAAACGATCAGAATTGATCACCACCCTAATGATGATGATCTAGATAAATGTACTCGTTGAGTGGAATCCGCAAGAATTGCTGCCGACGAAATGATCACAGAATTAGCTATTCAAAATAACTGAAAAGTTTCTAAAACTGCTGCTCTATATATGTTTTTGGGAATTGTTACTGACTCGGGACGCTTTATGTATAATCAAACTTCACAAAGAACTCACGAATTAGTTGCTTTTCTATACTCGAAAGGTTTAGATGCTGAAAAAGTTTACCAAGGGCTAGCAACAACAAAATTATCAGATTTAAAAATTCAACAAACATTAATGAACTCGTTAAAAACATCGGGTCAAGTAGCATATACAGTAATCACATATAAACAAACACAAGAATTAGGCAAAAGTCCACAACAAGTTTGCCGACCAAATATTATTGCTAACTTAGAAGGATATCCATTTTGAGTGTCATTTAATGAAGAAGAAGATGGTAGAATCAGAGTAGAATATCGTTCAAATGGCCCATGTGTTAGAAATGTTGCAGTCAAATATGGTGGTGGTGGCCACGAAAGAGCAAGCGGAAGCATGCTTCCTAGTTTTGATTTAATCGATGATGTTATTAAAGATTGCAACTTAGAAGTTGAACGCTGACAAGCAGAAACAAAATAATTAAAATCAAATTCTAATTTGATTTTTTTTATTATTTGATCACTCTGAAACTATAAAACCATAGGGTTTTTAGGAAAATGGAAATAAAAAATAAATATTTAAGGTTCTATAAAATATGAAAAAATATACAAAATGGCAATAATTAAAATTCATAAATTTAATAAAAATAAGATATAAAAAATAAATATTAAATATAATTATTTTGTATATTTAAATTCATCTAAATATGAATAAAAAGGAGAAAAAATATGCCTAAATTTAACCGTGTATTTATGCTTGTTACAGATGGTTTAGGTATTGGACCTGACCGCGACCAAGTTGCTTTTGGAGACAAAGGAGCAAACACAATTTTATCAGCATCAAAAAGTGCTAACTTCTTTATTGATAATTGAAAAAAAATAGGTATTGGAAACATTACAACCCTTGAAGGAAACTATCATGTTCGCAAACCTTTAGGATATGTAACAAGAGTACAAGAAGTATCAAATGCTAAAGATACACTAGCTGGACACTGAGAAATGATGGGAATCAAAACTCATGTGCCATTTCCTACATTTGCTGAAAACGGCTTCCCTGCAGACTTAATCGCTGAATTAGAGAAGGCTTTTGATGGTAGAAAAATCATTTGTAATAAAGCTGGTTCAGGTACAGATATTATCGATGAATACGCTGCTGAACAACAAGCTAATGGTTCTATCATCGTCTACACCTCAATGGACTCGGTTTTACAAATCGCTGCCCATGAAGAATGAATTGGTTTAGAAAATCTTTATTGCTACGGAAAAGCGGCACGTCAAATTTGTTCATCTAAGCCAGAATGAAACGTAGGTAGAATTATTGTTCGTCCATTTATTACAGATGAAAATGGCAAATATAAACGTACATTTAACCGTCATGACTATGCTAACCAACCACGTGAAATGATTTTAAACGAATTACAAAAAAAAGGTGTTGAAGTGGTAGCTATTGGTAAAATCAATGACATCTATGTTGGCCAGGGAATCAGTAGAGCAATTCACTCTGATGGCGATGGTCATGGTCTTGATTTAACAATCCAAGAAGCTTTAAAAGATACTAAAAATCAATTTGTATTCACCAACTTAGTGCAATTTGACTCACACTATGGACACCGCCGTGATGTTGATGGTTATGCCGCTAATATTGCCTTATTAGATACCAAATTAGGCAAATTAATGAACGTAATGAAGGAAGACGATTTATTAATCATGACTTCAGACCATGGTAATGATCCTCTTTACCCTGGATTTAACCACACACGAGAATTATTACCTTTAACAATTTACTCGAAAGCATTCAAAGATCCTAAAGTTTTACCTGATGTCATGGGATTAGGAACTAGTGGAAACATTATAGCCAGAAATTTTGGTGTTGATATTGTTGAAGAAACTGGTGACGATATCTTCGATCAATTAGTTTAATTAAAAAATAATAGTCACTGAATGTGGCTTTTATTTTTTAATTGATTTAAATTATTAAAAAAACATACTAATTCTTAAGAAAAATAAGAATTATCTTTATAATTAATAATATATTATTAATTATAGGGGAATTATGGCAAAAAGAAAAGTATATAACTGTTCAGAATATATATTAGATGAAGAAAAACAAATATTAATTTTGAGCAAAGACTATCATCGATTATTATTAGGGGATAATAAATTTAGTAAATTTAAAAAATTTGGTGGTTCATCAATTGGGAATATTTTACTAACTGATAATTTTAAATCACACTTTAGCGCATTTTTACATATGGCAAGGTTAGGTTTGCCTGTTTTACAACGCAAGTATGTAAATGCAGGTATAGCTTTAGAGCCAAAAATTTTTGATTTATTACATCATGAATTTCCGAATTTAGACATTCAGCATATTGAAGCAGAAAAAGTAAATTATGACTACTTTTCAGATAAGCACAAAATTTTAGGTGGTGTACCTGATGGTTTAGTGCCATCAAAAAAAATGGTTTTAGAAATGAAAACTGTACAGGAAAAATCATTACCAAAATGATTAGAAAACGATGGTGAAAACGTACCAACAGATTACCGTAAACAAGCACAATTATATGCATATTTGCTAGGATATAATCAATATTCAATTGTAGCACTATTTTTAAAACCTGAAGATTATGAACATCCAGAATACCTGGATATCACAACAAGGGAAATTCGCCAATTTAGGTATAAAACAGACATTTCAGTCGCAAAAGATGATATTGATAAAATCATAAAATTTTATAATTATTATTCGCAAAGCGGAATATCTCCTCAATATTCAGCCATAGTAAATCGTGATGAAATCGATTATTTAAGATGTCATAATCGTGATGAATGAGAATCATTATTTAATCATTGAAAAGCACTTGGCAAAATCGATAAAGAAATTTCGTTTGATGAGGTATAAATGGCCGGAAAAATTATAAATATAACTAGTAAAATTTTAGCCAAATCATACGCTGACCAAGATTATTTTATATGAAACGATGATAATGAATTACCACAAGAAGACATAAATGGTTTTAAGCTATACACTGATAAATTTAATGATGCTAACGAAAATAAAATTAGCCATAATATATCTGATTTATTTTCTTATAATAATGAAGAAGATGAAGAAGATGAAGAAGAAAAAGACGCAAGTGAAGTCTCCTACGAGACAATTCAAAAAATAATTCAAGAAGAGTCAAAAAACGCTGGAATCTATTGAAATTATGCTCGTGATAACAAAACAATGTTTATGGAAGCTCAAAATCAACTAAATCAGCACCTCAAAAAAAATTTATTTAATAATTCACCAAAAGTACAGTACTACACTGGAATTGTTCCTATAGAAGCGCAAAAAAAATATTTTGATGAACTAAATAAAATATTAAGCGACACAAAATATGACTATTTAGTTAACCCAACTTTTTTCTATCCTTATTATAATGACCAAAATAATAATGAATTTTGACTAAAAGCCTCTGTTTTAGCATATGATAAGCTTAACAAAATAGTGTATTTAGGGAAACTTTCTGCATCAACTAAAAGAACCGATTATCTAAATTCATTCTTTGTTTATAATGTTTTAAAATTATCTAAAATACCTGTAAAAAAGATAAAAATAGTTACAATTGATGGGGAAAATTGTCACAAAAATGAATTGGTATTCCAAGAAGCTGAAGGTTCCAATTCGTCAAAAGATAAAAGTAAAGCCAAGTATGTTCATCCACATATTAATAGCGGAAAAATATTTGAATATATGACATTCAAAGATAGCAATAATATAGAAAGCTCCGCGCGTATTATAAATATCATTCAGTCAGATTATTGCATTAAAAATCCAAGATTTAAAAGCAAAGAGATAAAAGACTTATTAAATTCAGCCCCTTATTTAGAAGAAAATAATCATATTTTTTCTATTGATGATGCACTCTTATGCGCTAATGAATTATCCTGTGATGTAGAATTGCCTTTTATTAACTTTGAAAAAACTATTTCAAAAATAATTAATGCTTTTTTTATTGAAAAGCCAATTTATTCAAAAATAAAAAATGGAAATCTTGAATTGGATTTAGAATTGCCGCCAACTAAAAAATGAAATAATAGTCAATCTAATAAACTAATAGCAAAAACATATGCAGATGGTCGAACCTGGTCAGGAACAAGCACTTGAAAAGTTAATTCAATATTAAATGAAGTTAACCATGCTACCGTAACTAATTACATTGAAAAAATTGACGAATATCTGGCTATACCAAATTTTTTTACTTTAGAATCAATTCGCCTCTTATCATTATTACACCGTAAAAACCAGCTAATTGTTTGATACGATTATGAAGGATTAGCTACTTTAATACCAATTTTTGAAGGAATTAAGCCTTATTTACAAGTAACACCTCAAGTTTCAATAATAAAAACGATTAATGGCAAAATAATTGAAAAGGAAAATATAATCAAAGATCCACTAAATATCCAATTAATAGATATAATTGATGTTGTTTTATCAGTTTATGATCCAAAAGCATCATTTTACGTTGTTTTTAATCAATCTTATGAAAATTCTAGAAATCGAGAACTATTAAATTACATTAGGGCTGCTTATGCAAATAATGACAAAGAATTTATAACCAAATTTGAAGAAAGAGGTTTGTCTGAATTAAAATTTGAAGCAATTGTGCAAGAAATAAAAGCCAAAAGCTTCGACTTGCTTGATTTTTTCAAAGTATCCGCAAATGATTCTGGTGATTTAGAAGTTTTTTATACTAACTTCATCAAAAATTTCTCTTATAATCACACCTTAGATGGCATTAAAGCTAATATAAATGAACCTCGTAAATTAAAGATCGTACAAAATTTTCCGAAAATTAATATTTATTGCCAATTCCTAAAGGGCTTTAGCAGCATTAAAAAAATCGAAAAATTGATTTCAGAAAATAATTTTAAATCATTTTATCCTTTTAAAAAATATCAGGATTTAGAAGTTAAAAACGGATCAATGGCTTTAGAAATAATTTTAAATCGTAATCTAGGAAAAATTGGTGATGAACATTGAAAAGTTAAAAGTGAAAAGCTAAAAGAATATTGTGAAAATGATGTTTTATCAATGCTTGTTGTTTTCGATTTTATTGAATCATTAATTAAAAATACTTTCCCAGAAATTGAAGACTATAAATATCAGATTGAGGAAAATCAAATTTATATTTATGATAAATCAAGTTCTAAGATAATACCTATTGATATCAATTCATAATAAACATTTTTATTAAGAATTTTACTTTTAAGCCTGTATTACAGGTTTAAAGGTAAAAAAATAAAAAAATCTCGTTAAATATTAACGAGGTTTTTATTTCATCGCAAAATAAATTATTAGAGCAATTAAGCATAAAACTACACCAATTAAAAGCATGTAATAGTAAATTAAATTATTACGTGGTGTATTTGCATTAATTTCTTTTTGTTTAACTAATCTTTCATATTCTTTTTCTCAAGCAACAATATTTTCTGTTTTTCTTATTGTTGATGATTTATATCTTTCTGATTCAATTTTATTTTTAAGTGTGTCAATTCTTCGATTTTCACGGGCCTTAAAAATTGTGCTGCCTAGACCGTTTAAAAAAGAAGGAAGAACAATTGAATAACAACATAAAGTTACACCTGGTGCAAAAAATGTGTTACTCAAAACAATTGCTTTAGAAAGACCAAATTTAAATGTTGCCACAAAAAAGTAGATAACACCAATTAGTAAAGAAATACTTAAAACAACTAAAAAATGAATTAATTTATTTTTGCTAAAGCCTTGATAATAATATTCTCGGAGGTTCATTATTTAACAGGCTTTCTCTTAGCTTTTGTTTTTTGATATCATTTAGCAACAATATCGTTTTTTCTTCTGTTTTTATAGTGACCAGATAATGATTCAATGTCGACTACTTTTTTTGTTTCCTCTTTAACACTAGCATTTTTTGCTTTTGATTTTTTAACCGGTTCAACAGTTTGTTTAGTAGATAAGCTTGAATCTTTATCATGAGCTTGAATTGTTTCTTTTGATGTTTTAGTTAAAGATTCATCATTTTTATTAAGATTTTCTGCTGATTTTTTAATATTGTCTTTTGCTAATAAATCTAAGTTATTTATCTTTTCGTGATCGATAACTTGTGTGTATTGAATATCTAATGGGATTTCTTCTAAGCCATCAAAAGCTTCATGGTTAATGATGCTTGATTTTGTGTCTTGTTGCGAATTTTGTTTTTCTACAGTACTTTTAGCTACAGAAACAGGATTTAGTGATGCGTCATTAGCACATCATTTTTTAACTTGTTCATCAGTTCCATAAATATAGTGATCATCTTCGATTTGATACATTGTTGGCACATTTGGATATTGTTGACCTTTAAGGTATTCAATTTCGAAATTGATGTTTGTAAATTTTTCATTTGAGTTTGAAATCTTAGGAATTGCTTTGAATAAGTTAATTGTATATGGGTGCGTTGGGTGTGCATAAACTTTGGCTGTGTCGCCACTTTCAACAATTTTACCCAAGTGCATTATTTGAACTCTATTAGCGATATATTCAACCATTGATAAGTCATGGGCAATGAAAATTAAACCAATATTTTTTTGCTCACATAAATCTTTTAACAAGTTAACAACTTGCGCTTGGATAGAAATATCAAGCGAAGCAATAGGTTCATCAGCAACAATAACTTTAGGTTGTGTAATTAAAGCACGAGCTATAACAATTCTTTGACGTTGTCCTCCCGAGAATTCATGAGGATAACGATAAGCAAACTGTTTTAATAATCCAACATCTTCTAAAGCTTTGTAAATTGTTGTTTTTGTTAATAAGCTTGAAATTTTATGCTTGATGCAGAAATTAAATTTCTTGCTAGTGTATTTGGTTGGATTTTTTTCATTAAAAGCGATACCTAATAAGCTTTTTATTGAACGGATATCTCTTCGTAAGAATTTGGTTTCAATATCAAACGATTTAAGAGTTTGTCATTTTGATGAAATTTTAGAATGGAATAAAGAGATTTGCTTCTTTAAATCTGCTTTTTCGTTTGCATTAGTTAATTTACTTAATTTGTCTTTTAGCACTGTAAAGAAGCTTTTTTGAACAATTTCAAAAAGTTGATTAGCTTTAGTTTTCATTTGCACTAATTCTAAATATAAATTATAAGCATCACTAGTTTTTTGAGCTAATTGACTAATAGTATTTTTATATTCTAAGAAAAAGGCAGCTAAATTTTCTCTATTAATTCTATAAGCTTCTTCATAAGTTTTTTTGTATGTTTCTAGTTGTTCTTGTGTGTATGAAGGCTTAATTGATTTATCTTTGATTATTTTTTCATATGAAGCAATTTGAGATTTATATGCGTTTAATTTATTTTTGTAAGCTAGTTCATTTTCAATTGATAATTGTTCAGCTTTTGAAGAATCGAACTTAAATTGTTTACGGATAATTTCTTTAAGTTGACGCTTAATTTTTGGACTATATTCAACATCAATGAAATAATCTTGGTAAAATGAAGACGCATAAGCTACTAATTGATCAACTGTATCGCGAGCTTCACGATAAGTTAAATATTTGCATTTTAAGGCAAGTTTTTTAACTTCCTCGCGTAGTTTTTCTTTTAAAATAATTTGTTTAATATGGTGGGTATGAGTATCTAAATCATAAGTCATTAAAGCAGCAACATATGAAATACGTTTGTCGTTTTTAAATTCTGAAGCAAAGTTACGGAAAGTGTTTTTGTTGCTAATCATACTTTCACGTTGTTCTTGCTTAAAGTTCATTAACTCTGCTTTAGCTAATTTCAATTTTTTTTGAGCTTCATATTGTTCAATTGACATTACTACTAATTTTTGAGCTTTTTTATAATCGGCTAAAGCATTAACCATGGCACTTTCATCGTATTCTAAGTTGTTGTCGCGATAATCTTGTTGTTTTTCATAGTAAAAATTAATAAGATTATCGGTATTACGATACATATTATTAACAATGATACTTTCCATATCCTGTTTTTCTTCTAAGTAGCCAAAAAAGTTATTAAAGTTATCTTCTAGAGTTAACGAATCATCATATTCATAGCCTTTTAGACGTTCGATTCATTCTGGGAAAAATTCTTTTGATACCGAGTTGATAGTTTCTCAGTTTTGTAAAGTTAGATTTAAATAGCGTTCTTGGAAAGTATAATAGAACATTTTTTTAACATCTTTTCAGTCGCTAAAAATATCTTTAATGCGTTCACGGATAATACCGTTAACAATTAATGGTTCTTTTAAAGTTGAGAAAATATTTTTTTGACCATTTAAAGAAGCATGCGGATCTTGGAAGATCATTTGAATATTGCGACGTAAATATCTTGTATCACGTTGAGAGATGCTTTTACCTGAAATTACTTTACCATTAAGTGTTACGAAGCCGTTAAAATCATCATATAAACGCAATAATGAACGACCCACTGTGGTTTTACCTGAGCCTGATTCACCGATAAGACCGACAATTTCGCCTTCGTATAGGTTAAAAGAGATATTATCAACAGCTTTATTTACGATGCTTCCGTTATGGAAGTATTTTTTTAAGCCTTGAATTTCGATGATTGGTTCTTTTTGTTTGTCATTATTTTGCATCATCTTTAAATGCCTTTCTAAAGCTATCGATTCTAACTTTTAATTCATGTGAATATTCGATTTTTGGAGCATCAGGGTGTAATAGTCAAGTTGCAGCTTTATGGTGTGAATTAACTTCGATAAGAGGTGGTTCTTTGTAAAAATCAATTTCTAAAGCGTATTCATTACGTGGAGCAAAAGGATCACCTAAAGGTAAGTTTTCCATATCCGGAGGTGTACCTTTAATGTTGTAAAGTCTTTCTTGCGAGGTTTCAGGAATAGCTGAGATTAAAGCTCATGTGTATGGGTGTCTTGGGTCAGTGAAAATATCTTTTCTGGTGCCCCGTTCAACAATTTTTCCGGCATACATTACATAAATATAATCACAGAATTTAGCTACAACGCTAATGTTGTGGCTAATTAAAATGATACTAATGTTCATTTTGCTTCTAATTTGTTCAAATAAAGCTAATACTGAGGCTTGAACAGTTGGGTCAAGTGCTGTGGTTGGTTCGTCAGCAATAATTAATTTAGGATTTAAAGCAACAACCATAGTAATAACTACCCGTTGCTTCATACCACCACTAAGAGTATGAGGATATCGTTCAAAAACATCCTTAGCATCACGAATACCAAATTTTTCTAATAAGCCTATTAAATAGTCTTTTTTCTCTTTAAGGGGTTTATTTTTTCAGTCTTTATTGATGTTTAAAGCATCAAGCAATTGCTTACCAATTTTTCTTGTTGGGTTTAAGCTTGTTAAAGGATCTTGTGGAATATAGCCAATGTATTGTCCACGAATTTTTTGTCAGTCTTTTTCTTTCTTAATTTTAGTTAAATCAATATCAAGAATTTGCATTTGGTCCGCAACCATGGTTGCTCCTTCGTTAACATTGATTAATGATTTACTGGTAACACTTTTGCCTGATCCACTTTCACCAACAAGGCCAACAATTTGGCCTTGTTGGATGTCTAAATCTAAGCCACGAACAATCCGAATAAAATTTTTGCGTCCGTTTTTAAAGTCAACACGTAAATTTCTAACTGTTAATAATTTGCCTTCTTTTAATGGTTCGGCAATCAAGCGAGCTGGAATATGTCTACTTTTAGCTTCTTCAGAAATATTAATTGTTTTATTTTCTTGCATAATTATTCTTTCTTTTTTTTACTACGTAGTTAGTTTTTTTTAGTTTAAAGTAAGTGTTATTTTTTAAGCTTAATAACTTTTGGATCAAGGGCATCGTGTAAGCCAATTGCAATAAATTGCATCGTTAAGCTAATTGTTACTAAAATTAAGATTGGAAGAGCTAAAATTCATGGGTTAGTGCCAGCACTACCTGAGTTTTCTTGAATAAATTGCCCTAAGTTATTTGATCCTTCACCTTTGAAAAATCCTAAGAATGCTAATGAAGCAACAGAAAGGATAATACTTGGGATACGACGAACATAGAACATTGCAATTTTACCCATGATAGCAGGTAATGCGTGGATAAAGATTTGACGGCTAGTTTTAGCACCGATACTTCTAGAAGCTGTAATGTATTCTTCGTCTTTCACGGTAATAATGTATAAACGAGTAACACCAATTGGACCCGTTCAGCCTGTAAAAATTAAGGCAGCGAATAAAACCCATAGGTTTGAACCGCCAATACTTACGAACATTAAAATTCAAATAATTGATGGTGGAGCTTGGAAAATTTCGATGACACGCATCATGACGCTATCGATTCATTTACCGGTGTGAAAACCTAAGTATGCACCAACAGCTACACCAATAATCATTTCAATTGTTGCAACTGAGAAAGCTAACATTAAACTTTCTAAGGTACCAGCTCAAATTGTTGTTCAAATATCTTTACCAAGCTGGTTAGTTCCTAATAAAGTGTAAATTCTTGGTGTTTTTTGGATAAAATCAGCAACTAAATCAGGAGTTATTAAAAGAGCTTGTAGATTTTCAAAACCTTCAGCGTCTAAGTTTAGCCCTCAAGCTTGAACTAATTCATTAGCTAGTTTACGACCTTCTTGTTGAGTTAATTCGTAAATTCTGTTGGCAAATAAAATGTCACGATAGTGTCCTCATTTATTAAGACCGACCTGATCAATTTTTACGCTATCTCATAGTGCAGCATAACTTGGATTCTTTTTAATTAATTCTATGTTTCTCAAAAGACGATCATCATTGATAATATTATAATCACGGTCAACACTAGGGATTGATTTTACCGATGAATAAGTTCCATTGTAAATCTCTTTTCCTGGTTCGTGAATTGATGTATATCTAAAAATCAAAGCAGCAATAATTAGTGAAATTAAAATAATTGTGGAAATTAAAACAGCAGGGTTTTTAAAAAATCTTTTAATGATTTCAACGGCTAAAACTTTTGGTTTACCGCCTAAGCTTGATGAAAGTTGGCGTTCTTTAGCTAAATGAATTCTAACGATATTTTTTTCTGAAAGCTGATACTTGCGGTTAAATTCTGAAGAATTCATATTATTTGCCTCCTTCCATAGTTAATTTTTGAGCCTGTAGCTCTTTATATTGTTGTTTACGATATTTTTTAGCTTTTAAAATTGTAAAGATATTAATACCACTTGAAGCTTGGTATTTAATTCTAGGGTCAATTAGAACATATGATACATCGACCAAAATGTCTGTAAATAAGCTTAAAGAGGTGAAGAAGAAGATGTTAAACATAACAATATTGATTTCAGCATTTGGAAAAGCTTGAACAATAACTGTTGATGTACCTTGAATTCCTCAGAATGTTTCAATAATTAAACTACCACTTAATAATCCAATGTATGAAGGGAGTATAATTGCCGAAAGAGGAATTGAAATATTTCTAAAAACATATTTGAAAAAGACGCTTGTTTTTGACAATCCTTTTGCTTTAGCGATTAAAATATAGTTACTTGTTAAAACAGTAACAACTTGGTTACGTGCATACATTGTGTACACAGCTAAAGATGAAAAAGTTATTGTTACAATGGCTGGAATTAAACTTAAAATTGTTTTTCCTCAGCTTGAGCCGACATCTTCAGGATATCTAAAAATAATGTCAAAACCAATTCTACGTGAAATATTTAAGATAATTGGTGCCATAATAAAACTTGGTATAGCAATAAAAATTAAGATAAAAATATTAATAATTGTATCTCAAATTGTTCCCCGTTTGTAACCAGCGAAAATACCTAAAATAGTACCTAAAATTGAACTCAAAATAAAGCCTGGCAATGAAACTAAAATTGTTCATCTAATTGGATAAAAGAACAATTCAGGAATGGTTTTATAGTTAGCTGTTTCATTGTAAATTACACCAAATGGATGTTCTTTATCAAAGAATGACTTTACATATCCTCAAAAAGCAACGTGAAGAGGAGTTTCACGATACTGATTTATTTTGTTTTGGATAGCAGCAATTTCATGTTGTTTTAAACCTGGCTTTAGTAGTTGCTTATCGTATGGCGTATCTGCAAAAAGAAATATCATAACATAAGCAAAAACTAAAATTATCAGCAGTGTCAGGATCGCTAACCCCAAACGCTTCAGCATATATCTGATCATTATTACCTCTCTTATAAATCTAAACTATTTATATAAATATCTCTTAATATTATAAAGTATTAATATATTATTCAAAGAATGATAATAATAAAAATTGTTCCCAATAATACTGCACTACAGTTATTTTGGGAACAATTTAATATTTTTTTATATTTTTATATTTTTTCGTATTGTTAACTTTAAAGCTGTAGTACAGCTAATTTGGGAACAAAATACTAGATTAGGATGATATCTTGGAATCATAATCCATTTTCACCGGTGTCAGCTCTTAACATTGTTGGAGCAAGTAAAACTGGTGAAAAGGTTTCTTTTAAAACATTCTTTTCATTGTCATAATTAGTTATACCGATTCAGTGTGCTAATTGTTTAGTTAATTCAATGTTTTTAGCGTTTGTTTGATTACGTGCATAAGTTAATAGGAATTGAGCTCTAATTGTACCTAAATCAGTAGCAGTATTAGCTTTTTCACTGATTACGTATTTGTTTTCCTTTTTCTCGATGTGTACAAAGTTGTCACTGATTGTACCTACAACGTGAATTGGCATATTTTTTCAGTTAACTGGTTTTAATTCTTCAGGCACAACAAATAATTTATCATTTGAAGCTGTAGCTGCTGAGTTATCATCAATGTATTTTGAAAATGCTTTTGCTAATTCTACAACTTCAGGGAATGAAGCTTTTAATTTGTTTTGTGCAACTTCATCATGAGCTAATAATCCTAATGCACCAATACCAGCAGAAACATTAATCATACCATCTCATGATGAACCAATGTTGTCAACGTCATTGCCTCATCCAGCAGCAGTTACTCAAGCCTTATTGTAGAATAATGAGGCATAAATCTTTGGAATTTCATTTTTGCCATATTTTTCATATTTAATATCTAATCTACTATCTAATTGGTTTAATGTCTCAACTAATTTTTTACTTTCTGTTTCAAAGCTTATTGGCCCTCAGTTTGTGTAACGGTGAATTAGTGAGAATTCGATTTTTTCAGTAGCTGGAATGTTATATGTTCGATAAACTTGATCAAGTAGTTGTTTCATTGCACTCTTAAGCTCTTCAAACATTGGTGATTTATAAGCTCCATCACCTGAAGTTTGTGAAATAGCGTCTGTAGCATCTTTAACAGATACCTCAGTTTTGTTATTTTTATCTTTGACTTTGTTTATGTCTTTATCTACTGCATAGACACTATTTAATGTGTCATAGTAATCAATTGGGGTCTTTTTATCTGAGTTAAGTGCATCAGTTCCACCGATTTGTCCATCTTGTGGTACATAAACTAATCATGGTCTGGTTTTGCTTGAGTATAGTTGGTTAGTAAAGTGTGCATGGTTTAGCGCTGCACCGATAATTGTTCTAAAGACTAAACCTGTTCCTGCATATGATGTGCTTAAAATTGAAGCCGCTTTTTGATCTTGAACTTTAGTTAATTCTTCTTTTGAAACACCATACATTAATTTTGCGAAGTTATCGTTGTATCATTCAAGGTTTTCGGCTGTAGTTTCTGTTGCGTCAAATGATGGTAATAATTGTGGTGTTAACTCAGTTCTTAATTTGTTAGTATTGTATTCTTTAGCATAGCTTAATCCATAAACTTCTGGGTTTTGTTTAACTTCATTTTCAGCTGATGCTTCTAATTGTGAAAATTGTACTGAAGCTAATCTACCGCTTATGAATTCTTGATATAAAGTTGTTTTAATTTGACTGTCGTCAATTTTTTTGTAAGCTAAGACAATCTTATTAATTCCAGTTTGTTTTAAACCACCAGATTTAGTGTTATTTACAAATAATTTGTCGTAGTAGTTAGGGTTTTTTTCTAAAGTTACTTCGCCATTTTTCTTGTAGCCTTTGTATAGATATGGGCCGACACCTAAAACACCTTCATTAGATACACCATATCAGTAAATACCAGAAGTTCTTAATGGGTTATTCTTCTCTAAAAGCCTAATTTTATCTTTTAATTCTTGTGTAATTTGTTCTTTAGATTTGCCACCTGTTTTATCAGATTCAAAAGGTTTAACTATTCATTGTTCTTTTTCATCTAATTCTTTAATGTATTTTGATGGTGCAGGTACAAATTCATATCCTGATGCAATGATATTTGTAATTAAGTCATATCATAAAGCTGATTGACTAGCCGCTGTTTTTTCGAACGTTACAGCTGACTGACCTTGATATTCTGAAACAAATGTTTCTTTTTTATCAAATTTATCAGCATCTACACCATAAAGTGCATATAAATATTTGTTAGGGTATCTTCTTTGTGATGTAAAGTAATTTGTACCCTCTGATGCTGTTAATGCTGCTGCTTCATCAATTTCAGTATAAAGTACTTCTGTTTCTTTTCCATCCTTACCCTTAACTTTTTTCGTTTTAACTGAGCCTGCTGGTAAGTCTTTTCAACGTCTTTGGCTTGTTAAATAGTTAGTTCTTAATCATGAGATCCAGAAATCTTCACCATTAACAGTATAATTTGTTTTTTCGCCATTTTGTTTGCTTCAGAAAACATCTTTACGGATTGCAAATTGAACTTTAGTTGCTTTTTTTAAGGATTCTAAGAAATTTTCCGAGTTAACACTATTTTTATTAGTAGAATAAGCTTTATATCTAGTGTTATTATAGTATTTTCCATCTTTATCAGGTTTTGGATATGTATCAACATCATCTTGGTCAAATACATGCTCCTTGCCATCAACGGTAACAATAATTTTGTCAGCTAATTCTAATTTAAGGCGGTTAAGTGAAGGATATTTAATTTCTTTCTTGCCATTTTCCTCCATCACGTGTGGCCTACCGATACTTTCGATTCTGACTAATCCTGACACTAAAGCGTCTTCAGGTATATTTAATAATGAACCATAGGCTGCTGATTTATCGATTTCATATGATTTTTCTGAATATTCAGTGCTGTAAAGTGCACGAAAAATTCCTTCATCTGCGAAATCGGTAGCAATTTTATTTGCTTTCTTAGCAGATTCCCTTTCAACAGCAAATGATTCAATTAATTTTTTAGAAACCTCACCTTTGAAGCCTCTAGCTTCTATTTCATTAGTAATTTCACTTAATTCAACATCTTTCTTTTGTTTTGGACCACAGCTTACTACTAAAGCAACTGAAGTAAGAGTGGATACTGCTGTCATTGACAGTAAAACTTTTTTTAATTTCATATTTTCCTTTCGTAGCCTAAAAAAGCTATACTATAGGCTTTTTAGCATAATTTTATATGTCATGAAAAGTACTTAACAAGTGTGCTTTAACCGTTGAAAGAAAAAAACTTGTAAAGCTAAAGCCTTACAAGTTAACAAAAATTATTTATTAAATTGTAGCTATAGCACCAACGAATTTTTCGAAGAGTAACAAACTGTTATGCATTGTTACCATTACTTAAGTATGCCTACTTAAATAATTCGGCTTTTATATCCTTTCAATAGCATCTTTGCATGCCTGCTCAACTATTTACTATTATTAAAAGCTCCTCTATAGACTTTTTTGTATGTTGGCAGGTCTTTGCTCGTGACCTGCTTAATGAACTTTACTCAATATCGCATGCCACAAAAAACTAGTTCGCAATAAAAATATTAATCGCAAACATTGTAATATTAGACATGAAAATATATTTTGTACTTAACATAACGCATTTATTATACTTTAAAAACGTTTTGCATGGTAAAAAAGTGGTAAATAACCTTATTTATGCAAAACTATCAAAAAAATGGCTATTTTTAGCCAAATTTTTTAAAAGTTAGTATAAATGATGCTCATTAAAATTTATCCATTAATAAAAATTCTTGAACATTTACATAAAAATATCCGTTAGAATTGTAATAAGAATCTATATTGTCATTAGTTACTATTATTTTTTTATATGAATCTCTAATTCGATTAAACGACTTGCTTTCTTGGGTGATTTTGGTGTCATTATTTAAAGCATATACAGCTTGGATATAGTATTTTTCATTATCTTTTTGTGCTACAAAATCAACTTCATAATTAATTCTTTTTTTACTTTCATTTATAGTGTCATAACTTTCAACCACTCCGACACTAACACTATAACCCCTTCTTATTAGATCATTATAAATAACATTTTCCATTAAAAATGAGTAATTAATTTCAGAAAAATTTAAAAAAGCATTTCTCAAACCACTATCAGCAAAATAATATTTTAGCGGTGATCCAATATGTTTTAAACCCCTAACATCATAACGTGAAACCCTATCTAATAAAAATGATTCACAAAGCATATCTAGATAATTGTTTATAGTTGCTGGAGCTATGTTAATTTGCATATTGTTTTTAAAATAATTGGTTATTCTAGCTGAATTAGTTAATGAACCAGAAGTAGAAGATAAAACTTTAAGTAAGTCATCTAAAACATTTTTATTATTTCTTAATTTGTATCTTTCGATAATGTCTTTAATATAAACATTATTTACTAAAGATATTAAATACTCTTTTTTTTCCTCTTTTGTCTGTAGTGCAGCAGTTTTGGGCATTGATCCATAAATTAAAAAATCCTTAAAACATTCATTTTTATGTTTATATGTACTTAAAAATTCTTTAAATGATAAGGGATAAACTTTAATGATATCGCCACGACCACGAAATTCTGTGGCGATATCACTAGAAAGCATCTTAGAATTTGAGCCAGTAACATACACATCTAAATTTTTGATGTTTGCTAGTTCATTTAATAATTCATAAATACCAATTATTTCGTCATTAACTTGTTTTGGTTTAATTAGTTGAATTTCATCTATAAATAAATAGTAGTTTTCATCGGTGGTTATTTTGGCTTTCACATAATTAATTAATTCAAAAATATCACGATAAAATGCGCCTTGTAACGTATCTAATTGAATTTTAATAATGTTTTCAGGTTTAATCCCATTATGCATCAAATGATTGTAATATAGATCAAAAAGTAATACACTTTTGCCTACTCTCCTTAAACCAGTAATAATTTTAATTTTGTCATTATTTTGCTTATTAATTAATTTATTTAAATATTCATCTCTTGCTATCATAATTGACCTCAACGATATTATACATTTTAGCTCACAAAAGTGTGATAAACAACAACTTTTTTAGATAGAAACTAGTAGTTAGCTCACAAAAGTGTGATTTTTCACAGTTTTGTAAGCTACTATAATTTTTTATCTTGTTATTTTGAACTATTTTTTTAAAACTGCTAATTTTCTATTTTTTAGAAATTTTGGCACTTTGGTTTTAATAAATAGGAATTAATTTTATTAATTAGTATATTTATAAACATTTAAAGATATTAGCTTTATAACTATTATATTGTCTTATGCCTAATACAATGCTACACAATGTTCGCGAAGCATTCAAACTTTATACTGATGCATCACTTAATGATATAAAATAAATCAATTATTAAATATACTAAAAATGCTAACGAATCATTTATAGTTATTAAAAATATTTTGATAAATGAGGTTATTCAAACTTTGAAGATATTAAAGTAATAGAACTAACTAATATCTTTTGTGGTAAATTAAAATAAGAAGCTAAAGAATTTATTTCTAAAATAAAAGGCACAGTAATTAAAAAAATAAGCAATTCGACTTAAAAAACTATGTTGATGAATTTTTCTATTCAAAGCGAAAAGAATTAAGATAATCTCTTTAGTATAAATTACCAGAATAGTTGTTGTATAGTGCTTTTGGTAATTTCTTAATTTATTTTTTCCATATTAAAAAAATATTAATAATATAACATAAAATATAAATTTCTTTTAATATATAATAATATTAGGAGTAAATATGGCCAAATATACACCAATTAATGATATTGACACTGTTGAAGTAATACAAAATAATCACTCAATCGACCTAGAAAGCAAGGCAAAGAAAACCTATAATGACCCTAAAAACCAAATTTCGCCTCGTGTTTATAGGGTTATTTTTGCTGAAAAATTAATTAAAAACTTAATCATTTTGTTTTATTCAATTTTATTTGTTTCAAGTTTATTAATCTTTACTTTAACCTACTTTAATATTGGTGTTTTTAAAAATAATTATTTATCATATAAAATTATTTTTGGAACATTAAGTGTAATATTTTTACTGTTATTAATTAAGCATGCTATCGATAAGTTAAAATGAAAACATGCTGAGCAGCGCTACCGCAATGCCTTAGAAAGTGGCGATTACATGTCAGATACCACTTTTTATCTTGCGTATCGAAATATTACTCTTAAAGGCGTAAATTTAACTTGGTATTTAATATTTATCTTGACATATATGAGTGTCATTACAGGCATAATTTATGGCATTTATTCAATTGGTAAAATTAACATTTCTTATGATGGAGAATTTGGAAATAGAATTCAATTAACTTATGATATTCCAGCTGTGTTGAATAAAGCTTTTGGCGATACCACTATTTTCTCATTAATTATGGTTTTAGTAATGATTGGAATTACACTTTTATATATCACTTTGAAACTAATTGATCGAAAAAGATTATCTGATTTTTCAGATTTATTAGGGGAAAAAGCTATAGAAATTCATTCGCAAGTTGAGCGAGCAAAAAAAGAACGCAATAGTATATGAATTAAAGTTTATTTTGTAATAGTAACATTAACAATTTTAATCCCTCTTGCTTTAATAATTATTGCAATTTGAAGATTTATTGTGAAGAAGAGAGCAAAAATAGTTAAAGTTCAATAATTTGAAAACACTGTAGCACAGTGTTTTTAGTATAAAGGAGAAAAAATGAATTTATTAGTTTTAGGTTTTGATAATTATAATGATATTGAGCTTAGTACAACCCTATCAGTTTTAAAGGTTGCCAATATATTTGAAAAAATAACTTTTTTTAGCACTGATGCAAAAGCAATAAAAGGACAATATGGTTTAACAAAATTCGAAACAACTAATCAAATTGACTTAGAAAGCTATCACGCGCTTTTTATCCCTGGTGGCCAAGGTGCAAAAATATTATTAAATGACGATAAAGCACAAAATATTGTTAAAATTTTTTTAGCTAAAGATAAATATATCTTTGCGATTTGCGATGCCCCAAATATGCTAATGCATAGATCTATCTTGCCTGTAGAATGCCGTTATTCGTCATACCCATTATGTGGTAGAAACTATAATGTTGGTATAAATAGAAGCACAAAAAAAGTTAATGTTGATAATAAAATTGTTACAGCAAGCTGTCCAGGTGCATCATTTGATTTTGCCATAGAAATTGTTAAAGTACTAAAAGGTGATGAAGCTAAAAGTGCAATTCTAAATCAAATGTATCCATCTGAATAAAAAAATTCTCCTGCAAAAGGAGAATTTTAATTGAATTTAATCATATGGTGCCCAAGACAGGACTTGAACCTGCACGCCTCGCGGCAGCGGATTTTGAGTCCGCAGCGTCTACCATTTCACCACTTGGGCATGGATAAATTTTACCAAACCTTTTTTAGTTCGTAAAATTTTTGTGGTATTTTCTTAAAATTAAAAACTTCAAAACATAAGCTAAAATCATTGTTGGGAAAACCTGAATTACCACTAAAGACATAATAGTGGCAATTTTTATCCCCCTATTTTGTGCTTCATATAAATATTTTGAAAATGGTGAAGAAGCTAATAATAAAGATAACATTAAAATTAAATACGTAAAGCAAATAGAAACAATAAACGAGCTTATTATTATTGAATAGTGTGCAATTTTTGTATTTCTTTGTTCAATTGAATAATCATCTTTTTCCTTTAAATTTCATAAAAAATAAACTTGAGCTAGAAAGCTAAAAAATCCAAAGACAACTGCAAAGGCAATTAAATAATTTCACATATTTTAATTATATAAAAAAAATTATCTCTTGCTGAGATAATTAATTGCATTTATTTGTTTTTGAAAACACTGTAGCACAGATGTTTTAGTAACAAATAATTATTTAGTTTTATTTGATTTAAAGCTAATTTTTCTTTCTTCACCACGAATTAAACGTTTAATGTTTCCGTGGTGAAGAGATATCACAATTATTGCAGTAATTAAGCTATAAATTCCTGAAACAAATCAATACTCACTTAATGATTCGATTGTAATTACATCGCTATATTGAATATTATTCATTCAAAAGCCAGTGATTCCTTGAGTAAATCATGGGATGAAAGTTATAATAGGAAATAAAGCCGAACAAATTATTGAACCTAATGAAACTTTTTTGCTTATCGATACAGTACTAAAGAAAACGATAGCCGCTATTAAAAACAAAACCGGATTAATAGCCAACATAAAGGCGCTGGAACATGCTACACCTTTACCGCCTTTGAATTTAAATCAAATCGGTCAGCAGTGGCCCAAAACGGTACCGAAAGCTAATGATTGAGGCGAAATAAAATAAATTTTATTAAATTCTGGTCAAGCACTCTGACATAATGCGGACAAAATATAAACAGGGATAATTGTTTTGAAAAAGTCTATAAAATAGACGAATAAGGCAAATTTAAGCCCATAAGTTCTTAAAGAATTAGTGGCTCCAGCATTCTTTGAATTATGCTCACGAATATCACTATTTTTGTAGCGGTTAGATAAAATAATTGCACTATTTAATGAGCCAATAAATAAATATCCAAAAATGACAAAAGCTAAATTTAAGCCAATTATAGCTAAAATAGTTTTAGCATCGTTAGGATATTCATGGGTTGGTCCTCAATGAGGCATTACAAATGAAGTATTACTTTTTGACATAAGTAATTAGCTTATCGTTGGGACGATAGCCTCTTCCTTCCTTGGCTTGTTTGTGGCCATTTAACAATGTTGCGTCTGCTGAAAAGTTTACTCAAATTCTTAAAATCGATCCGCCTACTCCATACATATCTACAGGCGCATTATTATCTTCGAATCATTTAATTTTTTCGGCGTTTAAGCCCGATGAAACTACAATTATAGCATCTTTAGCCCCTGCCTCATCTAATGCTTTTCTCAAGCGAATAATTTGCTCTGGGTTGACCCCGTATTGGTCTTGACTGACTGGCTCATTATCAAACATATGATCGCGCATATTCGCTGAAGTATCAACTCTTACACCGGCGAAATTTTCGCCTAAAGCTTCATAAGCTTCAAGAGATTGGGTTATAACATCGTTGTGATAATCAACTAATGCAATGATTTTTTCCTCTGGAAAAACTTTTTTATATGCTAAACAAGCTTCACGTAATGAACCATCAAAATTTTGAATAAATAAGTGAGGCATTGAGCCAAAAGAAGAATCATTTTTATCTACATCTTGTGCATCGGTTGAAACAATTTCTACACCAGCCAATTTAACTGCTTTGCCATCTATTTTATGCATTGAATAGTGATCTGCACGGTCACCCATAAAAATAATTTGTTTATTTTTTGCAGCTTGTACACAATGATAAGCATTAGTTGCAATCGAAGAACTGTGAGCTAAAATTCCATCAATCATGCCTTCATAAATTCCAAAATCTTGCCAAACCCCTTCGAGTTCTAAAACAACTTCTTTATTGTTAATAATTGTACCTTCTGGGAGATATCTAATTTTATATTTGCTTGTATCGGTGTTCTTTTCTAATAATTCTAAAACTTCATTCATACCTGCTAATAAAACATTATCAGCACGCTGAAAAAATTGTAAAACAACAATATTTTTGTTGTCTACCCCTTCAAGAATCTTTTTAGTAGTTATAAAATATTTAGCTACATATTCATTAATGTTTTTAACCATAATTTAATCCTTATATATTTACTTATATATATTTTAATAGTAAAAAATATATATTAAAATATATTTATAGTTTTATCTAAAAATATTTTTAGATTTTGGTTATCAAAACACTGTAGCACAATAAAAAAGGAAAATTATGAGCAAAAAAATTAATGAGTTAAATTTTGATATCAAGGCCTACTTTTTTGATTTAGATGGCACCGTTGTGGATTTGCCAGAAGAAGAAAAACAAATTTCTGATGAAAATATTCAAGCCTTACAAAACTTAGTTAAAAATAAAAAGGTGACCTTTTCAACCGGCAGGGGCTATAATGAATTTACCAAAAATTTAGCTTTAAAAATTGGTTGTGAGCATTTAATTACTTTAAATGGAGCTCAAATTTATAATCCAAATACTGATGAATTAATTAAAGAATTTTCAATGGATTATGACCAAAGCGTGGAAATGATAAGCTATTTTATTAAGCGAAATTTATACTTTTTAATTAATGGCGAAAGAATAATTTATCATCAAGATCAAAGCAGAAATGAATTTATGCGTTCATGAGTTGATAAATGCACTTTTAAAACTTTTGATGAAATTCCACATTTTGAAAATTTTAAAAAGCTACTTGTTTTCGGTTTAGATGAAATAGGTACGCAAAAATTAATGGATGAACTAAGCCAAAAGTATCCAAATTTTGCTTTTCACCTCGTAAGTAGAGGCTATTCTATTGAAATAACTCATAAAGATGCTAACAAAGGAAATGCAGCTTCAATAGTTTGCTCTTTATCAAATATTAACATCAGAGATGCTGTTCATGTTGGCGATAGTGGAAACGACACATATGCTGCTGGAATCTTGGGTGCACTTATAATTATGGATAATGCTATAGATTCAGCAAAAAATAAAGCTGATTACATCGGTACAAATTATAAAAATGCTGGAATTAGCAAATTGATTAATATATTAGAAACGAAATAACAAAAACACGTGTGCTAATAGCCGTGTTTTTGTTATTTCGTTTTTTGGACTATTAATAGTTATTTGTTTCCAATTTGCCTTTGAATAAGTCTAATTCGTCAATTGTCTTTATTGCTAAAATAAATTATTAACTGTTTTTTTTACTTTTTGGAACTTTTGACATTAATTTTTAACTATTTCAGACTTAAACAATAATAGAAAGTAAAAAAACAATATCAATGCCTGATATTGTTAAAATAATTATTTCCTATCAATATTTGTTTTAAGAATTTGTAAAAATGCTTCTTGAGGAATTTCAACAGAACCAAGCATTTTCATACGTTTTTTGCCGGCTTTTTGTTTTTCCAAAAGTTTCATTCTTCTAGTTACGTCTCCACCATAAAGCTTAGCGGTAACATCTTTACGAAATGCTTTAATTGTTTCACGAGCAATAATTTTATTACCGATAGTAGCTTGCACTGGAATTTCAAAGTTTTGTCTTGGGATTGCGTCTTTTAATCGTTCACATAAATCTCTAGCCTTTGGATAGGCACTTAGTTCGTCAGTTATAATTGAAAACGCATCGACTTTTTCGCGATTAAGTAAGATATCAACTTTGACTAAATTGGCTTCTCTATAGCCAATTAAGTCATATTCAAAACTTGCATAACCTTTGGTTGTTGACTTTAGGCGGTCGAAAAAGTCGATAACAATTTCAGCCAAAGGCATCTCATAAGTTATTTGAACTCTTGCTCCATCAAGATATTCCATATTTTGATAAATTCCACGCTTATTTTGACATAACTCCATCACATTACCGATATAAGATTCAGGGACAATTATTGAGGCATAAATATAAGGTTCTTCAATGTGATCAATAAATGTTTTATCAGGCAATAAAGCTGGATTAGAAATCATTTCAATTGTGCCATTAGTACGATAAATTTTATATTGCACCGTGGGCGAAGTTGCAATGATGCCAATTTTGTATTCACGATTTAATCTTTCTTGCAAAATTTCCATATGTAGCATTCCTAAAAAACCGACACGGAAACCAAAGCCTAAGGCTTTAGAGGTTTCCTGTTCTCAAATAATCGAGCTATCAGATAGAGAAATTTTTTCTAAGCTTTCTTTTAAATCCATATAGTCGCGAGTATCAACAGGGTAAAACCCTGTAAAAACCACAGGTTTTTGCTTTCGATAGCCAGGTAAAGCCTCTTCAGCTGGTTCTTCAACTAAAGTGATAGTATCGCCAACCGCAACCTCTTTGGCATCCCGAATCGAAGCTGCGATTCAACCAACTTCTCCAGCTTCTAGCTGATTTTTTTTGCTTTCGTGAGGATTTCTGACCCCGAGTTCAATAACGTGATATTCAGCATTATTTGACATAAATTTAAATCTATCGCCAACTTTTAACTTGCCGTTGAAAATTCTTACAAGCATAATAACACCGCGATATTCATCAAAATATGAGTCAAAAATTAAGGCTTTTAGCGGTTTATTATCATCTGCATCAGCAGGTGCAGGCACATATTTTTCGATTGCTTCTAAAACAGCTTCGCAATTTAAGCCTGTTTTTGCAGAAACACAAACCGCATTTTCAGCTGAAATACCTATTACTTCTTCAATTGACTTTTTAGTTGCCTCAATATCAGCACTAGGTAAATCAATTTTGTTAATAATAGGAATAATGGTTAAGTTATTTTCTAGTGCTAAATAAACATTAGCTAAAGTTTGGGCTTCAATTCCTTGGGCAGCATCAACAACTAATAAGGCGCCTTCGCAAGCAGCTAATGAACGAGAAACTTCGTAAGAAAAATCGACGTGACCGGGTGTATCGATTAAGTGAAAAATTAAATCTTTATACTTAATTTGTACAGCATTAAGCTTAATTGTAATTCCTCTTTCGCGTTCCAAATCCATTTGATCTAAAAATTGTTCATCCATGTCATGGTTGCTAACGGTGTTTGTGAGCTCCAAAATCCGATCAGCTAGCGTACTTTTACCATGATCAATATGAGCAATGATCGAGAAGTTTCTAATTTTGCTTTTGTCCATTGTTCACCTACTTAATTATTATGATATTGTTGTTTTGATATTATAATATTAAATTAAATTATTAAAAATAGAAGTTTGGAGTTAAGATGGAATTAATTAAAAAAGGACATACTAATATTTCTTATTTCGATAAAAATCAGTTTTATCAAATCAAAACAAATAATGGATTTAACCATAAATTAGACTATACAATGTTAGAAATCTTTGATTTCGTTCCAAAATTAATTAGCAACAATGAAAAAGAAATCCGTTGAGAAATTATTCAAGGTAATGAGCCTGAATTAACTAATGAAAATTTAGTTAAAATAGCAGTAAACATGGCTATTTTGCATAATTCTAATTTAAAATTTCCAGCCACTAATCATGCGTCTAGAATTAAAAAATATCGCCAAATACTTCAAGAAAAAAATATCAAAATTAATGTTTTAAATGATTATTTTCGCCACGTTAATTTAACTTTAAGAAAAATGGAAAAATCAACTCCACTTCACAATGACCTTTGACCATTCAATATGATTGATACTGGTAAAAAAATATTTTTTATTGACTGAGAATATGCATCAATGGGTGATAAACATTTTGAATTAGCTTATTTTATTGAATGCACTGAATTAGATGACGAAAAAGCAAAAATATTTTTAGATGCTTATGGTAATTATGATGAAGATTTTTTATTGAGACATCGCATACTAGTTAATTATTTAGTGATATTATGAGCTTATAGTCAAGAAACTCTTCCCTTTGATTGCACTAAGTATATGCAAAGAATTAGACAGCTAGATAGTATATAAATTATTTTGTTCCCAAATATCCAGTACCACAGCATTTTTGGGAACAAAATATTTTTTTTATATGCTTTTTTAGACTTAATTTTTTTATTATATATAATATTAATGTAGATATTAATGAGGTTGCAATGAAACAAGATTTAAAAGAAAATAACCATAATAATTATGAAACTTTACTTCAAAATTTATTAGATGTGTCGCCTAATGATCCATCTATTTTTGCGAAAATTAATAACAAATTTAGCTTTGATTTCTTTAAGGTTTTTGGACAAAAAGCTTTTGATATCATCTATCGCCAAAAAAACTTCAACATACCAATATTAGAACAAAATTTAGTTGTCGCAAGTGATGAAATTACTTCAGGTGATACAGCTGAAAAAGTGCTACAAATTCTTGATGAAAATGGTATTGAAATTAGCGAAAATAAATTAAACAGACTAAATAAAAATTTTAATGATGCTAAAGAAAGTATAATTGAAGAGATAAAGCTCCTTTACCAAAGACAGTCATTACGATGAAAATTATTTTTAAATCGAGCTAAAGAAATAAGCGATGAAACTAACTCATGACCAATGCACCTTGGTTTTGCCTTTGTTAAAGTTAGCATCGATGGCAAGGCCGTTTATGGACCTTTATTTTTAAAAGAAGTTTACATGAAAATTGTAAATGGTGTACCTCATTTAAGTAGTGACGGTGAAATTGTACCGAATGAAAAATTACTTTTTTTGCTTGGAAATGCCAATTTTGATTTAAAAATTGGTGAAAATATTGGTAATTTTAGCATTAGAGATATGGTTGAATATATCAATGAAAAATGAGATGATCTTTATCACCCAAACCTAAAATTAGATCAACCTTTTGTTAAACAATATACAGATACAGTAATTAATACAACTTTAGAATTTTGTCCTGGTTTAATTTTAGGACTATTTCAGCCTGTGGGTGGCTATGTTAGAAATAGAATGCTTGAAATCATCAACAATGATCAGCTTAATAAAATTTTAAAAGTCGAATTTAATAAAAACACCTATAAACAAAAGGTTTCGGATGCATTATTTGATCCTAAAACTTCAATTTTTAAAATTACTCCAACTAATTATTCACAAGATAGAGCTATTGCTTCTTCATTAAATCAAAATACAATTATTTGAGGCCCTCCAGGAACTGGAAAGAGCCAGACAATTGTTAACATTTTGACAAATTTATTGGTTTATCAAAAAACTTCCTTAGTTTGTTCACAAAAAAAAGCAGCTCTTGAAGTGCTTCGTAAAAGATTGGAAGATTTAAATATTTTTTGCTTTTTTGTTTTAAATAATAAAGGCATGAATAAGCATAATTTTTATAAACCAATCCAAGATTATTTAGACTATTTAGAAAATTTCGAGGGGGAAGCAAAATTAAGCCCACTACGAGCAATTAGTAAACAAGATGTTGCTTTCGTAACTAATATTGGTAGCTTTGCGAATAAAAAAAATTTTAATACATATGCTAAGTTACTCCATCATCTTTCTGGTTCTTGGTATTTACTTAATCAAGAAATTTTTGAGGCATTTTTACAATTAGATGCAAGCTATGTTTATCCTGAAAATTTAAACTTTTCAAGCGTTAAAGAAATGATTAAGTCAGTAAGAAAGGTAAATAAATGTTCATATAGTTTTTGAGACAGAAAATACTATAGAATAGCCAAATTAGTCAAAATTACATATCCATTTTTAAAGCAACTAAACTTAAATTTAAATAAAGTTTTACCATTAATAAAAGATTTAAATGTTGAAGACTTCAATGAATTAAAAGGACTAATGACTATCCTGCCTGAAGATAATAACGAAAGAATTTCAGACATTAAGCAAATTAAAAGATTTGTAGCCAAAAACATTATTAAGCGATTATCAGCTTTAACTCAGGAAGAAAAAGAACTCTACCAAGAATTTTCAACTGTGGTAAGAATCGGTAACCTTGAACCTTATAAACTAATTAAAAGATATGCACAAATAATTAAAAAAGTTTTCCCAGTTATAATTACGACACCTGATACTGATTTGTCAGCATGAGAAAAAGAAGAATTTGACTATGCAATCCTAGATGAATCTTCACAAATTTTTATCGAAAAAGGCTTGCCTGTGCTTTATTTAGCTAAAATTAAAATTCTTGCTGGCGACAATCAACAAATGAAGCCAAGTAACTGGTTCGGAGTTAGAGTTACGGATGACGAAACAATTTATGGCAATGTTGATAGCTTGTTAGATTTTGCTAAAAGTGTTGGTGTTTACAATGTACTTTTAGACAAAAACTACCGTTCAAATTACGCTTCACTAATGACTTTTAGCTCTAAATATTTCTATAATTCAAATTTAGATGTTATTGACTCTGCAGAAAAGCCTTATGGATATTATCCAGTTGAAGTTATTGAAGTTAATGGAGTATGAGAAGGTTCAAAAAATGAAGCAGAAATCGACGAAGTTATTCGCTTGACTCTTGCTAATAAAGATAAGTATAAAAAAATTATTATTCTTTGCTTCAATGCAAAACAACAAGAAGCTATCACAACAAGGATTTTTGCAGAATATCCAGATTTAGAAGCAAGAATAGAGAACAAACAAATTATGCTTCGTAATATTGAAAATATTCAAGGTGACGAGGCAGATTTAGTTATTGCTTCTGTGGCTTATGATGCTTCCACTTCATTCCATGCAACATATGTTGGTCGAGGTGGTGGAATGAACGCTTTAAACGTTGCCATTAGCCGTGCAAAAGATAAAATGATTGTTGTTAAATCATTTAAAGCAAGTTCAATTAATAATCCAAATGATAATCCTGATGTGAAAATATTTAAAAAATGAATTGAATTTTTAGAATATTCAGAAGAAGAAAAGCAAAATTTATTAGATATTGATTTTAACCAAAACGCCACCGAAAAAGCAATTTTAGAAGATTTTGAAGATCACAAAACAATGACAATTCCAGTCGCTTCAGAATTAAAACAAGAAATAATGCAAAGTTTACAACAATGAATTGAAAATAAGGATCGTTTCTATCTTGCAGAAAATGAATCAATCGGTACATTAAAAGTTGACTTCATTGTAAAATGTGCTCATGTTCCGGTTTTAGCGATTTTAGTCGATGATTATTCTTACGTTGGAAATGCTGAAAAATTCATTCAATTAAATGATTTATGTCGTTTTATTCAAAGCAAAAAATATAGACTCTTTAAACTAGATAGAATAGCATGGGAAGCTAAAAAAGACGAAATCATTGAAATTATTAATGAATTTCATTTAAATGATCTGGCCACAAAAATAGTAGATACAGCTCAAATTAATGAAGATTTAAACAATAAAACTATTGAATTTTAATAAATATAACGGTAAATATACTGTTATATTTTTTTACTTATTTGGCTGCAATACAGATAAATTCGCCACAATAACTAAATACAAATAAAAACAAAAATATCCTTTATAATTTTTAGTGATTATCTATAGATAATCAAACAAAGAAAGGAAACATGAGGGAACAAATTATACTTAGTAAATGATTTAATGCAAATGTCTTTGCAACAGAATTTTCAATAGTGCTTGGCATGGTATTATTCGTTTTTTTATGAGCTTTAGCTGTAAAAATATTTAAATATAAGCGCGTTGCATTAGTTAATTCTTTTGGTTTTGCACTTAGTTTTTTAATCGCCGCAGTCATACCGTGAGGAACGTCTCGGATCATTTACCCAGAGGGTTTAACAACTTTTATTAACCCAATTAGCGTGCTTACACAATCAATTTTAAGAGCATCAAAACATGTGCCTAAATTTGGATTAGGTATTGCTTATCAAGGAATATTTTATATTATTGGAGCACAACTATTAGGCGCAATTGCCGGATATGTCTTATTTACAGGCATTTTCTACTTTATTAAAAGTACTAAAAACCACGAAACATTAAACGAAGTTAATTCAGTTATGGATTTATTAAAATTCACTGATGCAATGACAATTCGTAAAAATATTATTAAAGAGATATTCTTTATTGGCTTATTCGCCACTACATTGTCATGGTTGCCATTTATTAATCCAGCACAATTTGGATCTAATCATTTTTGAGTAATATTAGTCTCAACAATTATAGTATTTGCTCTTATATTTATGTCTAGTCCATTCAATGGTTTTGCCTTTCACCTAGCTTTTCCTCTTTTATCTGTGATTGATGAAATTATTAATTTGATTAAGAATAAAATCAAAGATATAAAAAGCATCGATAAAACAGTTGATTTTGAAGCTAAAAAGCAACATAAATATAAGATACTTTATGCATGTACAAACTTAGGTTATACAAGCGCAATTACTGTAATTTTCAGTCTAGTTGTGCCAATAATTATGATTTTAATTGGTCACAAAAACAACGTTTCACATAATTTATAATGAAAAGAAAATTATTAAAACTTTCCTTAGCTTCATCAGTATTTTCACTTAGTGCTTTTGCTATGGTTTCATGCCAAAACAAGCATAATACAGATGAATCGGAAACAAAAAATCCTGATAAAGCTATTGAAAATAATATAAATTTAGCTAAAGATAATAACATACTTTCTAGATTTGCCTTAGAGGCTGAAAAACTAGTTAATAAAAACTATTTTAAATATAATGAAAAAGCTGAAAAAAGCTTAGCTACTGGCGAATCGGGAACAAATCAAATTAGCGGAAAATCAGTTGATTTTACTAAAATTAAAGATTTTAGAAGTTTTACAACTAATGATTATGTTTATGAATATATAGATTTTGATTTTAATAGCTTTAAAAAGGATTTATTAGCAAGTATGGATGATGAATATTTTAAAGAAAAGATCAAAAACGAAAATATAAGTTTTGAATACCAATTCCATTCAATAAGAAGAAGTGATAAAGATATAACCAAAGTTATCTTACCTATTAAGTTTACTAGAATCGTTAATAAGGATAAAAAACTTAAAGAATCAAGATTAGTCGAGTTTGTTATTGATGGAATTAAGCTGAATGCTAGTGAACAAAAATATAATAAAGTAATTGAGCTAAAGGAAAAAATACAATCACTTATCAGTGAAAAAGATCTTAATATAACAATTGACAAAGCAAAATTAGCCCAATTAGAAAACTTTGAAGCTAATGAATTATCAATTAAAATGTTAAATGAAATTTTTAATATTAATCTTAATGAAGCTAAAAAAACCGAAATTAATAATTTATTAGTCGCTGACAAAGCTAAATATAAGATTTTTGTTGAAAATATTAAATTCATTCCTGGTGCTGAATTAAAATATGAGCTAAATATCCGTGTTGGAATTGCTCAAGAAGTTGAGAAAATTAATAATAAAAATGTGAAAATTGGTTCAGATTTTTACGATATTAGTTTTGATTTAACTCAAAGTTTTGAAATCGAAAAAGTAGAAGATGCTCAAAACAAAGACATTTTAATTAAGGCAGCATTAAAAGATGATTTCATAATTCAACCAATAAATAATTCAATTTACACAATTATTTGAGAACAATTAAAAGACTACCAAATTTATGCTTATAGTAAATCTAACCTTAAATTTGAAAGCTTCAAATTAGAACAAAAAAACACCTCGCGTCGTAATGCCTTAGCAACTTGAAAAGTAACATATAAAGACAAAAAATACGAGCTAAGCAAAAACTTTGGTGTTGGTGAATTTGCTGATTTATATGAAACATCATTTATGTTAGCAAACCAAAATTTAGTTCAATTTTCAGTTAACAAATTAACAGAAGCTAACTTACCAAAAGTTAATGCAAATATTTATTCACGCTACGGAAATAACTTACTTACAGGCGGATATGATGAATTACGTGGCTTTTACCTAAAAAGTAACGAAGCCCCTAAATACTTACACGTTGGAGAAGACTATTTAGCTCCTGAAGCTACAGCATTAATTTCTCCTTTTGATGGTGAATTAGTTGCAGGCTACTATGTAAGAACCGAAAAATCTCATACCGGAATTGGTGGTGTAATCTTAGCCAAATATAATGTTAGTGATTTAAAAATAGCTCCAAGATTAATTGAAAAATATTTTTCAAACACTGATCATTTTTATATCGGCTATATTCATTTAGATCCTACTTTAACCTTAAACAACAGCGAATTAGGCATTAGTAGTAAGGAAATTGTAGTCAGTGCTGGTAAAATAATTGATATCGCACAAGGTATTTCACCAAAAAATCCTCTTAAAATCAAAAAAGGACAAAAAATTGGTTTTATAGGAAACCAAAGTAATAATGGTGGTTGAATGTCTCATGCCCATGTAACTGTTTACAACCCAGCAAATGAAATAATTTCAGCTACAGGTTTTAATCATAAAGTTAGAACTCCTTACGGGGAAAGAGTTGTAAAATATGAGCCAGAGACAGATAAAAAAGCATCATCTTATGCTGATGCACGTGTCGATGGTGTCGTTTTAAAAAATGAAGCCAAAAAATATAAGGTTGACCCACTTACAGCTGAAGTGTTAACTAAAAATGAGGGCAAGAAAAAAATTAAAATAGAAAATGGCGAACGACAAACATTAAATTATTCTATCCAAGAAGTCGAAGCAAATAAAGGAATTGTTAACCCTAATCTAATCTTTAAGCTTAGAGGTGATGAGTCATTCTATTTTAATGTTGAAGAATACTTTGAATTAGAACAATAAAAATAACCAAAACAATAGTAAAAAGCTTAAAAAAGTTTACCAAGTTGGTGAACTTTTTTATTTATTTTATTATATTTGTTGTGTATTTACCCATTATTTATTTATAAGCAATTAGCGACTTATTTTTTAAATAATATATAGATTAGAAAATTCATCAATTAAAAATAAAATATATAAGATTATCAGAAACATCACATATACAGATAATTTAGATAAAAATGTTTTTTAAATTTTTAATTGTAAAAATAAAAAGCAATAAATATGCATATTGTTTTTATTTAAATTATTTAGTGTCTTTTAAGCTATTAAGTTTATATTTTCATAATAAGCTTGAAAAAAGCAAAAAATAGAATTATCATTATATTATAGTAATAATTGTAAGCAAATTATTTTTTACCAGAAATGGCTATACACAGTATTTTTAGAAAAAAAATAAAACCTTGCAGCGCAAAGTTTTATTTTTTAATTAACATTACATTGTTGGTTTTTTTTGCTTTTGTTTTTACATTGCTTAAGAATGCAAGTGAATTGAATTTTGTAGATTGCTTTTCAAAAGCCACATAAACCTAAAGGAATAGCGGGAGCTAGTACAAACATTAGAATGTCTAAAAGGATTATGAGAGCCTTATTTCCACCTTTATAAAAGAACGGTTTAACAAAGTCTAGAAAAGCATAAATAATCACGCCACCTTCACCTTTAATGTATTCTTTATCTTTAACCATAACCTTTTCACCTGTATTAAATTTATCATATGTTGCAAAATATAAAATTAATGCAAATAAGAAGTAGATAAATACAGCTAACATAGCATATAAAAATGTATATGAGTTAATTTTAACTTCTTTTCGTATGAATCATAAAGCTATAAAGCCTAAAACTGGATTAATTGCATGTGTAGTTAAAGAAGTTGTAGCCGATAAAGGGACTGATCATGTTTCTTTTTTATATGAAATTAAGGTTCAATAAATTATAAAAGTTACAGTGATTAAAGCTATTGAAATAAATAATGCTTCATTAATTCTTTTATTTTGATATTTTAATGCGGCTAAAAGCAACATAATGGCTAAAAAAATGTAGTTAAATAGGTAAAATAAAATAATGATGTAAATCTACCAAACACTAAATGAAATGTAGGCACATGTTGTTTATAAAAGTTTGCTTTTTCAGGATCAAATGTTGCAATATTAATAACTAAAAATACTAATGTTGATATTGCAACAATCACTCCCAAAGTCAAAAGAATAATTCTATTGCGTTTTTTATTGTAATTTATATTTTCCATAATCATATTATAGCTATAAAAAATTATTTAGTTCTAATTATTTTTTTGTTCCCAAAATGACTGTGGCACAAGCTAAAAAAATAAAATTACAACCGTTGTAGGCTGTAATTTTAAAGCTTATCTATTTATTGTCATACATTCATTTAGCATCGATTAATAATTGTTTTAAAACATTTTCTTTGTCTTCATCGTCTAATTTAATACCTTTAAGATAGTTTCAAACAAGATCGATTTTATCTTTATCTGTAATATCCTTGATATCTCATGAAAATTGTTGTGCAATTGTTTCGCTTGTTAAATTATTAATAGTAAATTTAGCTTTAGCTTCGTTATATTTAACTAGTGAAGCATTCGCTTTTTCTTTTTCACCTTTAATAGTTAATTCGGCTCATCGAATATAATCTTTTGCAATTTTTTGTGCATCCAAAACAGCTTCTGTATAGTTAAATTCGTTAAATTTTTTAGTTGCTTCATCTTTGTAGCGAATAATGTATTCAATTCTTTGTGTTACTTTATTGAAAGCTAAATGCAATTCAGCTTCATTATAATTTGCGATAAAGAAACTGTGTAAAATCATTCTAGCTGCATCTTCAATAGTGCTTCCAATTTTGCGTAATTCTTTTTTGAGATACTTTTGCATTTGATTTCAATCTAAGTTAGCATTTTTCGCTTCTTCTTGAGTGTAAACTACGTCCTTACGATTTTCAATAAATACTTTTGGTGATGCTGAATAAAGTTTGAAGTCTTCAGAATTAATTTCTAAAGCTTTTTTGAAAACTAATTTATCAGAGTGATCATTTTCATCAGTATCATTATAATCATAAGTTTTTCTTAAGGCAATTCACTCTGGAGAAACAAGATGTTGCATACCAGCACGGCTTTTTTCTTTTATAGTTAAACCGTTTTCAGCTAAGTAGAATAATGCTTTAGTGAAGGCATCCTTAAAGTTAGCTTCATTGGTTCTTATTTTTCCTAAGTTAGCTAAGTGGTGATGTGCAATAGAATCCGCTTCTCTAAAGCTATCACTAATTTGTGATCAGTTTTTACGGTTGTAAACCATATCATAGAATAAAGGCGTTTTTTTCGTGTAATGAGCTATGAATTTTAATACAACTTGAGGATCGGCTTTTTTAATTCTTTCTTCGTAAGTTTGTAAGTTGAATTCTAAAAGCGATCCTTCTTTAAGAATTTTTAAGTACTTGGCTTCATTTTTGAAAACATTATTTAATGTTTTGTAAGTTTGAGCTTCTTTTTGCGAAGGAGTAGCTAATTCATCTTTTTTGCTTATTGGTTCAAATTTTGAAAATTTAACAGCAGCACTAGATAATTCATCTAGTTTTAAGTAACATGAAACAGCACTTAAAGGGATTAAGGCCGATGAAGTTAAAGCTAAGGGAAATAATAATTTTTTAATTTTCATATTTTCTCCTACACTAATGCTTGATAATTTCATGTTTTAATGCCGGTATAAACAATGTATAAACCAATTAAAGTTGTAACAATACTAAATGCTATAATGCCTGTACAGAAGGCTTTTTGGGCATTAGCAGTGTTAATAATTTCTGATGGCAAAATAACTTTTGATGTAGCTTGATAAAGTACTTGGTTGGCATGCGCAATAGTAATCGAGCTAAGAATAATTGCTATCACAGAAATTAAAAGAATTATTGCTCAAGTAATGGTAATTTTTTTAGTATTAACTTTGTTCATAATTATCCTTTAATTGCGCTTCCTTGACGTGAGATAGCATTCATAATTCTACGACGGGCAAACATATAAGCAACAAACATTGGTAGAGTAACTAAAATTGCAGCAGCTAATCTAATGTTTAAGAATAATTTAGCATCATCAATTCCTTCTGGGTCTCTTCCGGCACTGAAAAGTCATATTGACATAACTTGATATTTATTTTGGAAGTTAATCGAAGGTCATAAGTACGCGTTTCAAGATGCTAGGGCAGTTAAAATGATTACCGTTAGGGTAGTGGGCATAACCATTGGGATAGCTATTTTAAATAAATATTTAGCTCCAACAGCTCCATCAATCATGGCAACTTCTTTAATTCTTGAAGGAATAGCGTCGAAAGCATTACGATACATTAAAATGTTAAAAATGCTTGCACTGAAAGGTAAAACCATAATAGCAATTGCACCTGCATAGTTGCTACGCAATGGAATAATATTGTCATTAACTTTAGTTACAACATAGTATTGTCCAGCTAATAAAGCAACTTCTGGAAGCACTAAAAGTGAAATTAAAATTGTTCAAAGAACACTTTTACCTTTTCAATTTTTAAGTGAAAAGGCATATCCCGCTAATAAAGTAACGAAGATTTTAGCGACGATTGAGACTAAAACATTGAAAAATGTTAAAGCAAATGAACCTCAATAGTTAGTCCCTGAAGAGGTCTCAGTAAAGGCAACTTTTGAAAAGTTTTCTCAGTGAGCTCCATCTGGTAAGAAAACCGGTTTTTTACCAGCTAACAACTCTGCTTGGTCATTAGACATTAAAGAAATAGTGAGCATATAGAAAAATGGGAACAAAATTACTAGAGCAAAAAAGCTTAAGATAAGAATTTTTAATAAAACACTAAGCAAAATTGAAGTAAAAGATACTTCACGAACTTGATTGCCAGTTTTATCTTTTATTTTTCTTAGCTTGAAACTCAATCATTTCTTTCGAGCTTTTAATCCGATTTCAAACATTGTATTCTCCTAAATTGAACGCCATTTTTGTCACTGAGTTAAAGCCGCCACGAATAATAAATGAATAGAATAGACCAATAACTAAAAGCGAGATAGCACTAGCTGAAGCTAGTGGATAGTTTCCGCCTTCAGTTTGACTATAAATGAAAAGCATTAATGATGAACCACCATTACTAATTGCTCCTTCCGGTCTATTATTGAATAAAGCAAGTGGGAAAAGCTTAGTTCCATTAATAATACCGATAGTGATTAAAAAAGTAGTGGTTGATTTAATCGATGGTAAGGTGATTGTAAAAAATTGTTTAATGCCTCCAACACCATCGATTGAGGCTGAACGGTATTGATTTTTATCAACCGAGAGCATAGCGGTTGTAAAAATCAAAATGTTAAATGCCATTGAAGATCAAACACCTTGCACAAACATAGGAAATAAAGCACGATAAGTATATTTATCCCCTGATTCTAATCAGGTATATGCTCCTAAGTTAAATGCTGTGTTGAAGAGCCCACTTGGGGCAAAAAATTGAATAAATGCTAGCGAGACAGCAACCGCATTAGTCATATATGGAAGGAAAAAGACTGTTTGTCACAATCCTTTAGCTCATTTTTTAATTAGTGTGGCTATTAATGAGCTAATTAATAAGGCAATCGTCATATTGAATGGGAGCAATATTAATCCATAAATAATTGAGTTTCTAAATCCGACAGCATAATCTGCACTAGAAAGTAATTTCGAAACTTGTTTGGTTGTAAAAACTATTTTATCAGTGACATTATCAACTTCTAAGAATGCACTACCAAAGTTGAATAAGAATGGGAAAACAGTGAAGATTAAAAGAATAATTAAAGCTGGAGTTAATAAACCTAACGGCTTATAAGCTGGTGTTTCTTTTTCTACGACTGAGCCCGCTAATGTTCCACTATTAGTTTCTGACTGTCTTTTAGCAGTATATTGGAATAAATGTGGGAATTTTTGCGATATTTTTGCTCAACTTGAACTAGATAATTTCATATTCGACTCTCTTTTCAGAAAGGGTTTCGAAAATGTGAAGACGATCTAGAGGGATATTGAAGTAAATATCGTCACCCACTGAATAATTTAGACGGTTGTCAATTAAGAAGTTAGCACGGCTTTTATCTTCTAATTCGACAACTAGTTTACTTTCTTTACCGAAATTTTCAATAATAATAACTTTGCCAGCAAATTGGGCATTAGCTTTATCACTAATAATGAAGTCTTCGGCACGAACTCCAACAAGGTAATGACCTTGGTCAGCACCTTTAATTCTAATATTTTTGATTTCTTTATCAAAAATTGTAAGTTTGTTATTGTTGTATTCACCCGGTAATAAGGCCATTTCAGGCATACCTAAGAAGCGAGCAACAAATTTATTAACTGGCTTGTTGTATAACTCTAATGGTGAGCCAACTTGTTGTACACGAGCAGTAGACATGCAAATAACGATATCGCTAATTGACATAGCTTCTTCTTGGTCGTGAGTAACGAAAACGGTAGTAATACCTAATTTTTGTTGAATTTCTCTAATTCATTGACGAGTTGAAATCCGCAATTTAGCATCTAGGTTTGATAATGGTTCATCCATTAATAAGATGTTAGGTTTTTTAACAATTGCCCGTGCAATTGCGACACGTTGTTGTTGTCCACCACTTAAACGTGTTGGTTTTTTTTGTAAAATACCTAAAATTTCAACTTTTTCAGCCACTTCAAGTACTTCATTGTGGATAGCTTGACGTAAAGAAATAATTTCTTTAGTATGTTGAGCTATCAATTCACGTTGTGCTTCAGTTAGTGGAGCTGATTTAGATTTTTTATCTTCTGCTTTTAGAGCTACTAGGTTGTATTTGTCAAAGATTGCTTTTTCAAATTCCTTATAAGCATGAAGAAAATGTTTAACCATTAAATTATCATTTTTAGTTAAACGCATTAATTCTTCATCATTTTTAACTTTGTTTTTGTAATCAAGTTTAGCTTTTTTGTAGGCTAATTTGGTTTCATTGATTCTTGGAACATAGTTATTAGTAATTCTAAATTGTTTGTGTTGATATTTGTAGTAAAGATGATTTTTGTAAATTTGTTTAGTAGCTTTAAGTAATTCGATCCGAGCTTCTGGGTGAATTTGTTTTAAATCAAGAATAATTAATTGATTAATTTTTTCTTGTGCATCATCTAATTCTTCTTTAGCTTTAGATTCATCTTTAACTTTAATAAGTTTTACCATTGAAGAAGCAATTATTTCATGAACATCATTGATTTTGTATAAAGAATCATCTAAGTGTTGGTTATTAGCTTTTAAAATTCTTAATTCTTCTTTAGCTTCTTTAATTTGGCTTTTAATTTTAGTTTTAATGTCTGCTAAAGCTTCTAAAATTTGTTTAGATGTGCTTCTTAATTCAGCTTGGTGGTGTACTTTAGCCATACGGTAAGCAGTGGTTGCTTTTTCAAGATCTTCTTTAAGAGACACACGGTAATTTGACAATTCTGATGATGTAATTTTCTTAACATGGCAGTAATATTTTCATAAATTATCTAATTGAAGTAATTCACTTTCGCTTGCGCCTAAAGCTGATAAATAAATTTTATCAATAGCTCGAATGGCGCTTTCACGTTTTAAAACTGCTTTTTGTTTTCAGTTAGCATCATTTTTAAGCGGGAAGGCTATATTATCATAAACACTCATGTGCGGATAAAGCGCATAGTTTTGGAAAACAAAGCCTAATTTACGGTGCTGTGGAGATAATTTCGTTACATCTTTACCTCTGAAGAACACCTTACCGCTAGTTATTGTTAAAAGACCCGAAATCGCATTTAAAGCGGTGGTTTTACCACTTCCACTAGGTCCAAGTAATGTTACTAATTTTCCTTCTGTAATCTTAAATGAAGCATCTTCAACGGCCAAGGTTTCACCAAAATCAATAAATACATTGCGTAATTCGATAGCTGGAACGTTATCTAATTCGCGATCATATTCATCGATTAACTTGGTTAAACGGTCTTTTTCTGCTTCAATGTCATAGACAAAAGTATCTTTAGATGGTTTACTAGTCTCGTTCATTTTAGTTTCCATACGAATCCTTTCTTAGTCTATGAATATATCTGTATTTCTGTATGTTATTAATTATTTTTTGGTTTATGTAGATCTTTAATAATTGAATCAACTGTATTTAATTCACTTGGAGCAAAACTATTTTTAGCTCCAATGTATTGATAATCTGTATTTGGTTTAATACGATAAACATTATTACTTACTGCATGAGCTGATGAAAAGTTTTTATAAAATCCTTCTCTTGAAGTCATCGCTTCCATAAATGCATCTCTCATTGGTAAAAGAATGTAATGATATGGGCTATTTTTATTTATGTTAGCTCCAACATCAGTTTTTTTAACATAAGGTAGGGTTAAACCTTTACGAACAATTTCCACATTGTAAGAATATTGGTATTCTTCGCCAAAAAACACATCAGCAGTTACTCTGCCAAAAGAGTCCTTTCCAGAACCTTTACTAGTCATAAAGATTCTCACTTTATCACCTTTTTTAAAATTAGACTCATTAAAGCTTGATGACATTTGAGCATATTGTTTTTCAAAAACTGATGCTTGTTCGCTATCTACAGCCTTTTCAGGCGTATCTATACCAGCTAGACGTACCTTAACCGTGGCGCCATTTTCGTATTGTGATTCATAAGTTTTGCCATCAGAACCTGTAAGCTTTTTATTATCATTAGCTAGTCTAGCATCATTAATCTTAACTGTAGTAGTATCGCCATCAGAAATGTTTAAAACTTCAGCATCATAAAAAATGTCAGGACGAATAGTATTTCATTCAATGCCTAATTTTTTAGCATTTGTAAAATCGATTTTGGTTTCGAATGATGAAGGATTAGTTAATTGGCCTTCATAATCTCTAGTGTGCGAAAGTATAACTGAACGAAGGCCAGAAGAGTCTTTGTCAACTTCTTCTCATGTTTTTTCAGTTTCATTAAATTTAGTTAAAATTCATTTAAATTCTTGTCTGCCCTTAAAATCAATATCATTATTTTGGGTAAAAGAATCAGCAATTTTGCCTTCTTTAACAATTAAAGTTTTTTCTTCTGGATGTTGAACATCAACTACAGAATCAATTTTTAAACCATAACCAGAATCACCAATTTTAAAAATTTTATATTCTTTTCTTGTTTCATCATCTGTTAAATCTGCTGAGAAATCTAACTTAGTTAAACCAAATTTATTAGCATCAACATTGATAGCAGTATTAAGATTTTCATTTTTTAAAATTCATTTATTAACGTAGCTACCAACAAGATTATTTAATTTGGCTAGTTTGTATTCTTTGAAAATTATGCTTCCTAAATAACTGTTAATGCTTTTCTCTACAGCTTTTGCATGAGTTGATTCATCTTCATAATTTGTTTTATCATTGCAGCTAACTGCTGCCAATGACGATGGTATTGCTATTAATAAGGAAGTACTAATAAATCAATTTCTAAATGTTTTTTTACTCATTAACTCTCCTTAACAATACTGAATATTCTTTTTTAGCTACATATGCGTATTATTTGAAGCTTTTAATTGTTCCATCAAGTGGATCTTTCACATAATCTTCATATGATTTTACTTCTGCGTTGTTTCAAACGTCGTTATTTACTCTTTTGAAACCTTCTTTTAATTGGTTACGGAATGCTTCAGCGTTAACATCGCCATATTCTTCAAAAATTAAGTATTCATTTTCGTCGTTAACTTTAACAGCATCTTTGAATACTTCGAATGCTACTTTGATATAAGCATTTTTTTCTTGTGATGTGTCAATATTTTCGAAACCTTTAACAGGGAAAACATATCCAGCTTCAAGAGCTAATAATTCGGCAACTGTTTTAGATTTAACTTCTTTATCTTTTTTATTATCTTTGATTGTGAAATCATATTTTTTAGTGTTGTCTGTTAAGAATTTAGCGAATAATCTTGTTGCTGTATCTTCTTCTTTGTTAGCGTGAATACCAACGAATGATGGTCCTAGTGAGTAAACAACTTTTTTATTATTTGAAGCGAATTTTAAAGGTGTATGTACCCCAATTAATTCGTTCTTTTCAAGGAATTGAGCTTTATTTAAAGTTGTTTTAGTAATTAATGAAGCGTCTACTAAAACCATAGCGAATTGTCCGCCTTTTCCATCTTTAAATTCTCCAATTTCTAATACTTTATCTGCTTCTTTTTCTTTTAATTCATTGATTAATCTTTTTTTGGTAATTTCATTAACATTAATTTTTAATAAGTAGAATTTATCTGCGCCATTATTAGTAAATTTTTCAATAGCTTTGTCTATTTTTTCATTTGCGGCAGCATCTACCGCTACAAAATCATATCCTAATTCGCCTGTAAAACCGTGTTTGTGTAAGGTATTTTCATGTTTACCATCTTTAATTTTAAGTTCTTTTTCAACAACAAGTGCTTTATTAACAATGCCAGCAACAATTGATCTAGTTACACCTTTATTATTTGTATAATCATACTTGTCAGCTGAAGTTGTTTTATTACCAAAATAGCTATATGTATATCCTGCTGATGAACCAATCATAAAGGCTAATTTATGGTATTTCCCGTCATTTGATGAATAAGCACCATCACCATAAAGTTTTAATCCTTTAGCTCTAAGAGCTTCTAAATATGCGTCATAGAAGGTTCTTAATTTCTTAGCGCCTTCATTTTTATCATTTATTGCTCCTGAATAGTCAGCTACGGTTGTACCTTTTGTTGTTTTTTCACTTACAAAGTATTTTTCTAAATCATTGTCTAGTTGTGAAATAACCATTGGGCTAATTGAGCCAACAATATCGTCAATACCAATAATAGTTAAATCTGATTCTTCTTTTGATGAATTTTCAAATAATTGACGAGCTTTAGTTGAGAATTTTAATAATTCTTTAAATGATTCAAAAGTATCATTAGTTACTTTATAGTCTTTAAGGATATCTTTAGCATTGCCTACTTCATTTCCTCAAATTTTTTTAATTTCTTCTCTATCGTTTTTACCTTCTTTTTTAATGGTTTCATATTTATCTCACTCAATTTTAACGCCATTTTGTTCCATAGTTTCAAGAATATAACTTAAAACTGGGGCATTAATACCCATTGAAACAGTTGATTTTAAAGCTGGTAAAACTCATGTACCTGGGTTACTTTTGTATGAAATTTTAGTGTTTTTGGTAAATAAATCACTGAAAATTTCATTATTACTTACTTTTATTCCACCTTCGGTTGGGTCTTCTAAGTTAAGTAGCATGTTGTGTTTTGCTAATAATGATGCTGTACTATTGTACGCAAAAATAACATTAGGCAATTCACGTGATTTACTATTTAAATTACGTTCAATGTATTTATGACCGGCTGGGTAACCTGAACCAACGTTGTCAAGAGAAACTGTTTTAAATCCAGGAGTGTCTTTATGCACTTCATTAAATTTTTTGATAATTGCTTCTAAAGCATTATACTGTGGTTTACCTCTAGAGAAAGTAACAGCCACGAATATGTCATTTTTTTCTCTTGGTTTTGTTTGATCAAAACGTTGTCTAATACTTTCTTTTGAATTATTAGCAAATTCTCATTTATCTGTTTTTGCATTATCACCTTCATTTTTATTACATGCAACTGCAAAAGCAGGTAAAAGTGCCGAGCTACCCGCTAGGCTAATTAATAATTTATTATTTTTCACTTTATTTCCTTTATCTATTTATAAATTTTAAATTTATAAGTATCCATAAATTGATTATGTTTAAATATATCCGTAAGCCTGATCGATAAGATCACACTGACTAATATTTATCTATTATTCAGTGTGTATATTATAATATATTAATAATTATTCATAAATACTATTAATCTTATACAATAGTATTATGAAATTTTTTACTAAGTCTAATATAACTTTATTTTTATCAACTTCATCAATTATTTTGGTTCCGACTTATACACTAAGCTGTGCGAATAATAAAGGTTTCAAAATCTACATAGAAGAGATTAAAAAAGCAAGCCAAATTGTTGATGAATACAAAAAAAATAACAAGCTTTCACATGATTTGCATGCTTCATTAGCTTTTTATGAAAAATATATCTTTTATAACAAGAATCATGCTCCAGCCGTTCATGAAAATGATGCAGTTTTTAAAATTGCCGGAGAATTTTTTAAAGCATTAAACAAAACTTTTGAACAATGAATTGATGCAGAATTAAATAATAAAAATATAGATGAATCAGCAAAGATTTTTGATGAAAAGCCAGATGAAAATATCACCAATAGACACACATGAAAAGCTATTTTAGACAATGCGAATAGTCAAAAAAATAATAAGGAATCACTTTATGATAAAGTGGTTGAATATGCTAAAAATATGAAAAACAATAAGCAAAAAACAGATGCATAACATCTGTTTTTTGTTATGGCGGGGGTTAAAGGATTCGAACCCTTACAAGCAGTTTTGGAGACTGCCGTACTGCCATTATACTAAACCCCCTTATGCAACAAAAAATGCTGTATTATAGGTTTAACGGTTAAATTTGAAGTGGCAAATGTCACCGTCTTTCATAACATATTTTTTGCCTTCTGAGCGAATTTTACCAGCGCTTTTTACTAACGTTTCTGATCCATAATGTATAAAATCATCATAAGAAATTATATCTGCTTTAATGAATTTATTTTCAAAGTCACTATGGATAATTCCAGCGCAAGCGGGAGCAAGCATTCCTTGTTTGTAAACTCATGCCCGAACTTCAACTTCGCCAGCAGTAAAATAAGTTGCTAAACCTAGTAAAGAAAATGCCTCTTGAACTAATAAATCAAGGCCATTTTGCTCAATATTGTATGAACTTAATCATTGCTTTGCTTCAGTTTCTTCAATAGTTGCTAATTCAACTTCTAGTTGCACACAAATTGGTAAAATATTCGCTTTTTCATTTGCCAATTTTGTCTGTAGTTGATTAAATAAAGGTGCATTTTGATAATCAAAAATTTCATCTAGAGACATATTAGCGACATATAAAACTGGTTTGGCAGATAATAAATGCCATGAAGCCATGAAACGTTTTTCATCATCATTTAATTCATCATCTAAGATTCTGGCTGGTTGAGAATTTTCTAATAAATCTCTAATTTTTAAAGCTAGATTATATTCACTTAATGCCTCAGTTGAGCCACTTTTAGCTTTTTTTGCAATTCTATTTATCACATTATTAATTGTCTCTAAGTCAGCCAACATTAATTCACTATTGATAACTTCGACGTCATTAGCAGGGTTAACTTCATTGGCTACGTGCATAATGTTTTTGTCTTCAAAGCAGCGAACTACGTGAATAATCGCGTTAACTTCGCGAATATTAGCTAAAAATTTATTACCTAATCCTTCGCCTTTTGAAGCACCTTTGACTAAGCCGGCAATGTCAACAAAGTCAAAAGTTGCAGGTACAACTTTTTGAGGTTTAACTAATTTTGCTAATTCATATAACCTTTTATCACGCAAGGCCACCGATGAAATGTTAGGCTCAATTGTGGTAAATGCATAGTTGCTTGCTTCAACTTCATACTTAGTTAAAGCATAAAATAAACTACTTTTGCCAACATTTGGTAAACCAACAATTCCTGCTTTTAATGCCATATTATCTCCTTGATATTTAATTAATATATTTTATATTATTATATTTATAAAGCCAAAATAAAATGCAGGATTACTCCTACATTACACCTATAAGCCACGTTTTGTTCCCGTTTGGGCGCTAACAATTTATCTAATTAGCATTAAGCTAATTCCATCATTGAATTAATTATCGTTCTTCGCTGATGATTCCCCTACCAAAATTTGGGTTTCTAGCTCATGGAGTTTACCGCGTTTCACTACTCTCGTCTCTGTGGCACTAGTCGTCTAAGCCTGAGTTTATTGGACTCAGCATGAACACTACTTTCATTGCAGAAAGTGCTAGCGTGGACTTTCCTCTACCCTAAGGCAGCTGTTAGCCAGTGCGTAATTATTTTAACAAAATAATTTTAATTTGCCTTTATAAAAAGAATTTAATCAAAAATCTTTCAAATCCTACTTTTTCGTCAACTTTGCCGTTTTTATAGTCCATATCTAATTGTGCTAAAGCTTTAATAATTTCATTTACCCTTTTAATGCCATAAATTTGTAAAATATTATTGATTTTTTGGGCTCGATAAAAATTTATTTTCATCGTGGCCGCATACTTATCGATTGAAATATTAGCTTCTTTAAAATCATGGATTTGTTTAGCAATAATAAAAAGTTGCGAAATTTGCATAATTAATACTGCTATGGCGACGCCATCATGAACTTTGGCTTTATATTTGCGTCAAATGTTTGAAAAATCATAATTTTCGAAGCTATTAACAAATGCAAAAGCATTATCTTCAACCATATCCATAACTAAATTTTGAACAGCATCATAAGTTATTGTTTTATTATAGTATATTAATTTATCAATTTCTTGCTCAATTAGTTCGAGATTTGAACCAATTTTTGTAATTAATAAACTTGAAGCTGAAGCATCAATTGTTGCGCCTTTGTGCTTCACAATTTCATTAATAGCTCTGTCAAGCTGTATTCCTTTAATGTTTTGAGCTTCAAAAATTGTAAATTTAGTTGCATCATTAAGTTTAATTTCTCTTGTGAAAGTATTATCAGCAATATTTTTGCGTTGTTCAATTTTTTCATTAATAAATACAACGATATGTGCAGTATTTTTAATTAAATTAGCCAATTCTTTAGCTTTAGAATTTTCAGCTTTAGCTATTGCTTTTTCAAGGTAAAAGCAATTATAAATAATAATGATTTTTTCTTCTGAGAACAATAGGTTATTTTCAAAAGATTGAATTAATTTTTCATGCTCAAAAAAATCATCATAAACAAAAATTACTGGTTCATATGAAGCGTATTTTTGTTTAATTTCTTTTAAAGATTGCTTAATAAAATAATTTTCATTACCATAAATTAAATAGTGCATTTTATTCCTTATTCTTGATTTTTTTGGTGTTTTGTAATAATATTTTTGAGCTTGATTCTTCAATGGTTTAAGCCGCTTTTTGTCACATTAATTTGTTTCTCATTAGCTAGTATTACAGCTAAATTAGTCAAATTTTCTTCTGGATATTTTTTTAATATTTCAAAGAAGGCTAATGCATTTGATTTGAAATATTTTGTTAAATTATTTTCTTCAATAAATTTGATTTTTTCTAGTGTTAATCGATTAGCTAATAAAACTTTTTTATCATTTGAAATATCAATATTATTAATGCGATTAATTGAATTAATATAATCGCGTTCAATAATATGATCTTCAAATTCAAACAAGATATTTGTAACTAAAATTGCTTTGAAAAAGTCAGCGACTTTTTCATGCTTTTTAACATAAATTTTAAAAAGGTTTTGGTGTTTAATCTTTTTAAAATTAAAATCATAATTATTGAGCTTATTTAAAAAAACATCAACAAATTCTTCATGTTTAGCCGATAAATGTAAATAGTAAGAACTTTTTGATAGGTTATTAACAATGCCACCAGCAACAAAAGCACCTCCAAAAAAATGTGATGGACTAATAAAAGTGCTTTTAAAATCTAAATCATTATCTATAAAATATTTCGACCCTTTTTTCATTAATTTCACACCTGCTTGCTTAAAAGTTTCTAAAACTTGGTTTAAAATCGGGCTTTTACGCATTAAAAAATATTTATCATTATTAGTGATAATTATTTTAGCATGTAAAAATCCCTTGACAAATTCAAGAGCTTCAACTTTATTTTTCTTATGTTTAAGAATTTCTAATTTTATTTTCTGGGTGAAATTATCATTATTCATAATTTAATTATAAATTATTTATTTTGTTTCAGACTGCTTTATTATTTTATCTAAAAATACTGTGCTACTCTGGTTTTGGATAAAAAATGATATTATAAAAAAAATTATTTTGTATCTTTAATTTCACTTATTTTTATATAAAATAAGTTCAAATTAAGGGAACTATTATGAAAAAAATCAAATTAGCTTTATCAATTGCTTCAATTACATCATTTTTAACAGTTATCAGTTGTGCTTCAAAAAATGATTTAGATAATAAAAAACCGCATTCGATACCTTGAACTAAGTTAGAAAAAGCTAAAAAAGTTATCCCTTGAACTAAGATTGATACAGAAAAAGCTAAAAAAGTTATCCCTTGAACTAAGTTAGATAAAGCTAAAAAAGTTATCCCTTGAACTAAGTTAGAAAAAGCCAAAGAAATTCCGCATCATCCAAGCGAAGATGAATTTTGAAATAGTCATCCAGCATTGTTAAAGGATAAAACTAAGTCAAGATATTCATTATTTTTAGATGGTGTAAATCTCGATGCTGATGCATTCTATTATGACCCTGAAGACCCCGATGAAGGTTATCGTTACTCAAAAGATCAAGAACTAACAGATTGATGATTTGATACGAATAAAGAATTTGACTCCAAAGATAACTTTTTATGTGCTGCAATTACTGCTGCTAACTGATTACACTATTGATTAAAACAGAATCAAAAATATGTGGATAAATATTTAGAGGATGCACAAAAAGGCGATTTTACTATAGGATCGGGCGCAAATGCTAAAACATTTAATTTACGCGAATTAAGAGAAATTTATTTAGATCCTAATAAAATAGTTGGCCATAAAGTTTGACGTTCTAAGTTTTTCGACTTCTTTAAATATCGCTACTCTAACACATTTGTTAACCCTAATAAACTTTTTGACCACTACGTAAATGGCTTTCCATATAATCCTGGCAAAGATAAATTTGGTGGTCAAAACTATAAGGAAAATTATCAACCAGACCAAAATCAAAGCGGTTTTTTCAGAGATGTTTTTAAAGATAATATTTTAACTAAAATCACATCTGTACGTGATGAAACAGAAAAAAAACAATTTTCAGATACTATAATAAAAGCAATTAAAAATAAAAATCCTATCGGTATTTCACATAGTAACGGAACACCAAGAAGCGGTCACATTATCAATGTTTGGGGTGCTGATTTTGATGAAGAAAAAAACGTAGTTGGATTATATATAACCAATGGTGATGACCCAATTAAAACCTTCAAAAATCAAAAAACTAACGAAATACGTTTAACAAATATTGTTTACTATAATGTGAATTATTATAAAGGTAAGATTAAACTAACTGCTGGAAATAATGAGGAATATGGTGCAGAAGCATGAGATCTTTATACTATTGATCTAGGGCAAAAATATTTTGAAGAATATTTTGCAAATAAAAACAAATAATTATAATTCCTTTTTTACTATTTTATTGGTAGCACAGCATAATTAGGAACAAAATAAAAAGTCCGTTTGGACTTTTTATTATCTAATAACAATGATTTCTGTTTCATATTCAGTGACAACCATAATTTTATCGCCTTTTTTAAGACTATAATTATTAAGATAATTAATGATAGAATTAGAGTCTTTTTTATAATCTTCATAAGCTAATTTACTTTGGTATACTGGTCAAACTGAACGATAAATACCGTATTTATTAACAAGATTTTCATCTTTAAATATTGGAGCAATTAATATACCATGTTTTGCTTTAGAGAAGTATAGTTCATGTAGTAAAAATTCATCTTCACAAATTGGAACAATTAGCTTAATATCATCAGTTAAAGTTCTGTAAGTTGCATTGTAAGCAGCATCAGAAACATCACTTGAGCCATTGTAAATGTTTTCTAAAGCTACATCGCATAATCTGTCAGCATAGGTAGAATTTTTTTCACTTTGTTCAAAAGCTGAAGCAGCAATTGTTGCCATTGTTTTAACAGCTTCAACAGGGTAAGTTCCATTTGCACTTTCGCCTGAAAGCATAGTAGAATCGGCGCCTTTGTAAATAGCTTCATAAACATCAGTTACTTCAGCCCTTGTTGGAGAAGGGCTATTTTCCATTGAATCTAACATTTGGGTAGCAACAATTACTGGTTTACCTACACTGTTACATAATTGAATTAAATCATTTTGATAGATAGGCACTTCATAGTATGGAACTTCAAGACCTAGATCACCTCTAGCGATCATGATTCCATCACTTTCATCAATAATTTCTTCCATATTTTTAACGCCTAGTTCGCTTTCAATTTTTGAAATAATTTGAATGTGTGATCCACCATTATTGTCTAGTATTTTTCTCAATTCTTTTACATCAGATGCGCTATTAACAAAGCTTGCTGCAATATAATCGACACCAATTTTAATTCCATAAAGCACATCTTCTTTATCTTTTTTGCTTAAAAATGGTAGTGAAAACTCTACGCCTGGTAAATTAATTCTCTTGTTTGTTTTTACTTTGTGAGTATTTACTGCTTTAACAATGACTTTTTTAGGTTGCACATCTATAACATTGGTTATAAGCTTACCATCATCAATTAAAACTTGGTCACCTTTTTTTAGGTCTTTTGACATATCATAAGGCACTGTTAATTCTGTGCTTGTGCCTAAAAATTTGTCATATTTGCTTTTTTCACAATAAATTGTTATTTTGGTATTTGCTTTAATAACTTGTGCACCATCAGTCATTTTACCGATTCTAATTTCTGGTCCTTTTGTATCAAGCATTAATGAAATTGGAATTTGTAACTCGCTTGAAATTTGTCTAGCTAAATCATATTTTTTCGTATGTTCTTCATAAGAGCCATGTGAAAAGTTAGCTCTAATGCAGGTTACCCCATTTAAAATCATTTTCTTTAATGTTGCATAGTTATCGCTTGAAGGTCCGATAGTCGCAACCAATTTAGTTGGTTTTAATTTTGCTTTTACTTGTGTACTCATTTTATTTCCTTTTAACCAATATGACTGTGCTACAGTATTTTTAGCAACAAACATATTTAAAATAATTAATCATTATTATTATAATACATTATTAGATATTTTTTGTATAAGCTTAAAAAAATAAAAATGTGGCATATACCACATTAATTATTATTTGCTGGATCGGGTACTTTAAATGTATCAAACTCTTTTGCATAAATATAAGACATTGTTCCATTTTCACGATGTTTATGCTTAATTAAAATAACAAATGAAATTTTATCTGAATTTGCTTCTTGAATTTTGTTAGATGGATATTGATCGATTGTTTTAATCGTCTTACCATCACTGCCTGTAAATTCTCCTTTATAGAAGTAAAATTCATATTTACTTGAATCATATTGGCTATTATCTTTTAAACCCAATTCAATTTCGCTAATTGTTACTTTTTCACCGCTAGAAACATAATTTAAACTTTTTTGGTTGAAGTCGCTTAATTTTTTATCGTTATTTTCGCCTTTATGCTTAACCTTAATAATTATGTCTTCACTAACTGCTTTTAAGTCGAAATAATCAATAATAACATCCTGTGAATTAACAAAATTTAAAGGTATTTTTTTAATTCTTTCAAGAGGATTTTTTTCTTCTTGATTCTTGGCCACTTCAGAAGCCGCATCTACATAGGTTTTTACATAAAAATTAAGTTTAAATCTGTTTGAATTTTTATCGTCTTTAGTTATTCAAAGTGGCTTTTCACGATCAATTTCAAATTTTGTGTTTCCAAAAGTGTTTGAATAAGGTAATGAAATATACTTAGTAATTTTTTCGTTTTCTTGCTTAAGTTTCTCTTTGTCATTTTTTAGTTGTTCAGCTGGTTTATTTTCATCAATTTTTATCTCGCTGGTTGGCAAAGTATCAATAAAAGCTTGAGCTGATGCAAAATGGTTTGCATCACTAGTGTTAGCAAATTTATTAATTAGTGATGATGAAGGTTTAATATCAAAAGATCCAACACGCGGTGAACCATTATCATTTAACGCATGTGTTTCTTGATTGAATTTTCTAAAACCATCTATTTTATAGACTTTTTTAACTCATTTTGAAATTCTCTCATCATCAATGCTATCAAAATTTGTTGAATTTTTTTTGCTTTTTTCAAGATCTTTTTTATCTTCAAGGGCTAAAACGAAATATAAAGTGCCATCAATATCATTTGCGTATGATCGGTAAAAAACGTTATAACCTTGATCTATTTTTAAGACATTAATTGGAGAACCATTTTTAGCTAAAAGAGTAAAGTATTGGTCGCGTTGTTTTTTAATTGTGCCTTCTGGTAATTCTTTGCCTGATTCGGATTTTCCGCGCTTTTTAGTCGAAATTTCTAATTGATCTGGCCAAAACTCTTTTCCTTCACCTGTATATTGTAGTGATGGTTGAGAATATGCAGATCAACGACTCATTCCATAATTAGCCGAAACAAATTCAGAGGCGTAATATTTAGTTTTATCTAGCTTATCTGTAGTAGAAAATTCATAGTTATTGATTAATGTTTCGCGACCAATCTTTTTAGTTGAATCAACAATCTTCACAGCGGCAATTGAAATACCGGTAACAAAAGCCACAGATAATCCTAAACTTAATGCTAATTTAGCTTTTCTTTTCATTTTTACTCCTTATTTAATTATCTATTATTTCATTTAAATAATTAGCTAAAACATGGATATTATTATTTTTTAAACTCGAAACAAAAAAGGTGTTGATAATGTGATAATTGTAATTTTCATTTATAAAGCTTTGATGTTTTTTTATTAATGCTGATTTATCTTTTTGATTTAATTTATCTACTTTCGTATAAATCAAAACAGTTGGGACTTTTATTCTCGATAGAAATATCAATTTTTCATGATCTAACTTACCAATGCCTAGACGAGAGTCGATAAGTAAAAACACAATTTTCTGACTTCTTTCAATTTTAAAGAAATCATTAACGAGATTATTCATCTTTTTTAACTGTTCTACAGGCATTTTAGCATAGCCATATCCTGGTAAATCAACTAAAAATATTTCATTTTCATCCACAAAGTAATTAATTAATTGCGTTCTGCCAGGTGTTTTGGATGTACGAGAAATTTTCAGATCGCATAAAGCATTAATAAGAGATGATTTACCAACATTTGATCTTCCCCAAAATACTATGATTGGATGATTTTGGACAAATATGAATTTATCATTTGAAGCAACCGAAGTATAAAACTTAAACATTTTTTTCCTTCTGCAATTTTGATTTGTGCCGTTCCAAAGTCGAAGAAACACCAAGCATAGAATAATCAGGAATAATTAAAACTGTTTCCAAGTCATTATTAATAAGCTTATTTCCCGCTGCCATGTCAACTTCTAAATTATAATCTGTATCATTTCTAGCTGATCTAACTAAAAAATTCACTTTTTTTTCTCTTGCAATATCTGCAATAAAAGCATCTTTATTAATAAGAACTTCAATATTTGGCGAAATATTAGACAATATAGTCTTTACATGATCAAATCTCTTAACTATATTAGAACTATTGTCTTTATCAGGATTAAAAGAAACGATGACATATAGAAAATCAAAGAGCTTTAAAGCTTTTTTAATAACTGAAATATGACCGTCATGAATTGGGTCAAATGATCCCGCGTAAATTGCTTTTTTCATAGTACTACAGTATTTTTAGGTAAACTTAACTTTAATTATCAAATAGTTGAACAGCATGTTTTGCTATCATTAATTCTTCATTTGTACGAATTACATAAACCTTAATTGCACTATCAGGTGTAGAAATTAATTGATATGAACCGATTTTTTCTTCATTTATTTTTTCATCTATTTTAATATTTGCAAATGTTAATCTACTAATAACATCTCGGCGTAAAATTGGCGAATTTTCGCCAACACCAGCGGTGAAAACTAATGCATCAATTTTTGGGCCGATTTTGTTAGCGTAATTAGCCACATAATCAACAATTTTTTGAACATATAAATCGTGTGCAAATAAAGCTCTTTTATTATTTTCAGCCATACCTTTTTCAATATCTCTTGTGTCGCTTGATATTCCTGAAACACCTAGCATACCGCTTTTTTGGTTTAATAATTTTGTTACTTCTTTAATGTCTAAATTTAATTTTTCGCATAAAAATGCAGGTAATGCGGGGTCAACATCTCCGCTTCTTGTTCCCATCATAATTCCTGCTAAAGGAGTTAAGCCCATCGAAGTATCGATAGATTTAGAATCTTTAATAGCGCAAATTGAAGCACCATTACCAATATGCATATTAACAATATTTACTTTTTCTTTATTTAATAATTCTTCAATTTTCATTGTGATATATTGATGTGAAATACCGTGGAAACCATAACGACGGATTGCATATTTTTCACTTAATTCATATGGTATAGCGTAGATTGCATTAACATCTGGAATGGTGGTATGGAATGCAGTATCAAATTCAGCTGCTAATTTAGCATGAGGCATCACTTTTTGAAATGCTTTAATAGCCATAATCGCACCTGGGTTATGTAGTGGTGCATATTCAGAACACTTATCTATAACAGCTAGAACTTCTTCATTAATTTTGCTGGTTTTATTAAAGTATGTCATACCATGAACGACTCTAAAACCTATGATGCTGATTTCCAAAATGTTTTCAATCACATTGAATTGTTCCATTTGTTTTAAAACTTCTTTTACAGCTTCTGAATGATCAACCATTTTCACTTCTGTATAGCCTTTTTGGTCATTTTTCTTAATGGTTAATGCCCCCATTTCAAGTCCAATTCTTTCAGCCAAACCTGAAGCTAAAACTTCTAAATTATCTTTAGTGAATAATTGTCATTTAATTGATGAACTACCGGCATTAATAACTAAAACTTTTTCTTGCATTATTTTTCTCCTAAACTTTGAATTGCTGTGATTAAAACTGTGTAATAAACATCTTCAACAAGTGCGCCCCTTGATAAATCATTAACTGGTTTAGCACTACCGACAATGATTGGGCCAATTGCTCCATAATTTCCTAGTCTTTGAACTAATTTGTAACCAATATTTCCAGCTGATAAATCAGGAAATATTAAAGTGTTTGCTGGCTCATCAAAAACTAATGAACCATATTTGCTTTGACGTGTTTTAAGATCTAAGGCTGCATCAACCTGTACTTCTCCGATGGCTTTGATTGTGTTATGCTTTTCATTAAATAATCTTGTGGCCTCATGAACTAATTCAGTTTCCGGTGTCTTAGCAGAGTAATTTGTTGAAAATGATAAAAATGCTAATTTTGGATCAATATTAAAACCTTTAACAAATTCAGCGGCATTAGTAGCGATATCAACTAAAGCTGGCATATCTGGTTTTGGATTCACCGAGATATCACTAAAGAATAGTACATTATTTTCTTTATGCATAATCATTACTGAGCTAATTGTTTTAGTACCTTTTTTAGGCCCAATAACTTTAAAAGCAGCCCTTAGAATGTCCGCGGTAGAATAAAGTAAACCACCAACAACACCATCTACCATATTTTCTTTTAAAAGCATCATTGCTAAAAATGGTCTAGAAGACATTAATTTTTGACAAACTTCTAATGTATCTTTATTTTCTTTGCCCTTAGCTTTTTCTTTTGCTTCACGAATTTCAAAATATTTTTGGGCAAATTTATCTCTTAATTCTGTTGCCTCATTGATGTTAATTACTTTTGCGAAGTCAACATCTGGTAGATTTTTTTTAGTTATTAAAGTAATTTCAAGCTGGTTAAATTTTTGTAATTTTTTTGTCGCTTCAATTGCTCTTTCATCGTCGCCGTCCACAATAGCGATCTTTATTTTTTGTTTTAAATTCTTAATTTGTTCTTCAATTTTGCTAGTAAACACTGATAAATCCTCCTTAGATATAATATTTATAATTATATATTAGTATAAACTATTTAGATGTTAATTTTAGAGATAAATAATATTGTTGTTTGAGAATTTTAAAACATAATTTTTTTTCTAAAATAACTGTGATATTGTCTTTTTGGACACAAAAAACTAGCCTCAAGCTAGTTTTTTGTTAAATTTTGTTATTGTGTCTAATTGCTTTTGCTAAGTTTTGCATTAAGGCTACAACCGTTAAAGGACCAACTCCACCAGGAACTGGAGCAAATGCAGAAAGATGTTTTTCTAAACCTTCAGGATTAATGTCTCCGCGAGAAACTTTTTTACCATCTTTTTCAATTCATGTGCTTCCTACATCGATTGCTACAGCACCTTCTTTAAGGTCACTTTTGCTTATAAGATGCATTACACCAGTAGCAACAACCACAACATCAGCATTTTCAATGCCCCGAATTCCAGAATTTTTATTATAAGTAGAAACTAAGTCAGTGTGGCGTTTAATGAGGTGTGTAACTGGTTTACCAACAAGGTGAGAAGGACCTACAACACCTACTTTTTTATCTTTTAAATCGATGTTATAGTGCTCAAATAAATACATTATGGCTTGAGCTGTTGCCGGTGTAAATTGAAACTCTTCAGTATCATTATAAAAATTAAAGGCATTTCTTGTGCTTAATCCATCGATATCTTTATCATGACGTACTGCATCTAAAATTACCTGTTTTGCTATAGTTTCAGGCAAAGGAAGCTGAACAATAATTCCATCAGCTTCTTCATTTATAATGTCAAGTTTCTTAAGTAAAAATTTTTGACTTACCGTTTCAGGATATTTATGAAGCGTTACATTTATCCCTAAATCAGTAGCTTTGGCCATTTTATATTGGATATATTTATTGCTGGCTGGATTATCGCCAACTTGGAGTATTGCGAAATTAGGCTTGCGCCTTAATTCCTTAGTAAGGAAAGCAAATTCTTTTTTTAGCTCAGCGGTTATTTTTTCCGCAACAACGTTACCATTTAATATTAGCATTATTTGATTTTCTCCTTATACTGTTCGTATTCAGCAAGAAGTTTCTTTAGTTTTTCTTGTTCCAAATTTACCTTAGCCACAGGCGCTTTGGCAACAAATGATGGATTATTTAGCATATTTTGAGCACGATTAATTTCGCTTTCTAAATAAGTTAAATGATCTTTAATTTCTTGAACTAATTTTTCTTTTTCTTCTTCACTTTGGGCAACAAAAACACTAATTTTGTCGCTTATATAAAGTACATCTTCATTATTTTTTAATTCTGCATTAGCTAACTTTTTAATTACTTCAACCATTAAAGAATTTAGATTGTAATTTGTTGAATAGTAAATTACTTCTTTTTTACTAATTTGTCTTTCTTCACGGTGTTTTCTTAAAATTTGGATGATTTTAATAAGTGAATTAACATCATCAATACTTTTTGCTCTACTAATTTTTACTTCTTCAAATATTGTGTCTAAAACCTCAGTACTATAGATTTTTTGGTGTAAATAATCAGTTACAAAAGGCATAAATGGATGCATTATTTGAAGTAATTTTTTAAACATTAACAAGGCTTGTTCTTTGTTTGGCGAGAGCTTTAAGAACTCAACATATCAACTAGAAAAATCTGTATATATAAATTGCATCAATTCTCTGCCCATGATAGTGAATTCATAGCGATTAAATGCTTTAGAAATTTTAAGTTGAAGCTTATTTAACTGATTATTTATTCACTTATCATAAATTGACAATTTAGAGTTATTATCATTTGGGAGTGATTCAATAAATCTAGCGATATTTCATAATTTATTGCCAAGTCCTCAAGCCGCTTCAATTTTTTGTTCATTAAAGCGAATATCTAATCCGTGTGATGTATTAGTTATTAAAAATCATCTTAAAGCATCTGACCCATATTTGTTAATTAAATCAATAGGATCAATACCGTTATTTAGCGACTTAGACATTTTTCTACCTTGACTATCACGTACTAAACCAGTTAAAATGACATCATTAAAAGGTTTAGATTTCATAAAAGCTTTTGAAAAGAAATACATACGGGCAACTCAAAAGAAAATGATATCGTATCCTGTTACTAAAGTGCTAGTAGGGAAGTATCTTTGGAGCATTTTTTTATTTTCTTCTAGCGGTCAACCTAAGAATGAGAACGGAGCTAAACCACTACTGAATCATGTATCTAAAACGTCTTCATCTTGTTTTCAGCCTTCTCCTGGACAAGATTCTTGAACTTTCATTTCACTATCTTTATATCAAGCTGGGATACGGTGACCTCATCATAACTGGCGGCTAATAGTTCAGTCGTGCACATTTTCCATCCATGTTTTTAAGGTATTTTTAAAGCGTTTAGGATAAAATTTAACACTTTCAATGCTTGCTAAATCATCTAAAATTAACTTTGCTAGTTCATCCATTTTAACAAACCATTGAGGCATTACAAGTGTTTCAACTGGTGCATTTGAACGTTCCGAATAACCCACATTTGAAGTGGTTTTGGTAATTTTTACAACAAAATTATTGTCGCTTAAAAATTTTGTAATGGCTTTGCGAGCTTCAAACCTTTCCATTCTATGAAATTGACTATTCGGGCAATTAATTAAGCCATCTGTGTCAATAGTCTCACGCAATTCAAGATTATGTTTTTTAATGATTTCCACATCTGCTTCAGCATGTGCTGAAACTTTCATTAAACCGCTCCCGAAATCAATATTTGCATATTCATCTGCGATTAAAGGAATAATTGTACCTAGGAGTGGATGCTTAATTTTTAAACCGTCTAAATGCTTGTATCTTTTATCATTTGGATTGTAAATGATTGCAACATCACTAAGCATTGTTTCAGGTCTTACAGTTGCGATTGTCAGATATTTAGTTGGTTCATCAGCATAAGGATATTTGATATAAAGCATATCCTGTTCAGTAGGTTTGTTTATAACCTCAATGTTTGATATTGCTGTTTTCAAAATCGGATCATAATTGATTGCTTTTGTTCCTTTGTAAATTAATCCGCGGTTATAAAAATCTACAAATGCCTTATTTACAGCTTGATTTGATTTTTCATCTAAAGTAAAACGTTCTCTTTCATAATCTAATCCCAAACCTAAAGCATCTCATTGATTATGAATTAATGACCCATATTCTTCTTTTCATTCCCAAACTTTTTTAATAAATTCTTCTCTGCCTAAATCATGACGATTTTTGCCAATTGTGTTAACTAAATGATTTTCAACCTTACTTTGGGTTGCTATGCCCGCATGATCACTTCCAGCTACAAAAAACACATCATAATTAGATAATTTTTTATAACGAATAATTGTATCTTGAATGTACACATTTAAAGCATGCCCAATATGTAGTTTTCCCGTCACGTTTGGCGGAGGTAATAATATTGTAAAAGGTTTTTTGGTTTCATCATGTAAGCTAAAAAAACGTTTTTTACGTCACTTTTTAGCAATATCTTTTTCAAATTCTGTTGGGTTAAAGGTCTTGTCTAATGCCATAATGCTCCTTTACGGATTTATTTTTTAGCTAAAACTTCTATAAAATAGTCATTTTAGGAAAAATAGCTAATGTTTTTTTATATACTTTTTTGCTGTTATTCAACTCTTTTTTTAGTAGCTACATATGAAAATAGGTTTAAACCAAAAACAATTATTGAAACCGCTAAAAAATCGATGGAAGAAGTGATTCTTCAATATGGTGAAGCTATGAATAAATCTTAACTTAAATATAATTAATGCAATTCAAGCACCAAATGCGTCTAATGAAGTCAAAATAGAAAATACTCCATCAATAATCATGGCTACATATTGTGAATCAAAACCATGGGCTCTATCTGCATTAATTCCACTTAAAGCTACATTAAAAACAAACAAAAAAATATTAGAACTAAAAAGCAATGTTTAATTGCAAGATTCTATTATTTTCTTGTTTTAATTTTTGTAGTGATGATTTGTTCATAATATCTCCTTCTATATAATTATAAAATAATTATTTTGTTTTTTTTAAATATAAAAAATTTAGTAAGATAGCAAAAAAAGTAATATTTACATTTTTGTCCCCAAAACTGCTGTAGCACAGTTGTTTTGGCGACAAATATATAGATCAGTATAATGATATTCATTTTTTTTCGTTATCTTTATATATAAAATCAATTTTATTTGCTTTTTTTACTTAAATATATATAATTCTTAAGAATTTTTATTTACTTCATAAATTGAAGAAACACAAGTTTATGAATTCATCCGGTTGTGTTCTGTGAAAGAATACTGGATGTTCGAAGTAAACCCACGATTAACAAACTAAAAATTCAATTCAGAAAGGAAAATATTTATGGTAGAAAATACAGAAAAAAAAGTAGTTAAAGCTGCTGAAGAAGCAAAAGAAAAAGAAATTAAAAGATCAATCGTTTCTAAAAAAAAATTATTAGAAGCTGGTACATATTTTGGCCACAAAAAAAGCCAATGAAACCCAAAAATGAAAGATTTCCTTTACCCACAAACTAAAAGAGGAATTCACATCATCAACTCACAAGCTACAATTCAAAGACTTGAATTCGCTTACAACATTTTATTAAAATTCGTTGCTAAAAACCCAAGAGCAAGCTTTATTTTTGTCGGAACTAAAAAACAAGCTAAAGAAACAATTAAAGATAATGCATTAAGAACAAACAGTTTTTATGTAACTGACCGTTGATTAGGTGGTACATTAACAAACTCAAGCACAATTTTTAAACGTGTAAGCTACATGGAAGAATTAGAAAGACAAGCTGAAAATAATTTTGAAGGTAGAACTAAAAAAGAAAAAATTCTTTTACAAAAAGAATTAGATAAATTGCACAAAAACCTTGATGGTATTCGTAACATGAAGGGTATTCCAACATTCATGATTGTCGCTGACCCAAACACTGATTTAATCGCTGTTAAAGAAGCTCGTCGTAAAGGTGTAAAAGTTATCGGTATTATTGACTCAAATACAGATCCGGATTTAGTAGATTTTGGTATTCCAGCTAATGATGACTCTGCTAAAAGTATTACTTTAATCATTACAATTTTAGCTGATGCTATTGCAGTAGGTCGTGGTGGAAAAGAAAAATTTGCCTATAAAGCAGATGAATTAATCGAATTACCTAAATTCGAAAAACCAGCTCAAGCTGAAAATAACTTCCGTCCAAGAGGCGAAAGATCAGCTGAAGGCGAAAATAAAAGAGTTTACTCAAGAGCTAAAGTTGAAGATCAAACTTCAGAAAATAAAGAAGCTTAATTAATGAAAAAGGAGAATAACTATGGATAAAATGGCACTTATTAAAGAATTGCGTGACCGTACCAATGGTGGTATGATGGACTGTAAAAAAGCGCTTGAAGAAAGTGACTGAGACGTTGAAAAAGCTATTAGCTGATTAAAGAAAAACGGAAAAATTAAAGCAGCTAAAAAAGCTGGACGTATTAGTGCAGAAGGCCTTACCGCAACATTTGCAGAAGGCAAACACGCAGTTATGTTCGAAATTAACTGTGAAACAGACTTCGTAGCAAAAAACGAAGATTTCAAAAAAATAGTTAACCTTATTGGTGAAGCTTTATTAAAAACGAATTCACAAACAACCGAAGAAGCTTTAGAAGTTAAATTACCTTCAGGCGAAACAGTGGCTGAGGCTATTGAATCATTAACCGCTAAAATTGGTGAAAAAATTTCATTCCGCCGTTTTGTAAATTATGTTGCAAACGAAAACGAAAGCATTGCTCACTATACACATATCACTGGACAAATTGCAGCTGTTGTTAAAGTAAAAGGTGAAAACGCTGAGGTTGCAAGAAATGTTGCAATGCACTTGGCAGCTATGAAACCTGATTACATCTTCCCAGAAGAAATTCCAGCTGAAAAATTAGCTGTTTTTGAAAGCGAATTTAAAGTTCCAGACAACTTTGATAAAAAACCAGAAAAAGTTCAACAAATGATCAAAGAAGGTCATATGAACAAAAAAATCGCTGAAGTTGTTTTAGTTAAACAACCTTTAATGCTTGACGAATCGGTTACAATTGAAGAATACCTTAAGAGAGCAAAATTAACATTAGTTGCTGCTCAAAGATACTTAGTTGGAGAAGGTATTGAAAAAGTTGAGAGTGATTTCGCCGCTGAAGTTGCTGCTCAAATGACTGTGTAATAGTCAATCTAGCAAAAAACAAATACGCTTAATTGCGTATTTTTATTTAAAAAAATTGTAAATCAGTTCATAATAATAAAAATTATTAAAAAATAGTGAAAACTACAAAAAATAATATAAAAAAACTTGCTAAAAGTAACGTAAAAATAAAAAAAATAATTTTTTTCGTCTATTAACATATTTTTAATTATTTTTTATTTATTTATTAATAATAATTAGCTAACAATATATATAAATAATTAAATAATGTATATAAATTAGGAGTATTATGGGTAGTAAAAAAAGAAAAATGTTAATCGGTGGAGTTGTATCAGTTGGGGTTATTGGTGCAGCTGCCGGCTCTTTCTTATTAGTTAACAAAGCACGTAAAACTTATCGAGCAAAACAAGAAATGTTAAAAGCTCAAAAAGAATTAAAAGACTGAGCTAATAATGCTAAATTATTAGACAAAAAATATTACACAGACATAGCAAATGATGTTAATTCTCTTAATAAAGAAGTAGATGAACAAGATGAAAACTATTTAGCTACAGCTAAAAAAGTAAAATCAAAAACAAAAGAATTAAAAAATGAATTAGTGGAAACTGATCAAATTAATGAAAAAACATTACAAGAAATTCAAGTTTTTGATGAGAAATTAAATCAATTCATTGATAAATATAAACTAATTGCCCCTAAAAAAATTGCCTATTTTAAAGATGAACAAAATAAATTGAAAAAACAATATGATGAAAGCTTAAATAAAGGAGATCTAAAAGCAACTAAAGCAAGAGCTGAAGAATTAATTAAATTATTAAATCAATCAATTGTTTTAGCGGATCAAATTGTTGTTTCAAAGGAATTATTGAATCGTTTACCAGATACTTTTGAGTTGAAAAATAAACTAGGTAATGAAATTACAAAAGCTAAAGAAGTTTTAGAAAATCCAGCTTCTACACAGGAAAAAATTAATAGAGCTAAAGAAGAATTAGCTCGAATTTATGATGAAGTTAATAATGCTTGATCGAATACTTCTGACGGTATACAACAAAATATCAAAAATAACATTGATAAAGCTAATGAATATCATAATAAAGAATTAAAAGATCCTAAATATGACAAAATAGCTGAAGATTTAGCTAAAAAAATTAAAGAAATTGAAGATAAAGTAAAAAACACAACTGATGTAGATGAATTAAAAGGTCTTGAAAAAGAAGCCAACCAAGCTTTAGAAGACGCAAAAAAAACCAAAGAGCTTATTGATAAACTTTCTTTAGAAGTACAAAAAGCTGAGAAAATTAAAGAAGAAATTAATAAAAATCCAGATCTTTATGATCAAGATCTTAAAAATAATTTAGATAAGGCAATTGATGAAGCTAAAAAAGCACTAGATCAAATTGACAATAATAAGATAATTGAAGCAAATAAAAATCTTAGTGATGAAGCTAAAAAGGCTGAAGATGCTATAGCTCAGAAAAAAAGAAAAATTATTGATGAAATTACTAACTTAAAAACAGAAATTGAAAATAAAAAACAACAATTAAGCGCCATTAATGATAACCAAATCGGTAAAGGTGCAGAAAGATATAAAAATTTAATAGCTGATATTGAGAAAAAAATTCAAGATTTTGAAACAAATACAAGTGACAAACTTAATGAATTTGATAATGCAAAATTAAATGAAATTAATCAAGATTTAAAAACATTTAAAGAAACAATTGAAACAAAAAAAGAAGCAATTGACAATGAATTTAAAACAAAATTTGAAGAATTAGACAAATTAAAAACTCAAGCAAATGAAGCATTAAAATCAATGCCTACAGAAAATGAATATGAACCAAACAAAAAAGAAGTTCAAGAATTAGTAACTAAAGCTAATGATATTCATAACTACGATTCTAAAGATGAATTAGACACATTAATAAAAGAATTTGAAGAAAAACTAAAATCTGCTAAAACTAAATATGAAGCCGTTAATAACGAGAAAAAAGCTGTTATTGATCAAATCAAACAAGAAATTCCTTCAGTTAAAGATTTCATTAACAAATACGAAGCTGAATATCCGGATTTAGTAGCTGATTTAAAAACAGCATTAGCAGAAGTTAGTGATGATAAAGCACCTTCAATTAACAATACGAAAGCAGATCTTGAATCTAAATTAAATGATCTAAAAACAAAATTAGCTCAAGCAAAAGAAAATCTTGCTAAACAACAAACACAATCATTAAATCAATCACTTGAAGCCTTGAAAAAAATTAAAGATTCATTAACAAGCAACGATGAATCAATGAAAAAATTAAAAACCGAAACTGAAGCGCTTATTAATGAAACTCAAACTATTATTGATGGTTCTGATACAGAAGCTAAAAAAACACAAAAAACTAAAGTTGATGCGTTTCGTGAAAAGGCAAGAGAAGAAATTTCTGAATTTAAAAAACGATTAGATAAAGCATGAGTTGAACATGATGAACAAGTTAAAGTAGCTAAAAGTGTATTATATTTTCTTAAAAATACTGATATTAAAGACAGTTATACAGAAATTATTTCTACTTTGGAGCAAGCAATTAATACAAATGAAACCATTTCAGATAATGATCCTATTGCAGAAATTACTAAAAAAACAAATGATCTTAAAAGTGCTGTAGAGAAGGCAAAAAAGGACGAAAAATTAGCTACCACTAAATTTTTAATAAATAAATTAATTGATGAATTACCTTATCCTAATAATGGTGAAAATGAAGCAATTTCTAAAGCCACAAAAGAGCAATTAAAAACTAAGTTTGCTTCTTCAATCACTGAAAGCACAACAGAAGAAACAATTAAACAATATAAGCAAACTTTAGAAGATTTAAAAAATGATCTTCAAAGCGCAACAAGCACAATTAATACTTTCGATGAAGGTGATGCTAAAAATAATTTACTTAAATCTTTAGCTTCAAAAGATGATACAAATATTAAAGATTTCATCACTAATGAAATCAATAAATATGATGAAGCATATAAATTAATTGAAAAAATAGAACATGTTAAAAAAGAGAATGCTTCTGAAAAAGAAAAAGAACATATTGCATTAGTAAATAATAAAATCGATGACCTTAAAAATTCATTAAAAACTAAAGTTAATAAAACCACTCAAGTTGCTGACTTACAAAATATTGTTGAGTTAATTAAAAAAGATACAGAAATTGTTAACAGGCTAAAAACTACTTTTAGCGGAGATATTCTTATTGCAAAAAACTTAACAGAAGAATTAGAAACAAAAAATGATGTTGCAGATGCAGAACAAGTTGAATCTAAAATTTCAGGCATTAAAAAAGAATTAGATCGCTTCTGAGCAGATGATGAAAATAGTGGTAAATATATTGAAAAAAATAGCTCGCTAGACTACCCTAAAAATGGTAAAGCAAACTTAAAATCATTTGACGAATTCCTTAATAATACAGTAAGATCAGTAAAATCTGAACAAGAATTAAAGGATATCAATGATAAAATAGTACCGCTTTATATTAAAGCAATTGATTTTGCAAAGAAAGCAAATCAAATTGATGAAGACATAATGCCTAAGTCAGTTAAGGATGCACTAGCAAACGAATTAGTAAAATATGATAAGCCTGAAGATATGGCTAAAATCATTAACTATGTTGAAAAAGATAATTCTAAATATTTAAAGGCTTACAATAAGCTTAATACAATCGGTATAGACAAAAATAGAGCAAAATTATTAATGGAATTAAAAGGGGTTGCTACTGAACCTACAGCAAATGATGTTTTAAAGAACATTAATGATGTTTCAGACAAAATTGATAAATTTGCAGAAAAATATGAAGCTACTAAATCGGCATTAGATTCTTACGACAATAATGACTATAAATATGAAAAACAGCTTGGCAGACTTAAAGGTAGATTAGATGGTGCCCAAGATAGTCGAACTTTAGATAATCTTAAAGCCGATATTGAAAAAGCTAATGCTTTAGCAAATAGCAAAAAGGCTTTAGTTGCCACATTAAATGAAATTGGCTATTCAGAAAGTTCGCCAGCGAAAGTAACTTTATTAAATGCTATTAAAGATATTAGAGATGAAAACGACATTGAGCCAATGCGTGCAAAATTAAATAATCTTAAAACAGCAATGAAAAGAGCTAAAGACGATTTAGCTATGCTTGAATATCCTAGTGCTTTAAATAATGAAAAAGATCCTAAGAAAATCATTTCTAATTTATTAGATAATGCAACCGAAGTGGATGAAATCAATAGAATTCTTCCGCCTTCATGAAAAGAAGATATTAAAAAATATAAAGAAATGATTAATGGCTTACCGCAAGATAAACAAAATGGTTTAACAAGCAGATTAAATCAAACTTATCCATCTTCAAATGAACAAAATTCAAAAGTGAGTGAATTACACCATCAAATTATTGATACCTACAAAGTTGATATTAAAAATAAAATCGATTCTTATAATGGTCAAGGCTTAATTTCTGATCAAAAACCATTAATTAAAGCTGAGGTCGATCAAATCAACTACCAAAATGGCGATACAATTAAAGTTGTTGAGCAGAAAGTTGAACAAATTAAAGCCAAATATGAAAAAACATCTAAACTCGGTTGAGAAAAAATATCAGCTAAAGCTAAATTAGATGATTTAGATTATCCAAGCAAAAAAAATTCACAAGCATATAAAAATCTTCTTGATAAATTAAAATCAGCTGAAAATTTGAGCAAATCTGAAGAACTTAATAAGAAATTTGAAAATATGAGTCCGATAATATTAGATATTAAATTCAAAACTAATCTTGTAAAAGACGAAGAAGAAAAAAGAAAATTTATTATGCGTTGGGATGAAGCAGACAGCATTGATAAACTTATTGCTTTAGCAGATGATTTACAAAAAGAAATAGAAAAGGGTTTTTCAATGGCCCCAGTAAAAGAAGAAGCAAAAAATGAAATCGATAAAATCAATAATAAGTATCCTGAAAAACAGCAATTAAATGATTTACTTGAAACTGCTACTGAAATCGAACAAGTTGCAAAAATCAAAAATGAAGCCCAATTATTTGAACAAAAAAATAAATTAATTGAAAGAGAAAAGAAATTATTTAAACTTGATCTTTCAGGTGATAGAGGTGGATTAAAACGTTGATACGATAAAGCGCTTAAGGGTGATGATAATTATTATGCTTTAGATCGATTAGAAGGATTAATTCGTGACGCTAATAGTGTAGAACAATTAAACACAATTGAAGCCCAGATTAAAAGACATGAAGATGCAATATTAAATGACTTGAAAAAAGAAGCTCATGATGGCAATATTGATGATAAGCCAGGAACACACCAAAGCCTTATTAAAACACCAATGATTCAAAAATTAGAAAGAAAAGATGGAACTCAATTTAAAGGTGTTGATGATGATTTAGGTACATCAGGAATTCCTGAAAAATGATTTAACTTAAAACAAAAAATCCGTAAAGAAAACACCGTTAGTTCATTGGAAGAGTGAAAAGCAGTTGAAAAAGAATACAATGATTTTGTAGCAAAATATTACGATGCTGATAAAACTGAAAACGAGGGTAAGAGAAGATGAACTAAGCCTGTTGTTGCCAGAGTTACGACACTCGGAAAAAGATCAACTCCTAACACAAGTTTTTCAACTGAAGTGCCAGATGACATTATTAATTACTTTCTAGATAGAATTAGTAAAGCGCAAAATGAAGATGAAGCCAAAAAAATTGAAAAAGAACTAATGCAAAGCTTCTACTACTTAACGAAGAGAAATGCCCAATTAGTTTATGATTACAACGGGTTTATCGAAAAAGTTTATCAAGTTCTAAATATCAATGAAAGATCAGTTGAAGGCGAAAGAATTAGAAGGAACCGCAGTGACTTTATTAAGGCAAATACACTATATGCTAAAAAAGCTATTGCTGAACAGTTAATTATCTTAACTCACAATCATCCAATGGTTAAACAAAAAGTAAACCAAATGTTTAATATTGAGTTATTATCATGAATTGTAAATAGAGCGGCCGAAAGTAACTATCCAGAACACGATAGATACGATATTATCGAATACTTTGCTGTTGGTATTGATTCATTCGAATCGATAATTAAAGCTAAGAAGAATGTTGAAACACATGAAAATGGTAAATGAAAAGACTTCTTTACTAAAGATATTAAACCAGAAGATCTCGATGCACTTACAGGTTTGCCAAAACGTTTCATTAGAGATGAAGATAGACAACAATGACAAGAAGCTGTAAATAATGCTAATAGTTAAAAATAATCAAAATTAAAAATAGAACTTATACAAAAAAGTTCTATTTTTAATTGTTTATTATTTTAAAAATATTTTTGGTGAACTATAGATGATTTTGCGTAAAAATCTATAAACAGCAAATATTAAACTTAAAATATAATCATTAAAAACTAACTGTTTTTTAACTTTTCATTAACTGAAGAATATATGAAAGGGAATTAAAAAAGCCCACCGCGGAACTTTATAATAAAAATTGATAATAAATGTTAAAAACTACAAAAAATATTATTAAAAAAACTTGCTAAAGGTTGCACAAAAAAAAAAAAAACATTTTTTTCGCATGTTAATATCTTTTTAATGATATCTTACTTATTATTTATTAATAATACCTAATAATCTATATAAATAATATATATAAATTAGGAGTATTATGGGTAGTAAAAAAAGAAAAATGTTAATCGGTGGTGTTGTAGCAGTTGGGGTTATTGGTGCAGCTGCCGGCTCTTTCTTATTAGTTAACAAAGCACGTAAAACTTATCGAGCAAAACAAGAAATGTTAAAAGCTCAA
>NZ_KL544020.1:0-4438 GCF_000712185.1 Mycoplasmopsis opalescens ATCC 27921 | reverse complement strand
ATTAATGATAATCAAATCGGTAAAGGTGCAGAAAGATATAAAGATTTAATAGCTGATATTGAGAAAAAAATTCAAGATTTTGAAACAAATACAAGCGATAAACTTAATGAATTTAACAATGCAAAATTAAATGAAATTAATCAAGATTTAAAATCATTTAAAGAAACAATTGAAACAAAAAAAGATGCAATTGACAATGAATTTAAAACAAAATTTGAAGAATTAGACAAATTAAAAACTCAAGCAAATGAAGCATTAAAATTAATGCCTACAGAAAATGAATATGAACCAAACAAAAAGGAAGTTCAAGAATTAGTAACCAAAGCTAATGAAATTCATAACTACGATTCTAAAGCTGAATTAGATGCATTAATAAAAGAATTTGAAGTAAAACTAAAATCTGCTGAAACTAAATATGAAGCTGTCAATAACGATAAAAAAACTGTTATTGACCAAATCAATCAAGAAATTCCTTTAGTTAAAGATTTCATTAACAAATACGAAGCTGAATATCCGGATTTAGTAGCTGATTTAAAAAAAGCGCTAGCAGAAGTTAGTGATGATAAAGCACCTTCAATTAACAATACAAAAGTAGATCTTGAATCTAAATTAAATGATCTAAAAACAAAATTAGCTCAAGCGAAAGAAAATCTTGCTAAAAAAGAAACACAATCATTAAATCAATCACTTGAAGCCTTGAAAAAAATTAAAGATTCATTAACAAGCAACGATGAATCAATGAAAAAATTAAAAGCCGAAACTGAAACGCTTATTAATGAAACTGAAACTATTATTAATGGCTCTGATACAGAAGCTAAAAAAACGCAAAAAACTAAAGTTGATGAGTTTCGTGAAAAGGCAAGAAATGAAATTTCTAAATTTAAAGAATTATTAGATAAAGCAAAAAGTGAACATAAAGCGCAAGTTGACGAAGCTAATACTTTATTAGATTCACTTAAAAATGGTGCTAATAAAGACAGTTATACAGAAATTATTTCTTCTTTAGAGCAAGCAATTAATACAAATGAAACCATTTCAGATAATGATCCTATTGTAGAAATTACTAAAAAAACAAATGATCTTAAAAGTGCTGTAGAGAAGGCGAAAAAGGACCAAAAATTAGCTGACAATAAGGCTTTAATAAATAAATTAATTGATGAATTACCTTATCCTAATAATGGTGAAAATGAAGCAATTTCTAAAAGAACAAAAGAGCGATTAAAAACTAAGTTTGCTTCTTCAATCACTGAAAGTACAACAGAAGAAACAATTAATCAGTATAAGAAAACTTTAGAGGATTTAAAAAGCGATCTTCAAAATGCAACAAGCACAATTAATGCTTTTGATGAAGGTGATGCTAAAAATAATTTACTTAAATCTTTAGCTTCAAAAGATGATACAAATATTAAAGATTTCATCACTAATGAGATCAATAAATATGATGAGGCGTATAAATTAATTGAAAAAATAGAACATGTTGAAAAAGATAGTGCTTTTGGAAAAGAAAAAGAACATATTGCATTAGCTAATAATGAAATCGATAACCTTAAAAATTCATTAAAAACTAAAGTTAATAAAACCACTCAAGTTACTGACTTGCAAAATATTGTTGATTTAATTAAAAAAGATACAGAAATTGTTAACAATCTAAAAACTACTTTTAGTGGAGATATTCTAATTGCAAAAAACTTAATAGAAGAATTAAAAGCAAAAAATGATGTTGTGGCCGCTAAGCAAGTTGAATCTAAAATTTCAGGCATTAAAAAAGAATTAGATCGTTTCTGAGCAGATAATGAAAATAGTGGTAAATATATTGAAAAAAATAGCTCATTAGACTACCCTAAAAATGGTAAAGCAAACTTAAAATCATTTGACGAATTCCTCAATACTACAGTAAGATCAGTAAAATCTGAACAAGAATTAAAGGATATCAATGATAAAATAGTACCACTTTATATTAAGGCAATTGATTTTGCAAAGAAAGCAAAACAAATTGATGAAAACATAATGCCTAAGTCAGTTAAGGATGCACTAGCAAACGAATTAGTAAAATATGATGACCCTGAAAAAATGGCTAAAATCATTAATTATGTTGAAAAAGATAATTCTAAATATTTAAAGGCTTACAAAAAGCTTAATACAATCGGTAAAGACACTAATAGAGCAAAATTATTAACGGAATTAAAAGAAGTTGCTACTGAACCTACAGCAAATGATGTTTTAAAGAACATTGATGATGTTTCAGACAAAATTGATAAATTTGCAGAAAAATACCAAGCTACTAAATCAGCATTAGATTCTTACGACAATAATGACTATAAATATGAAAAACAGCTTGGCAGACTTAAAGGTAGATTAGATAGTGCCCAAGATAGTCCAACTTTAGATAATCTTAAAGCCGATATTGAAAAAGCTAATGCTTTAGCAAATAGCAAAAAGGCTTTAGTTGCGACATTAAATGAAATTGCCTATTCAGATAATGCCCCAGCGAAAGTAACTTTATTAAATGCTATTAAAGATATCAAAGATGAAAACGGCATTGAGCCAATTCGAGCAAAATTAAATCAACTTAAAGAAGCAATGAAAAGAGCTAAAGACGATTTAGCTAAACTTGAATATCCTAGTGCTTTAAATAATGAAAAAGATCCGAAGAAAATCATTTCTAATTTATTAGATAATACCACCGAAGTGGATGAAATCAATAGAATTCTTCCTCCTTCATGAAAAGAAGATATTAAAAAATATAAAGAAATGATTAAGATTAACGGATTATCGCAAGATAAACAAAATGATTTAAATAGCAGATTAAATCAAACTTATCCAACTTCAAATGAACAAATTTCAAAAGTTAGTGAATTACACCGTCAAATTATTGAAACCTACAAAGATGATATTCAAAATAAAATCGATAATTATGATGATCAAGGCTTAATTTCTGGTCAAAAACCAAAAATTAAAGATGAAGTTGATAAAATCAACTACGAAAATGGCGATACAATTAAAGATGTTGAGAATAAGGTTAAAAAACTTAAAGCTAAATATGTTGAAACTCAAGAGCTTGGTGAAGAAAAAAAATCAGCTAAAGATATATTAGATAGTATAAAATATCCAAGCGAAGAAAATGCACCGGCATATAAAAATCTTCTTGGTAAATTAAAATCAGCTAAAGATTGGCGCGAATCTAGAGACCTTAGAAATGAATTCTATGGGATAGAACATAATGTTCAAGAAATTATTATTAAAATTGCAGAAAATAGTTGGACAATTGATGAGCAGAAAGAAGAAGAATTTAATAACCGTTTAGATAATGCAGACACCGAAGAAAAGCTTGATAAAATATTAAATGATCTTGAAAAATACCTTAAAAATGAAAACTCTTAGTTAGAATTCAACTAAGGAATAAAATTTAGCACGGAAAATCAGAGATATGCAGTAAAAAAATGATTTAATTTACAGACAAATTACAAGGCACAGCAATTAAGCAAATAAACAATTATCAATAGCTTTAGATGAGTCAATTTCAACTATAAAAAGAAAGCAAAAACGGTTGAAATAGTTTCAAAAAACAGGAACTAAAATCAAAATCTCTCATGGTAATTTAAGTAACAAACATGCTTTTAAACATTCAAATGAGAAATTTATAGAATTAAGCAAAACTTATTTTAAAAGAGATCGATTAACTGGAAATAAAAACAATAATGAAGGATCTTCTTTTTTAACTTTAATCTCTTTTAATGAATTTTTTGAACACTTTGAATGTTCAGAAACTAAAGATTTTTCATATTCAACTTTGGTTAGACACTTTAAACAACTTAAAATTGCTAGTCCATATGCAACAAAAGAAGGTAAAAAAATTACTAAACGAAACAGAAATAAAGTTATAACTAATATAAGATTTATTATTTATATCTCAATTTAAATATTACGAATCCAAAGAAAAAAACAAAGCGCCGTTTAAATTACAAAAATGTATATAAGTTTGGTAATATCGTTGAAATTGATGCCTGTAGTCATTGCTGGCTTAATGGTCATAATAAATTCAAAATGTTGCTCGCTGTGGATAATGGTACATATAAAGTTGTTTAAATACATTTTGAAAAACAAAACAAGAACATTGAAACTGTGATATGTACCCTCTTTACTGGACAAATAAAAACCAGTAAGGAGGGTTATTTTTATGCGCTATAATTTTGAATTTAAAAGAAAGTGTGTTGAAATGTATCGACAAGGGATGTTTCCAAACACCCCGGATGGTGTTTCAAAAGAATTATTTAGAGCCACAGTTCGAAAATGGGTCAGAATCGAAGATGCACGTGGACCTGAAGCATTAAAGCACAAAATACAAAATAAGGTTTGGTCTTCAGAAGAAAAGCATGAGTTAGTATCTCGAGTGCTTGCAGGAAATTCGTTTAATTCTGTTGCGATTAATGCAGGAGTA
>NZ_JOOB01000008.1 GCF_000712185.1 Mycoplasmopsis opalescens ATCC 27921 | reverse complement strand
ATGAAAGGGATTAAAGTATTACCATCTGCTGTATTACCGCGAAAAACTTTTAGATAAATCGGTATTCCATTGCTATCAGTTGCCATGCCTACAACAACTTGATCTTCTTTGAACTTACCATCTTTTGAAAAACCCGGTGTTCTTAAACCATCTCTTGAAAATGTCTCAAAATATACAGTTGTTGCATCAAAATAAACCAAATTTTTATTTCTTGTAGTCAGTTCTGCAATTTTATTATTTAAACTATTGACTATTTCAATCTCATTTTCATATAAAACGTCGAGAAGACTATAAAAAGTATCTTTTTTAGACTCAATATCGTTTAAATAATTATCTTTTGTTTCAAAACTTTTAATGATTGAAGTATTTTGTAGGATTCTTGATGCTATTTGGTATTTCAGAAGTTCTTCAAGGTTTTTGTGTTTAGACTTCTTTAAAGAGTTGAATATTTCGAGTTTTTTTATAACATCATAAAAAATATTAATTCCGATGTTTGTAATGAAATTTTTCTCTTTAAGCGAACATAAATGGTCAAGCATTATTTTTTTTATAGTTTTAGGTTCTGTGGTATCACTGATTTCTTTGATTTTTTCTTTAAATATCTCAAGATATCGTTCGTTTATTGCACTTAGTTTAGATTCACTCCCTAAACTAATTACATTTTTTATTCCTTTTGCAAATCCATTGGACTTAACAACTCTACAATATCTTGCTTTTCCGTTTCCCATCATCATAACTATTAATTTTTTCATAGTTTAATTATATCACAAAAATAAAATTATGTTATGTAATGTTATGTATTTTTTTTGTTTAAAAATTTCCCTATGTACTACGTACATAAGGAATTAAAAATATTTTTATTTTGATTATAACTCCGAAACTCAGGAAAAAAATCACTTTAGTCGCAGACAAGTGATTTTTTTATATTATTGTGGAAAACTAATAAAAATGATTATTTTTACTTTTTCTTGTTGTTGATACTATCTCTAACTTGTCCAGTTTTACGGTGGATTAAAACTGAGCCATTACGTTTTTTAGTTAAATCGTTTGCATAAGCAATTGCTTCCTTTTGAGTATCAAATAATTTTGTTGGTCTTGTGTTGCCTACGCCTTTTACTTGTCATTTTCCGTTGTAAGGTGTCACATGGTAAACTGTTGCGAAATCTTTTTCTGCCATCTTTTTATTCCTTTCTGTTTTGATTATACAAAAAAATATAGCTAATTTATATTTAAATGGGCTATATAACATAAAAAAATAATAAAAATGGTTATTATTTTTATTATTAATTGTCCAGACAGTCAATAAGCTTGAGTTATTAATATAAATAAAAAAATAAAAAATGGCCGATGGTGAGGGATTTGAACCCTCGAATGAATTACTCCATTATTTGTTTTCGAGACAAACCTCTTCAGCCACTCGAGCAACCATCGATAGTAATATAATAAATTATTTTTTGCAAAATTAAAACATAATCTAAAAATTGTGGATAACAATGTGAAAATCTCTCAATTAATAACATTAAAATAATGATAATCTTTTCTATTTTTTAAAAAATATAAAATTTAATTATGAAATATCGAAGTGAACTTCTTGAACAATTACCCAAACTTAGAGCTCTTTTTAAACTCGGGGAAATGGAGCAACGAATCATTAAAATGAAAAAAATTCAGTCTAAAACCAATAAAAATGAAGAAGTTGATGATGAAATTGTAATAAGTAACAAAGAAACGCAAATCACCGAAACAGCTAATATACAGCAGAAAAAAGAAAAAAGTAAATTTGAATTAAAGCAAATTGAAAGATACAAATTTGTATTAAATAATAAACATCTTTCTAATGAAGAACTCGCTAAAAATCTTAATATTTGTGTCTCAAGTGTTTATCGTTATAAACGTAAAATGGTTCAGTTAGGTTTCTTAAATATCGATTGTTTTGATAGTGATGCCGTAGTGCATGGAAATCTAGGTGGTTATTTTGGTAGAAAACAAAGAGAAAAACAAAATCCCTGAGGTGATAGTTGCCTCAGCGCAATAAAAGTTTATAGGGAAAGCAGGCGCGAATTTGAAGAAAAAATTAACACCTGATGAGACACTTGACAAAAAGAAAAAGAAGAAAAGAAATGAAAAGAATGAGCTGAATTTACAAAGAACAATAAACAATGTAGGCTGCTCTTTATCAAAGAATATCTAGAAAATAAAAAAATATCAAAAAATGAATTTATTAAGGGTTTCAAATTCTCTGATGAAATTAGTTGCTTAGATGATTTAATAAAAATTTTAATTTTAAATAATGGTAATTGACCTGTGCTACAGCCAAAAAAATTATTGATAAATGAAAATGATTAAATAAAAATACCGAGTTTTATCGGTATTTTTATTTTATTTATTATAGTTGAGAAAGTGATTTGTAAATTTCATCAGCAACATTTTCTGGTGTAGAAGATGAATCGAAACGGTGTAATTTATTAACTTTTTCATAGTGAGATAGCAACGGTTTTGTCTCTTGTAAATACACTTGACTACGTTTCTTAATACTTTCTGGTTGATCATCTTTCCGTGTGATTAATGGTGTTGAACACTGGTCGCAAATTTCACCTTTTTCACTAGGCATAAATTTAATATGGAAGCTATTTTTACAATTTGGGCATTGTCTACGGCCACTTAGACGTTCAAAAATAAGTTCAGGATCTGCATACAATTCAACAACTTCATAATCGAAACCTTCAATTGTATCTAAAAAATTAACTTGCGCAATTGTTCGTGGGTAGCCATCTAAAATAACTTTTTTATCTTCGTTTTGTAATTCGAGTAATTTATTTTTGACAATCTCGTTTGTAATATCATCAGTTACATAGCCTCCGCTTTCAACAATTTGTGCAACCTTAAGACCTAAAACCGATTGCTTTTTAATTTCTTCGCGGAATATATTCCCTGTAGATAGGTGAACTAAATTGTATTTTTGAGCAACTACAGCAGCAATGGTCCCCTTTCCGACACCTGGAGGCCCCATAAAAACTAAATTTAATTTAAGATTTTCTATCATAATAAACCCTCTCCTGAATTGTTATTCTCTTTTACTTTTTTGCCTGTAGCATAGGCTTCCTTGTTTCTTTTAATTTGTTCAGAAACTTGTAAAGAAAGTTGTTTTTGTCTCGATAATCTTGTAGTTTTACGACGAGCTTGATATTGTTGAATAGTTTCAAGAGCAACAGAAACAAAAATCATTATACTTGTGCCACCAAATGAAATAACTTGAGGTCAAGCTAATAAAATAATTTGTAAGTATTGAACTATACTTAAAATAACTAAGTAAATACCACTGAAGGCACTTAAACGAATAATAATACCGAATAAGTAATCTTCAGTTTGTTCTCCTGGTTGTAAGCCTGGGATAAATGTACTGTTTTTAGCAAAATCTTCACTAATACGGTCTAATTTAGACTGCTGTATACCAAATAAAAAGCTAAAGAAGAATGTGATAACAACCATCAATGATAAGCCGAGTGGTTTAGTGAATTGTAAATTCTCATTAACTCACGCTTTTCCTAGGTTACCATCAGGTATGAGACGAACAATCATAATAGGAAAACTAACAACCATTGATGCAAAAATTATAGGCATAATTCCGCCAGGGTTAAGCTTAATTGGTAATCTTCCCATTTCATGAATATTTCTTGAACGGCCAACGCCTGTTTGTTGGATCGGCACATGTCTTTCAGAGTTATAAACAAGAGCAACGATAAATATAAGTGCTAAAAAGCTAAATAAGTAGGCTAAAAATTTAATAATTCCTATGAATAATTCAGAACTGTTTGTGTCACTAATAAAGTAACTAATTGCATTTTTAAATTGACTTGGTAATGAAAAGGCTATACCGATAAAAATTATTAAACTTGTTCCATTACCTACACCTTTATTGGTTACAGTTTCTGCAATAAAAAGTGAAAATAGAGATCCAGCAACTAAAATCATTGGTAAGAAAAAGAATTTAGTTGTATTTAGTCAAGCTTTTGAACCTTCTGCATCGGCATATGCTGGAACAATGCTAATGAAAGGATTATCTCCGCTAGCTAGAGATTGAGAAAGCAAAATAGCTTGCGGGAAGGCAATAATAAGCGTTAATATTCTTGTTATTATGTTTAATTTTCTTCTACCTAAAGGCCCAGATTGAGTCAATTTATAAAAAGGTGGAAAAATTCTTGATTGTAAAACCGACATTATTAATGAGGCATTAATAAAAGGACTTATGCCCAGTGCAACTAAGCTAAAACTTCTTAATCCCCCACCACCAATTAAGTTAAGTGTGCTTAAAAATGAATCTTCATCAATCAAAGTATTATTGGCGATTTTAATAAAAGGACTTTTTATAGTTGTGGCCGTCACATAGATGGCTAGAAGCAATAAAGTAAACAATGTTTTCTTTAATAAGTCTTTTGATGACCAAAAATTATTTCAACCATTTCTAAATGAGTATCATCAACGACTAAAAAATAAAGATATTTTGTTGCTTTTGTTTTTCATAGGTCTCCTAATTTCCATATTATATATTAATTTTATTTACTTAGACTTAATTAATAATATTTATTAGCAAAGTTAATTATTTGATTAATTTGAAGTTTAACTAAATATATTATGTTTTAAATTGATTATATTTGCATATTAAAAGCAACAAAATTAACATTGATTTGTATAAAAATGCTGTAAATAAGTACTTTTAGTAAAATTTAAATGTTATAAATATCCAATTAATGTTTTGACGGCATTTATAAGGAACAAATATATATAATTATGATTAGTATAAATAGGAACAAAATAACCAAAAAATTGTACTAATAGCAATAATAACCATTATTTTTATTGGTTTAGGCAGTTGTTAAAATAAGCGTCAACACATAACATAATTAAGATATTTATTGATTAAAAAATATAGATTTTTAAATTAATAAAATGATTTAGATTTAATTTAAGCAGACGAAACCGCAAAAAATGAAATAAAATAAAATATGAAAATGACAATAAATTAGCCTATTCGATATTCAAATTGGAAAAAAGTTAATAAAATAGTAAAAAAACATATTATTTATTAAACTTTTTTTATTTTCATATAAAATATCTATTACGATGTAAATAAAGGGGATTAATCATGGAAGATATTTTAAAAATAGCATCTTCAATAGCTAAACATTATAGGAATACATATAATGAGCAAATAAGTGAAAAGAAAATTCACAGACTTATATATTTTGCGGTTATTGAATATGCACAAAAATATAACAAATTATTAACATCTGCAACTTTTGATGCTTGAGATTTTGGCCCAATTTCAGCAGAAGTTAGTCGTTATTTTGGTAAAAACAAAGAAGGATTACCTGAAGATGTTACTCTTTCTAAAGATAAAGAAGAAATAATCACAGATGTAGTTAAAAAACACGGTTCAAAACTTGTTTGAGAATTAATTGTAGATGTTCGTAAATTTGACTCATACCTTAAAGCTTGAAAAAAAGCTGAGGAACTTCAAAAAAGACAAGTAAAAATTGAAAATGAAGATATTTTAAGCGAAAAACACACCGCTTAAACTATAGAAATTTTCTAAAAACCCTGTATAGCAGTGAAAAAAATTTATTTAATCGAATCAAAAAAAATGCCCCAGGGGCATTTTTTTATCAAATTTTTACTCTTTCTTTATCAGAAATATACATAGGATCATTTTCATTTATTTCATAAAAGTCGATAAATTCTTTAATATTAGCCGCTTGAATGTTTGCTCTTAATTCCGCTGGAGCATGTACATCAGTTTTTAAAAGCATTTGACTATATTCTTTTGTAGATTTTTTTCTTCATGCGGTTGCTCAAGCTTTGAAAAAATCATCAGTGTTGAAGTCTTTTTCTTTTTTTGCTGCTTCTAAGGCACAAATTAGTCCGCCACAATCAGCAATATTTTCACTTACTGTTAAACGTCCGTCGCATTGACCAAATTCAATTGATCTTTTATCAAACAACTTAACCATTGCTTCAGTTTTTAACTCAAACTGTTCAAAATCAGCTTTATTTCATCACATTTTTAAGTTACCGTTTTCATCAAAATTTGCTCCGTTATTGTCGAAAGCGTGAGAAATTTCATGCGCGATAACAGCACCAATTGCACCGTAGTTAGCTGATAAAGATTGTTTTTTAGAGTAAAATGGATAATCCAAAATACCAGCTGGAAAAACAATATGATTCATCATTGGGTGGAAGTATGCATTTACAATAAATGAAGACATCGATCAATAATTTTTGTTAACTGGTTCTAAATAATTCGATAAATTAAATTTATTTCTAGCTTCATTTACTTTTAAAGTTGCAGTTATTAAGTTTTCGCCGTCTTCTTTAGATCCGATTTTTATATCATTATAGTAGCTTCTTATTTCATCGGGATAGCCAATGTGAACACCTAGTTTAGATAATTTTGAAATTGCTTTTTCACTTGTTGATTTTGATAATCATTCATTATTGGCTAAACGATTTTGATAAACTTTTATCATATTTAGCACCATTTTTTTTACTTTATTTTTTGATGTTTCTCCGAAGAATTTTTTACCATAATAAACACTAATAGGGTCAGCAAAAACTGCTCCGACTAATTTGATTACATCTCTTTCTTTAGAAGATGCTTTTTTAATTCCTTGCAAGGTACGATTAAATAGAGTTGCTTTGATTCTAGTCTTATTATCTAATAAAATTGAATTTTTCTCAACAGTTCTAACAATAGTTCAAGCCTTTAATTTTGAAAATACACTTTCTTTATAAAGGTGATTAAATTTTTTGCAATTATCTGGATGCGTAAAAACAACTTCATCAACAGGTTTGTTAACTAATGCCTTTAATAGCTGTTCTACAGGCATATTAGTCAAACGAGAAATAACTTTATTTAGTTTTAAAGGATGATAAAGTTCAAAATATTTTGCTTTTTCTAATGATGAAAGAGAAAGTGAAGCAATCAATTTATCATAAGCTAATGCATCGGTAATTAATTTACTTCTAACTTTACTTTCTTCAAAATAAGGTTTTAAAAGTGCATTCATCATTGTACGATAAACTGCTAAAAGTTTTTTACTTTTTTCTTTGCTTGCCTCTTCATAATATCCTTTATTTGGCAAGATAGTTGAAGCAACATCCATTCATAGTACTTGTTTAGACGAATCAACAAAAGATTGTTCTACTTCGATTTGTAGCGGAGAGTGGATTCCTTTTAAGATTGCTGATTGAATGTAATTAAAGTACTGATCATAATCATTAATTTTTACTAAATCATCAACTAAAAATTGTAATGGTTTTGTACCTAATTTGTCTCTAAAATCATAGTCTGACGCTAGTTTTAGGTATTTTCCTGCCGCAACCAAATCATTAGATAATTTCTTTTTCATATCTAAATCATTTTTAAGAGATTTTAATGCCTTCTTTAGTTTCTTTTCATTATTTAATCATAATTCATAAAAAGCTCCTGTAGATGGAACATCTGAAGGAATAGTGGCATTATCCAATCATTCTTTATTTACAGCTTTAAAAAAATTCTTTTTAAGTTCTTCTTTTAAATTAAATTTTTCCATATTTTCCTCTCAAATTAATATACTTTAGGCAATTGACTAAGCATATAAATGCAGGCTGTTTCAGCCCTTAGAATTGTTTTACCTAATGATACTATTTTAGCCTTTTTATTGGTAATTTCGATTATTTTATTGACTTCATCAATTGAAAAGCCACCTTCTGGTCCAACAATGATAATTAAATTTTTTGGATCTATTTTAATTTCTTCATTTTTTGAAGCTTGTTCATAAGCTAAAAAAACATCATAATTTAAATCATAATATCTTTTTACAACATTTTCCAAATGATCATGTTTTTCTAATAGTGGCACATAGTTTCGAAATGATTGCTGAGAAGCATTTAAAATTATCTCATTAAAGCGATCATATTTTTTTGTAAATTGTTGTTCAAGCTCTTTCCAATTAGTGAATTTGCTTATAAAAGGAACAATTTTTTTTACTCCTAATTCTGTTGCTTTTTGTATTAATCATTCAAACCGTTTTAAATCTATTATTGGTGCTAATAGCACTGTATCATAGGCAAATTCATTATTTATATCTAATTTTTTTATAATATTTGCAAATTCATAATTTTCACTAAGTTTACATTCATAATAAATACCTAAGTGATTAATCAAAAATGACTCTTTTTTTATTCTTACACTTTTAATGTGCTTTTTAGTATCTTCATCTAAAATGAACTTGTTTCCGCTTTTATTTTCAACAAAAAATCTATGCATAGAATAATTATAATATAACTAGCTTTTTAATAATCCTTTTATGTGCAATATAATAAAAAATAGGTAAAACCTATTTAATTATTAGCTAATTCCTCATCTGTTGGCATTGATAAATTTGAACCAATGTATGAGAAGATCTCAGGGTTTTGTTTAATGAATTTACCTTCTAAAATTCTAATAACACTTTCAACTGTATCTTTTAGAGGCACAAAAATTCCTTTTGATTTAGTAAAGTGTTCAGTCATGAAGAAGTTTTGAGTGAAAAAGTTTTCAAGTTGTAAGGCTTTTTTAACAATAATTTTATTGTCCTCATCAAGCTCATCAAAACCTAAAATTAAGATAATATCTTCTAAGTCTCTGTACGCTTTTAAAATTCTTTTTGCTTCTAAAATAGCCTCATAATGCCTTTTTCCGATAATTTTTTCATCAACGGAGTTAGAAGATGAAGCTAATGGTTCAAAAGCTGGATAAATCCCTTTAGCGGTTTGTTCGCGTGATAAAACTAAGTTACCATCTAAGTGGTTGAAAACTGCAACAGCAGACGGATCTGAAAGATCATCCATTGGCAAGAATACGGTTTCAAAAGCTGTAATTGAGCCATTTTCATTTTTGTAGATGCGTTCTTGAATATTAGCAATATCACTTTCTAGTGTTGATTGGTAGCCACCAACAGAAGGTTTTTTTCCAAGTGATGCACTAACTTCGTTTTCAGCTTGAACATAACGGTACATATTATCAATAAATAATAAAACATCTTCCTTATCTTTATCTCGAAGATATTCAGCAGCCGTAACACCTAAAGGAACTATTGAACTTCTAGCACCTGGGAACTCATTCATTTTTGAGACAAACATAATTGAGTTTTCCATTAAATTTGAATCTTTTAGCTCATCGTAAAGCTCAATGGCTTCTCTTGACCGTTCACCAGCGCCAATGAAGATATTAGAGGTTTTAGCTGAGTTTTTATTAACGTTAAAGATAATTTCTTTCATTAAAACAGTTTTTCCTACACCAGCCCCACCAAAAATACCTAATTTTGAACCTTTTAAAATTGGCATAAAGAAGTCAATAGCCTTAATTCCTGTTTGCACAATTTCAGGAATAGAATTATTGAATCTTGAAGTTTTAGGCATACCATTCATCTCGATATAATTGAGATTTCTATCAATGTTTAATAGAGCATCGCCATAAACATTATAAATATTATTTTTTGAACTTTGGCCAACTGGGACTTTTAATGAAAAGTTAGTTTTATTTAACTCATCCGTTAATGCAATAGGTTTAAGAGCATAAACAACAACGGCTAAAACCGTTTCTTCATCAACAATTCTTTTGACCATCAATGAACTTTTACCTTCATGTAGCGTAATAATTTCATTTAATTTTGGAAGTTGTCTATCGGTAAATTTTAGTTCAATAACATCATCTATAATACTAGTTATTTTAATCATTATTTACCTCCTAATTTATTATCAATAATTGTTCAAAAGTCCTGTGCTATAGGTAAAAAAGGCGATTTGTAGTTAATGTCTCAACCTAAATTATAACGATCTGAAAATTGGGTTAAAGCATATGCAAAATAGTTTTTCATGATTTCATCATCATAATCTTTTCCACTTTTCATTAACTCAAAAGCTTTATTAGCCTCTTCATATTTGTTGATAAATAAATCAATAAATTTAAAGGCTAATTGGTCATTTTTAACACCTTGAAGTAAATTTCATGAAGCTAATTTAGCCATAAAAATCATTAAGTGAGTCGAATATAAGTTATAGCCAACTTGGTTGAACATTTTTTCAATAGCTTTACCTTTGCTTAATAAAATTGAAGTTTCTTTATTGAAATCGTAGTCAATCATAGCAAGCTTTAAATGTTTTTTGTATGAACGGTAAATCTTACCAATTTCTCCCGCAACCTTAGTAATTGAACGATTTTGGACAGATGAGCCTGTACGCGAAACTGATAAATCAAGGTTAATTGCAGGCAATTTACCTTGAGCAAATAAATCAGCGCTAGTTACAATTTGACCATCAGTAATTGAAATAATATTTGAGCTTATTAAACTCGCAATATCGCCATCAACAGTTTGCAAAATAGGTAGCGCAGTTATTGTTTTTCTATTTAAAAAGCTTCCTGACCGTTCCAATAATGATGAATGCGAGAAGAATACATTTGAAGGCATCGCTTCTTTTCCGACTGGTTTATCAGTTAATAAAGCAATTTCACGAATAATATTAGCATGCTTTGTTAAATCATCGAAAATAATTAAAACATCATTAATATGCGAAATATTTTCAGCGTGAGCCATACCAATATATGGAGCTAAAAATTGATCATAAACACTATTAGCTGGTGCATCAATAATTATTGTATTAGCTAATGCATTATTTTCTTTTAGATCATTATAAACTCTAGTAATTGTTTCTTTTTTCTGTCCAATAGCTACATAAATGCATTTTGTGCCATTATTTGCTTGGTTAATAATTGCATTTAATGCAATGTGGGTTTTACCTGTTTGGCGGTCGCCAATAATTAACTCACGTTGGCCTTTACCAATTGGTATTAATAAGTCAATAGCATTAATTCCGGTATAAAGTTGCTTGTCTAGCCTTTTAACAGACATTAAATTATGTGCTAAATTGAAGATTGGATAATTATTTGGATAAACTTTATTAGGCTGTTCAACGTTTTCAGGATAAATCAATTCGCCAGAAATATTGATTATGTGACCAAAATACTTGGTATATGTGACAAGTTTATCTTCTTTATCATTTAAAATTACTCTATCATTAATTTTTACCTTTTCTGGCTTATTTACAAGTAAAAAAGCAGAATTTTCATTAGCTGAAATTAAGATAAATTCAACATTTTTGTCTCTTTCCAAGCAAAAATGTTGGCGTTGTTTATAATCAAATTGGCCATCAACTTTGATAATATAATCAAAGATAGCGCTTACTTGTGGATTGTTATAATTCATTTTTTCCTTTCTAAATAGTTGCTAATAGAACTACAACAACTCCGACAGATAAAATTAATAAAGTAAGGGGAATTGCGGTAGAAAACGTTACAATTAATTTTTTATTTTTGTGTTTTGATAAGTATATGCCACCTAAAACTATTGTTAAAATCAGTAAAAAGGTCGCAACAGCTATGATTGGATACATAAATTTAGATATTGATTTTAATTCTTCTTTTTGAGCAACTTTAATTATTTTATTAGCTTCATTGTAGGCATCAAGATATTTGTTAATATAAATTTTCTTTGTGCTTTTGTCTTTTTCATCTGTAGCAGGCTTGTTTTCACCTGATTTATTTTGATTATTTAAATTTTCAGAAGAATTCAAATTAGAAACAGTTAATGAAGCTTGATTGCTTCCTGCCCCAGGATTTGGATTATTTTTCTTTTCTTTTAATTGCTTATCATAAGAATCTTCTTCTTTATTAGTTGTGGTGATGTGTCCACCAACTAAAACAGATAATATTACAGTGCTTTTTCTAACATGTTTTAAATAACTTAGGTATTTTTCATATCATCTGTTTAAATCAACTGCAGGAGATATTGATACACCTTGAAGGTTTTGAGTGCTTCTATTTGTGTATCTTACTAATCTTTCTAAAACATCTATATCTAGCTTGTTTAAGTTAAAATTAGGCTGTATAAAATCTTTTCTATTTGCTTTAGAAGCTTTAGCTAAACGGTTTACAATCCCTCGAGCAGAATCCGTGTGTGCATTAACCATATAATTAAAGTATGAAAAATTATTAATTTTTGAAAATGTTAAAGCATATAGAAATTCATAACGGATTTGGTCATTTGATTCATTAATGATGCGCTTATTTGCTTCACTATCTATATTTGACGTGTTAATTTCAGATGAAAATTTTTTAATTAATTCTCTCTGAATATTTTTAAACTCATTTTTATTGAAATTATGTTTTGCAACTTCATTATTTACACCAGAAGGGAATTTAATTTCAGTTCCTTCAGTAATTTTAATCGCTAAATCAACCATTGATGATAAAGAAATAGCGAGAGCTCTATTATTTAGCTGATTGTAATTAATTTTATCATCAAGTAATAAGGCATCATAAAACTTGTTAAATGTTGCTTTTATTTCTTGAATTTGGTTATAGTAAATAAGTGATTGAGCCGCTTTGTTTTTATCATTTGAAAAAAATTTATTATTAACAGCAATTAAGTATGTTCTTTTGCTTATTTTTCCACTTCTTGAAGGTACGCGGTCATTAATTTCTACATAAGCTTTTAATAGTTCCTCGCCATTTTTGTCTTTATCAACTTCAAGCTTACGAACAAAATATTTAATTCTGGTGTTAATTGGGTTATTAAAGAAGAAAAACTTTTCACTTGCTTTTTTAAGAACATCAGCTTCCTTCGAATCGTTTATTTCATTATCAAATAAAAGCTTTATTTCTTCGTGTGAATAATTAACAAATTCGGGCTTAACAAATGGACTAAGTGGAGGAAGCGATTCGACAACAGTATTAATATCAATTGGCTCGGTATCAACTTCATTAGAATCTCCAGGAGGAGTTAAAGGTGGTGGAGCTATTTCATCTAAATTTGGTTCTTGCTCTTCGTTTTCAGGTTGTTTTTCAATTTCTTCAATTTTAACATTATTATTTTCTTCTAAATCAAACTCAATGAAACGTGGCTTGATTTTATTTAAGAAATATGAATCAAAATCCTTATTTTTTTCAATTCATTTTTGTGTAAATTGAGTTTTAATTGTCGAATCATCAGTATAAACTAATTCTATATCTTCTTTAAACTTAAAAATATCTTCCTTTGGGTTTATGATGCTTAGAATTTTTTCATCTAATCTTGCATAATATCCTTCTAAAAATTTTGTAAATTCATCATTTGTGATTACATTTTTAAGTTTTTTTGAATTTTCAAGTTTATCAACATTTAAGAGCTTTTTATATTCTTTTAATTTTGCATCATATTCAGCATGGTTTTCACCATTAGGCGTACCAAATTTAACATTACTATAAAGCTTATCACCATATTTAACTTCACCTTCTTCAAGTTCTTTGTTGCGTGATAAAGTAAAAGGGGTCATTAACACAAAGTTGTATTTAAGAGGATTTTTAATAATATTATCTTTATTTTTGGTTAAAAAGTTAAGTAGTTGTTGGCGGTAGAATAATTCCGCTAAGTTATCACCATTAACTTCAGCCTCTTTTAATTCAGTTATTCTTTTTGTATTAATATTTATTAATTTATCAAGAATTGTTTTAATTGAATTCTCATATGCTGCATCTGCTCTAGTTTTAAATGAGTTAAATAATTCACTAATTTGTTTTTCTTTTTTATCTGTATGTGGATTATTTTGGTCACCATCTAATCTCTTATTAGATGCACTAATTGATAATGGAGCCAACAATAATGATGAAGATATAGTGCTTGTTAAAATAAATTTTTTTAATTTTCTACTCATCATAGCTCCTTTCAACTAGTTTTAATGTTGCAATTAAATCTTCTTTGTATCAGAAGGCTTTTTTTAATGAAATTTCTGCCGCGTCTTGCGGAGAAAAATTAATATACTCACGTGCATTTAAACGTTTAATTTCTTGATCAATATGTTTATAATTTGTCTTTTTTACAGGCTTATTGGCATCAAAAGCATAGAAAATTGGTTTATCATGTAAATGAATATCAGCCTTATCTTTAAAAATATAAATTTGTGAGTTTTCAACAAAAATATATTTATTATCTGCAAAATTTTCAGACGCAATTTTAATTAAATTCAACTTTAAGGCAGCAGCTAAATTAGGTTTAAGTTCAACAAAAACAGCCTCTTCAATATCATAAACATAAAGCTCAATATTACTTATATTAATAACTTTATCGAAATCATAGTGAATGCTTAAATTTAGACGATTAGACATTTTTACCCTCCAAATTTAAGATTGACTTTTTCTTTCTGGTGATAATGTTAATTTCTTCAATTTCTTTTTCTCTTTTTGCTGATAAGATTTTTTTATTTAATTTAGCGATACTTTCTTCAAGTTCTGAATTAATTTTATTTGAAGTAATTAAATCAATTTTAGCTTGGTAAAAGCTACTTTCTATAAATAGAGCTTGAACTGAAAAATAAATAAATTGATCAATTATATTATCATAAAACTCATTAACATTAGGGAAAATTTGCCCCTTAGTTAAATAAGAATGATCAAATTCTTCCTCAAACTTACCAACTAGCTTCTCTAGATTAAAGTTTTTTAGAGGCAAAATCGTGAAATATTGATCGTGGTTTTTATTTGAGTTAAGCACAAAATTAACTTTTTTGTAGCCTCCAATTAAGTAGTACTGCTTAATAAGTTCACAAAAATTATTAATAAATTTTGATGAATTATCTCATGCATCAAAATGCTGGACAACATTAAAATCATTATTTTTGCAAAATTCAATTGCACGATTTCCAATTGTAATAAAGTGCATATTTTTGCTTTTCGCTTCTTTAATTAATGTTTTTTCATAACGCGAATATGAATCCGTTCCATATTTTTGTTCATCGGTTAAGTATACAAATAGTTCTGGATCTTTAACTTTTTTTAATATATTCTTTTTGAAAAAGCCAAATAAAAGACTTAAGTTTCTATCGACTATTTCATTATTAACTTTGTAAGTTTTTTTAATCACAGTAATGATATTTTTACATTCAAAAGCCTTTTTTGAACAGAATTTAAGCTTTTTTGTCATCTTAATTATTTTAATAAGCAAAATGTTTTTATTATTTGATACTCTTTTGTGAATGAAATTTAATTTTTTACGTTTGTCTAATAATTTAACTAGTTGCATTATTGAATATTTAGCTGACTTACATAGTCTTTACTAAATAGCACCTTGATGTTATTAGTTTGATCTGAAACGTAAATAATTAAACCATGGAAAATTTCAACAAATAAACCATTATTAATTAATTCTAAAATGTATTTGTTATAAATAGTTAAAAAATTATTGTATTTTTCCTCTTCATTTATAGCTAGATTAATTGAAGCAATTTGTGATTTTTCACTAGTGTTGATACTTGGTACTAACTTATCTATTGCATAAAAATTATTAATTTCATAACCAAGGATGAAACTTTTAAAAATTAATTGTATTTTATCATTTTGATAAATTGTAAAAGCTGAATTAAATTTTTCCAAAACTGCACTATCATAGCCATTTTGGGAACTAAACAATACTGAAGAAATTAATTTATCATAACTAATAAATTTGTCATTTGAACGTATTTTTTCATAAGCACTAAATTGATTATAAAGTGGAAATAAATCTATTTTTTTATTCTTCATGAGTTACTCCTTGACTATTGATAGTTTGTTTTTTTTCGTAATGGATAATTTTTCCAATGATAACGCAAATCAAAATAATTAAGTATGCCCCATTTGCTATTAAAAAGCTAATAAATGTTAGTGTGATAACTTGCATTAGACTCAATGGAGGGAATAGAGTATAGAATAATCAGTTTTTGCCTTCATTGGTTAAGAATAACTGATTTACTCCACTAACGGCTAATTGTAAACCTAAAATCATTAAGCATCCAATCATGAAAAACGTTGCTTGGAAACTTATTTTCTTAACTTTTAAGTAAAAAATTCAATCACTTAGAGCAATAAATAATGCACAAAAAGCTAATATAATAATGTTAATTGTTGTATCCTTATTAAATAAAGTAATAAAGAAGTAAGTACTAATTAATAAAAAGTTTTCTAAAATCAAAGTTATAAAAGCTAAATTATTTTTACGATAATCATTTTTAATGAAAAATTGGCTAACAATAAACCCTGCAAAAATAAAAGCCAACAATGCGATTGAAATTAAATAAAACTTACTATTTTTATTTGGTCCGTCCAATAAATTATCTGCATTTGCTTCATAAAATAAAGCCCTAAAGAATCATAAGCAAGTAGCAATGTACATTACAAAGGTTATTTCTAAATAATATTGTAATGAGCTTGCATTAACTCTTTTGTTTACCAAAAGAACTGTAGTATAGATATTATTAGCAAAAATTAATATACCTGCATATGTGAAAATTGCGATTACAATCAAAAGGTTTACGGCTGTTTTGTTAGCAAATAAATTACGAACAAATTCATAAAAATTATTTTTGCCTTGCTCACTAAAAAGTGAATTATTTTTAGCTTGTGATGGTCAATATAAAAAGATGAAAAGGATGGTTGAATAAACTAAAATTTTGGCCACAATGTTAATGATAAAAGGAATACGTGAACGATATAAAATCGGATCGATTTTTTTGCCAATTACAAAACGAAGAATCAAGTCATAAAATCTAATTACAAATAATGGAATTAATATGAAGGTTAAGTTCATTAATTTGTTGGCGTCTTTTTGATAATAACTAAAAAGTAAGATAAAAGAAACCAAAGCATAAAGAGTATAAGCAATAAAAATAGGTAAATAATTTAACAGTAGCAACCTATATCTTTTTAAGTTTGTGTAGTTTACATAAAACACAAAAAGCATTGTTCCAAATAATAATAAGAAACGATAAAGCACTAAAAATGAATTGGTTCTTTGTGCTGTTGCTTCAAATTTGAAAAAGTAAGATATAGATTTATAAGGAAGCATTGACTGAGCTAAAAGCGTTTTTTTAACAAATATTAATGTAATTAATACAGATAAAAATGCTAATGCTAAAGTAATTGTCCTTAAAGAAAAAAGCAAAATGTTTTTGGATGATTTTAATTTTTCATCGACAAAAACATTGTTGTTTTGAATCTCTTTTGTGTACATTTTTTTTCCTAAAATTAGCTGTTTACAGCTACTTTAGTAAATTTATACTCTTCAGGTATTTGACTTAAACCATTTTGGAATAGTCAGGTTTTCATATTTTTACCATTATAAAGTGTTTTTAAGGCTTCACGGTATGAAGCACCAGTTTTTTGATCTTTTCCGCCACCATAAATTAAGTCATACTGAGGTAATTCATAGTATTCATTTTCTTTGAATTTAAAAATTTTATTATAGTCATAACCTTCTGAACGGAATGCTACAGCTAAACCCGCACCAGCTTGATTATTCGCTGTGTGAAAGATAGCTACTAATTCGTTATTTTGATTTCTGATGCTTGTTCCAGATGAACCACCAAAAGGTGCATAGTGTTTTGGTGAGTAATTTAATCCTACACTAACATATTCCTTGCCTTCATAACTAAAGAATTTATCAGCATTTTTAGGTGCACTAATAAAGGCATCAACAATACCCGGCTTATCATTAATTGTTCTATAACCGATACCATATGAAAGTCAGTTTCCATCTTTTTTGTTTTGAATAGAAACCACTGAATCTTTATTGATTCATAATTCATAATTTCATTTTTGGTTTTTTCTTTCTTCTTCATCTGCATATTTATCTCAAACATAATCATAATCAGCACGTGGTCAACCAACAGCATAAAGTGAATCGCCATTAAATTCTTGTTTTGGATTAAGAGGTCTATCAATTTGTGTGTAATTATTTAAATAATCTCGTTTAATGAATTTAGCTTTATCTTTTTCATTTAAATTAGCATAATCATTAGTTATAAGTTTAGCAATTTCACTTCTAGCTTTATTTTTATCTTCTTCAGTTACTGCTTTTTCTAGGTTAACTTGAGCCAATTGAAGTTTGTCAGCTGTAATCTCTGGTGTATTTTGAACTCAGAATGTACTGAAATATTTAAATCCATTTGCATTTTCTTTACCATTTAATTTGCTTAAATCAAGCTCTAGAATAGCAAAATCAGCAAATTCTTGTTTGTTTTCTAAGAATTTTTTGTGACTATCAGCAGCATAATCTTTAGGGTCTTTATTTAGGTAGTCAGTTGCTTTATAAACAATTTTAATTGGGTTATTTTTAGCTTTTTCTTTATCAGTATCTAATTGGAAGCTGAATCTATTAGTTCTAATGTCATAGCCAGTTGAAGCTAAATGTGCTAATTGTCCATCTTCGGCAACTTTAGTGTCATCTTTATCTAATCTACTAATTGAAAAACCTTCAGTTTCATCTGTAAGAGCTTGTGCAACGTGTAGGTTAGTTCCAATATATCATTTAGTTGGGTATTGGCCATTCTTTGCTAATTCATAGTCAAGAATTCAAGCTGTACCAGCTGTTGTTATAGTTTTATTTGGAATTCTTTCTTTTTTACCAGTTTTTTCGCTAATGTAATCGTTGTAAGCTGGATTAGCAAATTCAATATGTCAGGTTTGAAGCGCTTGACGTAAATAAATATCATTTAAAATGGTACGTGGATATCCACTAGCTTGAAATTTATTTCTATCTGCTATATCAATTCAGCTTGGTCCAATACCAAATTGTGAAGCTTCGTTAACACTAAAACCTTTAAAGTTTCCGTTTTCATCGAAAATAGGAAGTGAGAAGGTTTTTAAATATCAGTTGTCAAATGAATCTAATTTAGATTCTTTATTTTTAGCATCAAAAGCCTTGCGTGAATTTTGTATTTCGCTATCACTTAATTCTTTTCTGCTTTTTAGTGTGTCGACAGTAATTTCTTCAGGTTTTTTATTTTGAGGATAGCCAATTTGACCTTTAATTGCATTTATGTAATTTTTATTATCATGCTCAAATCTTTTTGATTGATCTCAAGTTAAATATTCCTTTAAAAGACTTTTATTAGTATTATCTTTATTGTGGAGATCATTGAAAAGTTTTGCAGGATCTTCTCCTTTTTTTAAGCCATCTACAGTAATTTTAGAATTAAAAGAAACATTTTCTAAATCTTTATTTTTTTCAACTTGTGCTTTGCTATATCTAACTTCATAGCTAATATTAAGCCTTCCATTATCAATATCTTGTTCTAATTTCTTAGGGATAACAACATATTTATCATTAGCATCACCTTTTAGCTCAAACTGAATATCTTCGATTAATTCAATAGCATGTGCATAAACTCTATCTTTATATTCACGTTCAGTTTTACCATCAATAATAACATCAAATTTAACTTCTTTAAGTTGATTTTCAGCTTCTGTTAAATTAGTTTTAGCGCCTTGATCAGGTTCTTTATTTTCACCACTTTGATCAGGTTCATTTTTTGGCTTATCTGTACATGAAATAGCAACAGCAGGCAAAATTGCTGAAGCACTTAATATTAAAGATAAATTTAAATATTTAATTTTCATCTTCCCTCCTAAATAATACTAATATCATCCTCGGCTAAACTAATTGAATATGATCCATTAGCATAACTTAAATTATTTTTAGTTTGGTCATCACTTGCATATAGTGTTTTATCTGTTAATTCTTCACATCATCTAAATAATGCTTGTAAGTTTCTTAATCCTGAATAATTTAATTTAGTGTTATTTCTTGATGTAATTCTAATTTTCTTAGTATTTCTATCACTGAAAGTGATTTTTGTTTTGGGCATTTGTGGTTGACTTGAGATCATAATTTCAGCAAATTGTGCATCATTAAGATCATCAATATCGATATCAAAGTATTCACCCTCTGAATAAAGTTTTAATCTCTTAAGCTTACGTGTTGTATTGTTTTTTCCTGATCTATCATAGAATTGTAAGCCTTTTAAGCTTCTTAATTTCTTAGTTCTTGATAAATCAAGTCCTAAAGGTCAACTATTGCCACTTTCTTTGTGGTCGGGTTCAAGACCTGGACCAAATCCACCTTGGAAGAATGGTTCATTATTTCTTGTTCAGTAAGCAATTCTTAAACCATCATTAATACGTTCTAAGTTTGTAATATTACCTTTTTCGTCAGCTTTATAATCACCCTCATCGAAGGCTAAAGTATCAACTATTAATCTTGAAGGTGGAATATATCCACCTGAATATCCGCCAGGATAGTTGTAATCAATAGAGTTAATTCATTCAACATTTTTTAAAGCTAATGGATTTACCGATCAACCATCTTCATAAGGAAGTCTGTTGCTCGTTGAATAAAGTCCTAACTCTTTAATATGTTTATTTTCTAACTCAATTAAATCAGAAGTATTATGGCTCGCATAGAATAATTTTAATAATTCAATATTATCTGGTAAGGCTTTTAAAATTTCTTTAAATGATTGTCTGCCTAATTTACCCATATTAATGATTTTATAACCGGTGATTTTTTCGCCTTTAGCTTTAAATTCATTAATGATGCGAACAGTATTGTTGTATGCATCTGCTACTTCGGCATTAATTTCTAAAATAATTCCAGTTTTTGAACCATCTTCTTTCGTTAATTTCTTAATTGTTACACCTCTATCTGGTAGATTATATTTACCTTTATATTGATGTGTAACATTTTCAGTTTTTCAACCTGGGTAAACATCTTTTGTGATGGCATCGCCTGATAAACCGTGTCAACTGTCATAGCCAAAAACTCTTCTTTGTTTGTTATCACGAGTTTGTCTATCAATTGTGCTATTGAATCCAGGAGCAGGTGAGTATGCGTAAGAATCGATTTCACCATTTTCATTAATATATGAGTTGCTTGGGTCAACTGTATAACCTTTTTTAAGCATATCTTGTGCATTTTTACCCAATTTATTAAACTTATTTGGATCTAAATTGGAAATTAATCAAATATTTTTCTTAGCTTTTAACGATTCATGTTTTCTTTTAAGTTCTGCTGCTTCACGGAATTTTTGTCTAATTGGCTCATATCTTTCTTCAGTTTGTTGATTTATAGGTAATTTATGATACTCTACAGATTCTCTATATGCTTCTTCCTCTAATTCTTTATATTTTCTTTCATTTTCTTTAACTTCACGATCAAATTCAGGAATTTTAGTATCGTATTCCTGTTGTGCTCTTTCAACTAAGAACTTTTTAATATGAGGTGAATTTAATAAACGTAAATATCTATGAATATAGTTATCATAGTTATATTTTTCGTTTTCAGTTCCAACTAATAATTGACTTAGTTTTTCTAGTCCTTCTTTAGTGTTCGGATCTAATTCTTTTTCTTTTGTTCAGGTTTTTCATCTAAAGTCATCAAACACTCCGGTATGGCTTCCTTGTTTTGCGCCTTCGATTTGTTTTTTAATTAATTCTTCAGTAACTTCAATTTCAATTACTTCACCAACTGCATTGTTTTGATATTTCTTTTTATTAGTTAAACCTCTTTTAACATCATCTGGATAATCGTGTCTATCTTTAGGTAATTTAACTTTTGCATTAACTTCTGCACCATCAATAATTATTTTTTTATTAACAATATCTTCCTTCTTGTCTTCTGGTTTTTGAGGATTTACAATAGGCTTTTCTGGCTCTTTTTTCTCTTCTTCTTTAGGTTTATCTGGTTCTTTTTTCTCTTCTTCTTTAGGTTTTTCTGGCTCTTTTTTCTCTTCTTCTTTAGGTTTCTCTGGCTCTGGAATAGGATCTGGTTTAATCTCTACATCTGGAGCAGGTTCAGGTTTAGAAGGTTCATCGCTGATAATAGGTGGTTTTGGATTATCAATTGCTTCTTTTAACTTTTTAGCTTCAGCAATAGCTTTAGATAATTTGTCTTCAGAATCAGTAATTTGTTGAGCTGTAGCATCTTGATTTTTTTCAATAATTAAAGCGCTATTATATTCACCTTCAAGAGCTTTTTTGATATTTAAATACTTTGGATCATTTAGCTCATTAATCAAATTCAATGCATCTGCTATAGTTTTAGTTAATTTAGTTCTGTCAACAATTTCTTTTTTATCTTCTTCTTTAGGTTTCTCTGGCTCTTTTTTATCTTCTTCCTTCTTTAACTTATCATCTTTTTGAATCTCAATATCTTTATTAATATCTTCTTTAATTTCGGGCTCTTTTGGAGCTATAACTTCTGGTTGCTTTTTCTCTTTTAATTTATCACTGTCATTGTTGCCCGAAATAGAGTTTGAAATATCAAACTCTCCTCCATCTTTTAGTCTAGGACTATGCGAATTACCGCCTCTATAAGTGATTTTTGATTTGGAATCAGCAATCGAAAAGTAGCTATATGTACCAACACTTGCAGAAAGTGACAAACTAGCCATTGTAGCTAAAGTAAAGATAATTAGTTTACGTTTCTTTTTCATCATTAAACCTACCCTATATATTTTTTTAGCACTATTATATATATATATATATATATTCTTAAAAAATTTTTTAAAATTTACAATAGCATAAAAAAACATACCAGTATATATAATAATGGTATGTTTTATAAATATAGATACTAATATTAAGCTTTATATTTTAATCCTAATGCATGCAACATTGGCACTAAGAAGAAGTTAAATGGTTTATTAAAGTGAGGTAAGAAGAATACATCAGTTAAAGCCATTTCTGGTAATGTTAAGCCTTTTTGAATTGCTAAACCAAATAAGTAAGCAACTTCAGTATGGTTTTCTTTACCTCATGAACCGATTTGGAAACCTAAAATTCTTAAAGTTTTTTTATCATAAACAACTTTAGTTGCTACTTTTTCATATGTAGACATAAATTCACAACGTGAATTATCTTCTCAGTATTCACTTGCAGCTTCAGCAAATCCTGCTTTTTTAGCTACAACTTCAGTTAAACCGGTTGAAGCATATTTGCAACCAAAAACATTTATTGCATTTGTTCCAGCTACACCTGGGAAAGGAACCTTAACTCCAGCAATATTTAAAGCGGCAACAACACCTGTTTTAACAGCATTTGTAGCTAAGGCAACGTGTGCGTATTCACCTGTGACACAGTGTTTTAAGGCAGCTGAATCACCAATTACATAAACATTTTCGTCTGAAATTGATTGTTGGAATTCATTAACTTTAACAGCACCATTAGGTAGTTTTTCAACATCGACTAAAGCATCTGTATTTGGACGGAATCCAACAGACATAATAACTAAATCAGCATCATATTCACCTTTATCAGTAACAACTGATGAAACATGAACACCATCTTTAGATTTAAATTCCATAACTTTTTGCCCAAGAGCTAAAGTTATGCCGTCTTTCACCATATTTTTTTCCATGATTGAAGTAAATTCTTCATCTAAATAGTTAGGAACTACACGGTCTTGTAAGTCAATTAATGTAACTTTTTTGCCTCTTAATTGGTAAGCTTCAACTAATTCAGTACCAATATAACCGCCACCTACAACAACAACATTTTTAATGTTTTTATCATTTGCTTTTTGTACCAAGATTTCAGCGTGTTGGAATAATTTAGATAACATTATGTTTTCTAATTTAGCGCCTGGCAAGTTTGGCTCAATTGGTCAAGTTCCACCAGCATAAACTAATTTGTCATAATTATCTTCGAATTCTTCACCAGTAACTAGGTTTTTAACTGTAACAGTTTTTGCTACACGATTAACTCTAATTACATCGTGTTGAATTTTTAAATTAACTCCATATTCATTTTTTAAAATATCAGGTGATGAGTAAAATAATCCATCTGGTTGCTCCATTGCACCACCAACTCACACAGCAATTCCACATCCTAAAAATGATGTGTTTGTATTACGATCGTAAGCAGTAACCTCTGCAGATGGGTTAACAGTTTTTAAAGTTCTTAAAAAACTTGTTCCTGCGTGGTTCGCGCCAATAACAATAATTTTCATTTTTTTCTCCCTTAATATATTGATAATAAGATATGAGCTCATATTTTATCTTTTATATTATATAATAATGGAACAATTGCCTATTCTCTTTATAAACATATTATATATTTCTAAAATCACTATGGTATAGGCATTTTGGTAAAATATGTATTATTTTAATATTGTTTTTTTTAAATAAAAAATCATTATGAAACCTTTAAAAAATGCAATAATTCTATTTTTATCCACTTTTTTAAGCATTGTTATAAGTTCATAAATATATAAATGAAAGGATTTTACAAATTATGAAAGATAAAAAAGAACTCAACGAATTACATGAAACATTAAATGAAATAACAAAGAAATTTGGCGATGAAGCGATTATGTTTTTAAGCGATGACGATGTTCCTGATAATATTGAAACATTTTCAAGTGGTAGCTATTTATTAAACGAAGCTTTAGGTATTGGTGGATATCCAAAAGGGAGAATAATTGAAATTTTTGGACCTGAAAGTAGTGGCAAAACCACACTTTGTTTGCATGCTATAGCAGAAATCCAAAAAGCTGGTGGTGTTGCTGCATTTATTGATGCCGAGCACTCTTTAGATCCTGTTTATGCAAGAAATGTGGGAGTAGATACTAAAAATTTATTAATGTCGCAACCAGACAGCGGTGAACAAGCAATGCAAATTGTTGATTATTTAGCAAAAGCAGGTACAATTGATTTAATTGTTGTGGATAGTGTTGCAGCTTTAGTTCCAGAAGCTGAATTAAATGGTGAAATGCAAGATAACCAAATCGGCTTACAAGCAAGATTAATGTCTAAAGCATTAAGAAAAATTACTGGAAGTTTAAATAAAAATAAAACAACTATTATTTTTGTGAACCAAATTAGAGAAAAAATTGGCGTGATGTTCGGCAACCCTGAAACCACACCTGGAGGGCGCGCTTTAAAATTCTACTCATCAATAAGAATTGAAGTTAGAAAATCAACATCAATTGTCGAAGGCAGAGATATTACTGGCAATGAGTTAAAAATTAAAGTTGTTAAAAATAAATTAGCTGCACCATTTAAATCATTAACTACTGATATTATTTTTGGTTATGGAATTGACAATGTCGGTGAATTAATAGAATTAGCAGTTCAAAAAGGTGTGATTGATAAAAAAGGAGCTTGATATTCATACAAAGGCAACAATATTGCCCAAGGTAAAAAAACACTTCGCGATTTATTAATTAATAATCCAGAACTAAAACAAGAAATAGAAGATATGCTTTTTTAAAATAAAATGTGTCTAAAAGTAGTGTAATACAGTCTTTTTAGACACATTTTTATATAAAAAAGAGGCAGATGCCTCTTTTTATTATTTTTGTTTTTTAGCAAGTCTTTGGTTGAATTTATCAATCATACCTGTTGCTTTAGTTTTAGTTTTGTCACCAGTATAAACTACGTGGCATCCTGAACAAACGTCTACTGAAAATGATTTTTTAGTTGATTTGAAAGTAAATTCCTTTGAGCATGTTGAACACATTGTTTTAACTTCATAGTAAGCTGGGTGAATATCTTTTTTCATATTTAAATCTGCACTTTCTTAACTATTTTGAGTAGAACTCAACAACTAAGTTGTCTTTAATTGTTGGAAGGAATTCGTTTCTTTCTGGTAAACGATCAATTGTTGCGCTAAAGTCTTTTAATGTAATTCATTTTGCAGTTGTTTTAGCTTCTAATTGAGCTGTAATTTGAACATTTTTACGTGATTTTTCTTTTAATGTAATTACTGAGCCAACAGGAATAATCATCGAAGGGATGTCGGCTTTGTGGCCATTTAATGTAAAGTGTCCGTGAGTAACTAATTGACGTGCTTGACGACGTGTACTTGCGAAGCCTGCTCTATAAACTAAGTTGTCTAAACGGCTTTCTAAAAGTTGTAATAGGTTTGTACCCAAAACACCTTTCATTTTTGAAGCACGAGCAAAGAATTTTGCTAATTGTTTTTCCGTTAAACCGTAAAGGTATCTAACTTTTTGTTTTTCGTATAGGTGTAGTCCGTAATCTGAAAGTTTTACTCTCTTGTTGCCGTGTTGGCCAGGCGCGTATGTTCTTTTACGACCTTTTGAGAACTCTTTTTCAGTTTCAAGGATTGAAAAACCATAACGACGTGATTTTTTAAACACTGGATCAGTGTATCTCATAATGTTTCTCCTTAAAAATTAATCGCATAAAACATTATGGAGCAACTCTATTTTGTTAATTAAGCTCTAATGATTTCAGTGTGACAGCTTACTTACTATCAAATCTAATGAAGCTTAATATTTCAAAATATGTTGCCTTGCTGTTGTATGCAGTTCTATTATATATATAAACCTAAAAAAGCAAAGTTAATTTATCTCTTTGTTTTTACTATCTAAATAAACATGTTGAGGTTCATAATCATTAGATAAACCAAGCTTTAAAATAGTTTTAATAAGTTTTTTGATTTTAAATTTTTCGATAATAAATGAATAAGATTTATAGTCATATTCAACACATATGCAATTTTCAATTACCAGCTTATTTTTTTGTTCATCAAACATAAAATTAAGCTGATGATTATTTACCAAGGTTAAAGTAAATAAAAATAATTTATCGTTTTGCTTAATATTATGAAAAATTGCTTTATTAATTTCCAACTTTTTTATTAAGCCATTAGTGGAATAATTTTTGATGAAATTTTCAAGCTTTTTAATATCATCGAAATTTACTTTTTCCTCTATAGTATAGTGTTTATAGCTACCAAATATTTCTTTTAATCTTCGGTTTTTAAAAGGTAATAAATTATTGCGATTTTGATATGAATTAAGCATTCAAATGATGCAGGCTAAAAAATAGTAATTATTAAATCTTCTTGAAAATCTAGGATCGGCATTAAACTGTTTGCCATCGTAAATAAAAATGCATTTTTTATCATCGATATACTCCAAAACATATTCATTTTGGTAGTATCGATATGAAATATTATATTGTGTTAGCAACTCAAAAAGTTGTTTTGATGCATTGACCGGAACAACAACAAATAAATCGGCCATATTCAGTTTTGCTCGCTTCATTTCTTCGAAAATAAAGTCAAAATAAACTAATGCAAGTTCATCTTTGCTAAGCCATAAATAAGAATTATGTTGTCTAATAGCCAGATTAATATCATGATATTTATCAAAATGAATTAAAGCCATAGTTTTATTTTTGTGTGCAAGCAGCTTAGGCTTATAAAATCATGAATTAATTTTAAAACGCTTTAAATTTATGCTTTTTTTGGCAAATTCAACATCTGTATTGCTTTGCCGCATTATTGAAGCACATAATTCTAATGATGTTTTATTTTCAGTCCCGATAAAAACTCTTCCTTTATATCTATGGTGGATATTAGCAAACGCCTTAAGAATCCATTTATTACTTGAAACATATTTAATTGTTTGGTAATATGGAATAAAGTTAAGGATACTTTCATCGACTTCAATATCGAAGCCATCTTGTGATAAATATTTTTGAACAATTTGTTCCGAATTTGCCTGTGGTTGGCTCATTCTAGCTTGTTTCATAATATTAAAAAAATCTATCTTAATTTTTTTGTCTTTATTGTATTTTGTAAATCTTAAGTGCCAATTAAATCCTTTTTCTAAATATAAATATTCGTCCAAGGAAACATTAGACTGTTCAAAATTGTCAAAAATAAAAGTTTGATATCCTTTGGAGTTAAAAATATTACAACTGTTTATAATAATTTCAGATAAGTCTCCACTTTCATAACTGATTCAAATTTTTTCATTTTTATTGATATTTACTACGCTTAAAATTGCGTTAATCAAAGGTAAAATTGATCTCTTGAGTAAAGAGAAGCTTTTTTTATTATAAGAAAAATAAATATGATTATTTTCATAAATCATATCTACTTTTGTAGGAAGAAGTTTATTTGTTTTGCTTTGTTCAAGAGTTTGTTCATCAGGAGAATTTAGCTCTTGTGGGTCATGCTTTTCATTCAAATCCATTTGACTAAAACTCCTTATTCATAGACTTCTTCATCAATTTTATCTAAATCAATTTCTTGGGTTCTTTGCTTAATATCCTCAACAAAATTTTGAATTGATTTAACTTCAGCATCATTTACTGGTTCATCATTTTTAATTATTTCGATGCTTACAATAACCTCGTTATTTCTTAAATTAATCAACTTAACACCTTTAGTGATACGACTTGTTTCATTAATGGCCGCTAATGATGTTCTTAAAGTTTGGCCTGTATTAGTAATTATTAATAGTTCATCCATAGGGTTTATAAAGCGAGATGTAACTAATAAGCCGGCATTTTTGGTGTTAATTGACATAATACCTTTACCACCACGATTTGTTAAACGATAAAGTGAATGGTGCGTAATTTTTCCAAAACCTCTTTCGCCAATGCTCAAAATGAATTCGCCTTCGGTGTTTGTTGAAGCTGAAACAACTAGCTCATTACCATCAATCTTAATACCTCTAACACCGCGAGCAACACGTCCCACTGGGCGAATTAAAGAAGCATTGAATTTTACAACACGGCCATTAGAATTGCCTAATAAAATTAAGTCATTATCAGTAGCAATAAATGCACGAACTAATTCATCACCTTCATCAAGCACGAAGGCTTTTTTACCATTTGCATTAATGTGTTCATATAAATCAATTGGTGTTTTTTTGATTAATCCTTGTTTAGTTGCGGTAAATAAGTATTGACCATCATCATATCCATCAATAGGAAGCATTGAAACAATTTTTTCATTATCTTTAACTCTTAAAGCTGGTAAAACATTCACAAAAGCAACCCCTTTTGAGGTGCGAGATAACTCAGGAATTTCATGCGCTCTAATTCTATAAACTTGTGCTAAATTAGAAAATAGTAATAAGTCGGTGTGCGTATTTGTTTGAATGATTGATGAGATATCATCATCATCATATGTCTTCATTGTGCTTTTACCCACACCACCGCGGCGTTGTTGTTGATATTCACTTAGTTCCATACGTTTAACAAAGCCTTTAACACTAATTGTGATAATTGCTTCTTTTTGCGGAATTAAATCTTCATCAGTTACAATTCCTGAAGCTGAAGTGTCGATTACGGTTCTACGTTTATCATTGTATTTTTCTTTTATTTCATTAAGCTCAGTAATAATTAGTTCAATTAATTTATCTCTTGAAGCCAAAATTCCTTGTATATAGGTTATTTGGTCAAATAATTCTTTCATTTCTTCAAGCATATTTTCAATTGCTAAACCTGTTAGACGACCTAAACGCATATCAACTAACGCTTTGGTTTGCTTTTCGCTTAAAGCAAAACGAGATGATAATCTAGCTTGCGCATCAGCATCATTTTTTGATGATTTAATTAGAGCTACAACCTCATCAATATTTTCAACAGCTATTTTTAAACCTTCTAAAATATGGTAGCGCTCTTCAGCTTTAGCTAAATCAAATTCTAATCTACGGCGCACAACATTTTCTTGGTGATCTAAATAAACTTTTAGTGAGCTTCTTAAATCAAGTAATTTAGGTTCTCCGTTAACTAAAGCAACAAAGTTAAATGAATAATTTTGTTGTAAGTTAGTTTGACGGTAAAGTTTATTTAAAATAACATGTGGATTATGATTCTTTTTAATATCAATTACAATTCTGATTCCTTCTCTTGATGATTCATCACGTAAATCTGAAATTCCTTCAATTTCTTTTAATTTCACTAATTCTGCTATTTTCTCAATAATTGAGGTTTTTTTGGTTTCGTATGGTATTTCACTAACAATAATTTTGCTTTTTCCATTAGCGAATTCCTCAATTTTTGCGACTGACCTTACGGTAATAGAGCCTTTTCCAGTATTGTAAGCCTGTCTAATTCCTTTGTTACCAAGAATAATTGCTCCGGTTGGAAAGTCTGGCCCTGGCAAGTATTCCATTAATTCATCGTTTGTAATGTCATTATTGCGGGCATATGCAATTGTTGCATCAATTGTTTCGCCTAAATTGTGTGGAGGGATAGAGGTAGCCATACCAACAGCAATACCACTACCACCTGTAACTAATAAATTTGGAAAACGTGAAGGCAATACTTCGGGTTCCATTTCAGAGGCATCATAGTTTGGTGTAAAATCTACAGTATTTTTCTTAATGCCGTCCAGCATTTCTGAAGCTAGTTTACTCATTCTAGCTTCAGTATAACGCATCGCAGCTGCTTGGTCACCATCAATTGAGCCAAAATTACCGTGTCCATCCACAAGTGGGTAACGTAAGCTAAAATCCTGAGCCATTCTTACCATAGCTTCATAAACCGAACTATCACCATGAGGGTGATATTTACCTAAAACGTCCCCAACAATTCTTGCACTTTTACGGTGCTGTGTGCCATGTGTTATCCCTAATTCATGCATATCATATAAGATACGACGGTGAACAGGTTTAAGTCCGTCACGCGCATCTGGTAATGCGCGTGAAACAATGACGCTCATAGCATACTCTAAAAATGAATCCTTCATTTCTTTATGCACATCAACAGGAGTAATCCCGTTTTGAGGCTTATCTAATAATTGTGATTGAACTACATAATCATCTTTAGCTTGCGGTTGATTTTCTTCTTCATCATCATCTTGTTCTGTTTTCGACTGTTCTACAGGCTTAAACGCAACAAAAAGCTCATCCTCAGGGATAAAATCTTCATCTAACTTTTCTTTTAAATCAGCTTTTTCATCATCATTATTCTTGTTTTTTTCTTCTGTATTATTACGATCAAAAGGCATTGACGAACCTCCAAATTTATATATTGCTAATTTTATCATAATATTTAAAATTTAATTATCATTGCTTTAATATATTATTAAAAAGATGTAAAATTTTATACTATAAAAGAGGTGAAAAAAATGAATGATATAAACACAAAAATTAGAACAAGATATGCACCAAGCCCAACAGGTTATTTACACATCGGTGGAGCGAGAACTGCCCTTTTTAGTTACCTTTTTGCCAAGCATTATAATGGTGATTTTGTTTTTAGATTAGAAGATACAGATGTTAAAAGAAACGTCGTTGATGGTGAAAAAAGTCAATTAGAAAACTTAGCTTGATTAGGCATTATCCCTGACGAAAGCCCTTTTAAACCAAATAAAGAATGCGGAAAATATCGACAATCAGAAAAATTAGATCGCTACAAAGAAATTGCTTATTCACTAGTGGAAAAAGGTTTAGCGTATAAAGCATACGATAATGAAGCCGAATTAGAAATGCAACATGCTGAAAGTGAAAAAAAAGGTATAGTCGCATTCAAATATGATCGTAATTGATTAAAATTAAGCGAAGACGAGAAACTAAAAAGAGATGAAAAAGGCTTATTTTCAATTCGTTTTGCAATGCCTAAAAATGAAAATCTAGCGTGAAAAGATCTAGTTAGAGGAGACATAAGCTTTAATTCTAGTGATATCGGTGACTGGGTTATCATGAAAAGTGACGGCTATCCAACTTACAATTTTGCAGTAGTAATTGATGATCATGATATGTCGATTTCACATGTTTTGCGTGGTGAAGAACATATTACAAATACACCAAAACAATTAGTTATTTATAATGCTTTATGTTGAAAGACACCCGAATTTGGACACCTTACTGTTATCACGAATATGGAAGGTAAAAAATTATCAAAACGCGACACTTCAACCAAACAATTTATAGAAGATTATCGCAATGAAGGATATGTTCCGGAAGCTTTATTTAACTTTTTAACATTATTAGGTTGAACTGAAAAATCAGGCAAGGAAATAATGAGTCATGATGAAATAATTAAAGCTTTTGACCCTGAAAGATTAAGCAAAAGCCCTTCTAAATTCGACATTCAAAAAATGGATTGATTTTCGAAAAAATATTTCCAAAACATCTGCACTACAGAGTTATTAGAAAAATTGTCTTTAGAAGACAATGAATGATCTAGACTATTTGTAGACACATATAAAGTATCTTGCACAACTTTTAATGAACTTAAGAAAAATTTAAATATTTACACACAAACTAAACAAGAATTGACATTAACTATACCACAAGAAAACATTGATGTTATTCATGAATTTATTAAACAACTAGATAAAAATGAGTTCGCGATTGAAGGTATTCAAAACGCAATCAATGAAACCAAAACAGCAACGAATAAAGCTGGTAAAAACTTATTTATGCCAATTAGAATTGCAACAACATATGAAGAACATGGCCCTGAACTAGCGAAAGCAATTTACTTATTTGGCAAAAATTTAGTATCAAAGAGACTTGAAGTATGAAAATAAGAATAAAAATTACCCAAAATCCCGCTGAAGCAAGCGAAAATATTATTGAATTTGAAACAGATAGTGAAATTCAATATCAACCTGATCCTAAAACTAAAGAAATTTTTAGAGTTTATACTTTTATTGAACCAACATATAATGTTGAAAACCGTATCGAAGTAAATGAAAATAAAGTTAATATTTTTAGTGGTGTAGCAACATTGAATTTAGAAAAAAATAACAAAACTGAAAATACTTTTATTAAGATTGATAAAGATTCAAATGAACATTCATTTTCGCTTTTTGCACAATTGCATGAAACTAAAACCGATGATAACAGCTCATATTTTAGTTACACAATATTTGATGGCGACCAAAATAAAGTTATTGCAGTAAAAATGGAATTAATGCATATTTAAAAAAAATAAAGCCAAAAGCTTTATTTTTAATTTGTATTTTTTCGCAGTAACACGAGGCTTTAGAAAAAATTACTTTATGATTATTTATTATTAAATTATGCTAAACGTGCAGCACGACGTTCATCACGAGCTTGTTCTTTTTGTAATTTGTGTAATCTTTTAGCGGCTCTTAATTTGTTTCTTTCTCTAACAATTTTACGCATTTTTAAACCTTTCATTTATTCTCTTTATTTTTAGTATTGTTATTGTATCAAAAAAGCTTTTTTAATAAAAGAAATATAGTTATTAATTATTTACTTCTTTTTTGATTTTTTCAACCATATCCAACTTTTCTCATGGAAGCGATAAATCATCTCTACCAAAGTGACCAAAAGTAGCAGTTTGTCTATAAATAGGTTTTTTTAGTTCTAATTTATTAATAATCGCATATGGTCTAAGGTCAAATAATTTTTGAATAATTTCTCTAATTTTATCAGTTGGAACCTTTTCTGTATTGAAAGTTTCCACCATAATGCTTGTTGGTTCAGCTATACCTATAGCATAAGAAACCTGCAACTCGATTCTATCAGCGAGCCCGGCAGCAACTAAATTTTTAGCTATGTAACGACACATATAAGCTGCTGATCTATCTACTTTTGTAGAGTCCTTACCACTAAATGCTCCGCCACCGTGTCTAGATGCCCCACCATAAGTATCAACTATTATTTTTCTTCCTGTTAGACCTGTATCGCCAGTTGGTCCGCCAATCACAAATCTGCCTGTAGGATTTATCAAAATTCTATTAGCTTTTGTAAAACTATATTTTACTAAAACATCTGTAACTATGTTTTTTTCAATAAATTCTTTAAATTCTTTTTCAATAAAATTTTCATCGTGTTGACAAGAAAAAAGCACAGTATCTATAACAGGGTTCTTGCTATCACTATAATCAATAGTTACTTGACTTTTCATATCTGACTTAGCGTATTTAAATTCACCTAATTCCATTTTTTTAGTAGCTAATTTGACTATTTCATGGGCTAATTGAATTGCTAAAGGCATATATTCTTTTGTCTCATTAGTTGCATAACCAAACATAATGCCTTGGTCGCCAGCACCAATATTTTTTTCATCTAATAAAACACCTCTGGCAATATCTTCACTTTGCACTTTAATATCAGTTACAAATGTCATATTTTCAGTATATTGACCAGCCTCACTAATAACTTTTTTCGCAACATCCACAACATCAACATGACCTTTTGAACTAACTTCACCGGCTATTGCCACCAAATTAGCACTAACAACTGATTCAATAGCAACGCGAGAATGAGGATCTAATGTTAAATAAGCGTCTAAAATCGCATCTGAAATTTGATCACAAATTTTATCTGGATGACCTTTTCCTACACTTTCTGAAGAAAATAAAATTCTATTTTGCATATAAAAAACTCCCTTTTAATAATTAAAGAGAGTGAGCTAAAATTAATTAACATGCTGGATTTATGTAAATCCCTAACCTTCCACCTTCCATACAAATGGGGTTGGCTTGCTTCTTAGCGGTATAGCTCAGCAACTCTTAATGTTTTCTTAGTAAATATATCAAATTTATAACTTTTTTTTAATGAAATTTAATAAAAATTCTTTCGTATTTAATTATGTTAGGCATGAATATCTATCATTATTTAGACAATTTTCGATTAAATCTCTAAATTACAAAATTCAGCTGTTATTAATATAATTTTCAAATTTATTTTGCTTAGTATTAATAACGTTTATACTAAATTCATAAAGTGTATTTAATATATTTTAAGAATTGCTTTATCTAGTGTGTCTCAAAACATTTCTTTTGCATCTATTTTCATCATCTTTTTAGCTACTTCTTGTCACTTTTTTCTTAAAGTTATTTTTACTTTATTAATTTTATACTGTACCACGCCAGAAAAACAATACATGCATCAATTAAAACTAATTCATTTATTAGCTCAAATTCTTTTACCATTTGAGCATAAGATAATCGACAATTTACCTAATTTTTAGATAATTTCACAAGCATTTTGTTGGAAAATATAAAAAAACTAAGTAAATCGCGGAAGTGGTAAAACTTTTAACATAATTTTAAAAGAACTCAAATTAATGAATTATGAAGTTTTTACACATTGTTTAAGACTAGAGATTTTGGTGTTTAACAAAACCGTGAACGCATTTATATTGTTAGAACCAATAAATCTAAAATTCAAAATTTTGAATTGTTTAATTTTCTAAAAAATAATAAAAATCCGCGAAAATTAACACCAAGAGAAGCAACTAGATTACAAGGTTTTCCAGAAGAATTTATAATTCCAGTCAGTGATACGCAAGCATATAAACAATTCGGTAATTCGGTTGCAGTACCAGTAATAAATAAAATTGCTGAGCAAATAATAAAAATTCTAGACAAAACTAAAAATTGCTAAATTCCTTGAATATTAAACAATCTCAAACAGGCTATTTACTGTATAAAAAGTAAAATATTAAATATATGCAATAAATTAATTAAAATATTTTTTATTTTGTTATTGTTTTTAATTTCTTTTTTTATAATTCTAATGCTAATTTTATTAACTAGTTAAATAGAAAAAGGAGGAATCCTAATGGCGATAGTTCCAAAACGTAAAACATCTAAACAACGTAAACACAAACGTCGTACTCATGATGCTTTAACACTTCCAAACTTGGTAAATTGCGCAAATTGCTCAAAACCTACTCAACAACACCGTGCATGCGGAAGCTGTGGATTTTACAAAGGTAAAAAAGTTGAAGCGGTTAAAGTTGCCGACGAAAACCAATAATAATACTATTTCTCTTGTGGCCACAAGAGAAATTTTTTTAATATAATATTTAAATAATAAAAATAATGTATTAATATATAATTAATATATATTATATTAAATATAGGAGGCAAAAATGGCATATAAAAGACCAGAAATCACCAACACTGTTGTACGTGAATTAGGAACAATCTCAGAATCAACAAATGGCTACAAAAAAGAACTTAATTTAGTTAGTTGAAATAATGCTGGACCTAAATATGATATTCGTGACTGATCTGCCGACCGTTCTCGTTCATCAAAAGGAATTACCTTAACTCTTGAAGAATTAAAAGTTCTTAAAAGTTTAATTGATGAAGAATTATCGAAACTTCAATAAATCTCGAAAGGGATTTTTATTTTTGGTAAAAAGGATAAAAATGTTTATAAAAGCTAATGAAAAACAAAAAAATGAAATTCTAGAATTTCTTAAACAAAATAAAAGTGAGAACTTCTTTTTTATTTCTGATATTGAAACATATGGTTTATTTGCTGAAAACATCAGTACATACATAGTTTTAGAAAAAAATAAGGTTGTAGCCTGCCTAATGAATTTTCAAAAAACTTTACTTTTTTACGATCCGCTACATAAAGTAAATTACAATCAAATAAAAAGCTTCATTGATGAAAATAAAATTCGAAACTGGATTTTATTTTCAGAAACTTTTAATAGATTTGAAAAAGAAATTAAAGATGATAACTATATTATTAAAAGCGAAATATTAGCGGAACTAAGCACTTTGGCGCCAGTTAATAGTAATTTTGCAACCGAAACTAAAATTAATGATGTGGCTAATCTTTGTGTCTCAAAGGCCCAAATAGATGAATTTAAAACACTTATGAGCTCGCTAGATGATGAGATTTACAAAATAACTAAAGCCATGGAGGCTAAAAGATATTATGGATTTTGTGTCTATGACCATAATGAAATTGTTAGCGCAGCATCAACAGCATCAATTACAGACGATGTGGCGATAATTGGTGGTGTTTTTACCTTACCTAAAGCAAGACAAAAAGGTTACGCAAGCGAATGTGTGGCTCGCTTACATAATTTATTACTATCCAAAGGAATAAAAACAATGCTTTTTTATGATAATTTGCAAGCAGGCAGAATATATAATTCACTCGGTTACAGGGAAATTAGTAAATTATTTGTTTTAAAACATCCTAAATACAATTAGTATATAATACTAGAATTGATAAGGAGGATAAATGCTTGGCTTTTTAGAAAATCGAATTCAAAAATCTTTTGAAAAAATGCGTAAAAAGACAATAGTCAATGAAGAAGACATCTTAGAAGTTACTCGTGATATTAAAATGGCTTTATTGGAAGCCGACGTTAACTTAAAAGTTGTCAAAGAATTTATTGCTAATGTCAAAGAAAAAGCTCTCAATTCTGATTTAGTAGGGTCCCTTAATGCTTCGCAATTAATGGTTAAAATTGTTCATGATGAATTGCAAGAAATTTTAGGTGGCAAGGCTAAAGAATTTACAATTTCAGGCCGTCCATACATAATAATGATGTGTGGATTACAAGGTAGCGGTAAAACCACAGCCGCTGCTAAATTATCTTATTTCCTACGTAAGAAAAAATACGTTGAAAAACCACTTTTAGTTGCTGCTGATATTTATCGACCCGCAGCGGTTCAACAATTAGTTACATTAGCTAAAGGTATTCAAGTTGATTACTTCGAAAAAGGAACTAATGATAGTGCTCAAAATATTGTAAAAGAAGCGCTTGAGTACGCTAAAACGAATAAAAATGACTTAATCATTATCGATACGGCAGGCCGTTTAGCAATCGATGAAAAACTTATGGATGAAATCGATGATGTTAGAAAAATAGCTAGTCCACATGAAATTATTATGGTTGTAGATGCACTTTCCGGGCAAGATATTATTAACGTTGCTGAAGCATTTCATAAGCGCTTAAAATTGAGTGGAAGCATCATTACAAAGCTAGATTCAGATGCTCGTGGTGGCGCTGCCTTAAGCATCACTAAAGTTTTAAATGTGCCTATTAGATTTATCGGTACTGGCGAAAAAGTTGCTAACTTGGATATTTTTTATCCTGATAGAATGGCTGACCGTATTTTAGGCATGGGCGATGTTTTATCTCTTATTGAAAAAGCTGAAGAAGTTTTTGATCCTAATGATAGTAAAAATATGGTTGCTAAAATTTTAAGAGGCAACTTCACTATGGATGATTTAATGAATAACTTAGCTCAAGTTAAAAAAATGGGCAAAATGAAATCATTAGTAAAATTAATTCCAGGTTTAGCTAAAAAAATTGATGATTCAAAAATTGATGAAGCTGAAACAAAATTGCGTTCTTTTGAAATAATTATCAACTCAATGACTATTAAAGAACGCCGCAATCCTAAACTATTAAAAAATGCATCAAGAAAAGCTCGTATCATTAAAGGTTCAGGAACATCTGCCTTTGAATACAACCGCCTCATGAATGAATTTGATTTAATGTCTAAGAGAATGACAGAAATGGCTAAAAAAATAAAATCTGGAAATTTAGGCGACTTAACTAAAATGGGAATGATGGGGTAGTATGAAAGGATTTTTTGCCAGTCAAGGAAACCAATTAAAGTTTGAAGGTTTAAGTTTTGCATACTTTTACACCTACGTTGCTTTATGCTTAATTGCTGTCCTTATTATTTGAATTTTTAAAAAACAAATTCATAATTGATACGTTGCACAAAATAAGGTTTTAGGATTATCTAAACGAGCATTTTACATGACTATTGGGATAACTATTTTGGTTTATCAAGTTTTGAGAACATCCTGAACTATCTTCTCAGATTATCCACTCAAATGAGAAGTTTTACCATTGCACTTTTGCAGATTATTTCTTATGGCTCTAGCTTTAGTCTCAATTTTAAATAAGCCTAATTGAGTCAAATACTTCGGTATCATAGGCTTTTTAGCCACATTAGTAGCTCTGGCTATCCCAAGCTTTGAGAGTATGATTTTTCCTAAACCACGCCCAAAAAATGTTCCTCAAAATATTGGGTTAGATGCTTTTATTTTTCATGATTATTTAATTGTTCACACATTTATATTAATTTATAGTGTTCTGCTTTTTATATTTGTTGATGAAAAAATAACAGCTAAAGAAATTGGCTTTACTTTTCTTGGGCTTTCAGGAATTTTCCTATTTATCTCTGGAATTAATTGATTAACAAACGTATTTTGAATGCCTAACGATGACGCCAAAGTCTCATGAGCAAGTAATTTTTGATACACAGGATTTGACAAGATAAACTCACAAGTAAACCTTATGGGACCACTTACAAAATGACCATTTAATATCTTTACATTCATGATATTAGGCGGAATTTCGTTTGTGTTATTGAGTTTTATTTGGATGCTTCAAAAATGCATTTACCTTGAAAAAGATGAAAATAATCGCTATAAAATTAAAGTCGAAAAGCATGCACATTGAATAGCTTATTTGAATTCTTTTAAACAAAAAAAGAAAGAAAAAGTAGCTTAGAAATTAATAAATGAATAAATAGCAATATTTTTGTATAAAAAAAATAATTCGCTATTTATTCTTTTTAAATTTTGCTTTTTTAATTTATCTACAGTGTTTTTAGTTAAAAACAAACCAAAAAATTTTATTATTTTGTCTTATATATTAAAGTTATATAATAAAAAAGTATTAATAATTAATACATAATAAAAATAGTTATTTTTTGGGATTTAAATGAGTAGGCAATTATTAAAAAAAATATATCTAAATTTTATAATAATTGCTGGCGTAGTTTCACTATTGTTGCTATGCTTTTTTTATTACTTGAACATTTACGGTTTACTAGGTTTTTGGCTTGGCGCTTTTAGCTATATGTTAAATTTTTCAATTAGATCAATACTAATTCAAAAACAAAAACTAACTAATAAAAAATCAGTTGTATTATCAAATACAATAGTCAATATTTGCTTAACTTTATTAGTTGGATTAATCTTTTTGGCCGCATTATTTTTAAATGTTTATTTTAACAAATTAGATGCCTCAATAATAGAAAAGGTGAGTTATCCATTTAACATTTTCACCTATTTTATAGGCATTTTGGTATTACCTATATCGATTATTTTTATTAAAAAAAACTAAGGAAAGGAGGCTAATAAATGGATTTTAAAAGATTTTTTAACGAATGAAATCAACCTCAATTGTTTTCTTTATTTGTGACTGTTTTGATAATTTTTATTATCTCGATTAGCGTCACAATACACATTAAAAAACACGCTAAGCCGAATAAAGCTCCAAAAGCTTTACAGTTAGTGGCTGAAGGTTATGTTAATGCTGTGTGCAATTTATATGATGAAGCTAGTGAAAATAAATTACCTAAGATGCGAATTTATATCTTTAGCCTAGCTACTTTTATACTAATTGGTAATTCGCTTGGTTTAATCGGATTAGAACCTATAGCTACATCTTATTCGGTGACTTTAACCTTGGCTTTAATAACATTTTTAGGATCTTATACTATTGCGACTATATTTCAAAAATGACGCTGATTAAAAAGATATTTAGTTAGCCCAATTGAAATAGTAAGTCAGTTTGCTCCATTAATTTCACTATCAATGCGTATGTTTGGAAATATTATTGGTGGTGCAACTATAACGTATTTAGTTTATTATGTCTTCGGATACGTATGGGATTTAATGCCAATCACAAATGGATTTTACTTTTTTGGTTCATTTTTTACACCATTTTTACATATGTTTTTTGATATGTTTGGTCCAATTGTGCAAACTCTAGTATTTACATTACTTACAACAGTTTATTGATCAAGTGAAGCTGAAAAGATAGTAAAAAAGTCAAAAAAGAAAATTAATCAAACCCAAAAAATTATTGCATAACTATTTATTTTTTAGGAGGTTCAATATGAATGACGGAGTTAAAGTAGGATTAATTGCCGTTGGTGCTGGTCTAGCTATGCTTGGATCATTTGGATGTGGATTAGGTCAAGGGATTGCAGCCGGTAAAGCTTGTGATGCTGTCGGAAGAAACCCTGAAGCTGCATCTAAAATTAGAACAATGATGCTTATCGGTCAAGGTGTTGCCGAATCATCAGCAATTTACTGCTTAATTGTTGCAATTATCATCATTTTCGTGCTTAAATAATCAACATGCTTCATAACATTATTTATGCTGCCGCAGTGCCTGAAAGACCTGATTTATCAGAGTCGATTCAAGAAAAATTCTTCAAAATTTTTCCTTCTTGACCATTGATGTTAGCTACGCTTTTATCATTATTGATTTCAATTATAATATTATACTTTTTGCTCTATAAGCCAGTTAAAAAAGCAATAAAAGCACGCCAAGATTACATTCAAAATAACATCAATCAAGCAGAGGAAACAAATAAACTTTCTCAACAAAAACTTGAAGAAGTTAATACTCGTTTAGCTAAAGCTCATGAAGACGCAAATCTCATTAAGCGTGATGCTAAAATTCGTGCTGAAGCAGCCTATTCACGTTATATTGAGAAGGCAAAAAGTACTTCTCAACGAATGATTGAAGAAGCTAAAATCGATATTCAATTACAACAAAGCAATTTATTAAAAGAAAGTAAAAAAGAGATCGTTACAGCCGCTACTAATCTTTCTCGTCAAATTCTCGAAAGAGAAATTTCGCAAGAAACTCAAGACAAAATTATTGATAAGTTTCTAAAGGAAAGCTAATGTACACACGTGCTAATGCCGATGGATATGCCTTTGCCTTGCTCGATTTAGCAATTGAAGACAAATGTGTTCAATCAGTTTACGATACCCTTTTAGAATTATACTTTCAAACTAAAAACAACAGTGACTTTGAGAAATTATTAAAAAATACAGCTATTCCTAATGAGGAAAAAAACTTAATAATTGACAATATCTTCGCTGAAAAACCAGCAGGAAATTTATTAGCAAGGTGTTTTAAAGTCATTTGTGAAAAAAATGCTGGTTATATCTTTAAACGTATCTTAATCGCTTTTTTTAGAGTTGCAAATAAACACTTAAACATTAAGTTTGCAGTTGTTGAAACAGTAACACAATTAAGCGATGAAAAATTAGAACTAATAAGAAAAAAACTTATTCAAAAATATCAATGTGAAGTAAGAATTTATCCACGTGTAAATACAGAATTAATCGCTGGTTTTAGAATATTAATTGATAATGAAATAATAGAACATTCATATCAAAATGATTTGCATAAAATCAGCCAAATACTAGTCAAATAGGAGGTTTTAGATGTCAAGTATTAACTGAGATATATCAAAAATTATAAAAGAACGCATCAAAAATTATGACTCACAAGTTGACTATTCAGAATATGGAAAAATAATCACTGTTGGTGACGGTATCGCTTTAGTTAGCGGATTAAATAAAGTGAGAAATGGTGAATTAGTTGTCTTTAAAAATGACATATATGGCCTTGTTTTGAACCTTGAAGAAGAAGTGGTTGGTGTTACAATTTTTGGTAATGCTAACTTGCTAAGTGAAGGTGATGAATGCCGCAGAACAGGTGAAGTTATTTCTATAAATGTTGGTGATAAACTTTTAGGTAGAGTTATTAACTCGCTTGGTCAACCTATTGATGGGAAAGGCCCAATAGAAACAACTCAACGCCGTGAAATATTTAAAGTTGCATCAGGTGTTATGTCTCGTGAAGCTGTTTCACAGCCATTAGAAACAGGTATCATTTCAATTGATAGTATGATTCCTATCGGAAAAGGCCAGCGTGAATTAATTATTGGCGATCGCCAAACCGGTAAAACAGCTATAGCTTTAGATACAATCATTAATCAGCAAGGTAAAAATGTTAAATGTATTTACGTTGCTATTGGCTTAAAAAACAGTACAGTAGCACAAATAGTAAATCGCTTACGTGAAGTTAGAGCTTTAGACTACACCACAGTCGTGGTTTCATCAGCTTCTGAATTGGCACCTCAGCAATACATTGCACCTTATGCTGGGGTAACGATTGCTGAAGAATGAATGTCTAAAGGTGATGATGTTTTAATTATTTATGATGACTTGTCTAAACATGCGGTAGCATACCGTACATTATCATTATTATTACGCCGTCCACCTGGACGTGAAGCCTTCCCTGGTGATGTGTTCTATCTTCACAGCCAACTACTCGAAAGAGCAGCAAGAGTAACAAAAGAATATGGTGGCGGTTCAATTACTGCTTTACCAATTATCGAAACTCAGCAAGGTGATATATCAGCTTATATTCCAACTAATGTTATTTCCATAACCGATGGACAGATCTTTACACGTGAATCTTTATTCAACGCTGGACAAAGACCAGCTGTTGACGTTGGGCTTAGTGTCAGCCGTGTAGGTAGTGCAGCCCAAATCAAAGCAATGAAGCAACTTTCAGGTTCATTAAAGCTTGAATTAGCACAATATAATGAAATGCAAGCTTTTGCACAATTTGGAAGTGACTTAGATGATAGTACCAAGGAAATTTTAGCTCATGGATCTAAAGTTTTCGAAATGCTTAAACAACCACAATATTCTCCATTATCACAGCCAACTCAAGTTGCATTACTTTTAGCCATTAAAGAGCGCTTAATTAACCCAATCCCTCTAACAAGCATAGCTAATTTCAAAAATTCAGTCGTTGAAACTATGCATTCACTAGAAGGTATTGCCTTAGCTGAAGAATTATTAGCTAATAACAACTCATTGAATGATGCGATAACGAAAAAATACTTAATTATGCTAAAAAGGCTTGTAGACAGTACAATTAGTCAAATACCAAACTATCAACCAGAGATGAATTACTCAATTCCACAAAACGTTTTGGATAAAATTAAATAATGTCATCAACTCAGGAAATTAAAGGTAGAATCAACACAATAAGCAATATTAGAAAAATTACACATGCCATGGAACTAGTATCAAGTAACAAGCTCCTCAAGGCTAAAAAAGAATTTAATAATATTAAAAATTATGTTGAACAAATCGACCAAACCATCGAAGCCTTAGCGACTCATATGACTAAAAACGAAATTGATGATCACTTTAGTGTCCCAAGTACAGGCAAGAATTTATATATTATTATCGGTAGTGACCTAGGTTTGGCTGGTAGCCATAATTCTAACATTATAAAATTAGCCAAAAAGACTGTAGGTAAGCAAGATTTAATGATTCTAGTCGGCCTAAAAGTTATCCATGCTTTAGACAAACATAAAGAGCAAATAGTTAAGATGTATTCTGACGTAACATCAAATTATGATCAAATAACTAGAGAAATTATCCCTTGAATCATTAAAAATATTCAGGAACATAACCTCAGAAATGTATATGTTATCTATAATAAATATGTTAATAATTTAATTCAAGAAGAAAGCGTCTTAAATCTTTATCCATTTGAAATTAAGCAGGACAATGATTATAAGCATACATATTTAGATGATATTAAAATTGTTTCCTTGATTGAATTTGAACCATCAGCCAAAGCGGTTTTCGATGAAGCATTACCACTATTTCTAACTGCTAAATTGTCTAATTGTTTTGCAAATTCAACGGTTTCAGAGCTTGCTTCAAGACGTCAAGCTATGGAGAAAGCAACTGATAATGCTGGCGAATTAATTGAAGATCTTAAGCTTGAATTTAACCGTAAAAGACAAAGCAACATTACCCAAGAATTGAATGAAATCGTTGCAGGTGCTGACGCCGTTTAGTCTGTAGCACAGGCAAAAAAGAAATAAAAGGAGCATTTATGAAACAAGAAAAAACATTAAATACTAATGGAACTATAATTCAAATTATGGGTCCAGTCGTTGACGTAAGATTTCCTCGTGACTTTTTACCTAAACTTTTAAATGCTTTAGTTTGCTATGTTGATGATAAAAAATACACGCTAGAAGTTGCACAACATATTGGTGATGATACTGTTAGATGTGTTGCCATGGTTTCAACTAATGGTTTATATCGTGGAGTTGAAGTTATAGATACTAAAAACGCCATTACTGTACCAGTTGGCAATCATGTTTTAGGCCGTATGTTTGACGTTTTAGGAGATCCAATTGATAATTTAGAAGCACCAAAAGATGTAATAAAAATGCCAATTCATGCCTTAGCACCAAACTATGAGCAACAAAAAACGACTAGCGAAATTTTGGAAACTGGTATTAAAGTAATTGACTTATTAATTCCATATGCTAAAGGTGGAAAAATAGGGTTATTTGGTGGAGCAGGGGTTGGTAAAACTGTTTTAGTACAAGAGTTAATTAATAATATTGCAACCCAACATGGTGGATTAAGTGTCTTTGCCGGAGTTGGAGAACGTACCCGTGAAGGTAATGATTTGTATTATGAAATGAAAGCATCAGGTGTTTTAGATAAAACAGCCTTAGTCTTTGGTCAAATGAATGAACCACCAGGAGCTCGTATGAGAGTTGCTCTAAGCGGTTTAACTATGGCTGAATATTTTAGAGATGTACAAAATCAAGATGTCTTATTATTCATCGATAACATTTTTAGATTTACACAAGCAGGTAGTGAAGTATCAGCACTTTTAGGTCGTATGCCTAGTGCGGTTGGATACCAACCAACACTAGCAACTGAAATGGGCCAATTGCAAGAGAGAATCACTTCGACACACGCAGGTTCAATTACCTCAGTTCAAGCCGTTTATGTGCCCGCTGACGATTTAACAGACCCTGCACCAGCTACAACTTTCACGCACTTGGATGCTAAAACCGTTTTAGCGAGAGAAATCGCTGCCTTAGGTATTTATCCAGCTGTTGATCCACTTGAATCATCATCTAGATTACTTGACCCACTCGTAATTGGTCAAGAACACTATGATGTGGCTCGTGAAGTTATTTCAATTTTACAACGCTTCAAAGAATTACAAGACATTATTGCAATTTTAGGTGTTGGTGAATTATCTGAAGAAGACAAGCAGGTTGTGGCAAGAGCTAGAAGAATTAGAAAATTCTTATCTCAACCATTTACCGTAGCTGAAAAATTTTCAGGCATTAAAGGTGCTTATGTATCTTTAAAAGACACCATTAGATCATTTAAAGCTATTTTAGAAGGCCAATATGACAATGTGCCTGAAAACCTATTTATGTATGCTTCAAGCATTGATGAAATTGATTCTAGATATGCTAAATATCAAAAAGAACGAGAAGCAAATAAAACCAAAAATACTGTAGCAGAGTAATTATGGCAACAACTAAAACAATTAATTTAAAAATCACTACTATTGAAAATGTGTTTTTCGAAGGTGATGTTAGAAGTGTAACCTTAAGAACTAAGAGTGGCGGAGCTATTTGTCTTTTGCCTGGAATAAGCGCTTTTGCAAGCAATATTGCAATTGGGAAATTAACTATAAATAGCCCAGGTGATAAAGATTATCACGTCTGCTCAGTAGGTGGAGGGCTTGTATTTGCTGATAGAGCAAACATAAGAATCATAACTGATGATATTATCTTTGGTGAAAACATCGATATTGTCAGAGCACAAAAAGACAGAGATTCAGCTCTCGACCTCCTTTCTAGTGTTGATACCTATAAAGATAAAGCTAAGTTAGAAATTAAACTTAGAAAAGCTCTTAATAGAATTAAAGTTTATGATATTGAACATTCCCCACATTAATAATATAGCATCTTCGGATGCTATTTTTTTACTAAAAATACTGTATCACAGTGTTTTAAGTATTTCTTTAATAATTAATAAAATACAGTATAATAAAAAAATGAATAAAAAGCGTGTAACTTGATTTCTTTTATCCAGTGTAACCATTGTTGGAGTTGGCACAATTTTGCCTGCCGTTGTCATACCAATCAGGAATAAAAAAGACCATGAGGAACATCCAAAATTAGTTTTAAAACTTCAAAATGAAATTGATGCAATTAAAAAGCAAAGCAAAATAATTTCTCAGCTAGAAAACCAAAATTTTTATGAAATTCTATTGGCATCCATAAATAAACAAATTGAAGATGCAACTAAATTTGTTAATAATGATGCTCAAAAAACAAAATTTTTAAATAAGCACATTAAAGCTAAAATTATGGAAGTCGAACAAAATAAAGCTAACAATAATTCCAAATTAGAAAATATTAAAGATACCCTTAAAAAAATGAATGATCTATTAACAAAAATCACTGATAAAACCCTGATTGTTAATCCTGAAAGCAACAACAAACCAATAAAAGACTGAACAGAGCAAGATTTGATGCTTACTGATGAAGTTAAAGTTCCTAATAAAACCTTAATAATCTTTAAATTAGATGAATTCAGCAAAGAAATGAATACCCAAAGAAATGTAACAGTTACAATTAAATTAAAAGACAATAAAGTTGATTACCTTGAGAAACTAGAAGTAAGCAAAAATATTGTTTTAAAAGTCAAACAAAACTCAAAATAATCAAAAAAAGACAATAGAGTTTAATTATTACTATTGTCTTTTTTGATTATCGAATCCCAAAAATTAATCTTTAAATATAAAAAATATATATAATTAAAAAATGAATAAAAAAAGCCAAATAATTAAAATAGCTTCTCTATTATCGTCGATGATATTGCCCACAAGCATAGCAATATCATGTTCAAATAATAATCCATATAAACCTACGGATGAAAATAATAAATCTATTCCATTAATAGATAAATTAAATTTGTCCGAAGAAGAAATAGGAAACATTAATTTTTCTCAATTAAAATTTTTATTAATTGAGAAAATACAAGCTACCACTATTAAAATTAAAAGTAATGACATATTTTTTAAAGTCAAAAATAACTCTTACTCTTTACAAAATTCAGTTCCAAATATAAATGTAAAACAAATAATAGAAAATGAAAATAAAGATAAAGAACTTGATCAAAACTCCTTTTCTACAGGCTTTTTAAGCGCAAAAAGATTTTTAATTGATAAATCTATACCCGTAGTGGATCAAACACGATTTGCGTCGTTTAAAAAAAGTTTATTTTTACAAAATCAATATAAAAAAGCCATCACGTTTTATTTAAAAAGTTTTAATAAGAACAATGAACAATATGAAATAAAAAATATTGATTTTGATCTAGACAACGACAAAGAAATAACTATTAATATTGTAGTTTTCGATTCATCAACTGATAAAAACCAAAATATTGTATTGAAAATCAAAAAAAATGATTTTACCGATGGTGATAAATATTTATATAAAAATATTGAGATTAAGGGAGATAAAGACCAAAGACTAAATTTTGAAGATAACGATGCCATTCACCTTAATGATTTATTTGCTGATTTAAACTTGAATTTGAAGACGAATATTTTCAAAGCTAGTGAATTTGACAATTTAATGCACCCCAGAGTGGAATGATTAATATTTAATTTAAATGGTTTTTTAAGTTTGCTTCAATATAATACAGACTTGTTTTATTTAACCACAAAATCAAAGGATTATAGCTTTAGAATTATTAGCTGAAAACCAACTAAATTATTATGAAATAGCTATTCTATAGCTGTTTTAGATGTAGAAGTAAAAGATAAAAATGGTGAAATTATCGGCACATTCCCTTGATATTCGGTTGATTTTACCATCCATAACCATATTTTTGAACACGGTTTTTATGAAGATAAAAAATTAAAAAACCCGAAATTATTTAATTATAAAAAAATGAATGATAAGTGCCAAACACCTGAAATAGTAGATCCTGATGATTTTTACCAAACTAACCTAATAGATATTATTAATTTTATTATTCATGCCTACCGAAATGATTTAACTTTCTGAGGGAATAAAAAAATGGAACAAGTCGATATAACAACAATGCACCAAAATAAAAAACTTTTTGAAAAAAACCTAGAAAACGCATTAAACCAGTTTATATTACTTTATAACGTCTCAAAGCCATACTCAACTAATAAAAATACATGTCTTAATGATATTGACCATGAAAAAAATGTTATTAAAAGAGTTAAGGTTAAAATTCTTAATGATGAACTTAAAAACCAAATCAATATTGGCAAATTTGACCTAAAAATTGATTTTATAGACAGCGAAGGAAAATCAATGTTATCAAAAGAAAACAGCGAAAAAATCATTTTAGTGGGCGGATTAGTTGGTTTTGACAATGCTAAAATAATAGAAAAACAAAAGGAATTAAAATCAATTAACTTTGATTATGGAACCGAAATCGATAATGGTAAGACCTTGCCTTATTCAGAGTTTTTACAAAAATAAAAACAGCATAACTGTTTTTATTTTTTTACTAAAATTAGTGTAGCACAGGAAAAAAATATAAATTATTAATAAGGCAATATTTTGATCGCTTCAATTTTATTTAAGTGTTTATCAATAGTGTTTAATTCTATATATGCTGCATTAACTTGTGATTGATTTTCAGAAGGACGGAAGATACTTCTCGATTGGTATCGCATATGTTCATATACTTCTTGGAAATTTGCACCAATTGAACAATCATAAGGGCCGCACATTCCAACATCGGTTATATAACATGTACCTTTTGGTAAAACATGAGCATCATTTGTTTGAACATGTGTGTGAGTGCCACAAAAGGCATCGATTTTTCCATCAAGATAAAGCGCGAATGTGTACTTTTCCGAAGTAGTTTCAGCATGGAAATCCATAAAGTGAAAATCAGCTTTTTGATTAGCAGAGTTGTTAATTAAACTATCTGCTGCATCGAAAAAGTTTAATGCATATTCATCACCTCATGGCTTTAATAATTTATTAAAGCATATGCCCATCATAGAAGTAACTCTTAAAGTTGAGTTATTAACTTTAAATACCGATGAACCGTGGCCTGCATAAGAGCTAGGAATATTGTAGGGGCGGATTACATCATTACAATTTATAATATTAAAAATACCATCCTTAGCTCAAACGTGATTACCTAAAGTAAAAGCATCAATGCCTATTTTCTTTAGACGTGAATAATCTTCTTCAGAAAAACCTTTACGATCAGTCACATTCTCTGCTTGCGCAATCGTAAAATCAACGTTATATTTTTGTTTTATCTTGTCAATATTTTTAGCAACTGCTATAATGCCATTCTCGCTAAAAATATCACCAAAGAAAAGTATTCTTATTTGTTTGTTTTTTTTATTCATTTTTTTAATTCCAAACTACATTGTAAACAATAAATAAATTTGTTTTAATACCAATATGCCTATAGAGTAGAGTTATTGGCTAAATTGGGAGTTATATAATTTTGCATAGCTTCCATTAAGTTTTAATAACTCTTCATGCGTGCCACCTTCAACTATTTGTCCGTCTTCGACTACCAAGATTTTATCTGCATTTTTAATTGTGCTTAATCTATGAGCAATAACAATAGCTGTTTTGTTAACTAAGATTTTTTCATTTAAGGCAGCTTGAATAATTTTTTCAGTATTACTATCAATATTTGAGGTTGCTTCATCTAAAATGATGATTCTTTTTTCGCCTAAAATGGCTCTAGCCATAGCTATTAGTTGACGTTCACCTTTTGAAAGCATAGCTCCGTCGTTAACTAATTGCGTATCATAACCAAATTCTAATTGCATAATAATTTCGTGTGCTGATACTGTTTTTGCAGCTTCAATAATATGTTCATTGTCAGCTAGAGAATTACCAATTTTAATGTTGTTTTTGATTGTGTCGTTAAACATAAATGGATCTTGTAAAACAACAGCCATAAAATCTCTTAAATTGGTCTTGGGTATTTGTTTTAATTCAACATTGTCGATTTTAATACTTCCCATTTCATAATCATAAAATTTTGAAAGTAGGTTAATTATTGTAGTTTTACCGGCTCCGGTAGCACCAACAATAGCTATTGTTTCGCCAGGTTTTGCTTCGAAAGTAGCATTTTTAAGCTGGTATTTTCCAGATGATTGATTATAGCGAAAATATACATTATTAAATTCAATATGACCTTTAACATCAGTTAATTCAACTGGATTTTCAATTGGTTTTTCATTTTCTAAGTTAAGAATTTTATCCACACGACGCATAGCGCTAATTCCTTGTAAAAACGCAAATGAACTATCCATAATTACATTGAAGCTGCCGGTCAAAGATCAAAGCAAGCCTGTATAACCGATGAAAAATCCAGCATTAGGCTCATCGAATAATACAGAAACGAAAGGTAAATTATTTTCTTTAAAAATTAAACCAAAAATAGCACTAGACATAACTAAAATGTTATTTGCAAAAACTGATCAAGGCGACGTTAGTCTTTGAATAATATCGCCTACAATTGCTGTTTTATAGATCTTTTGGGTAATTTTTTGATAGTTTTCAATTGTTGCTTTTTGTTGATTAAAACTATTTGCAACCCTTTGATTTTTTAATATTTCTTCAACATATCCAACAATTTCTCCAAAGTGTTCATTTAGTTTAATGAAAGCAGGTCCTGCGAATGAAGCAAGGTAAATTCCAATGCTAAAGAAGAATAAAACAATTACAATCATAATGCTTGAAATCGTTACAGATGTAAGCATCAAAATTACAACTGAAATCAAAATCGAGAAAATTTGACTAATGACAGAAGAGACTATTTGTGTCAATGCCATCGCTAACTGTGAGGCGTCATTGGAAATAATTGCGATTAAATCACCAGCTTTTTGATGATCAAAATAGCTTACTGGCATTTGTAAAAGTTTATCATTAATTTGCTTACGAATATTGTGTGCAATATTCATGCATAATTCGATAAGTAAGCGATTTAAAATTGTTCTTAAAATTAGATAAAGCAAGAAGGCCGCACCCAAAATAGAGCAGAATAAAATAAATTTATTTAAATTAAATTCTTCTACACCAGCTAAAACCTCTTTAGTGAATGTATTACTTACAATTAAACCGGTCATTAAGGTTCCGAGATTATAAAGACCGAGGGCAACAAAAGATAAAAATAGTCCTAAATATAATTTTCAGCAATGATTACCGGCAAACTTATGAAAAACCTTAAACAAATTAACAATGTCTTTAATTTTGACGCGTTTAGATTTATCTTTTTTCATAGTCCCCCTATTGTTCTAGTTGTGTTGTATAAATTTCGTGATAATAATCGCAGTTTTTTAATAATTCATTATGAGTACCAAGCCCAATGGATGAACCATTATTTAACACTAAAATTTGATCTGCATTTTTAATTGGAGCGATTTTTTGTGAAATTAAAATCGTGGTGCAATCGTAATTTTCTTTTATATTTTTCATAACTTTAGCTGTGGTAACATTATCTAAAGCTGAAGTAGAATCATCTAAAATTAGAATTTTAGGTTTACGCAAAAGTGTTCTAGCAATACTAATTCTTTGTTTTTGACCGCCACTTAAATTGGTCGCCCCTTGGGTGACAGGATGGTCCAATCCTTCTTCAAACTCAGTTACAAAATCATACGCAGAAGCATTTTTTAAAGCGAAGAACATTTCCTCTTCTGTTGCATCCGGCTTAGCAAATAATAAATTTGAGCGAATAGTTCCAGTATATAATAATGCATCTTGATAAACGATACCGATATTATCGGTTAAATTTTTTGTATTAATATCTTTAAGTTCATTACCTCCAATAGTAATTGATCCGCCTCTTTTTGGTAAATCAACAACTGTTGAATCGTCTTTTGTAAATTTGTGCTTATCATTTTTAAAGGCTTCTTCATGATAAAGATAATTGTTTAAAAGCACTGTAGCTAGCGTGCTTTTACCACTTGAGGTTGGACCAATTATTCCGAAGGTTTGGCCAAAGGGTATAGCTAAATTTATTTCATTTAAAGAATTGTGTGGCGCCGTACGGTGGTATCTAAAGTTCAAATCTTGAATTTTTATATCATAATTATTTTCTATAAATAAGCCCTCTTTAACGAAAAGATTATCAATTTTATAATCATAAATTTCAACCATTCTTAAAGCTGAAACTCTTGCCCTGAACATTGAACCAATAAAAAAGGTTAGTGAAATTAAACCAAAAGCAATCAATCAAATATATTCTAAAAAGATATTTAAATTAACAACAGTATTTTCGGTTGCAACTTTGTTAAAGGCTTGATTAGCACCCACAGAATAAATACCAATAGTCAAAAAGTTTATTAAAGCAAAGAAAATAGGTTCGAGAATTGAAAATCCGTACATTAGTTTAATGGCGTTATTTGTTCAATTTGTGTTAGTTTCATTAAATGAAACTTTTCTAGCTTCTTGCATATTGTAAGTTTTAATAGCTCTAATTCCACGAATAGTTTCTGCTGAATCACGTGATATCATATCAAGAATTTTTTGTGCATTTTTCATATTAGGCATCAATATTTTAATTGCTACAAAAGTAATAAGAACCAATGACGGAACCATGATTAAAATTGAAATCGACATTTTAAGGTCAGTTAACATTGCTAAAATGATTCCACAAGTAATTAAAAGCAAGCTTTTCAAAAGAATAGCAGCGCCATTAACTAAAAACTCCCAGAAGTTAGCTATATCATTAGATACTCTGGTCATAATGGTTTCTGGTTTTAATTTTGATACATTTTTTAGCGAAAGCTTAATGATTTTTTTATACATTTCATTGCGATAAAAACGTGATGATAATTCCGCAGCATACACAATAATACTTAAAAAAGCAAATGTCAAAATGCTTTGAATAATTGTTAAGGCGATTGTTGCAATAATTATTTGCCTGCGAGCAATTTCATATGAAACAGGAGCCAACTTAACATTATTAAAAATAACTATTTCAACAGCTTTACTGGTATCTTCAACAAAAAGCAATTTGATAAATTGCGACACAAAATTAGGATAAATCATAGAACCAATAACGGTTAATAGCGATAAAAAAGCTCCTAAAGATAAAAGCAATTTATTTTTAAGTGGCAGCATTTTAATTAGTTTAATCATAAGCTCCTTCCTAATATAAATATTGATACTAATATTATATATTAATTTATTACATTTTTTTTGGGAATTTCCTTGATTGTAATTTTTTTTAATTTTTTTTACTAAAATCACTATAAAATAGCTATTTTAGGTAATTTAGTATTGACAAAAATAAAATAATTTATTTCTGTATTTAACAGAGAAAAAAGGATCAATCTAGTATTCAATATTTTTATCTAATTAAATTATGTTATTTGGATAATAGAGACAACTTAAATTATTTTTTTATTCTTACACATAAAAATATATAATTAACTAATTATTATCTAATTTACCTATAAAAAAGGAGAAAAAATGAAAAAATTATTATTAAGTACATCACTATTAGCATTTACAGCTATGCCCTTAGCTGTTGTATCATGCAATCATGAAACAAATCCAAAAGCGCCACAAAAAGATAAGCCTACACCAACTCCGGAAGCGCCAAAAAACAAAACTCTAAGTGTAGAGGTTGTCGATGTTGCTGAAATGCCTAGTGAAAAACTCGAAGGAAAAGCAGCATATGATGAAAATTTTGCTGATGCATCGCTTTTTAGCGGTGAAGGTTGAACAATTGCACAAGAAGATGCATACAAAACATATAAAGCTTTCTTTAATTTAATTAAAACAGACAAAAAGAAAAGAGACCAAATAGCTTATGATTTCAGAAAAGAAAAATTTGTTTTTGGAAAATTAGGCATAGATGCACAAAATACAGCCTTATTTAAATTAAATCATGAAAAATTAGGTAAACTTCAATTCGTTGATGCTGAAAAACCCATATACAAAAATACCAAAAAAGGTACAATTAACGGAAGCGGATATACCAAAGTAACATTTGATGAAGCAAATAAATCTATTTCATTCACTGTTAAATTATTTGAATATAATCCTAAAGAAGGACACAAAATTTCTAAAAAATCATTAAAATTCACAATTAAATTTGCTGAATAATTATTAAAATAACGCCAATTTATCTGGTGTTATTTTTTTACTAAAATTGCAGTATATAGCTAATCTTAGACAAATATAAAATAAATAAACTTACTTACTCTTTTTTGTAAGACTTTACTTTTTATAATTAAAAACTTGAATTTTGAAAATAATAAAAACTTGCCTAAACGGGTTCGCATTTTTGTTTTGTTATTATGGTCAGTAATTTCACCAATTGCATTTAACATAACTTTATTGTGTTAAATTCAATTTATATTATTTATATTTTTGACTTTCAAATACCAAACAAAATGAACCTCTTAGTTAGAATTCAACTAAGGATTACATTTTGGTTTGGAAAAATAGAGATATTCAGAAAAAATTATGTTCAACTTCTATTGTTAATTTTTCATATTTTTAACTTGTTCAACTAACCGTGTAAAATGCTCAGGGCAAAATGAAACTCAGTGTTTTTACATTTTCGAACAAAAAATTAACTTTCTAACTATCATTTTATGAAAAAGGAAAGGAAAAAAATGAAGAAAAGCGATATTTTATTTTCAAAATATTTCGAAGACTGAATAAACATATATAAAAAAGGTTCAATAAGAGATGTTAGTTTTAAAAAATATATTCTTACTCTCTCATGAGTTGTTAGACTCGCACCAGAATTAAAACTTTGCGACCTTGATCGAATGAGTTATCAAAAAATCCTAAATGATTATGCGCTCGAGCATGAAAGACAAACAACAATGGACTTTCACCACCATTTAAAAGGTTGCATTTTAGATGCTTTAGATGATGGTATTATTCCAGTTAATCCAACTCGAAAAGTAGTCATTAAAGGCAAAAATCCACGACCTAAAAAACCAAAATATATAAGCCAATTTGAGTTGCAATTGTTGATAAAGTCTTTACATTTAGGCGAAAAAATTTCAATGGATTGACTTATTTTGCTAGTTGCAAAAACAGGTTTAAGATACTCAGAAGCATTAGCCATCACGCCTGAAGATTTTGATTTTACTAAACAAACATTGAATGTTTCAAAAACATGAAACTACAAAGAACACGGAGGGTTTAGTCCAACAAAAAATAAGTCATCAATTAGAAAAATACCTTTAGATTGAGTAACTACCAATCAATTTAATGGTCTAGTTAAAAACGCTGAGCCAAATAAACCTATCTTCGTAATCAAAGAAAAAATCTATAACTCAACTGTCAATGATTTGTTATTTCGCCGTTGTACTGAAGCTAAGATTCCACTTATCTCAATTCATGGACTAAGACACACTCACGCATCATTGCTTTTGTATGCAGGTGTGAGCATTGCTTCAGTTGCTAAGCGACTAGGTCATGCATCGATGAACACAACTGAACGAATATATCTACACGTTATAAATGAATTAGAAAACAAAGATATAGATCTTGTTATGCGTTCAATATCAACACTTAATTAATACAAATTTGAGTACGAAAACAGGCATTTTTGTGTAAAAATGTGCGTTTTCATATTCAATAATGTATTTTCTAAGTTTCGGAGTTTAAACTAAAAAAGCGATTTTTTGCGCTATTTTATACGCAAAAATCGCTTTTTTTTATTTATTACATACCATTTTTAATAATTATGTTTATTCCTTTAATTTTTTCAATGTTTGAAATAAGTGGATTTATTTCTACAAATTTTTTAGTTGCAGTTTTATTGTTTATATTTTGAGTGTATTCAAAACATGAATTTAATAGTGTTATCAATGATTCTAAATGGCTCTAGTTTTATACTTAAAGTGGGAAATGCAAGTATAAAGAATTTTTAGAAATTATAAAAAATTGTATATAGAAAAAACAAAAAGTGTATTTTGACTAAAAATAACGGTCAATTTTACACTTTTTGTTCTTTGCTCCGAAACTCAGGATAATCATTTAGCAATACAAAAAAACAGACACTATTGTCTGTTTCTTTTGTCGCGCATTGAGTAGATAAATTCTTCAATATGTGATCTAATGTGGTGTTTTTTAACTTTTTTAGGATTAATATCTTTAATATTAGCAATATATTGTTTTGTTGCTTCATTAAGTGAGTTATCCAATAATTCGTCTAAGCGGCCATAACTGTTTAATTCATCATTTGAATTAATTATTTCTTTAAGTTTGTCACTGTTTAGTTCGAAAGTGTTGCAAATTTCTTCAATTTTTGAATTTTCTTCGCGTTCAATTTCTTTTTGCAATTCTGCTTGGAAGTCAATAGTGTTAGGAACAATTCCATTAAATTGTAATTTAATGTTATTGAGAACATTACGAGCAATTTGTGCTTTTCATTTAGGCATTTTAGCAAATTCATTCTCTATTTCAGCAACATTAATATTTTCATTTATGATTAATTTTTGAAGGTACTTGTAGTCAATATTTTCTTGAGCAGTATCAACAATATCTGCAAATGCATTATAGTCTTCATTTATTTCAATGCTATCATATTCATAAGTGTTGGCGTCTGTGCCTCTTATTTTTTCGAGATTGATATCACGTAATCTTGCATTAATTTTTAAAATATCATCACGAGTGAATTGTAATTTGTCAGCATTGTCTTCTCATGTAAAACCTTTAAGCTTAATGCAGTTTAAATATTTGTGTATTTTGTAGTAATTTAAAACAATTTTTTTAACTTGACCTTTGTACAATATAAAGTCAGAATCGCTAGGTTCAACCTCTAAAATATCTTCAAAGTTAGCATAACCTCATTGTACAAAAATACTTTTGATTACTTTAAATGCTTCATTGAGCTTGTTATAGAAATCGTTAATATCTTTGACTTGAACCTCATTTAAATTAGCTTCAGCATAGATTTTAAATGCTTCACGAGTGTTGAAATTCATTGTGTTTGGCATACGGTAATAAACAACTTTACCAAACGGCTTTGTTGATTCGTCAAGAATCCGATTGGTTCGAGATATTGCTTGGATTAGGTTTTGATATTGCAATGTTTTGTCAAAATATATTGTATTAATATATTTAGAATCAAAACCAGTAAGCATTTGATTTACAACGATTAGTAAGTCAAGGCGTTTATTTTTATTTTCATTGTTATTTAATTCAACAAAATTATGTTTGCGCGCTAATCTACTTGCTAGATCTTTTTTAAATTCAGCATGTGTTTCAAATTTTCAATTTGTATTGAAGTCCTTGTTGTATTGAGCAATAACTGCTTCAATGTTATCTCTACGTGTTTCAAGTTTTTCATACTCATCTTCTTCACGGTCAAGTGTAGGATCATAAAGTAGTGTAAATTTAAAATCGGCTGGTTTTAAAGGATTTTGGTTGATTATTTCAAAATATTTGATTGCATCATCAATTTTACTTGTGGCTAAAATTGCACTAAAGTTTCTTGCTCCACTTCTGTTATGTCATAATTTAAGCATATCAACGACAAGTGCATTTTTAAACTCATCTGTATCGTAGAATCCTCTTTCTTTAAGTTCTGCTTCAAATTCTGCATTTTGTTCATAATTTTCATCAAGATTGCATTTTTTGAAACAATCGTATGTGTTGATTAATTCTATTTCATTGTTTGCTAACTTAGGTCTAATTTGTTTGAATGCATCTTTATAAAGTTTTTCAAATGTAGGATATTCTGTATCAAAGCAAAGAACTTTTTTGTCTTTGATACCATTTTTTATTGTGTATGTGTGTAAGCATTTACCAAATACTTCTTCAGTAGTTACTAAATCATTGCTATTTTTGATTTTTATAGGTGTACCTGTGAAACCAAAAATTACTGAGTTAGGGAAGTTGTGAGTAATATCACTCATCATATCTCCACTAACACTTCGATGAGCCTCATCAAATACTGAAACTACTCGTTTTTTGCTTAATTTTTCAAATTTATTAGGATTAAATTTTTCAGGATCTATACGTGATTGCTTTTGGATTGAAGTTATAATAATTGTTTTTGTTTGATTATTATCAAGCATTAAATTAAACAAATCACGAGAACTTCGTGCATACTTAATAGTAACTAATTCATGTTCGCTAAATTTTTCATATTCTTCGCGTGTTTGAGTGCTAAGTTCAATTCTATCAACAACAAAAACCACTACATCAGCATAATTTCAGTCTAAAAGAAGCTTACATAATTTATAACTGGTTAAGGTTTTACCTGAACCAGTTGTATGTCATACATAACCACCTTTTATTGCATTGTGCGATGTGTTTGAAAATGGTTTATGTTGAATAAAATACTTTTGAATTTGGTCAATTGCATGAAATTGATAGCTTCTTAAAATTTTTAAGTCTTTGTCCTGATCATCAGCAACTGTAAAGTCAGCAATAATGCGGTGTGCAGTAGGAATACATAAGAATTGTTTAACAACATCATTCATGTTGTTAATAGGATTATTATTTTTGTCTGTTCATTTTTGGAACAATTCTGGTTTGATTTTATCTCCATCATTAGTTGCTGGAATAAACATCATTTCATCAGGTTTCATTGCAACAGAAAGTTGAATGAGCGAAAAAAGACCTTTGTATGCACCACCTTTAACATAATTTCTAATTTGATGAATTGCATCTGAAAGATTTTTTGTGTGATTTTTAAGTTCAATATGAATTAAAGGCAATCCATTAATCAACAAGATAATGTCTGCTCTATTGTCGAATTTATTTGAAAATTTAACTTGACGTGCGATTTGATATATGCTTGAACCCGCTTTAATATCACGACGATCAAAGATTTTTAAATCAACATCTTTTCCGTTACATTCATCATTCTCATTTTTACGTCTAAATCTGATTATTCCACCATTAATTCTCGTATTTGCTTGAGAAGGACTTGAAATGCTCTGAATTTGATCCATTATATCTTGCATTTCTTCATCTGTAAGTGGATTATTATTTAATCTATCTCTATTATTTTGAAAAAGAATTTTTCTCCAGTTTTCAATTAAGTCTTGTTCGTCAACATTATAGAGCTCAATATTATTATCTTTTTTAAATTGATTAAGATCCGATAATTTATTATATGTACTTTCTGACTTACCTACTCATCCACATTCTATTAGTAATTTTACTAATGGCTTTTCTATAACTTCTATTTCATGTTCATTTTTCATAGATAACCTTTCTTTTTTTAAATTTACCAAAACCACTGTAAAATGGGTATTAAACAAACATTTTATTGAGCAATTCTTGCTTGATTTTTTTGAGTTTTTCGCACTTACGCTGATGAAGTGTTAGGAGTGAGTCGAGAGTGGAGAACGTCTGAGCTATTTTGTTTTGTTCGGGGAGTTGAGGACTGCTAATTTGAAAGTCGCTGATTTGTTCATAAACTATATATGGAATGGCACCAAGTTTTGCATATTTTTGACATTCATTTCAAAAGTTTGTTCAAAGTGAAAAATATAGAAATTCTCTAACAATTTTAATGTTTTGTAGAACATAAGTACGTTGATATGCATTAAATTTACCTTCAGCTAAATGCAAAAAACCCATATTTACACCGTTCCCTGCTATTGTTATTGAATCGCCTTCAAATGCAAAATCGTTAATTTTAAACACATCTACACCTGAAGTATAGAAGTTATAAACACCGTCTTTAACAGCCTTGTTTGCATCAAGAGAACCACAATCAATCGTTACTAAATCCCCCAACCTTTTTAGTTCTCAAGCGTAAGTAAATCCGGCGAACCGAATCGAAGGAACATTTGAGCCTTCAACTGGAAACATTTTCTCAAGTAGAGTTTGCTTAATTTTTTTGAGTGCATCGCACTTACGCTGATGAAGTGTTAGGAGTGAATCTACAATATTGAAAACTGAAACAATTTTTTGTTGTTCAATTATTTGTTTAGGGTGATTAATTGGTAATTGTTCAAAGTCCATTCTAGTAAAAATTGGATAAGTAGTTTCTGATGTATAAAATTTATGATCATTATTTTTTATGATATAAAAAAGAAATTTTGTTAATAATTGTTTAATATTAAAACTTTCTATTATATGATTTTGAGAACTAATAAATAAGCCTTTTGCATATTTGGTATTAGCATTTCTAGCTCTTCCTACAGTTATAATTTCACCATCATTTACTAAACCATACGGGACTTTAGCCTTGCTTGTTTTTCAATCATAATTTTTTGATGAAGGTAATAAAGTTATCTCACCCGTTCTCAATCTATATGCCTCCAATTCAGTAGCACCAATTTGTGAATATCTATTTAAAATAACAACATCACCCAACCTTTTTAGTTCTCAAGCGTAAGTAAACCCCTTAAAACGAATTTGAGGCACTAAAGCCTTATTCATTATTTGCCTCCAAGAACTTTTATAAGTTCATCAATAGCTTTCATATCACTTTCATCACCGGTAAGGTCATTTAATAGTGTAATAAGTTCTTTTTCATTTTCAACAATTTGTTCATTAATGTTGTTGAATGTGTCTTTGTATTTTGCTTCTAGATGTTCAAATTTTGAAACATAATCTTCAATAATATCATTTGCTATTTTATTGATTTCATTACCAATTTGAGTAGTTCATTTATTGATAATTAGTGAAACAAATTCATTTTCGTTAAGATTGTAAATTTTGCTAAATGAATCTTGTGTTATTTTGTTATTGAGTTCATTTTGTTGTTTAGTGAGACTCGCTCTTTGTTCAATGAGTTTGTTTATTTGAATCATTTTGTGTTCAAAAGAATCTTCATCGTATGACGAAGCATTTAGTGCTTTGACATATTTTTTTAGTTCTGCTGCATCTAAAGAATTATCTTTTTCTTTAAATAGTTGATCAACTCTTTCTTCTTCAGGTATTGATTCAACAAGTTCATTAATTTGATTGTTTAGTTGTTCATTTTGTGCTGAGTATTGTTCTAAAAGGTCAAGTTGAGATGCATAAAAGCTTTGAGCAATATCGTTTTTATTGAATAATTGAGCATTAAAATCTTTGAGACTTTTGCTTTTTGCACCGGCATACTCTTTATCAATAATTTCGTCCAAAATACTCGTTATTGAGTTGTTTTGGTCAAAATTACTCAATAGATCTAAACCATTTTTTATGTTTTCAAAGTTGTTTTTGATTACTTGATAGAATAAGTATTTGTCAACTAAATCTAATGAAGAAGATTGTTCAAAAACAAGTTCAACCAATTTATCTTCAAATGCTTCAGTATTAATGTTTTGCATACTGCTTAATGAGTTGAATGTTGAATTGAATAATCAGTTGATTTGTGCGCTAATTTGGTCATATTTAGCTTTGTAAACATTAATTGCTTGGTCATTGATTATTAAATCACGAATTTGAGAATCGTCATTATTAATGATGTCAAAGTAGTTATTATTGTTTGCTTTTAGCAATTTAGATTTAAGTTCAGGGAAGCAAGCAAAGAATTTATCAAATTGTTTAAGTTCTTCACGACTAATTCCACCATGCATCAATGAATAAAGGTCATTTGTTTCACTTTTTTCATAGTTGTCTAGATAACGTGAAATATTTAAGTTGAAGTCATTGTTTTTGATTTCTTCAAAGCTTACAATGCGTGAAAAGCCTTCAATTTCAAGACGATTATTAACTGCATCAGCTACTTTTTTGATATGCATTGCTTCAAGTCTATTTTGTTTACCGTCTTTAATGAAAAGTTTAGAAGCATCAATAAATTGAATATCTCGAGTGTCTTTTTGTTTTTTAAGCACCATTATGATTGTTGAGATGCCAGTGCCATAAAAAATATTAGATGGAAGACCAATAATTGCATCGATTTGACCTTTTTCAATAAGTTTGGTTCGAATTTGTTTTTCACTTCCGCCTCTAAATAAAACACCGTGTGGAAGAACAATGGTTAAAATACCATCATTTTTGAGATGGTAAAGGTCATGAAGCAAGAATGCATAATCACCTTTCGATTTTGGAGCAATTCCATATTCTTTATATCGAGGATCGCTTGTTTTGTTTTCATTATCTCAGTTTAGCGAATAAGGGGGATTAGATACAACTGCATCAACCGATTCATATTTGTATGATGTAATGTCATCGTCGTTAAAAAATGGTCAGTCTTGCTCTAGAGTATCACCGCAACGTACCGAAATATCAGCAGGATTAATCCCTTTCATAACAAGGTTCATTCTGGTGATGTTGAATGTTTGTCTAATTTTTTCTTGTGCAAAGAATTTAATTGGACTTTTGCTTTTGTTGTACTTTCTAAATGCATCACTGATTGTTAAAAGAAGTGAGCCTGAACCTGATGTAGGGTCATAAACCTTGATTGTTTCACGATCGCGAAGATGATAAGCAACAATTTTTGCCATCAATAATGACACTTCGTGAGGTGTGTAAAATTCACCACCTTTTTTTCCTGCTCCAGCAGCAAATTGAGCAATTAAATATTCATAAACAAAACCTAAAACATCGTATTTACCATGATGGAATGGAATACGTTGAATTATATCGATTAGATTTGCAAGCATTTTTGATTGTTCAGTAAGGTTTGTTGAATATTTTGACATATCGTTTTCAAAAACGCCAAAAATATTACCATAAAGCTGTCTTGAACTATTACTTAATGATCTGTTAAATTCTTCAATTGCATCTGTTAGTGTTTTAACTGTAAAGACGTTGACGCTTTTTCATTGCGTATTAGTTCAAACTTGATAAAGGTTTTCATAGTGAATGTAGTATCCTAATTCTTTTTTAATTCTTTGAATAATTTCTGCGATTTCTTCTTTGTCATTGATTGAACTATCGCTAAAATCTAATGTTCTTTCTTTATAGTCTTTTGTAAAACATTCAAGGTCATTTTCATCAATTCCTTCAGAAAGCATGAAGTCAATTTGCTTTTGTGATAAGTATTTGTAGAAAATAAGTCCAAGAATGTAGTCTTTATATTCGTTGGCCTCAAGTCCACCACGTAATTTGTTTGCAGCCTCTCATAAAGTGGCTGCTAGTTTTTGTTTTGAAAGTATATTATTTTCCATTATTTTCCTTTTTATATTACTAATTATTAATATTATATTGAAAACATTACACAAATTCATTAAATAGTCGTTTTGCTTTAAAATTTTTCAAATACTAAACAAAATGAACCATTTAATTAGAATTCAACTAAGGAAAACAATTTGGTATGAAAAATCAAAGATATGCAGTAAAAAATGATTTAATTTATAGAAAAATTACAAGGGATAGCGATTGAACAAATAAACAATTATCAATAGCTTTAGATGTCTCAATTTCAACTATAAAAAGAAAGAGAAAACGGTTGAGAGAGTTTCAAAAAACAGGAACTAAAATCAAAATCTCGCATGGTAATTTTAATAACAAGCTTGTTTTTAAACATTCAGATGAGAAATTTATAGCATTGAGCAAAACTTATTTTAAAAGATATTGATTAACAAGAATGAGAACAATAATCATAGCTTTTTTTGGTATATTAAAAAAATCTCCTAATAGCAAATATTTTAAGCTTAAATATTTGCAGTTGGAGATTTTTACACAAAATTATCTACAGTTCCTGTTAATTTGTGTCTAGTTATAAATTATTACTTATAAGTTTTTTATATTCAATGAGATATTTTTTAATTTCTGGGTTGTTTAGAGTGTCTATTTTATATGAGTTAAGTTTCATAACTAACTCATTGTCTATGCGTTCTGGAGCAATAATATTAACTTCTCCATCTTCTGGATCTCAATAAAATTTTTTGTTATCGTACTCAGTATGAATTGTTGGTTCAAGAGTCATTAAATTATTCACATCTGCAATTTGTTCTATTAATTTTTTATATTCAGGATCATTCACCATAATTTCATATTTGAGATATTCAGCATTTTTAAAAAGTTGAATAATTTTTCTTTTGATGGCTGATACAGGATAAATGTGAGCAACTTCAACTGATGTTTTTGAAAACGGGAAGTACTTGATTTTGTCTTTGTTTTTTCTTGCTATAACTCTATATTTTTTAATATCTTCCTTGACATTAGAAACATAATTTCTATATATACTCATTGTTTTATCAAGAGCAGATTTTAAAGTCTTTAATTTTTCTACTTCTCTTGGATCATTAGCACTTTGTTTTGTTTTTTCGAGTTGAGCTACAAAATCAAAAATAATATCTCATACAATAGTGCCTTGCAAAAATGATCTAAACTCATCTATATTTTTTTCAGAAGTATTTAGTATACATTCATCAGGTACACGATCTTTTACTCTAAGTAAATCAAGCAGCATTATTAAATTATTTTCAAAAAATACACTATTTGATTTAAGCTCAGAACTTTTTGGATTCATATATGAACCAGTTGGATTATTACCTTTAAGTACACCAATAATATTGTTAATAGTTCCCTTATAATATTTGTAAAAATATGTATTAATTCTATCTAGTTCAATATCATTTAGTTCGTGTAATTTTTTTGATGATAGTGTTGGCCTACTTAATTGACTTTTATCAGGCCAAAGTAAATTAAATATTTGCTCTCTTTCTTTATATGTTGATGTTTGTTTTTTAAACCAACTATCAGTAGTATATAAATCAATCATTGTACCTGGTAAAAAATCAATTTTGTATTGAACTAATAAACCATTTTCATCAAAGTAGCAATGTAATATTGCGTCTATTTTTTGTTTTGCGTTTGGTTTTGAGAAAATTTTAAATTTAAATAGTGTAAGTGAAATGTCTTTAGGTAGCATTTAAACTATTTTCTCTTCAATTATTTTCTTAAATATTGCTTGCAAAACCTCAACAGATATTGAGTTCCCTGCTGTGAAAATTATCTTATTATCACTTACAAGATTTGTCTTTTTGACATTTTCATAATCTGCTTCATCAAAACCCATATATAAATATGATTCAAGAGGACTCATTATTTCGATTTCACCATTCACAAAGAATTTAAGACGCGAATTGGCACCTGAAGCTGTTAGTGTAGGACCTTTTGAATCTAAAGAATAAATGTAGTTCTCACTGTTAAACTTTGTGTAATTATTGATAAATGATTTTTTAATTTTGCTTTTAGTTAACTTAAAGGCATCTAAAAACTGATTTTCATTAAGTTTAAATTTTTGGTGTGACTTATCTACTTGTCAAATGTCTTTAACGAGTTTATTATTAGAGCCAACACCATCAGGAAAGACAAATTTTTTGTCTCCTAGGATTGAAACCATAAAAACTCGCTCTCTGTTTTGAGCACTATTAAAATCAGATGAATTAATAACTTTTCAAGAAGAAGTGTAACCAAATGATTCAAGAGTTTTAATTCAATCATTAAATTGAGCAATAAATTTAGATGTAGTTAGGGCCTTTACATTCTCAAGAAGCAAGACTTTAGGCAAATTATTAATATTTAGCTTTAAAATTCGTTCAATTTCAAATAGTAAGCCAGATCTTGTGTTTTTTTCCAAGCCACGCTGCTTTCCTTGCTGAGAAAGGTCTTGGCATGGAAACGAATATGTTAGAATATCTATATTTTTAGGAAGTTTATTATAGGCTCTAATGTCTGAGCCGCTCGCTCTCTCTCTCTCTGAGCGCATTGTTATTTAAATATTCTGAATATCTAGTATTAAAATATTCATTGTTTAAAAATGAATAAAGATAAGCAAAAAGTTTACGAAGTTTTCCTTCATTCATCCTTTTAAAATAATCAATTGATACTTGATCTTTTGAATTACTTGAAAAACTAAAATGCTGCAAAATATCAACCATTTTGTCCTTAGAAAGGTTATTTTCGGGTTTTAAAACTCCATGATGGATAGCCATATAAGCAACAATAGCGTCAATATAAAAATCACAAGCCCCGAGTGACTTAGTTTTAAATTTTAGCTGTTCTTCTAAAAATTTTAATGCTTTAATTTGCGACCCTATCCCTGAAAAAAATTCAAAAATTCTTATCGATTTCATAATATTTATTATAACGCAATAAAAGTTATTAAATTATTCTCCATGATGTAAATTTTAAATAACAAACAAAATGAACCTCTTAGTTAGAATTCAACTAAAAAATAAAATTTGGTATGGAAAATCAGAGATATGCAGCAAAAAAATGATTTAATTTACAGACAAATTACAAGGCATAGCGATTGAACAAATAAACAATTATCAATAGCTTTAGATGTCTCAATTTCAACTAAAAAAAGAAAGCAAAAACGGTTGAGAGAGTTTCAAAAAACAGGAACGTGATATTGTTGAAATCGGTGATTGAGGCCATTACTGACTTAATGGTCATAATAAATTCACAACATTGCACGCCGTGGATGTTGGCACTAACAAAGTTGTTTCAATACATTTTGAAAAACAAAAAAGAACATTGAAACCTGTTCAATGTTCTTGTTTTGCATCGAAATGTTGTTTGAATAAAAACTATCAAATAACGGTATTAAAAACCAAATTTCGGTAGTTATTTTTGACAAACATGATATAGCATTATTAATTAAACTTACCTATCTCAAGGGGTTATTTTTGTTTGATATCACATTGTCTTAATTTGGTTGTTGAGTGCTATCTTTACCATTTAAAGCATCTTGTAAAACGTTTTTAGCATCTTCTATTGTTTTAGCAGCATCTAAGCGTTTTTGCAATTTGGCCTTTAGTTCTTGGTTTTCTAATTTATTAATAGCTTCTTGAGCTTTATTTTTCACATTATCAAAAGTAGGTTGTAAATTTTCATCATTAATAGCTTTTTTTGCTTCTTTAATTATTGTTTTGATTTCATCCGCACTTTTGGCTTTTTGTAGTTTTTCAGTTATTTTTTGCTTAGTATCTTCATTTTTAATTTTATCAATTTCTGTTGTAGCTTCTACTCTCAATTTATCTATAAGTTGTTTGTTTTGAATACTTTTTGTTGTCAAAGCAACTGCTACAGCAACACCAGAAACAACTGCAAATGATCCTACAGTTATACCAATAATAAGCTTTCTTTTTTTATTCATGTTTTCTCCTTTTTAAAGCTATGTACGAGCTTTTTAGTAAATTTTATTAATCGTTTTATTGTTTATCTTTTTCTTTTTGAAAAAATTATTTTAAAGCTATTTGAATATCTTTATTATTTCATTATTTCTGCGTGGTCTTTAGCTTTATCTAAGCTAGCTTGTAATTCAGCTTTTTTTGTGATATTCTGCTTTTTTAGCATCATCAAATGAGCCAATAATTTTCAGTCTAACATTTTCATTTAATCGATTTAATGAATTTTCATCATTGTTTTTTTATCAGGATTCTTTTGTTGGTTTTTAGCGATCACAACACCTGCAATAACCCCACCTACAACAGCAACAGTTACTACACCTGATCCGATAAAAACTTTCATTTTTTTAGTCATATGACCTCCTTGAGATTCGATAATGAAATTTTACCACTTAATAAGAATTTAAGTATTTATAATAAAATTAAAATATATAAGATCATTGATTTTAAATTTAATAATTATTATTTATATAAAAATTTTATATAAAAATGTCCAAAAACCAATCAACACAGGATTTTTGGACACAAAACAATTTTTATTATTGCTTTTCTTTTTTTATTTGATTATCTGCTTTATTTTTGATTTCTACTATTTTTTGCTTATCAGTTGTTTTTTCAAGATCATCAAGCAAACTTTTTCTAACCGCTTCATCTTTAATTTTATTTATTATGCTTTTAACTTTTTCCTTAACTTTAGCCATTTGCTTCTTGTCATGACTCGATATCAAAGTAACTGACAAAACAGTAGCTCCAGCAACTAACGCAACAATTGAAGCTGATGAAATTGCTATTAAGATATTTCTTCTTTTATTATTCATATTAATAATATTATAACTCATATAAATATAAGTAAATAAAACGAATTTAAGGGATTTTGAAATAACTATTTTCAATTTTTTATATTTTTTGGGAAAATTGATTATTTATTTATTTTTTAATATAAAAAATATAAAATTTAAATATGAAAAATCTCGCAAATGAAGCCCGACCCAAAAAAATTGAGGATATTATTGGTCAAGAACGAGCCATCAATGTCTTAAAAAAAGTTGTTGAACGTAAACTATCTTATAGCTTCATTTTCTTTGGAGAATCAGGGACAGGCAAAACTTCATCTGCTATAGCTTATGCTAATGAACTACAAAAAACATTTACAATTTTTAATGCTTCTATTGATAATAAAACACAACTAATTGAAAAATTACAGAGTTATGAACTCATAATCATTGATGAAATTCATAGGCTAAATAAAAATTTACAGGACATTTTGCTTTCTTATTTAGAATATGACAAAGTTATTGTGGTGGCTACCACAACGGAAAATCCATATTTTCGAATTAATCCGGCATTACGTTCAAGGATGCAAATTTTACAGTTTAATAAGCTAACTAATGAGGAAATTATCGGTGGCGTTTCTAAAATTATCGATAAATATTATCCAAAATTAACTTTTGATAGCGAAGCCTTAGAATCTTTAGTTAGTTATTCAGCTGGTGATTACCGAAATGTTTTAAATAATTTGCAAATGCTTGCTCTAGTTAATGAGAAGAACAAAATAACTAAAGAAGATATAAAAAAAATAATACCAAATATTAATTTTTACGCTGATTCAAATGCTTCGGCTCACTATAATAATTTGTCTGCATTTCATAAATCGCTTCGCGGCTCTGATGTTGATGCGGCTTTATACTATGGTCATTTAATTATTGAAACAGGTGATTATCAAGGACTATTTAGAAGAATTACAGCAGTCGCCTATGAAGATATCGGTTTAGCTGATCCTAATATTATTTTAAGAGTTGAAGCTGCATTAAATGCTGTTGAGAGATTAGGATTCCCTGAAGCTGAATTACCCTTAACTTTTATCATAATATCATTAGCATTAGCTCCTAAAAGTAATAGTGTTTATCAGGCTTTGCAAAAAAGTCATGACACTTTAGCAAAAGGTAAAATTTATGAAATACCTAAACATTTAAGGGATGCACATTATGCTTCAAGCAAAAAGTTAGGTGATGGTTTAAATTATTTATATCCACACGATTTTTCTAAAAGCCTTGTAGCACAGGAATATTTGCCACAAGAAATAAAAAATTTAAAACTTTTTGAATTTCACGAAAACGATAATGAAAAAATAAAAAAACAATATGAATTAATCAACAAGATTAATAAAGGAGGTAGAAATGGTTAATTTTGATCAAATAAAAAACTTAGAGGAACTTAAATTAGCAAAAAATAAATTATTTTCTAAAGGAAGCGAATTATTTAATTTACAACAAGAATTAAGAAATGCTCCATTTGAACAAAAAAAAGAAATTGGGCTTAAAATAACACAATTAAAACAGCACTATGAAGCAGAATTAGCTAAAGTCGAATTACGCTTAGAAGAGGAAAAAATTCAGGCTCAGATAGAAGCTGAATTTATCGATGTAACTAAGCCTGTAAATGAACCTGGAAGCTTACATCCAATTACAATTATTGAAAATAGATTAAGAGATTGATTTACACAAAATGGCTATTATGAAGCTAAAAGCGGTGAAATTGTAAGTGATTTATATAACTTCGAACGCTTAAATATTCCTGAAGATCACCCAGCTAGAGCCTCTCATGATTCGCTTTATATCAATAGTAAAACATTACTAAGAACTCACAATACAGGAATAACAGCAGAAGAATTAGAAAAACATTCGAACAAAAGTTTAAATATTTTTGCAATCGGTAAAGTCTACCGCAATGATGTTGATGATGCAACACATTCACATCAATTTACCCAAGTTGATTTCGTTAGTGTTGGTAAGGTTAGCTTCCCAAATTTAATTTGAACATTAAAATCTTTATTAACTTATGTGTTTGAAGAAAAAGTTGATGTTAGATTTAGACCAAGCTTCTTCCCATTTACCGAGCCTTCTGTAGAGGTAGACATCTTCTTCAGAGGTCGCTGGATAGAAGTTTTGGGAGCCGGTATGTTGCATCCAAAAGTTTTAAAATTAGCTGGATTTAATACACATAATTTCAATGGATTAGCGGCTGGAATTGGTATTGAAAGAATCGCTATGATAAAATATGGAATAAATGATATTCGCGAGCTTTATAAAAACGATTTACGTGTACTGAAACAATTTAATTATGAAAAATAGCTGAAAAACATTTCTTGATAATGAAACTAAAAAACCCTATTTTACAGACCTTTTAGAAAAAATTAGATTAGAAGAAAATAATAAAAAGGTTGTTCCTGAAAAGCAAAATATTTTTAGAGCTTTTAATTATTTTGAAATAGAAGAAACTAAAGTTATTTTGCTTGGTCAAGATCCTTATCACACAAATAATTTTGCTGATGGGTTGGCCTTTAGTTCTCAAACAAATAAATGCCCTAAAAGTCTAAATAATATTTTAAAAGAACTAAAAAAAGATTATCCTGAAGTATTGATTGAGACTTTCTCGCTTGAAAATTGAGCTAAACAAGGTATTTTATTACTTAATACTTGCTTAACTGTTAATGAAAATCAGGCTTTTAGTCATCATAATTATGGGTGAGAAATATTTATAGATAATTTGTTGCAGTATGTGATTCAAAAAAATAATAATATCATTTTTGTATTATGGGGTAAAGCCGCTTTAAAAGTATTTGAAAATTTACCAAAAGAACTATCCCACAATATAAAAGGTAAAATTGTCACTTCTCACCCTTCACCCCTTTCATATGCAAGAGGAAAATCTCCTTTTAAAAATTATTCATTTTTCAAGAAATTAAATAACATGCTAGATAAACCAATTGATTTTAGTTTAAGAAAGGAAAATTAATATGTTAATATCATTAAAAGAGTTAAATAAATTTATTCCTAGTGTAGATTTATCAAAAACTATTGAAAACGATATCAATTCACTTGGTTATGAAGTCGAAGAAATGAGAAAATTCTCTAATGTCGAAGGCTTAAAATTTGTTTATATTAAAAATGTTTATCCTAATCCAAATGCAACTAAACTAAATGTACTCGAATTAGAGCTAGCTAATGGTGAAAACATCATTATTCAAACAACAGCTACAAATGCCCAAAAAGACTGTATTACAGTTGCTTTTGTTGAAGGTTCAAGAAGCGGAAACATAGTTTACAAAGCAAAAGAAATGCAAGGTATTATTTCGCAAGGGATGTGTGCTTCGTGATCTGAATTGGGATATGATGTAAGCAAATTACCTTTCGATCCTGATCACTTAATTATGCTTAAACCTAGTCAAGTTAATTTAAATGATGATGTAGCTGAATATTTTGGACTAAAAGACACAATCATTGATATAACCACTCCATCTAATAGGCCAGATTCAAACTCATATTATGTTTTGGCTTCAGAAATTGCTGCTCTACATCGAGCAAAATTTGAATGATTTAAATGAGATTTACCTGCTAAAAATGAGCCTAAATTAAAAAGCAAAATCCACATTGATAAAAACGAAGCAAATGCTCTTTCTTTCTTTGAAGTTCATTCTGAAAATAATGAAACTAAGTTAGATGAAATGCTTTTCTTAGCTAAACATAATGTTGATGCAAAAGGAATCTGGGCAATAGACGTAACAAACTTAGCTCTGTTATATACTGGTGTTCCAGCTCATGCTTATGATCGAGACGAAATCGGAAATAAAATTTGTTGTCAAAGTTATACTGGTAAGGTAAAAATTTTAGGTGATAAAGAAGTGGATGTTGAAAATGTTTTAGCTATAAAAGATGAAAATAAAATTATTTCATTAGCTTGCGTAATGGGTTTATCGGATACAGGAGTTACTGCCCAAACTGACAAAATTGCCTTTGAAATAGGTGTTTTCGACGCAAAAAGAGTTCGTCATGGTGCAAGAGAAATTAAAATTGAATCCTCTTCTTCAATTCAAGGTGGCAAGGGCATAAATATTGAAATGCTCCGCATGGGAATGAAATTCCTGCTTTATAAGGCATATACAGAAAAAAAACTATATTCACAATTTGTGCATTTACCAGTTCCTAAAAAAGCTCAATGGGTTGTTCAAAACCGCAAAAAATTAGCTCAATATGCCAATGTTAATGTTGGCGAATTAAAAATGTTCAACAATGTTGAAAAGAAATTAGAACAAATTGGCTTTAAAATCGAAAAAAACAGAATAGTTGCTCCCCCTTATCGTCGCGATATAGAAAATTTTGAAGATATGATTGAAGAGTACTTTCGTTTATATGGTTATGCGAACTTTGTCCCTAAAATGCCTGTACTACAGCCATTTAAGACAAATAGACGTAATATTGGCAAGAACATAATCCAATCAATGGGTTACAATGAAATTAGAACATATACCTTAGTTTCTCAACAAAACAATTATCTAAATCCTTTTGGCTTTAAGACTGATGTTAAGTTAGAGACTTTTGTCTCAAAAGAAAGAGAAGTTATTCGCAATTCGATTGTAATATCAATGTTAGAAGCTGCCGAATATAACATTAAAAGAAGAATGACTAATTTAAACTTCTTTGAATTTGGTATGATCAACAATAACAAACAAGTTGTGGGACTATTAAGCAATCAAAAAGATTTTTTTGAACTCAAGCAAGATATCATTAATTATTTAGGCTACAAAAACCTTGAATTTATACCTTTCAATAATGATAATAATATAAATCCTAATGTTTCAGCTAAAATAATGTTAGATGGCGAAATGATTGGTTGAATTGGAAAAGTCCATCCTTCAAAAAATAACTTAAATATTTTTGTAGCGGAATTCTATGATTTGGAAATTAAAAAATATAAATTGTTTGAAGCATATAACAATGAACCTCTTAAGGTTATCGATATAACTGTACCACTAACAAAAAAGGAAAATATTGGATCATTCATTAACAAAATAAATAATGAATTTACTGTGTATAATATTAAACAAGTTACAGATTATTTCGATGAAAAAACGCAAACAAATAAAATTACCCTTAGAATTAGTGCCGATAATGAAGTTATCGAAAAAATCAATGCAAAATATAACTAGTAGGAGTAATTATGTACAAAAGATATAGATTGAAAGATAAACAAATTGAAAAAGCAATCAATAAAGAATTAAAAAGACAAAAAGATCATTTTGAATTAATTGCTTCAGAAAACTATGTTTCAGAAGAAGTTATGAAGGTAAGTGCAAGCTGCTTAACTAACAAGTATGCAGAAGGATACCCTGGAAAAAGATACTACGGCGGTTGTGAAAATGTCGACAAGGTAGAAGCTGTAGCTATTGAGCGAATTAAAAAACTTTTTAATGTTAAATATGCTAATGTACAACCTTATTCAGGCTCTGTTGCTAATGCTGCTGCCTTAGCTGCTTTAGCAAATCCTGGCGATAAAATTATGGGCCTTTCTCTTTCATCAGGAGGCCACCTTTCACACGGTTATAAAATTAGTTTTAGTGGCATGATTTATGATGCAATCACTTATGAAGTTAAAGAAGATGGCTTTTTAGATTATGATCAAATTCATGAAATAGCTATGCGCGAAAGACCAAAAGTTATAATTTGTGGTTATTCAGCATATCCTCGTGTTGTCGATTTTCGTAGATTTAGAGAAATAGCCGATTCATGTGGTGCATATTTAATGGCTGATATAGCTCATATTGGCGGCTTAATTGCCGCAGGAGTTCATCCTTCGCCAGTTAATTATGCAGATGTTATTACATCAACAACTCACAAAACTTTACGTGGTCCTCGCGGTGCAATTATTCTAACTAATAACGAAGAAATCGCAAAAAAAATAGATCGTGCAGTCTTTCCTGGATATCAAGGCGGACCACTAATGCACATAATTGCTGCTAAAGCTGTCGCTTTTGGCGAGGCATTGCAACCATCATTTAAAGAGTATGGTAGAAAAGTTATTGAAAATGCACGTCGCTTTGCAGCTTGATTTATTAAACGTGGTGTAGAAGTTGTGAGCGGAGGAACTGATAACCACTTATTTACCATTAATTGCTACAAGTCTTACAATTTAACAGGTAAGGAAGCACAACAATTATTGGATAAATTTAAAATTACTTTAAATAAAAATACTGTACCGTTTGATCCCCTTTCACCAATGGTGACTTCTGGAATCAGAATCGGAACAGCAGCTATGACCACTCGTGATTTTGATAAGTGAGAAGAATTGGCAGAAATAATTAATGAAATATTAATCACTGGTCTAAAAGCATACAAGGACCCAACAATCAGACACAATTTAAGAGTAAAAGTCAGAAATCTTCTTAAAGATTGTCCAATTAAAAAATCACATAATTAAGTAAGATATTCTTACTTTTTTTGTTGCCTAAAACACTGTAGAATAGCTTTTTTGGCAACAAAAAAAGCCCGTAGGCTTAAAACTATTTTCTTAAGTTAAGTTCTGAAAGAGCTTTTGTATAAAGTTCATAGTTTTCTTGTTTTAAGTGTGCTAAGTAAGAACGACGTTTAGAAATTTTAGCCAAGAAACCACGACGTGAGTGATTGTCTTTTGGGTTCTTTTGAAAGTGTGGCTTTAAGTCTTCAATTTCAGCTGTTAGAATAGCGATTTGAACGAAAATATTTCCTGTATCTTTCGCATTAGCACCATATTTTTTAACTATTTCTGCTTTTTGAGCTTTTGAAATCATAATTTCTCCTTTATTATGTTTTACCCTAGTAATAAATTAATTTAATACCAAGTATAAAAAGTTTTACTGTTTTATCTTATCATAAAAACTAAAAATATCAAATAATTCATCTATTTATATATTTAAAAATATGGTTATTGCATATTTAAAAATCTTATTTTAGCAACTAATTTATCGTGGTCACTAATTTTTATTTCCTGATCATTACTGAAAAATTTTAAAGCAGAAATAATAGATACTCTGACTTGCAATTTTCGCTGATTTTTTATTTTTGAATCTAAAATTATAATTTGCATTTTTTGCTCACAATTCACCTGTAGCACAGCACTATAAGCAAAGTCTTGATATTCAAGTCATGCCAAATATAAGCCAGGCATAATATTTGTTAAATTGACTTTTGATACAATATTTATTGTATTGTTTTCATTTATTAGATTTGCATTAAAGCTAAATTTAAATAAATTGAATTTATTAACTAAATTAATTTCTCCCAGGCTTAAAAATTCTTTTAATGTACTTGTTGAAAGTTTATTTCCATCATCAATTTTCAATGGTTCAATAGCATAATAACAATTATGATATTTATTTTTTAAATACTTTGAATCACCTTCGGCATTTAATCCAAAACGAAAATCCTTGCCAGTTATAATAATAAAATCCTCCTGGTCAGATAATAATTTTTCCAAAAACAATGCAGGTGAAAAGTTTTTTACATTAATAAAATTAAGCATTATGGCATTTTCAAAGCCAAGGTTAGCAAATTGTTGAACTCGATTTTCATGATCAGTAAAAAGTTGATTATTTGACTTATGCATATTTTCAATATCTGAAAAATAAACCAAAACAATATCTCTACTTGGCTCTTCACTTTTAATTAACAAAGCTTTGTCTAATAATGATTTATGGCCTAAATGAAATGATTCAAATGAGCCTAATAAAAAGATAGGTCTATTAAATTTAGGCTTATTGGTAAGTGTATAAATATTTAGAGACATGATATTTTGATTATACCAAAAGCGCAGTAAAACAGTTAAATAAATAAAAAAATAGGACTAGCCTATTAATCCTAAATCTTGCAATTTTATGTATGCGCCATTTTCTTCTACATGCGGGGCAACATCATCTGCATATGCTTGGATGTAATCGTCAGCATTACCCATAGCAACTGAATATCCTGCTTCTTGAAGCATATGAATATCGTTGTCACTATCGCCAAAAGCAATTAGTTGTTTTTGCGAATTTAAGTTTAAATATTCGCTTAATCAATGTAATGTTGATGCTTTATTAACACCGATTGGTTGGATAAATAATCCCTTGTATCATTTGCTATTTATTTCGACGGGTAAGTTTTGTTCTTTAATTAGTTCATTAATTATTGCCTCACAACGGTCAGTTTCATCACGGTTTTTGCAATTTACGGTGATAATATATAAGTGATCATTATCGATTGCATCGATATCATATGGTTTTAGTTTATCTTTAAATGGAGTTAAAAATCATGTTTCTAAATATGTGCCGGGTCCATAGTAAATGTATTCAGTATCACAAATGGTGAAGCCTGAAGATAAATTATTTTTACTTAAGGCATCATAAAGTAATTTGACTGTTTCTCTGTCAAATTTTTTTTCATAAACAAATTTTTCATGTTTAACATCGTAAACGAACATGCCATTTGCACCAATAAAATAATCTAAATATTTAGCATCTTTCAGTAAATTACCGATTGAAACCATTTCACGGGCTGTAGCTAAAGTCGTTATAATATTGTTCTCTTGTAGCTTTCTAAACATTCCAACAATTTCATTTGAGAAGGTTTTTTGTTTATATGGCAAGATTGTTCCATCTACATCAAAAGCCGCTAATTTAATGTTTTGTTTTAATTCTTCTTTAGAAAATTTCATTTTAACTCCTTTGTTTTAAAAATAAGCTATTTACAATATTTTTAAAACCTTGATAAAAAAATTTTTTCAGGTTTTATATCATTTTCATCAATATTCAATATTCCTAGGCAATTATTTTGATTATTTGCTGAATAAAGCAAATATTTGTTTGTTATAAATTTTTTATTATTTGTAGTTTTATTGCCTCTACTGAATAAAATTAATTCTGTTTTGTTTGCTAAGTAAATGGGTAAATCAATAACTTCTTTAGTATCTATAGCTAAAAAATCTTTATCATCATTTAAATATTTGATATCTAAATTGCCAACCTTAGTTCGTTTTAATGAAGACATAACTGCATATGTCTTAAAATATATAGCTGCATCATTTATTAATGATCTTATGTATGTTCCTTGAGAAACAGTTAATTCAAATTTTAGCAATTGTTCATTTTCGTTAAAGTCTAAGATTTTTACGTCATATACTTCTATTTTTTGCTCTTTTAATTTGGCATCTTCATTATTACGAGCTAGTTTATAGCTGCATACCCCATTTATCTTTTTAGCACTATAGATAGGTGGAATTTGAGATTTTTGATTGAGCAATCAACATTTAAATTCTTCAATTTTATCAGCAGAAAATAAATTTTTAGTTTGGTTAATTATCTTGCCTGTAATGTCATATGTATCACTTTGAAAGCAAAATTTTGCTTCAGCAATATAAGTTTTATTTTTGTTAGTTACATATTCAATTAATCTTGTGTCTTCATCGGTTGCAACCAATAATAATCCAGTTGCTAGAGGGTCTAAAGTGCCAGTGTGGCCAAATTTTTTAACATTAATTTTGCGGGCAAAATTCCTTATTGCTTGAAAAGAACTTTCGCCTTGTTTTTTGTTTAAAATATAAAACATTTAGCCTCCTCTAACTTGGGATATTTATTTTATATTATTTTGAATAAAAAGAAAGTTAATTACTTTATTTTTATTGATGATAAATGAACATTAGATATTCATATTAGACATTAAAACTGAAAATAAAAAGCAACCTTAAATATTTAAGGTTGCAACTTTTTAGCCTGTAATTGGCTTAAATTAGTTATACTAAGGTGTGTAACTATTGATTCCATCAAAATATTGTTCTTCTAAGCCAGGCATTACTCAATATTTGTTTTTATAACGGTGGATCATGCCTCTTTGACGATGAATTTCAAAGCGTTTTCATAATCAGGTATAAATAAATGTAGATGAGTAAATATTTACAAAAGTACCTAGTAATAGAACAAGAGCAAATTTATAGTCAATTGAATTATAACTAGCTAACATAATAAGCGGAATTGAAATAAAGATTATATAAGCTAAAATCGTACGTTTAATTGTTGATGTAATTGTTTCATTAACTATTGAACGAACAACTTCGTCTTTAAGAAGCACCTTAGAATGTTTGGTATTAAGATTTTCTTTAATTTTTGAGGCGTAAACAACTTTGTCATACATTGAAATAATGAAGACCGCAGAGAATGCTACGATAACAGAATTGTTTAATGGTATTCTCGTTATCACTACTAAAGCAACTGTAATTAATAAGTCGTGTAATAATGAGAAGAATAAGGCAAGAGCTGATGTTCAGCTGAAACGAATAAGTGCGTAAACAAATAAAATTGGTAAAAAGATGGAAATTGCTATCGATAATTGTTTAATAATTGAAATTGCTTCATAAAAACTTGTTTGATAGTTTGTGAATGTATATTCACTAGCATTAGGTAGACCTTGTTTAATAGCTAAAATTTGTTCAGAACTTAATAATTGCTTTGTTGAAATTTGAACAATATATGTTTGATTAGTTTCATTATAAAGAATTATGTTAATAACATCTTTAGCATTTAAAATTCCATATTGATCTGCATTATCAATTAAGTGTTGTTTAATTGCATTTGCTTTGTTTAAATCAATAACTGTTTGGCCTTGAATATTTGAAGTTGAAATTATAATATGTGTGATATCACGATATGAATCATCACGATTAAAACCTTCTAAAAAGTTTTTACCAATTCCAGCCGTTATTGCATAGATTAGCATCGCAGCAACTATTATTATAAGTGAAATAATTGTGAAATATTTAGCCTTACCTTCATAGTTATATTCTTTAATTTTACGTAATTGTTCATCTACTCTTTGGATTTTTTTAGGTCTTATTCCCAATCATTTAAGGCGATTATCAAAAAAGCCTGTAGTTAGCATAATATTGGTTGTAATAAAGACAAAAAGTGAAACTGAAAAAATTAATAATAAATTAGAAAATACTAGGTTAATTCCAAATGTTTTAACATCTCCAGATGCAAAGTAGAAAATTATAAATGAAGCAACTAAAATTAGGATATTGCTATCATATACGGCAGAAAGCGAGGAACGTAGCGATGTTTTTATCGCTTTTTTCGACTTATCACCGCTATATAATTCTCTTTTAAGCCTTGCAAAAGTAACAATATTGGTGTCAGCAATAATACCTAAACCAATCATTAAGGAAATGAAAGTTAGAGGTGAATATTCGCCACGTAAAACAGTGAATAATGTTAAGGTTAAAAACATGTATAAAGCCATTGAAATGGTTGTTAATGAGCCTAAAAGCCCATAATTAACCATTAATAGGATGCTTACTAAAGATAAAACCGCAACTAGAGCTACAATTGACGCAATGTAAGCAGCGTTGGCTTCTTGTTTAGTTATTTTACTTTGAGAAAGATTATTAATATTATAATTTTTTACAGCATAATTAATATTTGCCGATACTCTTTTAGCATCATTGCTTGAGAAATCGCCACGAATTTTAAATGATTCTTGACCACCCGAAGGGTACAAAATAGGAGTTGATGAAAGCAAGAAATTTTTCGATTTAATTGATTTATTTTTTAATAGTGCAACTTGACCTTCAATTAATCTTTTTTCGCCAATGTATACAAAGTCAACCGGATTTTGTTTAGCATTGTTTCATTCTTTATTAAATAGACTTGTAGCTTCTTCAACTAATTTGTCTAAGTTAGCTCAGAAAAAAACTTCATTATTTGTTCTGCCTCTGCGAGCTATAAAATCAGTTAATTTTGCCCATTCTAGCGATGCATCTTTATTTAAATCAATTTGAATTGAATATTTTGATTCATTCTTTTGAGCAAATTGGTTAAAAACTGACTTTGCTTCTTTAAATGGTGCTGAATAAGCTAAATATTCACTTTGATCCATACTTGATCAATCGATTCAGCGATTTTTTTCTTCATTTGAAGCATTTTCGCTTGGTTTGGCTGATAATGGTTCAATAAATTTACCGTTTTTAAATAATGGTTGCCCGTTTAAATCAGTAACTATTAAAGTTGGCTTTGAAGTAATAGATTCAATAAAACGATTTCTTGCTAAATCATCTAATTCGCCAGATTGAACGATTGTTAACTTACCGTCACCTTCGATTTTATAAGATGAACCACCCAAATTGTTATTAAGACCAATTCTATCATTGATTGACTGTGCAATTTCAGCAGCTTCTTGGTCGCTGACTAGTTTTCCGTCATCATTTCTAGCTTCAAGTAAAAATTTATTTCCGCCACCATGATCGATTGATTTTTTTGAATTTTTCACAGTGTAAAGCGAAGTTGTTGTGGTGATCACAACAACCGATGACAACACAATAAAAATTGTTAAAAATCAACGCATTCAATTTTTTATCCGAAACATCCTTTTAATGTTACTTCAAGCAAAAAATTGCTTTAATTTTCCTCAAAATTCATTCATAGCGTCAATTATATAACAAAATAAACTATATTATTAAGATATTAATAATTATTAATAGAAATCTCCTTAAATATCTTAAGGCGGTCTCTTTGAAACTGCTTTTTTTGTTTATTAATTTCAGTGTATTGTTTAGTCTATAAGGTTCTTTAAATTTTGGTTAATCATTCTTTTTCAACCATAAAACAAGCTTAATAACCTTTCTCTAACTATATTTTTTTATATAAATTTTATTTTTTTATCTGTATTTGGCTAATTTTGGCTTCAAAATATTTATTTTACTTCTCTTGTGTTTAGTGTTATTAAAGCTGTTTATTTAACGAAAATTTTACCTCTAAATATAATAAAGATAAAAAGCTAAAAAAACCATTTTCTGCCCATAATTCACATATTAAAAATAAAAAAATCTATTTTTTTTCTTTTTTTATCTATTTAAATTTATTAACCAAATAAAGCAATAAGATGAAAAAGAAAATTTTAAGTGTATCGATTATATTGGGTGTTGTTTTTGGCATTGTTGTTTTATCCATTACTTATGGCGGGCAAAAGGATTTCATTCGTCAAATTGATGATAAACAAAGTTCAATAACATATCAACCAAAAATCTTTGAAGTCAAAATATACGGTGCGGTTGAGAAACCCGACACATATACTTTTAATAAAAACACCGATACGAGATCTGCTTTAGTTAAAGCTAGATTGTTGCCCCAAGCTGATATATCTCAACTCGATTTAGATTATGTATTGTTTAAAAATTCCTCAATTTATGTGCCCTCAAAAGAACCTTACATTCATTATAAATCCATAACAAGTATAGATCAAATAATGGAACATAAAATATCTAAAAAAAATGCAGAGGCATTATTAAGATTATTTAAAAATAAGGAAAAAGTTACATGACAAGACATTGAAAAAATAAATGGGTTTGGAAAGACTACTTTAAACAAATTAAAAAAGATATTGATTTTATAAATAAATGATTATTATCAGCTATGGCTCCAATAATTGTTTATATATCTATTCACTCTTATGAAAGTAGTTATGTGTGAATAGTATTCTTAATCACTTGATTATTATTTTTATTAATATTTCAACCAAAAATACTGTGCTACAGCATTTTTGGAATTATGTTCTATCTTTTTATTTACTGATTAAAGAGACCATTACTTCTAGATGAAAATGAATATCTCGTTAGTGGTAAGGTAGTTAAAATCACATTTAAATACACCATAATAAGCGTCAATAACAATAGAATGGTGATAGATAACATTAATTTACGAGGCTATAATTACGATGAGCTATGTAGCTTAACATTAAGAGGTAGAATCACAGATTCGTTAAGCTCAATTGCTTTAAAACCTAGTTATGTTTATCAAAACAACATACACAACTACATCATTAACCCCAAAATAATTAGAATTGATAAACCTTATTTTTCACTAAATAAAGCTATAGAAAAATGGTATTTATCAAAAAATGATTTATTTCAACAGTACTTCCCTACAATAGTTTTAGGAAAATATGGTTATGGAGACCAGCATATTGAAAATATTAAAAAGTTGGGTATAGTTCACTTATTTGCTATAAGTGGTTTTCACTTTGATATTATTTTTAAAGCATCAGATAAAATTATGCAAAAAGTCAAAATAAAAGAAAAAATTGGTGTCCCTATAGTTATATTGGTAAGTTTTTTATACATAACATTACTAACTAATTGAGTTTCTCCGCTAAGGGCTTGAATAATGTTCATATACAAAAAATATAGTAAAGAAGGCCAAAAAAATAAATCCATGAATGGCATGCTTTTAGCGTTGTTCATCACATTTTTAATTAATCCTATTGTTTTGTTAACGTATGGATTATTATTATCTTATTACGCTACTTTTTGTGTTTTAGTTTTTGCAAAAGTTAAATATTTTAAGCATAAAAAACTCAGCATTTTTAATAAACTGATAACCATAATGATTATACAAGCAATAATGACACCCTTTACAGCTAACCTTGGAAGCTTCATTGCACCGTTAGCATTTATATATGTTTTTTTATTAAGCCCATTAATCGAATTTACGTTTATTGTATCAATCATATTCTTTTGATGGAGAGACGGATTAAATTATTTATATTTCTCTTTAGATAAAATTATGTATTGATCACAATATATAAATTTTAATATTATTTTAACTTTTAAATTTAATTGAAATTTATTAACAATACACCTTTTAACATGTACATATTTTATTGTAATAGGAAAATTTATAATTGGATGAAGAAACGAAATAAAAAAAAGCCAAAAGGCATAAGGTGATATCTTGCGATAACATATGGCGCACCCAGTAGGAGTCGAACCCACAACCTTTAGGGCCGTAACCTAACACTCTATCCAGTTGAGCTATGGGTGCAATTTGGAGGCACCAAGGAGATTCGAACTCCTGTCCGAGGTTTTGCAGACCTTTGCCTGGCCACTTGGCTATGGTGCCATATTTATAACTAAGTTCACTAACCAGGCTTATTATATTATTCCATATTTTTTTAAAAAAAGAAATATTTTTTTAATTAGCATACATAATATCATTAATTTTGTCCTGGTTAATCAAGCTAAATTATTATAATAAAAATTAAGAAAAACAATATTTAATTAATTAATATAAATTCATAAAAAATATTATTTTTAAAATTTAAACATTTTTATTAATCTAAATAAACTACATAAATTTTATTTAAATCATATTTATGCTTATAAAATTGTTATTTTTGGTATAAAGATCAATTTATAAATCGTTGTTAAAAAAATTATTATTATTTTTTTGTAATTATTTTTTTTATTTTATAATAATAAAGCACTTAATAGCCCAGGTGGCGGAATGGTAGACGCAAGGGACTTAAAATCCCTCGGATGTTAGTCCGTGCTGGTTCAAGTCCAGTTCTGGGCACCAAATGCGCCCTTAGCTCAGCAGGTAGAGCAAATGGCTTTTAACCATTGGGTCAGAGGTTCAAATCCTCTAGGGCGTACCATTTCATGAATTTGACAATAGGCAAGCATTGCTTGCTTTTTCAATAGAATTGCTATTGAGCGCAATTAAAAAAAATTAAAAAAAATATTTTGATATGGTTTTTTTAGTGTATTATATTATTACAGTGGTTATAGCGTAGGGGATCACCTGAATCCATTCCGAACTCAGTAGTTAAGCCCTATAGTGCCGAAGGTAGCAGAGATGTGAGAATAGGGAGCCGCTTTTTTTATTTTCGATTTAGACCTAAAAATAATCATTAATTAACGGTAAAAAATCAATAATGCCTGGAAAGATTAATTCTAATCTATAACCAATTTCTGCCATTTCATCATAAGAAATGCTTTTTTTATTTCAATTTAATATTTCACTAGTTTTAATTAGATAAAAACTGTCATGATGATTGAAAAAGATAATTAAAAATGAATAACCGCCATTTGATATGTACCCTCTTTACTGGACAAATAAAATCCAGTAAGGAGGGTACATATCAATAAATAAGTATTTTAAAAGATATTCCTTTTGTTTGAGGAGTATCTTTTTTTGTTTTATTTTTGCTTATTTAGCGCTCTAAACATTTTTTAGGCAGTGGAAAAAAGAGTAGGAGGCAGTATTTTATTTTTCCAATTCATAAAAATGCGTATATACGCAAAAATATTAAATACAAAAATTAATATCAGTTATTTTTTGTATAATATTAATGACAATTTAATAAAAATGCGTATTTACGCATTATTCTTAGATGGGGGAAGCATATGGAAGTTAAACGTCCAAGGTATTTGAACCAACTAATCTCAAAAAAAGATAATGGTAGAGTAAAAATTATCACTGGTATGCGTAGGTGTGGAAAATCATATTTACTATTTTCCTTATATAAAAAATATCTTCTTTCACAGGGAGTTAGTGAGAAAAATATTATTACAATTGAACTTGATAACCTTGAAAATTTAAAATATAGACACCCTATTGAATTAAATAATTATTTAAAAAATATGATTAAAAATGACAATTCACAACACTATATTTTTATTGATGAAATTCAATTTGTTGAAGAAATTGATAATCCATATTTTAAGGATTCAAGCATAAAAGTTACATTTGTTGATATAGTGTTAGGGCTAATGAAAATACCAAATGTTGACATTTACATTACTGGCAGTAATTCTAAAATGCTTTCTTCAGAGATCTTGACACAATTTAGGGATCGTGGCGATGAAATAAGGGTATATCCTTTTTCTTTCTCTGAATTCTATTCTTGTTATCAAGAAGATAAACGAAGGGCTTTTGATGAATATTGTATTTATGGTGGTATGCCGATGGTTACACAGCTTCAACATCATGAAGAAAAAAATAATTATTTAAAAAATATTTTCCAAAACACCTATATTAAAGATATTTTAGAAAGAAATAAAGAAATAAAAATCCCATATATATTAGAAGATCTTTTAAATATCATTTCATCCTCAATTGGATCTCTTACTAATCCAACAAAACTATCAAATACTTTTTTATCAGAAAAAAAAGTAAATATCTCACCAATGACATTAAGCAATTATTTAGATTATTGTATCGATGCATTCTTAATAGAAAAAGCGAGAAGATATGATGTTAAAGGCAAAAAGTATATATCGTCACCATACAAATATTATTTTCTAGACATTGGGTTGAGAAATGCGAGAATAAATTTTAGACAAAATGAAATGTCACACATTATGGAAAACATAATATACAACGAGTTAAAAATGAGAGGCTTAAATGTTGATGTTGGAATTGTTGAATATAATTACAAAGATGAATATAAAAAAACTCACAGAAAACAACTAGAAGTCGACTTTATTGTTAACAAAGGAAATAATAAGTTTTATATACAGTCATCCCTTAATATTTATTCTGATGAAAAACGGAACCAAGAGACTGCATCATTGAAGAGAATTGATGATTCATTTAAAAAAATTATAGTTGTCAGAGACAATATTGTGCCTATATATGATGATAATGGGATTTTTTATATTGGAATAGAGGATTTTTTAATGGACGAAACAATTCTTAAATAGTGGATGATATCTATTTAATAAAAATGCGTATATACGCAAATTCATTAAGCGTAATAATAATTATAATAAAATAGAAACAAATCATTTTGATTCAATAATAAGCAAAAATATATAAGAATCAACATACATTAATGTTCTCTTTTTTTAAAGAAAAATAATACGATTCAATACAAAACATAATTTTATGTATTAAAAAAATAATTTATTTTCTTTGTAATAATAATTTTTAATGTATATTATATATTACAGTGGTTATAGCGTAGGGGATCACCTGAATCCATTCCGAACTCAGTAGTTAAGCCCTATAGTGCCGAAGGTAGCAGAGATGTGAGAATAGGGAGCCGCTTTTTTTATTTCTTTTTTTTAAAAAAAGAAAACGATAAATAAAAAACCTAAAATAAATTTTTAGGTTTTTTATTTATCAAAATTATTAATTATATTGTCGATTTTCATACCGTGATCAACTACTTCATCAAGGAAGAAATGTAATTCCGGTATTTTTCTTCAATTAAGTTTGTTTGCTAATCTTGAACGAATAAATCCACTAGCATTTTTTAGAGCTTGTAATCCCTCTTCATTTTTTGAAGAAAATGTAACATACAACTTTAGGTGGGATAAATCAGCAGACAATTCACAATCCACTAATGTCGGGTTGATTATTGAGCTGTTGGTTAATTCAAACTCTAAAATATATGCAACAGCATTTCTAATATCTGCTTCCTTCCTTAAAAGACTAATGCTTCTGTTCATAATTAAGCCTCGTATTTTTCTGGGTGTTTTTGCATCATTAATTGAACAAATTCTTTTTTAGGTATTTTTCCATATTCTTTCATTAATTCAATGCATTCATCTAATTCTGTTAAAGCTCATGCTTCGCCTTCAAAACCTAAAACTTTTGCAGCTCCAGGTTTTTTTCAATTTTTATAGTTATTAAAAAACAATTCTAAAGACATTAAAAATGGTTCTGGCAAGTCGGCAATGTCATTAATGTTATCTAAGCGATAATCATCATCATGAACAGCAATTAATTTAGTATCGGTTTCACCGCTATCAATCATTTTCATAGCCCCAATTATACGAGCATTTAAAAGTACACCAGGTGCGAATGTTTCCTGCGAGTAAAGTAAAACATCTAGTTCGTCACCATCTCAATCTAAAGCATTTGGAATAAAACCGTAGTTTGATGGATATAAAAAGTCTCCTCTTAAAATTCTATCTACATGTATTTGCCCATCAGCTCTATCATATTCATATTTGATTCTTGATCCTGATGGAATTTCAATTTTCATTTCTACTATTTTTGACATATCGTTATTATTATATATTAATAGTTCCATATTTTATAAAAATATGGTATCAAAAATTGAATTTTATATTTTTTTAATTTGTTCCCAATTACCCTGTGCTACAGTAAAATAAGGAACAAAAATGTGTTATTATATATGTTCATTTTTGTTTATAATTTTATTGACAAAACAAAAATTAAAACAGAGGAAAAACTATGAATTATGTAACTTTTGAAACAAAAATCAGATTTGCCTTAAGCTCACAAAATGGACCAAAATCATTATTAAAAATTATTAATGCTCCATATAGGTTTTGATCCACATTGTCACCTCTTAATATGAAAATAAAATATGAACAGTCATTTTTAAGAACGCAAGAAAATAACTATTATAAATTTATTAAAAATTGCGCTGAAGAAATATTTGCATTTAATGAATATGAACTAATAGATAACCATTTTAAGATTCAATATGCCAATGAAGAGGGGGATATAATCAGCAAAATTATAGTGTCCGGATTTTCTTTTATTGATAAAGAAAATAATTTAAATATAGTTTTTATAAAAAAACATGATACTTTATCAAAAAAACAAACTATAGAATTAACGAATAAATATGAAAAGATTATGCTTGAATTTAAAAAAATATATCAAGATAAAAATATAGTTATATATAACTGATTTATTGATCCTTTACAAACTAAAAATTTCGAATTCTTTAGCGAATATTCACAAAATTATAATAGCACGCAGACTAAAATTAATTTTGTTTATGGAGCAATGCTTTTTGATAACTATAATCTCAAAGATAGCTGAAATAAAATCGAAGATAACATTAAACAATTTAAAAAGCAAAATTATGATTTCTTTTTACTTCCTCCTGATTTAAACACAGATCAAGAAACATATGAATTTATGATAAATATGAGCCAAAATTCTTGAGATAAATTATTAAGCAATGACTATGAAATGACAAAAGTTAGAGAGACATTTTTCAATGTCAATGATCCAGAAAGTAACATTAATAGAGCCAAAATAGATAGAATTAATATTCATGGAATGAATCAAAATGATATTGAAAATGAGATTTCAAAATTAATATAGTATTTTCAAGCTAAATATATAGTAAAATAGACAAATAAGGAAAAATATGGGTAAAAAACGTATTAATTTAATTGAAAATGATGCTCAAAAAACTAATGAGAATGTTGCAAAATATATAAATTATTTAGTAAATTGGATTCGTGAAAAAGTCTTAAAAGCTCACTGCAAGGGTGTAATTGTCGGAATTAGCGGAGGAATCGATAGTGCACTAGTGTGTGCTTTAGCATTAAAAGCATTCCCAAATAATACACTAGGTGTTGTTATGCCTATTGATAATATGTCTCATGATAAAACAGATATAGATGCTTTATCAAAAAGTTTAAATACTCCATTTATCGAAATAAATTTAGCTTCAACATTTGATCAAATCACCTGTGCTATAGGTAAATTAGATAATTTACTCGCAATTAGCAATATTAAACCCCGTCTAAGGATGACCACATTATATGCTTTAGCTCAAGAAAATAATTATCTTGTACTCGGCACGGATAATGAGGACGAAACATATATCGGATACTTCACTAAATATGGTGATGGCGGTGTAGATATCTTGCCTATTTCTAGACTTTTAAAATGTGAAGTTAGATTATTGGCTAAGTATTTAAATGTTCCTGAAAGTATTATAAATAAGGCACCTTCGGCAGGAATCTGAGAAGGACAAACCGATGAAAACGAACTGGGCTTTACATATAATGAGTTAGATAACTATTTGATGGGTAATACAATCAGCAAAGAAACTATAAAAAAAATTGAGTACAAACATTTAATCAGCGAACACAAAAGAAATATCCCAGATAAACCCTTATTAATTAGTGATATAATTAAAAGCTAAATTCAAATGAAAGGATTAATGATATGGCAGGACATTCACATTCAGCAAATATAGCGCACCGAAAAGGTGCACAAGACTTGGCACGTGGCAAAGTCTTTCAAAAATTATTTAAAGAAATTTTTGTTGCAGCATCTGGACCGGGCGGAGCAGATCCAGACCGTAATCCAGCTTTAAAATTAACTATTGCGAAAGCAAAGGCAAAAAATATGCCTAAGGCTAATATCGAAAGAGCTTTAGCTAAAGCATCAGGAGAAGCCAAAGATGGAGCAACATTTAGCGAAGTTTTATTCAATGCAACAATAACTGGTGGCGCATCATTTCTAGTTTCAACTTTAAGTGATAATTTAAATAGAACTAAATCAAATATGGCTATGTATTTTTCACGTCAAGGTGCTACTTTAGGAAAAACTGGACAAGTACCTTTTCAATTCGATCACAAAGGTATAATTGAAATTTCTAAAGACCTTATTGATGAGGATTCAATCACAATGGTTGCTTTAGAAAATGGTGCTGAAGATATTCAAGTTTTTGATGAATCTTACTATATTACAACACTTCCAGAAAATTTTACAGACTTAAAAAATGCTATCGAATCTTCTTTAGGCATTACAGATTATTTACGTTGCGAAGTAACTTATGTTCCTAACAGTTTTGTGGAATTTGATGCCGAAAAGACAGCCAAAATTAAGGAATTTATTGCAAAACTTGATGATGATGACGACGTCCAAGAAGTCTTTCACAATATAGAATTTGCTGACGAAAATTAATTCATGACTATACAAGAAATAATTAATAATTTTGTCACGCCTTCGTTTGGCGACGAAAAAAAATGAAGACAACTTTTTGTTGCGTTATTGGCCTCATTTATCTTTTTAATAATTCCAATATTAGTAGCTATTATTTTCCCTTTTATTAAAAAAGGTAAACTTTCTGAAAAAGGCACAGTAATAATTTATACATTTTCAACCGGTTTTTTTATAACTCTTTCACTTTTTGGTTTTTTACGTGAAGCCTTAGAAGGTTCAACATTAGAACTAAATAACTACAACTACCCTGATTGAAAGGTATATGTTATAAACGCTTTAATAGTAGGCGGTGGGTTGTCTTTTGGTATATCTTTAGCCTTTCTCATTAAGTGAATCATTAAAATTAGCGCAGTTAGTAAAGTAAAAAAAGATCCTCACGCTTCACAATTAATTCACTCTCATGATTTTGGCGAAGAACATGTCGAACATTATCATATCGATAAGCACACCCATACTCGTGAATGTGAAAAACAAGCCAAAAGCAGTAAAAGAATGAAGGCTATAGCTTTATTTTTACTTCTAACACATCGTGTACCCGCTGGATTGGTTATCGGATATTCCCTTAATAGCTTATTTGATACAATTTCAAAGACTTCATCTGTAATTAATTTGGCATTCTTAATTTCTTTTATATTACACTTAATTCCTGAAGAAATAATTTTCTTTTATCGTTTAAAATCGATGGGTATGAGTAATTCTAAGTCTACAATTTTATCAATTTCGTCATTGTTGATTTTAGTACCATTAATAATTATTGGTATTTATGCTGGGGCACCATTGTATGAAACAAAATTTGTTAAATCAATAGTGTGGGCAAGCGTTTCAGGTATATTCTTGTTCACATCAATAGTTGAATTTTTACCAGAAGTATTAAATATGAAGTATGACAAAAAAATGGTTACATATATTTTAATAAGTTTTTTTGTTGCAATAATCATTTGCTCAATCATATTATCGTTTCATAAACATTAAAGCAGTTGAAAATCTCAACTGTTTTTTTTACCTATGAATAGCTTAAAAAAGTAAAAAATCAAGCTTTTGATAAAAGCTTGATTATCTTTTTTTATGTTAGTTAGTCATAGTTTCATTATTGTTTTTATCTGTTTTATCATCAATAATATCAACTTTTTCAAGTGTGTCTTTTGAAGTTGCTGTTGCTTCTTTTTTCTTTTCATTAGCTTCTAATATATTTAAAATTAGGTTTACTAGTTTTTCCTTTTCAAGATCATGGAAGCCTGAAATATTAAGAGTTTGTGCGATACCATAAAGTTTTTCATTATTCATTGACATTAAAGTTTCAAATCGTTTATTATTTTTATTTTCAGCCGTTGCCTTATTAGCTTTATTTTCACTACCAAAATTATTAGCTTCATTATAAGAGTTTTGTTCTAAATTAATACCAAATAATGAGCCTAGTTCACCAACATTTTTAGAGTATTCTTCAATTTGTTCAGCTCTAAGAAATGCAAATTTAATAAATTTAGTTTCTCTTACGAACACAAAATAAAGAATAATAATTGATATAGGTCCTACAACTTCCAACACTATAGCAGGAATAAGGTATTTTGATTGATTCATATCAGGGTTTGACATTTTTCTTGTTCATAAGGAAATTATTAAATTAATAATGTAGATAAATACTAAAAATCAGTTAAATAAAATAGATAAATTATCAATATACTTAAATGTTTTGTTTCGATAACTTCTTACAATTCCTCTAACACTTAAAACCAAAGCCCCAATGGCAAATATACCATAGATAATATCCGAAAACACCTGTGGCACAAGACTTTGGATAAATTCACTTTGATTAAATTTACTAGAAGCTATCTGATTTTGTCTGAGCTCTTCAATATAAAAATATTTAATAATATCATTGACAATAAAATAAATTAATATAAAGATGAAGGTCGCAATTGAACCAATCATAAAACCGCGAAAACTTTTCTTTTCAAGGGCCCATAATTGTTTAGTGTCTGTAATCTTCATGTATTGTTTTGAAAAATCCATAAATCTCCATTCTTAATAGATATTATATTAGTTTTTTAATTGTTCTCAATCATATTCAACAATGTTAAATTGTTCGGGAATATCTGCATAAACTATCAATTCTTTTTTAGTTATTGGGTGGACAAATTCTAATTTGTAAGCATGCAATCTCTGTCCAAAATCATCGATTTCTTTGTTGTAAGTTGGATCCCCATAAATAGCATGTTTAATGTATTGCATATGAACCCTGATTTGGTGAGTTCTTCCAGTTTCGAGCTCACATCTCACTAGTGAAAGCGGTTGGTTTTGTCACCAAAAGTGCTGTAGCACTGTGATATTAGTAATGGCTTCCTTACCGTCCTTAATAACCGCCATTCTTTTTCGATCTACATTTTCCCTTGCTATTGGTAAATTAATTTTTAAGTTTTTATGTTCAATAAAACCATTAGCAATTGCAATATATGAACGCTTTATTTGGTGTTCCTTAAGCATCTCTGAAAGTAAATTATGGACTTCATTATGCTTTGCAATAATTATTAATCCAGAAGTGTCTTTGTCTATTCTGTGAACTATCCCTGGTCTTAAAAGACCGTTTTCATTAGATAAATTTTTAAAATGATACAGCAAAGCATTAACTAATGTGTCTTCATAATGACCTGCTGCTGGATGAACAACCATGCCAGATTTTTTATTTATAACAGCTAAATGTTCATCTTCATAAACTATTTCTAACGGAATATTTGCAGGTTTAACATCCACAATTTTATCTATTAGCTTTGTAATAGTAATATTTCAGCCTTCATTAACTATATAATTTGGCTTGTTAACAGGAATGGTGTTATCGTTCAAAAACACTGCGCCTTGCAAAATTAATTGTTTAGCATCGTTTCGAGTAATATCAGTATTATCTGATATATATTTGTCAATACGTTCTTTTCATTTAACCTCAAGTTTTAACATAATACTATTATATATAAATTTTTCATATTAATAAAAGTGGTTTAAGCCACTTGAATATTTTTAAAACTACAGTAATTAAAATGATCATTAATCATTCCTACGAGCTGTATAAATGAATACACTATGGTCGAGTTTGCAAATTTTAAGCTCGCTCTCTTTAGGTCTTTGCTGATTAAATCTGATAAATCAGAAGCCGCTGGCACATCTTCATAATTAAATAAATCGTTTATAATTGGCTTGTTTTCAACAAATTTGCATAAAAATGAGTTAAATTTGATGCATCTTTAAAATTCTAAAATACGCTTTCGCATTCTCGATTACAGTCTTAATTTTTAAACGATTGTGAATTATTGCTTCACTCTTCATTAATTCTTCAATCTTCTTATCATTTTATTTATCTAATTTGTTTGGTTCAAAATTACCAAATATACCAATAAATGAATTTATTTTTTTCTAAAATTATTAAACAAAATAAACCTGATTGCATTACTTCGAACATAATATTTTAAATAATAACTTATCATTATAAATGGGATTGCCGCCTAACTCATCGTGATATTTTTGCATTATATTATTATTTACAACCCAGTCCACCTTTAATTGGTTTTTTCATCTTTTCCTCTTTTTTAATTTCACCAAAAAAGCTAGTTTATTATTGTGGTATATCTTTTTTTAAATAAAAAAAGCTTATAATTTCATCGCTATAAACACTAGTGATTATGGGGAAAAAATGAAAACAAGAATTCCAAGTTTCAGCATATTTCTAATTCCTTTAGCTTTGGCTCCCTTACATTTATCATGCAAGAACAATGCAACAGATAAAGCTGATGAAACACGCCAGAACAATACAACAGATAAAGTGGATATTAAAATATTAGAGAAAATTGCTAAATATTCTCCGGAGGAGTCGCAACAAAACGAGGCTAAGGAAATTTTGGAAGAAATTAATAAACTTCCTACAAATTGAGAGAAAAACAAAAATAATGCTGGATTAATTAAAAAAATAAATACTTTGATTTCTAATTTTAATTCACTAAATAAACAAGAATTTTATGGCCTAATAATTGAGAAGGTTGCCATAAACCAAGACGAAAACAAGGCATCTACAGTAGTTTCAGAATTAATAAAAGCAAATAATTTTAATGACGCCACAAAAATATTTAAAAAATATTCAATTGTTTTTGATCAAAAAGATGTTAATGAAAAAGATGAATTAAAAATTTCTCCAACCACGCATGCGCATGATGAGCTTGGTATAATCCACCTAGAAATATCATTCAAATTAGCCAACCAAATTAAAAGATATGAAATTATTGGATTTAAAAAAGAATAATTAAATGATGTAAGGAGGAATAATGAATAAAAAAACGTTTATAAAATTTATAACAAAAATATCATTTTATTTGTTTATTTTTCTTATCTCTTTAATCATTATTTTCTTTGCGATTAACGTTTTAATTGAACCCCAAATCAAAAAAAACTTATCAACTTTCAATAATATTTCGAGTAGTTATTGAGTCCGTTTCAAAATTTTTAGTTGAAATTTAATTACTTTTAACCCTGGAAAAATTTACTCAATTGAGCTATCTACAGTCGAAAAAAATATTTTTGTATTGTATGTAAAACAATTTAAATGGTCTTGTTTGATTTGTTTGTTGATATTTATTTTTAGTTTCATGATTGGCAATATATTAGGGATTTTTTCAGCACATAAATTATTTACTACTTATGACACAGTTATTAATATTCTTATTTCTTTTTTAGGTTCACTACCTATTCTAATAATTGCTATTTTAGCATTGGTAAATGCCCCAATTTTTGGTTATCCTTCACAGTTTTTAAACGAAAGGTTAGTGTTTGTATCGTTGCTGGTTCCTATTTTAATAACATCATTCCCTACAATGGCCATTTTTTTCTCAAAATCTAGAAAAAAAACAATTGAAATTTTAAAATCAGATTATTACTTATTCTCGCTCTCTACAGGACTTTCGAGAACAAAACTATTAAACAAAATAGTTCTAAAAGAGCTTTTTATAAGTGAGATTAACTTATTTTTTGTAATTTATATATTGCTTTTTACAGTTTCCTTGTTAATCGAGAGGCTTTTTAGTATACCGGGCCAAAGCTTATTATTATCTTTTGCTTTTTCGAAAGGAGAACTAGACATAATAATGTTCTATTTTGTCTTTAATTTTGTTTTATTATCCCTAATTCTATTCATTAACAAAATTATATTATTTACAATGAACCCGATCTTAAGGGAGGAAAAGATTTTATTTTTCAAAAGCAAAAGAGGTTATCATGTTTAATCCTTTTGCATTAGCTTCTAAAAAGCTAGGAAACAATAGTTGTTATCCGATTTCAAAAAATCCTTTTAAGCAATATTGAGAAAGATTTTTTAGAAATAAATTAAATTTAACTTTATTTATTTTGTTTTGAATATTGCTAATTTCGCTTTTATTTGCAACCTTTTTTATTAGGAATAGTCCAATTAGCTCTATTGATAGCCAAACAACACTAGTTAATAATTTACCTTCGGAATATAATCGAGAAATTACACGTAGTTTTCAACGAGGATATGAGCTTGATTTTATAAGAAATATTGAAAAGATAGAAACTAAACTAGCTTATGAAGCTAACCGTAATCCAATTTTTTCAATAACTTTTGATTCTGCAAGGGATTTAGGAGGAGAACAAACCATCCACACCGATACCGTGACATTAATTTACAATCCTTACAATTTAATTTTGGCCATAAATTCGATGAATGAAAACAAAATTAATTTAGCTCAAGGGCTTTTTTTAGGAACTAATTCTGCAGGTATAGATATTTATTCGCGAATTGTCGTATCAATTTGAGTTACTTTTGCAATTATATTTATAGCTATTTTTATTAATATTATTTTTGGTTTCAATTTAGCTGTGTTTGTTTATTTATATCGAAAAAATTTTATAGTTAAATTTTTAACTAAATTGATTGATGCTTTAAGTGTAATCCCGGAAATAATTTGAGTCTTTCTATTATCTATATTCTTAGGAACTAATTGATATAGTTTATTAATCTCTTTAATAATAGTTTGCTGAATTTCTTATTATAAATTTTGCCTTGATCAAGTAATAATTTTGTATAAACAAGAATTTATATTGGCCGCCAAATCAACAGGGAGTTCAGATTGAAAAATAGCTTATAATCATATATTTTCTTATGTTTATGCTGACATATTAATAATTATGGTTGAGAGATTTTCTATAAATATTTTAATTGCCTCAGGCTTAGCCTTTTTGGATTTTATTAACGAAACAAATAACATAAATATTGGATCAGTTTTAAAAGAAGCAATTATTTTAATTCACTTAAATCCTGCATATTTGATAACTATTTCCTCTATCATATTTGTTTTTACTTTGGTGCTAAAATTATTATCCACATCATTTGCAAATAATTTCAATCCTAAACTTGTGTAGTCTTTTTTTACTGCACTACAGTGTTTTTAGAAAAAAAACATAAATAGAAAATAGCCAAAAGGAATTTTAATAACATTTTTGGCTATTTTCTATTTAATAATGTTTCTATCTAAACCTTGATTTTGAACAATAGATATAAGTATATTTTTAATTTTATCTAATTGTTGCTTAGCATTTGACCTAAAGGCGCTGTCTACAATATTATTGGTTGAATTAAAGCTTAAATCACCTTCAAAAATTCTTATTAAATAATTGAAGTCATCTTCATAATTTTTTTGTCCTATATTTTCAACAACATTAACCCTTAAAACTTCAAAATCATTTTTGAATTCTTCTATTTTTTCTTTTAGTTTTAAATTTTTAGATAAGATTAAATGCCATAATCCCATTTCAAAGGTCAAATTTATTATTGCATGTGAGTGGGAATGCGAGTTTTTATCTGATTCAATATTGATTTTATCAACATCTTCGATTTTAGAAAGTTTTTCTTCATTGTACACATGGTTTTTTAAAAATTCTCACGATGAAATTATTGCTTTTTGTAGGCTCCCTAGATTAATATCTTTACCACTTAGACGATCATCAATTACTTGAAGATATTTAGGGAATTCTTGATTATCGAAAACTAAATTAACATCATTTAATACAGCATCCACATCTTGAAAGATTAGCGTATATTTATCAAAAATTTTTGCTAATTCGCATTTATTTTCTCCTTGCGGTTCCAATCATTTTAGATAAAAGTCATTAATTTTTTCTGAATTCTCATGGTTTCCTTGTTCATTAATTAATTCTAACACTTTAGCACTTAGAGCTGATAATTTTCTCACAATGTTAATGTAATCTTTGCGATAACTTCTATAAGTTTGTTTAACTTGTGTAAATAAATTTGTTGTTTCCTCATTAAAAATTTTTATTATTTTTTTAGTGGGAGCATTTTGAAAAATAAATTTTTTATTATATTTTTTATTTTCACGAGATTCATCTAGATTTAAATTTTCATCATCATTAGGATATTTTTGGCATGATAAAGTAGAAATAGGAAAAAGAGAAATACTAACTGAACTTAAAAGTAAAAATGTTTTTTTAGCCATTATTTCTCCCTTCTAAATTCTATAAGATCAAAAAGATGATCTGAATTAAATGCGTCATAACCTTTAAAAAAGTTTCAATATAAGCTCGCTTTTGCAATGGTTTTTTCACCTTTACTATAATATTTAAAATCTAATGGATTTTCAAAACCTATAAAATTTAGTTCAAAATATAATTGACCGAGTTTATTTAACTCCGGCTTTAAGTTAATATCAATCCGTTTCACCCCGCTTAAAGTTTGATTTTTTACATTTTCCAAAGCATAAGCTAATAAATAATTGTTTAAATAAGCATTAAATATCTTAATTTGATATGATTCATTATTCAGTAAATTTACATCAAAATTTTGCCTACTATCATTATTTCAATAACCAAAAAGTAAGCTCAACTTATCAGAAGCATTTTTTAAAGCTTCCATAAATGCACCATTAATATCATCACTCACAAAATCCTCTAATTTGATGCCCTTATCTATACCTGTATTATGAGGTTTAAAAGAATATATATCATCTGGAATTAGATCCTTAGGAGGCTTGTTTTTAGTTATAAGACCTTTCAGCCTATGCCCATGATCATCAAAATTTGAGCTTAATCAAGCGTATTTTTTCTTGGTTCCATCTTTTTTATTAACTTCAACAATAGCCCTGAAAATTTGATTTGAGTCAAAATAATTAGTGAATTCAAAATCTATGATTTTGTATTTTAAATCCTCATTTTCTCTATATTTTGGAACCTTAATCTCTAAAATTTCATCTTTAAAAAGGCTAAATAAGTTCATTAAGCCTTTTGAATTTCAATAATCAATTGATGTGGCAGGCTTAATAAAGTGATTAATATTATCAACCACACTTAAATATTCTTTGCCGTTAATTAAAAGCAAAGGGTTTTCAATATAATCGGTAAATAATGGCAGCTTTTCGATTAATCCTTTTGTTCCAACACCAAATTTTCCATTTATCGCATAATTTCTAAAGCCATTTATATAATATTTATTTTCTTTATACTTTTGATCCATTAGTTCATTGTTATTTCAATCTAAAATACTTTTTATTTTAAAGGCGACATATTTAGTATTACTTGAAAATGATTTTTTAATTTCCGAATCTTCCCAATCTACAGTGATTTTGGCAACATTAACATTAAATTTATTTAAGTATAGCTTTAATAATTCTGTAAATGTTTTGCGAAGAGATTCATTATCATTATTTAAAAAAGCTGTTGCTTGCAAATATTGAGGTTGTATTCAGTTAGTAAATAAATATCTTTCTTTTTTTGCATTAACTAAATATTTGCGATTCATTAACCCATAATTAAGATAAATGTCTTGGTTTATCCTAAAAATAATAGTTTGTAAATCTTCAAAATAAGGGTCTCTTTGACGATTAAAGTCCTTGCCTCAAACCAAAGACAAATTATTAAATCATTCATCATTATAATTGCCAGCTGAATCGATTAATTCAAAGTTATATTCCCTTAAAAAATTATTAATATCGCTTCTTTCTTCGGAATCAAAAATTCTGATATTTTTATTCTCTGTTTCAAACTGCTTTCAATTTTTACGATACGGAAAATCAGGAACATAATGAATTCATTTAGACCCTCGCAATAACCACAGCTTATTATCTTCAATTTTTACATCATTAAATTGCTCTTTAAACCCATTATCGAAATGATAAAAAATATGGTTATCTTTTTCTATAGTCGCAATTTGACTTAAGGTTAGTCTATTTAAAAAAACCCTAGAAGTTTTTTCTAAATCTAAATATACATCTTTTTTCGCTTGCTGATTACAGCTTATGGCTGAAATTAGACACATTGAACCTAAAGGTAGGGCCGATAAATAAAGCTTGAATTTTGTTCTCATTATTAATAATTTTATAAAATTATTAAAAGGTTATGAATTAAAGATATATTTTTATGTTTGTTTTAATTTGGGATTGCAAAACTAAAACTATATACAAAATAAATATTTTTATTATATTTCTTTCCTAAAGCACTGTAATACTATAATTTTAGTAAAAGGAGATTAAATGCATAAAAAAATAAATTTATCAATTGTGCCATTAATTTCTATATTTCCTTTAGTTTCATCATGCAACAAAAACGATTTTAATATTGATAAATATCATTATATTGAAAAAAATAATTATGCGAATGACTATGGTAAATATGGATATTTAATAGATAACCATATAAGCACAAATATAAATAAAATAAATCTATCGACTTCTGCAAAATTATTTAGAATTTCTTCCCAAAAACAGCCAATTATAGACTTTAGAGACAACATTGTTATTAGACCATCGGAATTAAAATATAAATTTGAAGGTGTGAAGTCAATCACTATAAACTCTGCAAATAATTCAGTTAAATATGATAATGATGCTATTGATGAAGTGGATTATTCAGGCAATTCAATACAACCAGGTGTTTTCACACCTAAAAAAAACATAGGTAATGGATTTAATTTGCCATTCTTGTTCGTTCCCTCTAGTAAGTTAACATCTATCAATAATAAAAACTTCAAAAAAAATCTTACTAGCACAAGTTATTTGGAAATTGATATAGCAACCAAAAGAAATATATGAGTTGATAAAAATGGAAAGTTGTTGCATGATAATAATGTCTTGAACCACAAATCATATAAGCTTGGCTTACTATCAAAAATGCTAAGGCACAGTAGTTTTAGGCAAATTTTTGCTAGTCAAAATAATATTAATTTAGATAAAATCAATATTATAAAAATGAATTTAGAACATAGTTTTGATTTATATAATTATTTAATTCAAAATGATATTGATGTTGAAAAATTATTAGATTTTGAAAATGATAAAATAATTTTAAGAACTAAAAGTGGTAAAGATATAAACATGGAACCAATTTTTGATTTTCTTTTTATTGATCAAAACTTTTTTGATGCATTGCCTTATGAATATATTGCAAAAAGATATAATAATCCAACTAAAAGCATCGAATGATATTATCAATATGGCCAAAATTTAGACAATTTATACTTTGCTGGATACTATTACATTAATAAGTTAAATAGCGATATTACTAAATTAAAAATTAATAAAAATTATAGTGATGACGCATCTTCTTTAAGGGAAATTACCCTACAATATAATTCATTACCAATATCTCCTTCTACATTTTCGTTGCAATCTCTAAATGCTTTTAGACAGAACATAATCAGCAAAATAGACTATGAAAAGCTTGAATTAGACGAAAAAAACTTCATTTTAGGAAATTATCAAAATTATAATTTTTCTTATAGCCAAGAATATAACAAACTTCATTTGACAAATAAAATTATCGTAAACCATAACCCTAATATCAATACAAAATATATAAATAAACAATTTTTTGAGTTGTACTATGGATTGGAAAACGAAACAATAGATCTAAAACCTAAAAATTTAACTTTTCAAAGTTTATTTAATAATTTAATTAATCATTTTAGTCTAATTAATGAAAATGAAAATGTTTGACTAAGTCAAGCTCCTAAAAATAGTCTAATAACGGCTAAAAATAAAGGCATAAATATTTCGGAATTAAAAGATGCATATAATCAAGTTAATAAACCTATAATTTTTGATAAAAATAATAAGAAAATTAAAGATATTTTCCAATACCAAAACAAAGACAAACTCAATAATCCCCATGTCATTAACGTTGAAGAAAAAATAAAATCAGCATGGTATGAAGTCATCCACAAAAATTTAAATTCGATAATTAATGAATATTTAAATTCTACTAATAAAATTGAAAATATATATTTCAACATCCCCGTCATCGTTAATAATTATAATCATTCGACTAATATTAAAATTGGACTAATAACTAAAATTTTAAATTCAATCCACCAAAAGTTGAAAGTAGACATCACAATAATTGATGATTATGCAAAATATAAAGAATTCTTTTTACAAAATAATTCAATTTACAAGGAAGCACCCTTTTATCTTCATGAAGGCACTACCGCGGAATATGTGTTTGAACAATTAAATGCTCATCAAAATAATATTTTTCAAATTTTAAAAGCTATTGATAATAATATTAATCTTTATCAGGAATCCTACAAAAATTTAGTTGATCTTATTATTTTTATAAAATCATTGAATGTATTTAATAATCAAAATAATTTGGAGCAAAATAAAAATAAAATTATTTACTATTTAACTAATTTAACAGTAGAACAGCAATTATCATTAATTAATGAATTAAATAATTTAATTAGCTATACACTTAACTTTAATAATAAAGTTAAATTAAACACTTATGACAAAGTAATTTATCAAAAACATTTAATTAAGCCACTTAGCTGAAATAACTTAGAATTTTTTCAAGATGTAACAATTAATAATGGTTAATTGGAAATATCATATTAGAAACAAATAGTTATATAATTTTCATATGAAAAAACATTGGTTTATCCCTTTATTAGCTAATACAATCACGCCGCTTATGGCCATTTCTTGTGCACAAAATAAAAAAAATGAGAATAATACAAATTTAAAGTCAAACGCTGGTGAACAAAGCTCTGGTAAACTTTTAAATAATACAAATTTAAACCCAAACGCCGGTGAACAAGGCTCTGGTAAACTTTTAAATTCATCGCAATTGTCACAAGTGAAGGATTCTTTTGAATTTTTGCTAACTAAAGAAGGCAAAAAACTTTCATTAAATGAGCTTTTAGAGATAGCCAAAGAATTAAAAAGTTCTATTTATCCTAAGAGAAAAATAGAAAGTAAAGACAAGAAATATTATTTTGATAAACTTAGTGGAAATGAAAAATTTAAAAAATATTTTGTTTTCAAATCAGCTTTAAATAAAGGTTTTTCATTTTTAAGTGGGCATAAAATGGAATTTGAATTTTTCGTTGATAAAGGTGACAAAAAAATACCTTCAATTGAATATGTTCTTCGTTGCCCGGATAGAATTACAAACGGAATTTGAAATGCGGAAGATAGGCAAATTATATATTTAGATATTTCACATTTAAATTAAAAGATTAAAAATGACTCAAAAAAACTTGCTTTTTGCAAGTTTTTTTAATCGAATAAGCTAATTTGATCGGTTCTTGGCACATTTTTAAAAACACCAAGCTGATCCATTTTATCTATCAATGTTTTATTCCTGAGTTTCGGAGTAAAAAACAAAAAGTGTAAAATTGACCGTTATTTTTAATTAAAATACACTTTTTGTTTTTTCTATATACAATTTTTACAATTTCTAAAAGTTCATTATACCTGCATTTCCCACTTTAAGTATAAAACTAGAGCTATTTAGAATCATTGATACCTGAGTTTCGGAATAAAAAACAAAAAGTGTAAAATTGACCGTTATTTTTAGTTAAAATACACTTTTTGTTTTTTCTATATACAATTTTTACAATTTCTAAAAGTTCATTATTCTTGCATTTCCCACTTTAAGTATAAAACTAAAGCTATTTAGAATCATTGATAACACTATTAAATTTGTGTTTTTAATACACTCAAAATATAAACAATAAAACTGCAACTAAAAAATTGTAGAAATAAATCCATTTATTTCAAACATTGAAAAATTTAAAGAAATAAACACAATTATTAAAAATGGTATGTAATAAATTAAAAAAAGCGATTTTTGCGTATAAAATAGCGCAAATTTCACTTTTTTAGTTTAAACTCCGAAACTCAAAAAAAACTTGCTTTTTGCAAGTTTTTTTAATCGAATAAGCTAATTTGATCGGTTCTGGGCACATTTTTAAAAACACCAAGCTGATCCATTTTATCTATCAGTGTTTTATTTGTTGTTGTGCGGCGCGTAAAATCTTCAAGTGATGAAAACATTTTAATTTTGCGTTCATTAACTATTGATTCAGCAACAGTTCCACCTAAACCGTCAACTACAATAAATGGTGGAATTAAAGCTTTTTCCTCTTCTAAAATAATTCAATCATAATCAAGCGATTTTTCTAAAGAAATATTTTTAATAACAAATCCGCGAGCATAAAATTCTCTAACTAATTCCAAAGTATCTACTAAATCATTATCTTTAACTTTTCTAAGTTTACGATCCATAGCTTCAATTTCTTTAATTTTTAAATCTGCTTTTATGCCATAGCGCTTGTCAACCATTGTTTCAATATCAAAAGCTCGAGAACGAATTCCAAAAAATGTTGCATAAAAAGCTAGTGGTTTATATAACTTAAATCAAGCAATAACTCAAGCCATTAAAACATAAGCTGTAGCATGTGCTTTTGGGAACATGTATGCGATTTTTTGCATACTATCAATTTGTCAATCAGGCACATTATATTTTCTTAATTCGACTTCTTCTTCAGGTTTTATCCCTTTGCCCTTTCTAACTTTTTCCATTATGTCAAAGGCAAATTTGGGTGGAACACCATAACCTAGTAAGAAAACTAAAATATCATCGCGACAAGAAACTACATTACTCAAGGTGAACCCTTTTTTCATAATTAAATCTTGCGCATTATTTAATCAAACATTGGTACCGTGCGAAAGACCTGAAATACTAATTAAGTTAGCGAAATTTTTTGGTTTAGCTTGCGATAAAAGTTCCCTAACAAATGGGGTTCCAAATTCTGGAATCCCTAATGCACCTGTTATTTCGCCGCCAATATCTTCTGGTTTAATATTTAATTTTTCAACATTGTTAAATAAGCTGATGACATCTGGATCATATTTAGGCACATCCTTCATTTTTATACCGGTATATTCCTCAAGCTTTTTAATAATTGATGGGTTATCGTGCCCAAGAATGTCAAGTTTTAAAACATTATCATGGATTTTTTTGTAATCAAAATGAGTTGTTAATCAGCTACTATTGGTATCATCAGCTGGATAATTAATAGGTGTGAAGTCTGTAACATCAAATTCCTTCGGAATAACAATTATTCCTCCAGGATGCTGTCCTGTGGTTCTTTTTAATGAAACTAATTTCTCTGCTAAAAAGTTTTTAAAAGCATATGAAAAGGTTTTTCCAGTTTCTTCCTCATAATTTTTTACATAGCCAAAAGCAGTTAGAGATTGAACTGATGAAATTGTCCCTGCGCGAAATGTGTGGCTATGTCCAAATAATTCTCTTGTTAAATCGTGAATTTTACTTTGAAATTCACCTGAAAAGTTTAAGTCGATATCTGGAACTTTATCGGCATTAAATCCTAAAAATGTTTCAAAAGGAATGGTCTGCCCATCGGAATCCATTTTGCTAGAGCACTTTGGGCAATTTTGAGGAACTAGATCAAAACCGCTTTGAATATTTTTGTCTTCTACAATCTCAAAATATTTGCAATTATTACATAAATAATGAGGTGGTAAAGGATTAACTTCACTAACTCCAATTAAGCTCGCAACAATTGATGAACCAACCGAACCACGAGAACCAACAATATAGCCGGCATCAACAGAAGCTTGAACTAATTTATGGCTGATTCAATAAATGACATCGAAGCCATATTTAATAATAGGTGTTAGCTCTGCGTCAATTCTTTTTTCAATTATATCAGGCAATATTTCGCCATATCTTTCACGAGCATTTTTATAAACAAGTTCTTTTAATTTCACTGGAGAATTGTCGAATTTAGGTGTGTACAAGTCTTTTTTGATAATCTCGATCTTCTCGCACATATTAGCAATTAGTTGTGTATTTTTAATAACGATTTCATTTATTAGCTCTTGATCGCCTAAAAAACTAAATTGCTCAAGCATCTCATCAGTGCTTAAAAAATGCATGTCAGGAACAATTAAAGTATGATTTTTTGCTTTTGAATGTTCATATAAAAAGTGTCGCTGAGCTGTTTGGTTTTTATTATTTTTATCTTCGGTTCCAACCTGTGTGTAATCGTCTGAAACTGTTTTTTTGCCCTTAGCATAAACAACTACTTCATAGGCAATTTTTTCATGCTTAGCATTATATTTTACTTCACCAGTTGCTACTGGGATAATTCCTTTTTCTTTGCAAATTTTAATTATATCTTTATAGCCTTTTTCTAAGTCGCCCCTTGAAATTTTTTCATAAGCTATTCAATGTTCTAAAGTCGATAATGCTGGTAATTCAACATAATCAAAATACTCTAAGGTTTGTAAAAATTTTTCATGGCTTGAAAAGAAATAATCTTCTAATAAGCGGCCTTTTAATCCTGATGAACCAATCAAAATATCATCATTTTTTTTAATATCTTCTCAATAAGTTTTGGGGCCGTTATTAAAGTTAGTGGTTAAACAATCACTAATCATTTGAAATTGTTTTTTTAAGCCTTTTTGAGTTTTCACAATTGTTGTTATTTCGTTGCTAAATTTACGTCTGTACAGGCGTTCTGGGCAAAATTCATTAAGTGATTTGAAGTCAAAAATACCATTGTTTTCTAATATTGAAATTAAATTAATTCAAACTAAAGCTAAGACTTCTGCATCATAACCGGCTCTGTGTGCTGCACTATCGTCATACTCAATTTCAACTCTTTTGGCTAAAGCCTTAAGATTATGCCTTGTTTCATCAAAAACCATTCTAGACACCATCATTGTATCTATAACAGTCACATTAGGAAACGGCATATTATTAACTCTGAATTTTTCTTTTAAAAAATTATAGTCAAAAGACGCATTGTGTGCTATTGCTATTTTATTATTCAAAGTATCATAAATTCTTTGCAATGATTCTTTAATATCTAAACCCGATTTCATCATTTCATTTGAAATGCCAGTTTTTTCTTCAATAAAGGCAGAAATAAGTTTAGGAGATTGTATAAAAAACTCATTTTTTGGTTGCTCATAAATATTATTGGTATTAACCGCACCAAATTCTATTAGTTCATCGAATTTTGGGGAAAGACCTGTTGTCTCAATGTCAAAAGCAACATATTCAGCGGCTCGAATATTTCCAGAAGGAACGGGACCTAAAATTGCCTCATTTTTTTTAAAAATTGTTGAAAACGCAGTTCCATAAAGCACTTTTATATCTTTTTTCTTCGCAAAGTTAAATGCATCTGGATAACTTTGCGCTCCGTTTTCATCCATTATAGCCATTGCAGGCATTTTTAATTTCTCGGCGTGAGCTAATAAATCGGTTACTAACTCCAAGCCATCCATAGTATTATTTTTAGAACTGGTATGTAATTCGACTCTTTTTTCTTCGTTTTTATCAATTATTTCTCCAAAAATTGGTTCAGCTATTTCGTAATGGTCCACTAAAACATTTTTTTCATTAGAATTATTGAATGTATTAATTCTTACGCTACCAAAAAATTTAACTCAACTATTGACAGATAACTCTTTTAATTGTTGATCGCTGAGCTTTTTGTCCAAAATTCACTTTACATCGCAAGCGCCTTTATAGTCGCTGATACTAAATGTATAAATTTCTTTTTGGTTTTTAGTGGTTAAATTATCTGTAGCAAAAATTTGCCCATGTAAAATAACAGCAGCGAATTCTTCCTGTTCATCAAGCTCATCCAAAGATATTGAAATAAAATTTTTTATTTTTCTTAATCTCTTTTTGCCTGTACCACTATTGAATCCTCCATATGCAAAATTATTATTTTTTTTATTGTTAATAGAAGCCGCTTCTAATTGATCAAAATATTTTTGCATTTCTTTTTGTTTAATATGGTCTGCTTCTAAATAATCATCTATTGATTTATCGGAATATTTTTTAACATTGACAGATAGTTTCAATAGATTAAATCCATATTTTTTTAAAGAAGATTCTAAATTAGCAATGCTTTGGACAATTAAGTCACTTTCGTTGCTTTCTGTAATATTTATACAGTAATTATAGTCTTCAACCACTTTGAGCTCATTTTTAAAATTAATGTTTTTAAGCGTATTATATTTAGTTTTGTTATCAACTATGAAATCAATAAATTTGACAACATTTTCCTTTTTATACTGCAAAATGTCAAAATGAAATTTGGGAACAATTTTAGTATCACGATATCTTTTTATGGCTAGTAAGAATGAGAAAAAAGAATATGGCGAAATTTCGTCATTAAATTTTATGTCAATATCTAAAATGGAATTATCATCACTTAACGTGTGATTAATTAACTCTGTTTTTTGTAAATCAATAGGGATTGTAAAATTTATTAAAGAACAAAATTTAGCAAAACGCTTATTCTCAATCGTTGACATATCGCTCCTAAAATTTAAGGTATTTTTTGTGTTTTTATAATATCAAAAAAGTTAAATTAGCAACCTAAATGGTCTGGAATTTAAATAAAAAGAATACATAATTTTATTTTTATAAAGGTTATAACCATAAAGAAAAAACGCACCATTTTTGCGTTTTTATAATAGTTTTAATAACTCGACGAATTCCTTAATTGCGGTTTGTTTTCGTTTGTAATATGTTGATTTAGAAAAGAAATCATAAAATCACTTATTATCTTTAGCATAGTAGTAATCATATTCGATGATCAATCTACTTTCTTCACTCATTATACTGAGCAAGTTAAGAAATTTTATATATTCATTTCTTAAAATTGCAATTTCGTCTAATTCGCCTTTTTTATAGTGTTTTTCAGCAAATAACTCATTATTTAATTCCTTATTTAATGAATAGAAAAAGCGACATAAATTAAAAATCGCCTTTTCTTGGTTTGAAGAACCAGTATAGTCTCTTCTTGCCTCAAACACTAGTAATTTATATAAATTTATGTTCATTTATAGAATTAATATGCTCTAGCAAATATAACTCATCTGTATGTTTCAGCGGTGCAATCTTCGTATAAGCATTTAGCACCTTTTGTAGTTCTTGAGCCACGAGGAATAACACGAACAGTTGCACCTGTTTCCTCTTTAATTTTGGCCTCAGCGATATCACCACAACATAGAGGTGCATACACAAATTTTTGTTCAGCAATCGCTTTTTTAAAATCTTCATAATTGTCTACATGAACAATATTATCATTTAGTCTTTTTTCAGCACAAGCATAAAGATTTTTGTGAATTTCATTGAGAAGTTGTTTAACATATTTTGGTACATCTTCAATCTTAACAATAGTTTTTTCAAGTGTATCTCTACGTACTAAAACAACTTCTCCATTAGCTACATCACGAGGTCCAACCTCAATTCTAAGTGGGGTACCCTCAATTTCTGATTGCGAGGCTTTGAACCCTGGCGTCTTATCAGAATAATCTAGTCTAACTCTATTTTTTTTCGATAGTGTTTTAACTAATTGTAGGGCACATTCATGTACTTTTGGATCTTTATTAGCAAAAACTTCTATAATGTCTACTTGATTTGGTGCTACCTTAGGTGGAATAATCAAACCGCGATTATCTCCATGAGACATAATAATTGCTCCTAGTAAGCGGGTTGAAACACCTCAAGAAGTTTGGTAAACATGGGTTTTTTTATTGTCTTGATTTTTAAAAGCTATATCATAAACCCTTGAAAAGTTTTGATTAAGATAGTGACTTGTTCCTGATTGTAAAGCCCTACCATCTTTCATCATCGCTTCAACTGTATAAGTTGTTGTAGCTCCTGCAAATTTTTCTCTATGGGTTTTTTTACCTTTAATTGTAGGTATAGCAAGATAATCACGCAAGAATTTTTGATAAATATTAATCATTTTTGTTGTCGTTTCTCTTGCTTCTTCTGCTGTCGCGTGGGCTGTGTGGCCTTCTTGTCATAAAAATTCTCTACTTCTTAAAAATGGATTAGTAGTTTTTTCTCACCTTACAACATTTGCTCATTGATTAACAATAATTGGCAAGTCTTTATGCGACTCTATTTCATTTTTAAAAAACTCAGCAAACAGTACCTCAGAAGTTGGGCGAATATAAATTTTTTCATCAAGCTTTTTATCACCAACCATAGTAACAGTGGCTAATTCAGGGTTAAAACCAACAATATGATCTCTTTCTTTTGCAAAAAGAGATTCCGGAATAAAAATAGGCATATAAACATTTTTTACTCCATTAGCTTTAAAAATTTCATCTAAATTCTTTTGAATTAATTCTCAAATCCCATAAGCATTAGGCTTATACATTAATGTGCCCTTAACTGGACCATAAGCTATTAAATTACCAGCAGTAACTACATCAGTATATCAACGCGCAAAATCCACTTCAAGTGGAGTTATTTTTTCTAATTCTCTATTCCTCATAAAAATTCCTCGCAATTTATGTTATTGATAATTATACTAAAGATTAGAATAATATGGTTTTTCTATATAAAAAATTAAACTATTTTATTTTTTTAATAAAAATAAGCCCATAAAATATTGGCTTATTCTCATTTTACAATTCTAGTGGGTCACGTTCATTTTCATTTGAAAGCACATAGCGACCATTTTTAACAACTAGAACATCATCTTCATTTCTGGCTCCACCTAAACCTGGCACGTATATTCCGGGTTCAACTGTTAAAACCATCCCCGGCTCTAAAATAATGTCACCTAAAGTACTCACACTAGGTAATTCATGAACATCAATGCCTAAGCCATGTCCAGTAGAGTGTGTGAAGTATTGACCATAACCTTTAGCCGTTATGTAATCACGACAAACTTTATCAATTTCGCTGGCTTTAATCCCAGGTCTTACAGCATCTCTTCCTGCCTTAGCGGCCTCAAGAACTATTTGTAATATTTTTTCAGCTTCAGGGTTATTTGCTTTTGTAATTCTGTTTTTTTCATCTTTCAAGATAAAAGTTCTTGTAATGTCTGCTGTGTAGCCTTTATATTGTGCACCAAAGTCAATTTTTAATAATTCACCAGCTTCAATTTTTCTATCTGTCGGGTGGTGATGAGGTTCAGCTGAATATGAAGCGGTAGCAACTATTTCATCAAAACCTTCTTTTTCTGCTCCTTTAATTTTCATTAGATAGTTTAATTTTGCGGCAACTTCTTTTTCAGTCATACCTGGCTTAATTTCTTTTTTAAGATCTTCAAGGGCTTCTAAAGAAATATCAATTGCTTTTTGCAAAATCGCAACTTCTTTCTCATCCTTTAAAATTCTTAAATATTGACTATTAACAAAAACTCTTTCTTTAGGTTTGATAATTTTAGATAGTCTCTCAAGATCTTGATGGATTATATAGTCTGTTTCAAAAGCAACTGTTTTATAGGCTTTTTGGTCAAAAAATTCTTGCAATGATTTGCCTTGTAAAAGTCTAACCTCAACATTTTTTGCATTGTTTTGTGCATATTCAATGTAGCGGCCGTCAACAAAAACATAAATTTTATCTTTTTCGATAATTGTATATCCGTCTGTGGTTTGAATTTCACTTACTCATAATCTTGTTTGTGGTGCAACACTAACAAGAGCATCAATATTTTTTTCATGAAATAATTTATCTAAATATTTGCGATTCATTTTTACTCCTAATATCCAAATTTTTTAAGTGTTTTTGGATCATTGATTCATTTATTTGCAATTTTGACTTTAAGATTTAATTCAACTTTGGTGGCAAATTGAGCCATAATTTTACGTCTTGCTTGCATTCCAATTGTTTTAATCTTTTGACCACCAGCACCAATCACCATACCTTTTTGTGAAGCTTTTTTAACATAAATAATCGCCTCAATAATAATTTTATCTTCAAAATCTTCGTTAAATTCATTAACTTCTACAGCTATTGAATGAGGTAATTCATCGCGGAGATTATTAATGGCGCTTTCCCTGATAATTTCACGCGCAATAAATCTCATACTCTTATCCGTGATATACTCGGGATCATAAAATGGATCACCTTCATAAGTGTATTTTTTTAATAATTCAATTAATTGATCAATTGACTTATCGTTTTTAATAGAAACGCTTATTACATGATCAAAATTATAAGCTTCTAAATCCTTAATTTTATTAGCAATTAAATCAGGATTATTTGCAAGATCAATTTTAGTTAAAACAGCTATTTTATAGGGAAATTTGCTAATTTTTTCTAAGATTAATTGGTCGCCTTTTCCAATTTTTTCATTAATTGGAGTTAAAAATAGCAAAGCATCTGAACCTTTCAAAGTATCGTAAGCATTTTTATTTAAAGCTTCGCCTAGCATGTTTAAAGGTTTATGAATTCCAGGTGTATCTAAAAAAACAATTTGATAATTATCTTCATTATAGATGCCTGTAATTTGGTCCCTTGTCGTTTGAGGAACATTTGAGACTATCGAAGCTTCATAGCTAATTATTTTATTCATTAGTGATGATTTGCCTACATTTGGTCTACCAATAATCGAAACTAATGCTACTCTCATTATTTTATTTGCTCTGTTCTAATTGGGAATGGAACCATTTCAACTACGGTTCTTTCAATAACCTTATCGCCTGCGCCATTGTACATAAAAATTTTGGCATCATTAGGCATAAATTCAGTTATTACTTGGCGGCACCCAGCGCAAGGTGAAACACAAGCTTCACCGCTGGAAATAATGTGAATTTCTTTAAAGTTTCCAATTTTTCCGCCATAAGCCACAGACCCGAATAAAGCTGATCTTTCGGCACATAAACCTGATGGGAAGGCAGCATTTTCAACATTTACTCCGTAAAATTCCTTTCCATTATTATCAATCGCTATTGCAGCAACTCTAAAGTGAGATCATGGTGCATATGCCTTAGCTCTTAATTCTTTCAATTTTTCTACTATCATAATTATTCCTCTCTAGTGATATTTAAGGGATTAAATATGGAGTCAACTAGGCCATCCATTTCTTTTTTTTCTTCTTCAGTTTCGTGATCATAGCCCATTAAGTGGATACAACCGTGCGCAAATAAATAACAATATTCCCTTTTTAATGAGTGGCCATATTCTTTAGCTTGTGCTTCAACCTTTTCATGGTTTATAACTAATTCGCCAATAGCTAAAAAAGGCATAGCATCATAAAAATCTTCATTTCCGAAATCAAATGATAATATGTCCGTGGCATAATCTTTGCCTCTATATTCCTTATTTAACATACGTATTTCTTCATTGTCCACAATTGAAACATCTAGCAAAATTGTTTTGTTTATCTGAAAATAATTTTGCAAATTTTCAAGAATTTGAACAAATTCTTTTTCAAATTTAAAGCTTTTTCCAGATTTAATATCCACATTTAATTCAACCATAAAATAATTATAGTATTTATTATAGAATATCGATATAAATATAACCTACTTAGTTTTTTATATTAAATAATCAGCTAAACATGCTTTGCGAACCGTAAAAGTGAAAAAGTTTATCACCTGGTTTTATATTATGAAAAAACTTTTGGTTTGTATCGTACAACACTATTTTATAGGTGTTTCCATCGAATATATACTTTTTAAAAACTACTTCATATTTAGTGTTTCCTTTAAAAAAATTTATAGCTTCACCGTTTTCAATATCTAAAATATGTTTGTCTACCGTTAAAAGCTCAAGTTCATTATTGCTATTTTTTATGATAATAACTGCCATTTTGTTTTGCACATGATAAAAAGCTAAAAAGATAATTAGTGAAAAAGAAATAATAAAAAGTGAAGCAAAAAAAATCCAAAATCATTTGTTAACGCTTGTTAAACTCGTCAAGATTTACCTCCATACTATTAAATACATAATTTCTATTGTGGCTAATTTCAATAAAAACAGCTTCATTTTGATAGTTTTTTATTCTTTCCTTAATTTTTTTATAAATATTTTTCGATAAATTTTCAAAAGCTTCATCTAATAAGACTAAGTGGTACTTCTTACAAAATAACCTCATTAGATGAATGAGTTGTTTTTGTCCTGAAGACAAATTGGATCCATTATTATATGCGTCGATATTTAATTCTAAGTTCATTTCATTAAAAATATCTGAAAGTCCATATTTACTATAGTTTCGGTAAAATTCCAATTGGTATTCTTTGTTGCCATATGTTATGTAATTTATGATATTACCATCACTCATAAAATTATTGTTGGATATTAAAATTAAATTATTCTCAAAATCCTGAAGATTAAAAGAATCTAAACTTTGACCATTAATTTTAATTGTTCCCTCAACATCCGAAAACTCATTTGCAATAATAGATAATAGAGTGGACTTCCCTGTACCATTTTTCCCTGTAAAACAGCAATTTTGGTTAATTTTTAGGTATGGGATTTTAATGATTGTTTTGCCAACTTCATATTTGTACTTTATATCATAAAGCTCTATTTGATTTATTTTTTTAATTTTAATTCCTTCGTTAAAATTAATCATTTCCTTAAAACTATAAACAAAATTAATTAAATCCGCATTTTTTTGCATTATGTGATGAGTAGAAATTAAAGAAGAAATAGATAGAATTGGACTAGTAAAAAAACTTATTCCACTTAAAAATAGTATTAAATATCCTATTGTCAATTTATTATCAAAAATTAAAAATGAGGATATAACAATTATAATTGGGGTAAGATTACCCATTACTAAATTAGAAAATAAGTCCTTCCTATTACTAATATTAAAAATATTAAGCTCATTATTTTTATACTCATATAATTTTTTGACCCTATTAGTTTCAATAAAATTAATGTGATCCATATTTTTTTGGTTTGTGATACTCATTATTTCACTTAATTCTGAACTATACTTTTCTTCGGCTTTTTTTATAGAAACAGAATATTTTTTTTCAATAATTAGATTGTGCATATAATTAATTAAAAATGTTAATATAGTTGTAACCAAAAGCACTATAAATAAGATGTAATTGACTCAAACAAGCAGCGTTAATGATATGATAAATGAAAATAATTCTGTTATAAAAACATACAGAAATTCGCTATGATAACCACTTATTAATGAGATATAAGATAGCCTTTTTAAATACTCAGAGGTTGTTAATTTGCGTAAAAAATTCTTTTTGGAGTGATTTATTTTATAAAAATAGAAATTAATTAAGTTCATTTCAATTTTATTTTCTATTTTTTTCGTTATGATGCTTTTAAGATGGCTATTAAAAATCCTTAATATGTTTAATCAAATAAATAAAATAAAAATTATCAGCAATTGACTTTTATATTCATTTGGAAGCAATAAATCAAAAACAATTTTGGCGAAAAAAGTTGATATAAAAACTAATACCATATTTAAAATACCAGCAAAAAATAAGTATCAACGATAACCGCTTATATCCAATAAAGCACTAAAATTACTATTGATTTTAAGTTCTTTGTTGTTTGGTTTTTTGTGTCCTCGCTTGCTGATCAACATAATTTTATTCTGAAAAATTTGTTGCATTTCTTCATTTTTAATCTGTATTAATTTGCCAACTGATGAATCCTGACAATAAAATGTACCATTGTCAATATATTCTAAAACCATATAATGCATTAGTTCATTTCTTTTAACCAAAATAACTGTAGCATAGTCATTTTGGTTAATTGTTTTTAATGTTTCTAGATTGCATTCATAGGCTTCGATAGCTAAATCAATCATTTTACCTAGTTCAATAAATCCGCTGATATTCAATCCGTTTTTGCCATATTTAGCATTCAATTTTAAATAATTAATTTCAGTGTTATAACCATTGATTTTCTTGGATAAATATTGCAAAACACATAAGCCACAATCTTTAATATCTTCCTGTTTTTTAATTCTCATATTCATTTATTTATTATTTTTTTCTCTTAATAAAAAAATGGAAAAAAATAGAATTTTTGTAAAATAGTACAGCAAAGGAGCAAATATGCAGAAGAAAATTATTGCTTTAGCTAGTGATCATGGCGGAGTTGATTTAAAAAATCAATTACGCGATTATGTAAAATCAAAAGGCTATGAAGTTGTTGACCTCGGGCCTGCTGATTCAAGCCAATCAATTTCGTATGCTGACCAAGGCCACAAATTAGCTAACTACATTAAAGACCATAAAGAAGTAACTTTTGGATTAGGTTTTTGTGGAACAGGTTTAGGAATTTCATATGCTTTAAATCGTCATGAAGGCATTAGGGCGGCTAGAATAGCATCTGTTGAAGACGCAACTTTAGCTAAAATGCATAATAATGCAAATGTTTTAGTTATGGGTGGCCGTCAAATTAGTTTGGAAGAAGGCAAAAAAATGGTTGATGCTTATATTGAGGCTGAATTTGAAGGTGGCAGACACTGCAGCAGAATCGAATCAATCGAAATTAAATAATTTGGGCTCATAGGCTCATTTTTTATATTTATAATAATGTATAATTAGCTCACAACAGATATCGAAAGGTAAAATGCGAAAAATTTACACCGGATTACAAAAAAGCAGATTAGAGCGAGCTCGACGAAAAGCACTTAAGCACAGCCTTTTTAGTCGCAATATTATACCTAATAAGTCAAATGATTTTTATCTTTATGAGCTAGTAACTAAATTCATTATTTCGATTATTTTAATAATAGTTATGCCTAAGCAATCATTTTTAAATAAAAGCAAAAATAGAGAATTGGTTAATCGCACATATGAACAATTCGTTTCAAATGATTCGGTTTATATACCAATTGCGCAATCATTTTATTTATTAGTTTCATTTGTTCCAATTGTCACTTTAGTTATTTCGATATTAAATCTAATTCCTGGTTATGGTGAGACCTTTATTAATGAAATTTTAGGCAGAATGATACCGGCTATTAAAAACGTTATTACAGGACATGAAAGCATACTAGATAGTGGTGGAAAATTTGCAACATATATTGTGCTTTTATCCGGATCTTTATGGATTGCATCTAGTGGGTGAGGACGCTTTGTATTTACTCAGAATTATATTTATGGCCACGAAAGCCCAGGAAATTGATTTTATAACCGTTTTAAAGGATTTTTAATAGTCTCTGGAATTGCACTTTATCTATTATTTTTTTCAATTATTTACACTAGTTTTTATCGTTTAGCAACAAGAAACATGGATGTTAATAGTTATGATCGAAGTGCATTATTCTACTCTACTTTTTCAATATTTGTTTTTGGATTTTTATACCTTGGTCTTTCACTTTTATACCTATTGACACCTTCTTTTAAACAAAGTTGAAAAGGTATCAATGCTGGAGCAATGGTAGCAACTATCCCGAATGTTTTCTTCATCACAATATTTGGATTTTTAACTTCTCGTATTGATTATAATCAGTACGGAATAATAAGTGCATTTATGTATATTGCCCTTTTTATTTCTTATTTTTCATACTTTATATATTTAGGTATTATCGTAAATGAATCTTATTATAAGACTTATATTTCAAACTACACAATTAGTAGAAGATTCAATCTCTTTGCTAAATATAAATAAAAAACAGGAACCCTGTTTTTTATTTATTTATTACCTAAAATTACTGTGGTACAGTGTTTTTAGGTAATAATGTTATCACATAATAAGTTTCAAGTTTTTGTATTTTTTTCTTAGATGCATACCAATTGGATATAGAGCTGTGGCTACAATAATACATATTATTGGTTCACCAATTAAATTCACTGGGTGTGTTATTATTCACTCCTTAACAGGTAAAATTCCTTTTAGCTCGGCTATATAATGGTGATGAAAATATTGTGCAGATAATGTTAAAATAATGTTAAAGAAAACCGCAAAAAAAGCCATTAAAATAACTTTCCAAAGTTTAGGATTTTTATGTGTTTTTAAAAGTAAATAAATTAAATACACTAATATGGAAGTCAAGAACCTTGGTATAACTGAAATATCAAAATTTTGATATTTTATAATACCCAAAATATATGCTGCAATAAATGAAGAAAATCCAAAGCCTAAACCAGACACTAAAGACCCAAAAAAACCTAAATGTAAAATTGAAATAGTTAATATTGCGGGTAAAAAAGTTAGTTGTGTATGGCCGAAAGGTATATATCCTAAATAAATAGTAAAAGCTGCAGCAAAATACCAAGCAATATATACTGCGCTAGTAACAATTTTATATAAGCTCACACTTGACTTATTTGTTACTAATTTCGCTTGGCTACTATGATTTTGGTTAAGTTCAGACTTTAATTTAACTTGCACTTTAACCTCTTTTTTTTCACTCCTCTTTGCCAGAATTTAAATCAACATGGCAATATCCTAGTGGATTTTTACCTAAATAATCTTGATGGTAATCTTCAGCAATTGTTACATCAGTTACTGGCAAAAATTCTATAAAATTTTGTTTACCTTCACTTTCAATAAATTTTACATTATATTTTTTAAATTTATTGAGTAATTTAGCATCATTAGTATAGACTCCAGTTCTATATTGTGAACCTTTATCATTACCTTGTTGATGATAAGAATATGGATCTATAATAGTTAAAAAAGCTTCTCAAATGATATTTTCACTAAGAATTTCGTCATCATAAACTAACTCTATTGCTTCTGCATGATCTGATCCTTTACAAACTGTTTTATAATCAACTCCTTCATACCCACCATTAACATAGCATGTTTTTGTTGATTTAACACCTAGCAACTGTTTAAAAAATGCTTCAACTCCTCAAAAACATCCGCCAGCAAGATAAACTGTTTTAATCATAAAAACTCCTTTATAGTATTTTAATTATTATAATAAACTTTATAAAAAAGGATTAAAAAGTATGAAAATTTAAACTTTTAAAAATAAAAAGCGATTTCCTCGCTTTAATATTTGATTAATGAGTGAACTTCAACACCGTGAGATTCTAAAACTTCACGACCTTTTAAGCTTTCTAATTCAAGTAATAAAATTACTTTCTTAACAATTGCTTTTTGTTCGGTTAGTAATTTTATAACGGCTTGAGTGGTTCCTCCTGTGGCCAAAACATCATCAATAATTACGACGGTTTGACCAGGCTTGATAAATCCATCTTGGATTTGGAGAACATTATTACCATACTCAAGATCATAACCTCTTGAAATAACCTTACCAGGTAATTTACCAGGCTTTCTAACCATTATAAAAGGTTTTTTTAATACTGCTGCTGTTGGAGTTCCGAATAGAAAACCACGAGCATCTGGACCAACGATAACATCACAATCTTTAGCAATTTCAGCAAATTGATTTATCGTATTGTGCAATGCTTCGCCATCTGCTAAAAGAGGAGAAATATCCTTAAACACAACCCCTTTTTTTGGAAAATTAGGGATATCGCGTACATAATCTTTTAAATTCATTTTCATCCTTTTTGCCTGTACTATAGATTAAATGGTAACAGGTACATCTTCGAAAAATTCTAAAATATCATCTTCTTTTAAATCATTAAACTTCTTAATATGCGTACCAAAATCATTTCCTTTATCAACTTCTTTCGCATCATCAAGTCCACGTTTTAATGAATCAATTACACCTTCATAAATTAATTTTCTATTTCTAAATACTTTGACTTTTGCATTGGCTTTTACAACACCTTCGTCGACGATGCATCCTGCAATAGTTCCAACTTTTGAATAGAAGAATAATTTAACAATGTGGGCTGAACCTGTTTTTCTTTCCTCGTAAACAATAGTCTTTTCGCCATCGAGCATTTTTTCGATGTCAGCTATAACTTCAAAAACAGATTCATAATAAGCGATTCTTATACCACTTTGTTTAGCGCTTTGTTTGATATTTGGCGTCGGTTTCATTCTAAATGAAATAATAACGGCGTCAGAAGCTTGAGCTAATAATAAATCTTGGTTATTAACCATTCCGGTTTGAGCTCCAATAACCTTAATAATTGCATCATTATTTGATTTTCCATCTATACCACCTCTAATTGCCTCTGCGGTTCCTTGAACATCAGCTCTGACAATAATATTAAGGATTTTTCTACCTTCATCTTTATTGTTGTTTGTTGACCTATTTGATAATTCACGAGTTTTGTCAATATTTGCTTTCTCTAAAGCAATTTTTTTGGCAAATTTTTCATCTTCGAAACAGATGAATCTATCCCCAGCTAAAGGAGAAGTGTTAAGGCCGTGAATAATTACAGGCATTCCTGGAAAAGCTTCCTCAATAGGACGTCTAGTCGATGAGTTTAACATGCTTTTTACACGTCCATAAGATGAACCAGCAACGATAAAGTCACCCTTTAAAAGAGTTCCGTTTTTAATAATTAATAACGTAACAACGCCGGCTCCTTTATCACTTCGTGAGTCAACAACAACACCTGAAGCATGACGATTATTATTAGCTTTTAAATCTAATAATTCAGCTAAAACGCCTATATTAGCGAGTAATTCATCAACTCCTTGCCCATTTATAGCAGAACCATAAATAACAGGAACATCGCCTCCATACTCTTCTAAAACTACTCCAGCCTCTAGTAATTGACTCTTTAATTTTTCCAAATTCTTTTGTGGTTTGTCCATTTTATTAACAAAAACAATTATTGAAGCCTTGGCTAAATTAGCATGTTCGATTGCTTCACGAGTTTGAGGCATAACTCCATCATCTGCAGCTACAACTAAAACTACTATATCGGTAATTTTTGCCCCACGAGAACGCATTTGAGTAAAGACTTCATGTCCTGGTGTGTCAATTAAAGTTATATATTTATCTTGGTGTTTAATTTGGTATGCACTTACGTGTTGAGTGATTCCAGAGGTTTCGGTCGCTGCAACTTTAGTTTTACGAATGTAGTCAACTAGCGTAGTTTTTCCATGGTTTACGTGACCCATAATAGTTACAACGGGAGGTTTTGGAGATAATTCATCTTCAGGATCATCAAAATGAACCATATTTAAATAGTTAGATGCATCAATAGAATCTTCTTTTTTGAAATCCAAACCTTGTTCAAGACAAACTTCCGCTATTTCTTCTTCTTCTAAAATATGGTTGATTTGATACATTTTTCCCTTCATAAGGAAATACTTAATCAAACTATTGATATTCATGCCAATTTTTGTTGCAAACTCCCCAAGAGGCATTTTATTAGTAAAAATAAATGTACCACCTTTGACTTCGGTTTTAATATTATTAATTTGGCTCTGAACCTCTTTTATATTGCTTCTTCTTTTATCTTTTGCCATATTGTCTCCTCTAACTCTATTTCAATATTTTTATAAACTTCGTTGTCTACAGAAGTTCTAAATGCACGATTTAATCCTCTAGTTTTTACTATTTTTTGTCAGTTTTCTTTTAAAGGAATGAAATATGCTCCTCGACCTTTTTTATTTTTTTCTAAATCTAATGTGATTTGATTATTTTTTTTATCAAAATCAAAGCGCACTAATTTATTAATTTCAACTATTTCGCCTGTAACAATGCACTTTCGATTTCATTTTTTAGTTTCAATCTTCATCATCAAAATCACTTAAGTCAAAGTCATTGTCAAGGCCAAATGATTTAAGATCATCATCGACTTTAAAGTCTTTTAATGTTTCTTTAATACGTTTGTAGTCTTCCGCAGTAGATTTAGATTCTTTTGCCACTTTCTTTTCTTGTTCAGCAGTTAATTCAACTTTGTTGTCTTCAGCTTCAGAATCCATTTCATCGGATTCTTCTGATGAAATTTCACCCATATGTTGTTTGAATAATTCTTCGAAGTCCATTTCATAAGAGTTAAATTCTTGATTTTCTTCTTGTTCTTTAAATGCTCTAACATCGCTATCAAAACTATCAATTACAACATTTATGTTATTAAATTTGTTATTTCTTTTTGTTGAATTATTGTCGCGATATCTAGGTGAAAATTGGCTGTCTACAGTATTTTTAGCACGAGCTGCACTTCGATAAGCACCATCAAATACAATCCCTTTTGTTCTTGCTTCCTCGGTTGTAATAACATCAATCTTAACACCTACAAGTTCTGAAGCTAATTTAACATTAATACCTTTACGTCCTATAGCTAGTGTCGCATTGTCTTTTTCAACAATAACAAAGTACATTTGTTTTTCTGATACTATATTTTTAGATACTACGTCAAAAATCTTACCAGGTGCCATTGCATTACTAATGTATCTTTTTATATCATTATCATAGGCAATAATGTCTATGGCTTCGCCATCTAATTGATCACTTATAGTTTTGATTCTTGCTGCATTTTGACCTATAATTGAACCATATTCGTCAATATCTTTTGCTAAATAATTATCAGTATTTTTAGCAATAGCAACTTTAGTTCTTTCTCCTGGTTGACGAGTTACTTTTACTATGTTTATTAGTCCGTCTGCAACTTCAGGAATTTCTCTTTTGATCATTTCAATAACCATTTTAGGAGAATCTAATGAAACTTGAATTTGACTTAATCTTGTTTCCTCCTCTACTGATTCAATAATTGCTGATGAGAAATTACCGGGGTTAATTTTACGTTTAGACGATATTAATGTTGAGGGTAAATAAGCACTAATTGTTAAATCACCTTCATCAATAATTTGGACATTTCAAGATCCGTCTTTGTTTTTTGAGCTAAATTGAATTTGAACTTTTTCGCCTATTCTATCCTTGTATTTGTCAAAAATCTTTTTCTTTTTTAATGTTGAAATAGCTTGGATAAGTGATGCATGAATTGCTTTTAAAATATTAGAAGCTTTTTGTTCTTCAACATATTTAGCAACTTCTTTAAGCGAAATAGTTTTTTTGATAGTATCGCCTTCTTGAATTTTAGAATCAATCAACTTAGCTTCCGCTAACTTAACATAAGATAAGGATAATAAAATTTCGTCTTCTTCTTCATCGTCACAGACTATAGCGTTTAAGTTATAAACATTAATTACTTTTTTATCTTCATCAATTTCATAACTAATTTCTGTATCAGGGTCTAATCTAGCGAGAATTTTGGTTGTTTCGCGGTTAAAAATTTGAACAATGTCACTTAAAGTGAAAAATTCACGTTTAGAAAAGTCATAGAATAAGTCATAAAGTATTTGTCCTTCACTTTTAGTTATTGCATCAGTATTCTTTTTTGTACGCATGTTTTCTCCTTAAAATTTAATGTATTCCTCGATTTGTTTAATATTTTCTTTGGAAACTTGAATTTTTCTAATGTTACCTTTTGAATTCCATTTTATTAAAATATTATCATTATTAACTTCTAACAAAACAGCAATATATTCCATTGTTTTATTTTCTGATTTTTTTAATTTAATAAATAAATTTTTACCAATGTAGCCACTTAGTTCTTCAAATTGTATATCACTACTTACTCCTGGTGATAATATAGTGAGTGAATCGATTTGGTCAGTTATATTTTTATCTAAACTATCAAAATAAAAATTTATTTTTTGGCTTATTAATTCTATTTGTTCCAAATCATGCTTATTTACAGTAATTTCAAGCAAATTCATTCCATCTTCTTTTACTATTTTTGCATCTAAAATTTCTTTGCTAAGTTCACATTTGCTAAAAATTTCTTTCCAATTCATAGTGCTCCTTAAAAAATATTAAAGAGTTGCAACTAAGCAACTCCTTTCTCTAGATAAATTTATTTTATCATATTAATTTTTAGTTTATAATAAATAAGATTTTTTTAAATAAAAAAAGGGGAGGTAAAAATGGCAAATATTAAATCTAAAGTTAAAAGCATTGCTAAAATGGAACAAAACCGTGTAAGAAACAATGCTATGAAAACTAGAGTGCGTAAAGCAATTCGTGCCGCTCGTGAAGCACTTATTGCTAAAGAGGCTAATGCTGGTGAACTTGTAAACAAAGCTCATTCATTAATTGCTACAGCTGTTCAAAAAGGTGTTTTCCACCCAAACAAGGGTGCTAGAAAGTCATCTCGTTTAGCACTTTTTGCAAATCAACAAGCTAAAGTTGAAGCTTAATTACCTCATTAAAAAATAGTCGTTTTTTTGATATGTACCCTCTTTATTGGACAAAGAAAAACCAATAACGAGTGTGCATATCACAGCGACTATTTTTATTATATTTTTTTTCAAAATGATATGTACCCTCTTTACTGGACAAACAAAAACCAGTAAGGAGGGTACATATCAAAACCCTATTTTATCCTATAAATATTTTTTGGAATTTTTGCTCAATAGTTTCTAGAGAAAGATCAAAAAGGTACGATAAATCTTTTAATGCTGCCATAAGTATAATTTTAATTTTTTCATTATTGTTTTCAAACTTCTCACTATCACTTAACAATGCAAAACTATAAACTAATTCAATAGCATTTTCAATTGTTTTATCATCTTTCTTATCAACTTTTATTCCTTGTAATTTAGCTAATAAATCATTATATGTTATGGTTCTTCCACTATTAACTTTTACTTTTAATTTATAAATGATTGGATCATTATTTACTAAAAATGGTGATAACTCATTTTTTTGAACAATTTCTTTATATGTTAAAAAATCTTTATTTTCAATTCTTGTTAAATTTTTACTAATTAAACTGTAGCATAGGCATATTAGCGAAGCATAAATTATCGATAGCATAATAAATAAGATTTGAATGAAGATAAATGCTTCTTTTCACTCTTCAATTACTGCGTTGGTTTTAGGATTTACTTTTTTTAGTTCTAATAATGGATTAGCAACAATCGGTCAGCATATAACAAAAATTATGCTTATAAGAAAAACAATAAGAGAGCTTATTAAATTAATTTTCTGAGCACGAAGATCTTTATGTTTAATTAATGGTTCTTTTAACGATTTATTCCCTGCTACTATGGTTTTGATCACAAATGCTGAGAACATTAAAAGTAATATTCCGCATATAGTGATGATTAATAATGGGTATTTTGGATTCATAACTTCTCCTTGCTTATATAAATATTATTCTACTATACTGCATTTATTTTTTTCATTTTTTCAAGTCATTCTTTTTCTAATATTTCTGCATTATCGAAGAATTTTTTTTCAAGGCGCTTGCTTCAAGAAAGCTTAGTGCATTCATCCATTTTAGGAATCTTTTTAAATACATAATTTATTGAAACACCTAAAAGGAATAAAGAAGAAACTAGAGAATTTAAAATAAAGAAAGCAGTAATGACTCAGCAAGCAGCATTTTTATTTCCTGTGTTATAGTAGACAATGTAAGCAACTAGCGCACCAATAGGAATAATCGTGGCAAGACCAATATAGTTTTCAGTAACTGATGCTAATATTGACTTTGCCGAATCGTTCGCTGCTTGAAATACCATTAATGAACAAATAGTGAAAGCGACGGTAAAAATTCTAACCATTAATATTGAAATAAATTTAGCAACTTCTGCCCTTGATTCTTCTGAAGCATTAAGTGCAAAAGTTCAAAAATGATAAGAAGTTGCAGAAACACCTATCCAAACTAAAGCACCATAAATAATAGCAACTCCAAAAGTTCAATAATATACTTCTTTGCAACGTTGAAAATCTTTTTGAGTGTAATTATATGAAAATAAACTTCTTGCTCCATCACTGATGCCAAAAATTGAAATTAAAAACAACGTTAATATTGGACTTGATTTAGACCAATAAACTTGAAACTGTGGATTAGAAAATGATGTTTTTGTGTACAGTAGGCTTAAAACAGCAAAACTCACAGCCACGCCAAAGCTTCTTAAGAATCCGCTTACTCCAAGCGAAAAGCTTGGTAGCAGAATGTTTTTATCAAAGTTAAATTTAAATAAATTTTTAAAAGTCATTCAGGTTTTTTTGCGTCTATCCATATAAACTATATATATCACAAAGGCACCAACATTAATTGTTCATCCAATAACGGTTGCAATAGCACCACCTAATACACCTAATTTTGCAATGCTAATTAATATATAATCCATTCCAATATTAATTAAATTCGCAGTAATACCTCAAAACATAATATATGTGTTGTGTCCTTCTGCTCTAATAAAAAATGATAATAAAGAAACTAGCCCTTGTAAAACTGTGCCAGCACCAAAAATTAAAATATATTGGCGTGCAAATTTCAACGATATTTTAGAGCCTGCATCATAGTAATCTTGTAATAAAAGTGCTTCTCTATAGGTTTTTTCGTCAAATTGTGTTTTAATTTTCTCTAATACCTCTGTATCTAAAACCGTTCTACCCACAAGCTGTTTTTGCAGTCCGGAAAAAGAAAAAATAAACATAAAAACAGTTGATAACAATGATAGAGATACAGAGATTCAAAACGATGTTGCTCATATATTTTTACCTGTGAACTCCATTTTTTTAGATATACATTTAGTGTAATAAATTGATGTTCCTACAGGCGTAAGGAAAACAATTGAATTACTAAAAATCAGTAATGGTTGTGATGCAACTGTTGATACAGCAACAATTGAATTTGATGTTAGTTCCTGCAACATTACCTTATTAGGCAATTCAGCTGCACTTTTATTGTATAAAATGACTAACTCTTTATACTTTATAGAATTAATTTTTGTTGTCCCACTTTCTAGAAAATCATAAATTATGCCGTTTTCTCCAAAGAGGTGTGTGGTTCTTGGAACAAAGTGTTGTATCATAACTTGATCAACAAAACCATAAAGCCCTACCATAAATGCAGTTAATAATGCAGGAATAGTTACGATCCAAATTGCCTTCTTTATAGGTGTTTTGGAAAAAAGTATTTCTGCCCTTTCTTGTTTATTTTTTGCTTCCACAATTGTTACCTCATTTTTTATAATAATAAATTATACTCAAACGTAATAATTATTATTTTTAATAACTAATAATATATAAAAAAAATAGGTTGACAACCATATCCTATTTTTTATTTTTGATGTGTTTTATAACACTTATGGTGCCGACAACAGGACTTGAACCTGCGACCCCATCCTTACCATGGATGTGCTCTACCGGCTGAGCTATGACGGCATTAATATAATTTTATAAAATTTTAAAAAATTAATAAGTTTATTTTTAAATTAGATGAGAAATAAAAATTAAAAATCGTGTTACAACTAAAGCTGTTGTATTACAGACTTTTTAGAAGATAAAAAAGAAAAAAACTAAATTGTCATTAGTTCTTTTTCTGAGTTTCGGAGTAAAAAACAAAAAGTGTAAAATTGACCGTTATTTTTAGTTAAAATACACTTTTTTGTTTTTCCTATATACAATTTTTTACAATTTCTAAAAATTCATTATACCTACATTTCCCTCTTTAAGTATAAAACTAGAGCTATTTAGAATCATTGATAGCGCTATTAAATTTATGCTTTCCTGAGTTTCGGAGTAAAAAACAAAAAGTGTAAAATTGACCGTTATTTTTAGTCAAAATACACTTTTTGTTTTTTCTATATACAATTTTTTATAATTTCTAAAAATTCTTTATACTTGCATTTCCCACTTTAAGTATAAAACTAGAGCCATTTAGAATCATTGATAACACTATTAAATTCATGTTTTGAATACACTCAAAATATAAAGAATAAAACTGCAACTAACAAATTTGTAGAAATAAATCAATTTATTTCAAACATTGAAAAATTTAAAGAAATGACACAATTATTAAAAATGGTATGTAATAAATTAAAAAAAGCGATTTTTGCGTATAAAATAGCGCAAATTCCGCTTTTTTAGTTTAAACTCCGAAACTCAGGAAAAATCGTATTACAACTAAAACTGTTGTATTACAGACTTTTTAGAAGATAAAAAAGAAAAAAACTAAATTGTCATTAGTTCTTTTTCTTTTTTAGCTGTCATATCATTTATATGATTCATTTTGCTGTCGACCTGTTTTTGGATATCTTCTAAATATCTTTTCTGCAAGTCTTCTGAAATGCTTTCATCATTTTTAATCATTTTATTTGCATCTTGACGCGCATTTCTAATACCAACTTTAGCCTGCTCTGCTAATTTAGTTAAAGATTTAGCTAATTCTTGACGGCGTTGAGCCGTTAGAGGTGGAAACGTTAATCGTACTTGGTGACCTTCGTCAACTGGATTAACTCCTAAATTAGCATTCATAATTGCCTTAGCAATCAATTTAGTTGTAGTTGCATCATATGGTTTAATCAAAAGTTGTTGTGGTTCTGGGATTGTAATGTTTGCAATTTCTTCTAATGGAGTCATTGTGTCATAATAATCAATTCTTATACCTTTAACGACTTGTGGGTTCGCTCTGCCCGTTGATATTTTTGAAAGTTCAAAAGCATAATGATCAATAGGGCCTTGGCATGCATCCTCAAACATTAATAAAATTTCATCAAAATCCATTATTTAGTCACCTCAGTTATTTTTATTTCTCCTGAAATTGCTTTTAAAATAGCATCTTTTTCAAGCACATTAAAAATTAATAGATTAATATTGTTATCTCTTGCCATACTTGTAGCTGTTAAATCCATAACTTGTAATTTTTTCTCTAAAATTTCATCATAAGTGATTCTTTTATAGTGCTTTGCGTTCGGGTTAGTTTTTGGATCAGAATCATAAACCCCATCAACACCATTTTTGCACATTAAAATTACATCAGCATTAACTTCTGTTGCACATAAAGTTGCGCATGTGTCGGTTGTAAAGTAAGGCCTACCAGTTCCACCAGCAAAAATTACTACATAACCTTCATTTAAATATTTATCTGCTTTTTCTTTGATATAGTATTCTGCAACTCTTTGATCTATCAATAACGATGATTGAACCCTTGCTTTGAGACCAATTTTTTCAAAACCGCTTTGTAAAGCTAATGCATTCATTTCAGTAGCTAGCATTCCTATATAATCTGCTCTTACACGAGGAATTCCATTTTTTTCTGCGCTAGCTCCTCTTCAAAAATTGCCACCACCAATAACAACTGAAACTTGAATGCCCTGATCTACTAAAACTTTTAACTGGCGGGCAATGTCACCCACTAAATTGTAATCGATTGCTAAATTTTTTTCTTTATTGGTGAGACCTTCACCAGATAGTTTAACTAAAATTCTATTGTACGCCATTAATATCCTTTAGATTATTATATCAAAACAATTTTAGAACAAATTTATATATATTAAATAATATTATTAAACAGTCTTAATATATAATTAAGTTATGACACAAGCAAATAAAAACGATTTAAAACAACAAAAACCAGAAGAAAAAAAATATAGTTTTTTTGTTGGAAGAATCATTCCTGCAATAGTTTTAGCGTTGGTGACAGTTGGTTGTTTAGTGTTTTTTTCAATTTTTAGTGCCGACTATAAATGAGTTAGAATAATCTCTTATGTTTGAGTTAGCGTACTTTTTGGTATTTTTATATTCGAACTACTTAATGCTTTTAGATTGCCAATATATTTATCAATAGTTTTTGGTTTTTTAATGGCGCCATTAACAGTTTTCCCTTGGGGGAATACTAAATTATTTTATGAAGATGTTAAAAACATTACAGAAGTTTCTGATCATATTAGAATAATAGCTTCAAACCCATGAATTTTTATGTGAATATTTGGATTTGCAATCATATTTTTTCTTACTGAATTGGCTTTAAAAAGACAAAACCAATGAACCGATAAGCTTTCAAGATTAATTTTTGTCTTTTTAACATCTTATATTTTATTGATTAGCTTAAAAACTTTACAATTATCAGTTATAAAAAATTGAAAATTATGGTTTAGTGTTGGAATTATTGCATTTACGATTGATACTTTCGGCTTAGTGGGTGGTAAATTATTTGGCAAAAAATGAATTAAAATGCCATTTGTACCGCATATTTCACCTAAAAAAACATGAGAAGGATTTATTATTTCTGTTTCTTTGGGAATTGGTGCAACAATTGGGCTTGTATTTGGATTTAACTTATTTGAAAACAGCTATGCACTTAAAGTTCTTTTTATTTTATTAGCTCCACTTTCTAGTGTTTTAGGCGACTTATACTTTTCATATTTAAAAAGAATAAATGGTGTCAAAGACTATTCAAAAATTTTACTCGATCATGGCGGTTTTTTAGATCGCTGAGACAGTATTTCGTTCATTAGTTTTACGCTTTTTATCTTACTAATTTTTAATTAAGCATCAAAAAAACGAGATAATCTCGTTTTTTGTGCTTTTTTAAAACTAAACGTTTATTTTTGCCCTCTATTTTAGAGTTTTTATAGATTGTTTTAATTCAATTTAAGTATGCATCAATAATTGATTCATTATCTTCAATATCGCCTTAAATAATTTTAAGTCTTTATTAGTATTTAATTTTTTTTGATGTGTACCCTCTTTATTGGACAAAGAAAAACCAGTTAGAAGTGTTACATATCAGAGTGCTATTTTTTATCTATTTTTTTAAGTAGCAATTCATTGGCTTTTGTTGGGTTTACCTGGCCATTTGAATATTTCATCACCATTCCTAAAATCATTTTTAAGACTTTTTCAGGTCTATCTTTATATTCATTAATTGTGTTTGGATTCGCAGATATAGCTTGATCGATTCAAATATTAATTTGGTTTTCGTCACTAATCTGCATTAAGTTTTTAGATTTAACTAATTCAGCTAAATCTCCATCAAATGAACATAATAAAGGAATAAGAGTTTTGAAAGATTTTCCTGAAATTACTCCTTGGTCAAGCATCTCAAGAGCTTCTTCAAGCTTTAAATTATCAATATTTAATTGTGTTGCATGAATATTTTTTGAATTAGCTAATGAAACTATTTCTGCGAAAAATAAATTTGCTAGTTTTTTGCGATCATAATATTTAATGGAATCAAAATAAGCGGCTAACTCTAAATCGTTAACTAACTGACTAATATGAATGGGTTGTAGATTTTCTATTTGATATCTATTTTCCATTTCCCAAGGAAGCTCTTCTATAGTTACTTTATTAATAAAATTATCCGATAGCTTTATTATTGGAATATTTGGCTCAGGAAAGTATTTATAATCAACCGTTCCTGTTTTGGTTCTCATTACAACTGTGCTTTGCGTTGCTTCATCATATCTTTTAGTTTGTTGTAAGATTGCTATATTTTGGTGAATTTTTTGGTTTTGTAAACTTATTTCATAGTCTATGGCGTTTTTAATTGCTCTAAAACTATTCATATTTTTAATTTCAACTTTTGTTCCAAAACCACTGTAGCCACGTGGTCTTAGTGAAATATTAACATCGGCTCGAAGTGATCCTTGTTCCATTTTTGCATTAGAAATTCCAAGTGAAATGGCGATGCGACGTATCATATCTATATAAGCCACTGCCTCCTCGCTAGATTTAATTTCTGGATAAGAAACTATTTCTATTAATGGTACACCAGCTCGGTTATAATCTAATTTTGTATATTCATCATGATGTTGCCGTGCCGTATCTTCTTCAAGATGAATTCTTTCAATATTAATAGTTTTTTTACCATTAGAAGTGTTAATTTCGAGCAACCCATTAGATCCGATTGGTCTATAAAATTGGGTAATTTGATATCCTTTGGGTAAATCTGGATAAAAATAATGTTTTCGATCAAAATGAAGCTCATTGTCAATTTTCATTTTTAAGGCTTTAGCTAGCTTAATTCCAAAAATTACAGCTTTTTTATTTAATAAAGGCAATGTACCTGGGTATCCTATATCAATTTGATTTATACAAGTATTAGGAGCAGCATTAAAATCTATTTTAGCAGGAGAAAACATTTTAGTTTCTGTGTTTAATTCCAAGTGGATTTCGATACCGATAATAACTTCTAGGTTATTCATAATTTCCTCCCAAAAATTCTTCTATTCATTTAGCATGACTTAATAATTTTTGGTCATGGTCTATTTCTCCATCAAGAGCTAAGTTAATAGGTAACTTTTCTTTTTTTGATTTGATTCACGGTAAGGTTATTGAAGGATTGCCAGCTAAATTTGAAGTTGTTAGTATCCATTCCATAAATGAGTAATCATTCTTATTTTTATTATTATCAATAAAAGGTGCAACATCGGCAGAAGCAGGAAATACTAGTAAATCAGCAGTTTTAGTCAAATTATCCCAATACTCTTTAACTAGTCTTCTGCCTTGTTGAGCTTTGATAAATAATTCTTTTTGATTTTCACTATGAAGGAAAAAACTACCCAATGTTAATCTTCTTTGAACCATTAAATGGAACCCTTGGCTTCTGGTGTTTGTCATTATTTTTTCTCAAGAATCCCCTTCTTTCCTGTTTCCAAATGCAATACCATTTAAATTAGCTAAATTACTTGAAGCTTCTGAAAATGAAATTATTTCATAGATTGGTTTTACAGCTAGAAGAATCTGTTCATCTACATCAACCTCATTTATTGTGATTCCTGCATCGCTTAATTGTTTCTTTAATGTTTTGTATGCTTCTAAAACATCTGTAGATAAGTATTTTTCATTAATTTTTAATAAATTTATTTTTTTGGGTTTAATAGATTGATTAGATTTTACCTTTAGAGATTTCGAGGTAAAATCATTTTTATCTTTACCAAATAAAACGGAAGCATAAATAATAGCGTCATTAACATTGTGTGTAAAGTATGAGACGGTATCCAATGAGGAAGCATATGCAAACATTCCATACCTGCTAATAGCTCCATAGCTTGGCTTATATCCAACAACACCTAAATAAGAGGCAGGGAGGCGAACACTGTCTCCCGTATCCGAAGCTAATGCGAGAGAAATATTTTTAGTAAATGTTGCTACCGATCCTGAAGATGAACCGCCACTTAAACGATTGGGATCAAGTGGGTTTCTGATTAAACCAAAGGCGCTATATGTTCCCGTGCCTCCTAAAGCTAATTCATCGCAATAAACTTTTGCTACTTTTTGTGCACCATTATCAATTAATTTTTGTACACACGTTGCATTGTAAGATGGTTTAAAATTTTTTAACAATTTAGAAGAGGCTGTTGTTGGGGCATCTTCGGTAGCAAATACATCTTTTATAGTAAAGGTTGCATTTTTAATAATGCCATTATTTTGATTTAAATCTTCAAAAACATAAGCAACACAGTTATTTTGATCATTTTTTAACTCTTGAATTGCTTGATTAAAATTACCTTGAACTTCTAACTTCATTAGTTAACCACCTTATTAGTAATAATAAAATCAGCGTCTGATTCTTTAGCATTACTTAGCACTTGATTCTTGGTTATTGAACCTGTGCTATCAAATTCATCTTCCCTTAAATAATCAATTATTGGGAGTTCATTTATATGTGTAAGAGGTTTAACATTTTGAGTATCAAGACATTTTAAATTCATAAGATGTTGTTGAATAATTCCTCATTCGTTAATAATTTGATCCAAAACTTCATCAGTCGGTTCAAGTAAAATGGATTTAACAACTAGTTTAAGCTCTTCTTTTGTTATTTTTTTCATTTTTCCTCCTTAATGCTTTTATTTGATTTGATTATTTTTTTATTTAAGTAGTCTAATTCACCATCTAATTCTAAAAAAACTAATTCATAGCAATGTAAACACAATCTATAAAAATTTTCTCCGCCGTATTTTTTATCACCTAAGATTGGGTGATTAAGGTAAGCTAGGGTGGCTCTAATTTGATGCTTGCGTCCTGTTTCCAAAATTGCTGTAGCATAGCCGTTTTGGAAAACTTTAAATTTAGTAATAGCTATCTTTGCATTATGATAATTTTTAATTTGTTGTTTAGTAATAACTTTCATTCTTTGCGTAGTTTCATCGTGCACTAATCAAACTTTAGCAACTAAATCATTATCTAAATCTGTAATTAATTCATATTTTTTTAAAATCTTATTTTTATTTTGATTCAAATATTTTAAGGTTTGATAATTTTTTGCATATAACATTAACCCGCTGGTTTCCTTGTCTAATCTCCCAATATGCGAGGGAGTAAAAGAACTATTTTTACTAAATTCTAAATATTTAAGCACTTGATTGTCTAAGTTATCTACTCCATCATGAACTGTTAATCCATGGGGCTTATCAACAACCAAAATATTTTCATCTTCATAGACTTTTTCAAATGTTATTTCTACATCTTGGATATTTTTATGTGTTAAATCGGTTTCATCTAAACCAAATATAGTAATCATATCGTTTTCATGCAAAATTAATTGTGGATTATTTGTTCTTTTATCATTAACTTTAACATCTTTTTTTCTTAAAATTGAATGTAAAAAATTGTAAGAAATTTCTGAAAACATACTTTCCAGAAATTTTATTAATTTACGTGTTTCATCATTTTTTGTCGCCGTAAGTACAATTTTTTTCATAAACTTTATTCTTCTCTTTGGCTATCAAATAAATTAAATGTTTCTTCTTCGTCTTCAAAGCCTTCGACAAAGTTAAACTCTGTTAAACGAGGCAATTCTGCAAGAGATTTAATTTTAAAATAATCATAAAACTTGTCTGTAATTCCATAAAGAATTGGGTTTCCAGGAGTAGGAGAAACACCAACTTCTTCAACAACACCTTTAACAATAAGTGTATTTAAAACTTGGTCGCTTGCAACTTGTCTAATGTTATTAATCATTGATCTTGTAACTGGTTGTTTGTAAGCAATAATTCCTGCAACTTCAACTGCAGCATTTGAAAGTCTGTGCTTTTTAACCACTTGAACCATTTTTATAATATATTCTTTGTAGGTTTCTCTGCTAGCTAATTTATATATTTCTTTAAAATTCACTACCTTTAAACCTCTATCCTGGTCATTATAGGTTTTAAGGAAATCATGCATAACTTTGCGAGCTTCATTGATGGTATTAAGGTTAAAAATTTCTTTAACTTGTTGTAAACTTAAACCTTCATCACCTTGTATGTAAAGTAAAACTTCAATAATATTATTTTTCATTTTCTATTCCCCTTTCATCAAATAAAGGTCCTTTGTTAAAAATAATTAATCCAAATTGCTCATTTTGATGCATTGTTATTATTTGGCGACGAACTAAATCTAAAACAGCTAAAAATGTAATTACAAAATGGTTCATCGAGGGTTGATTAAATATCATTTCAAAAGATACTGTGTCAACTGAATCAAATATATTTAAAATGAATGGAATCTGGTCTTTTGGTGTCAACCTGAAGTTATCCAACTTAGTTTTTTTAAGTTGAATTGCATAGGATCTTTCAAACATTTTACGTAGCACCGTTATTAATTTTAAAGGTGTTGATGATCCATCTAAAGCCGCTGGGTCATCATCAAGAATAAACTCATCAATATCAGAAGGTTTTTTAATAAAAATGTCTTGTCTCAAAGCTTCTTGTTCACGCAGTGTCTTAGAAATTTCTTTAAATTGTTGGTATTCATAAAGTCTACGTAGCAATTCTCTTTTGTCCTCTTCTATTTCTGGTTTTTCTTCAGGAGTGTGCAATAACATTTTAGATTTTAAAGCCAATAATGTCGCAGCAATAACCAAATAATCACCCGCAATGTCGATTTCATGCTCTTGAAGCGTGCTAATAATTTTGATGTATTCACTAGCTAATTCAGCTAAATCCACTTCCATTAAATCAACGTTTTTTTCCTTCACCAAAGCAAGCAGAAGATCTAGAGGTCCTTCATAATTTTCAAGCTGAATATTATATTTTCCGTCGCTTGTTTCATATAAACTTTCTTTTTTACTCACTCAAAGCTCCTTCGATTTGGTTTTTAACCTTATCTGCTAATGCACTAGCATCCATTGTCATAAAAACTTGCGGTTTAATAGGTTTTAAGAAATTTACTTTAATAATAAGTTTTTTATTTCTTTTTTTATTTAATGCTTGACGTGTATCAGAAATCGCAACAGGTACAATAGGTAAATAATTACTATATGCAGGTTTAAATGCGCCAGGTTTGAATTCACCCAATCCATCTTCAGTAACTCTTGTACTTTCAGGGAATATTACACCACATGTTCTTTTTTCACGAATAAATGCACCAAATTCATGTAATGCCTTTATGGCTTGTCTTGGGTTATTTCTATCTACATAAAAAGTATCCAAATAGTTCAAAACACGCTTATTTATACGCTTTTTAGTTAATTCTATTTTAGCCAAAAAGGTTGGAACTTTGTGTTCAACCCCTTCTTCTTTAGTCTGTTTTTGAAGAGCATAAATCATAACTAATGGATCTATGTTCGATTTATGATTTGGAACTAAAAGTAATGGCCCCTTAGGCAAATCCTTGTAACCTTCAACCTTAACTTTAATATTATAAAATCAAAAAATTCTCTTAACTACTTTTAAAAAATAATTGTAGCGAGCTAATTGTGGTTGTTGATCAGGAGCTTTTTCATAACTTTTTGTTTTAGCTTTAACTCTTAATAATAAAAATAAAAAATATCACCAAAAGAAAATCATTTTAAATATATATCCCATATTATCTCCTTATTTATTTTTTTTAGATACTATAGCCACTAAAAGTCGACCAGTATGGCTAATTGTAATATCGAAATTTGGATGAACTCAAAATTGATCATTTTCATCGCGCTGAATATAAAATTCGGCAAATTTAGCATAGTTATTGTCAGCTTTAAACATCGCTTCTTTAATTCCCCAAATTGATGCTGCATAAACAATTTTCTGATTTTTGCTATTTAATTGCGAAAATTTCGCGAATTCTTCTTCGTGCATAAATCTCTTAAAAAATTTTTCATTTTTAGAGCTAAAACGATTAAGCTCAACGAGATCAACTCCTATATTCATATCTATAATTATATTTAATTTATATATTAATTCTAATTTATATTATGAATAATGATTATGTAGTTAAGAGCAAAAAAATTACACCTTAATAATAGCAGATACAAATTGCCAAAATTCTATTTTTTTCTATTTTCGATAGAAAAGTTTAATTTCTTATATATGAATGTATGACCCAAAAAAACAAAGGTATGCTTCTTGAAAAAATAATTAACCAAACAATTAGTTTTTATGAAAAAAACGAACTTGCTTTTATTGAAAAAAAATCTATACCAGTAAAATTTTCTGGTGTAGCAAACGATGGAATTAAACTTGAAAATGCATCATTCAAAGGCAAAAGTACTGTTGATTATATAGGATGTTATAAAGGATATTTTGTTGCTTTCGAAGCCAAGAGTGTTGAAGGTGATGTTTTTCATTATAAAAATATTTCTTCTCATCAGTTAAAATATTTAAAGAAAATTATGCAAAATGGTGGTTGCTCATTTTTAATAATTTTCTTTAACCATTACGATTCATTTTTTTTAGTGAAAACCATCGACTTATTAAAATGAGATAAAAAATCAATTAAATTTAACGAGATGTCAGAGATTGGTTTTAGAATGGATTTAATTTTTCCAGGCATAATTGATTTTTTACCATTTTTAAATAATTTATTTTAATTGCTACCAAAAATGCTGTTCTACAGTGCTTTTGGATTGATGAAATATAAAAAAACTTGGGTTTTTCCAAGCTTTTTTTATATGGTGCCGAATACGAGGATCGAACTCGTGTCTACTGATTACGAGTCAGTTGCTTTACCACTAAGCTAAAACGGCATAAAGCAATTAAATTGCTTTTATAATTATAGATTGTTTTTTACCTTTTTTAAAAATCGAATATTTTTTATTAAAGTTTTTAGGCTCATAAATTGTGTTTTCATCGATGATGATATCATCTAATTTTAAGGCTTTTTGAGCAATAAATTCTCTCGCTTCTCTACGCGAACTTAAGATTTTTGTAAATATTAATTCATCTATTAAGTTTTTGCCTATTTGAATATTGACAGTTTTTATATATTCACTCATCAATTCAATTTGGTCAGCATCTAGAGAAAAAATATCAAATGATTTATCAAATAAAAATTTAGTAATATTCTTAGCATTATTTAGTTCTTTTTCACCAAAAATATCTTTAGTTACTTCCGAAGCAAGAGTTGACTGAGCTAAATGATTTTTAGTGTCTTTTTTATGCTCAACAATTAACTTTTCTATCTGTTCTACAGATAAAAAAGTTAATCAGTAAAGTAGTTTTTCAACACTTTCATCACTTTGATTAAATAAATATTGGTACATTTGAAATGGTGAAGCTAATGATTTATCTAACCAAAGAGCACCACCACCGGTAGATTTACCAATTTTTTGCCCATTTTCATCTGTTAATAATTGAAATGTTAAAGCAACAGCTTGATGTTTATCGCCATGAATTTTGGTTATCATATCTAGTCCAGAAGTAATGTTGCCTCATTGATCTGATCCTCCAACTTGTACAGAAACTTTTTTATCACTATAAAGCTTTAATCAATCATTTCCCTGAAGAAGCTGATATGAAAACTCGGTGAATGATAAACCGCGTTCAATTCTTCTTACCACAGAATCTTTAGACATCATCGAAGCTACGTTTAACAATTTTCCAGTGTCGCGTAAAAATTCTAAAACGCCTGTATTACTGTAGAATTCGTAATTATCAAGCACTTGTAATCCGAATGATTCAAGTTGTTTTTTTATTTTCTTTTTATTTTCATCAACCTTTGCTTGATCTAATAAAACCCTTTCACTATCATTAAAAGAAGGATCTCCAATCATACCAGTAGCCCCACCAATTAAAGCATAAGTTCTAAATCCAGCTAGCTGAAATCTTTTTAATATTGAAATTAAAATATAGTTGCCTAGGTGTAGACTACTTGCTGTTGGATCAAAACCGCCATAAACTGCTTTATATTCATTTGGCAAATTTAAAAATTTTTCTTCATTACTTATTTGTTTTAAAATGCCTCTTTTTTTCAGTTCTTCTAAAAACATTATTTCCTCTTTTCAATTTCGATTTTCAATTGTTCATCATACTCATGTTCACTTATACCTAAGGAATCATTTGAAGCAAGCATACCTTCACTTTTGATACCCATGATCTCACTATTTACTATGGCTAGCCCTTTTGCAGTTATTGAACCAGCTAAGAAAAATGGAAAAACTTTCCCTTCTAAAGTATATAAGGTATTAGTTAAAATTTGCTTTTTATGTTGTGGAAAGCTGATTTCAAGCACAAAAAGTTTATCACTTTTGGCGTGATTTTCACGCTTTATAATTAATCCATATTCATAATGCTTATTTTCATTAAAAATAAAATTAGGGTTAGCTTTATAAACGATATCCTTTAATTTCGCTTCTTGTTCAATAGTTAAAAAACCATAATCCTTAGTTAATTCATTTTCAAAAATATTCCCAAAAAAAGTTATCGAATGAATTTTATTATTGTCATCAAATAAAACAGTGAAACTAAAATCATCTAACGCAAAACTTTGCTCTTTCGTTATTTTTACTGATGTATCAGAATAAAAAAGATATGAATTATTAAAGTTTTTATAAATATTAAAATATGTAACCATGATTATTAAATTATATATAATAAAAGAATGAAATACGCAATTATTATGGATTCATCTTCGGGCTTAACTGAAGAACAAGCTAACAAACTAGGATTTTATTTTATACCATTGTATCTACAAATTGATGGTGTTGAATATCGCGACGGAATTGATATAAATTCGAAAAGCATTTTTGAAAAATATACATTAGAATCAGAAGTTAAAACTTCATCATTTAGTCCTGCAACTGCAATCGAACTTTTTGATTTATTGACAAATAAGTTTGACCGTATTTTTGTTTTTCCTATTTCGTATGCATTATCAGGCGCATACCAAAACTTTGTGAATATAGCTAAGGATTACAAAAATATTACCGTTATTGAATCAAAAACAATAACTGTTTTATCTATAGTGGAGGCTATTTGGTTAAAACACCAACTTGAAAAAGATTTTGACAAGTGGCCAGAATATGTAAATATAATTGAAAATAATAAACTTAATTTTGCAGCTTCATTGGTTCCAAAGCATAATAAATATCTTGTTAAGGGAGGCAGATTAACAAAGGGAGCCGCTATTGTAGCAAGAATGCTGAAAATAGTTCCTATCATTAACCTAGAAAACGGTGCACTAGTAAAAGGTGATTTGGGTAGAATTTATTCAAAAACTGTTTTAAAATTAGTTAATTCAATGGTTGAAAATGTCAAAAAACAAAAAATTAATCCTCTTTGATTTATGTTGGAAGCTAATAATGATAAGGCAGAAAAAGAAGCAACCTTATCTGAACTTAAAAAGCATTCTAATGATGTTATTCTTGCAAATATTCCTTCTGTAATGTCTATTCACACTGGACAAGATGCGACTGTTATTGCATGATTTGAATTAGAAGAGGATATTAAACAAGAAGTTATAAAAGTTTTTGAAGAAATAATTAACAAATAAGTTGCTGTGGCAACTTATTTATTTTCTTTTATAACCAAAAAGCCTATACTACAGTCTTTTTGGTCATTTTTGTTAAAAATAAAAAATCTCTTATAATCATTTATTGGCCCAAAATATAATCATCTAAAAAAGGAATAAAAAAAATGGCAGGGGTGACAGGATTCGAACCCATAACACACGGGGTTGAAGCCCGATGTTCTACCGTTGAACTACACCCCTGTGTGTAGCCAAGTTATTATAACATAATAATGTCAAAATAAATCATATTTTAAAGGCAAATAAAAATTAGGCAATCCTAACTTTTATTATTAAGTGTTTCATCTATTAAATCTATTACATCTTGAATTGTTTTAATTTGAGCCAATTTTTCATCGCTGACTCTTATTTTTAATTGTTCTTCCATATCAAAAACTAATTCCGCCAAAGAAAGTGAATCAATTTTTAAATCTTTTAAAATTGAATCTTTTTGAACTTTAAGTTTAGTTAATTTTTGAACTTTTTCAATTACTAATTTTTCAATATTCATGACTCTCCTATGTCTCGATAACCACAAATCTATATTTTTTATTTATATCTTTAATAATTTTAGCATTTTTTATATTTTGCCATTTTTCTATATGTTGAGGATTTATTTCTAAAATTAATTTACCACCAGGATTAAGATGTTTACGATATTCTTGTAATATTTTATTATAAAAATATCAACCATTGTCTGGAGCAAAAATTGCATTGTATGGCTCAAAGCTTAATGATCTAAAATCAATATCTAATTCGTTTTCATCTACATATGGCGGGTTACAAATTATTAAATCATATTTTTCATTTAACCCTGTAAATAGGTCATTTTGGATAATTTTTATTTTGTTTTCATTAATTAAGTTTTCTCTAATATTTTCCTTAGTTTGCTGTATAGCTTCTTCAGAGATATCACTAAATGTGACTTCTAGAGAAGGATTATTTTTAGCTAAAGCAATACCAATAAATCCGCTACCACAACATAAATCTAATACCTTTGAGTTATCTTTTATATAATTTCTAAGAACTAAATCGACTAATTCCTCGGTCTCGTAGCGAGGAATTAAAACGTTATGATTAAGTAAAATTTTTGTATTTAGAAATTCAACGTATCCGATGATTTTTTGAACCGGCATACCACTTTCAAGTAATTTTAATTCATTTTCACCAATAGTTTGACTTAGACCATAACGTCTTTTTTCTCTGATTAAATCTTCTTTATTCGCCATCAAATAATCCGCTATCTTTAATTTTTTGATTTTGTTCTTCAGCTAATAATGCATCAATAATTGGGGTTAATTTGCCTTCAATAACTTGTTTTAAACTGGTTGAAAAACCTATTCTATGGTCAGTTACACGGTCTTGTGGATAGTTATAAGTTCTAATTTTTTCACTTCTTTCGCCATGTCCGGCTAATTTTCTATACCCTGATTCCTCGTCTTGTTTTTTTTGCATTTCTAAATCATATAATTTAGATTTAAGAATATTTAAAGCCGTTTCACGGTTAGCTATTTGGCTTCTTTCATCTTGAGATGTAACAATAATTCCAGTAGGTAAGTGGGTAATGCGCACTGCTGAGTCGGTAGTATTAACACTTTGACCGCCAGCACCCGATGAACGATATGTGTCAATTTGTAAATCACTTGGTTTTACCTCTATTTCAACACTATCATCAATTTCAGGCATAACTGTCACAGTGGCAGTCGAAGTATGAATTCTACCTGCGCTTTCAGTAACGGGAACGCGTTGCACTCTATGAACTCCTGTTTCAAATTTAAGCTTACTATAGGCTTTTTCGCCACGAACCATAAACACAACTTGAGAATATCCACCTGTAGCGCCTGCCGACGTTGAAATTAGTTTTACCTTAAAATCAAGATCTTCTGCATACTTAGTATACATTCGTAGCAAGTCTCCAGCAAAAATGTTAGCTTCATCCCCGCCTGCAGCCCCACGAATTTCCATAATAACATTTTTGTCATCATTTTCATCTTTTGGCAAAATTAAAATTTTTAATTCAGCTTCTAAAGCTTGTAATTTCGGCTCACTTTCTTCTAAAATACTTTTAGCAAGCATAACTTCATCATTATCTTTGGAACTTAACATTTCTTTTGCCATAGTACAGTCATCTAAAATATTTGTATACCTATTAAAAGCATCAACAATGTCCTTGATTTTATTGAGTTCTTTATTAATTTTTGTATATTCTTTAATATTATTTATTACTTCTTCCTGTGAAATTTTTTTATTTAGGGTATTATATTTTTCCCTTATATCAGAAAGTGATTTAATCATTGTTTTTTCCATAGTAATATTATTTTATATTAAGTATGTTTATAAATAAATAAATTATTAGCTTAATTAAATTAGTATAGAAAAAGAAAATAAAAATCAAGTTAGCAAATGTATCTAACTTGATTGAAATTATTTGTCTAATTTAATTCTAATTGCAGGTCCCATTGTAGGGGCAACAACAACGTTTTGAATGTATGTTCCTTTAACTGCTGCAGGTTTTAGACGTTTAATTAAGCTAATAATTGTTTGTGCATTTTCCTTTAATGCTTCAGTAGACATGCTTTGTTTTCCAATCATTGTGTGAACAACACCAGCTTTGTCTGTACGGTAGTTTGCTTTACCTTTTTTAAGTTCTTCAACAGCTTTTTCAGGGGTTGGGGTAACTGTACCTGTTTTAGGGTTAGGCATTAAACCTTTAGGTCCAAGTTTTTTACCGTATTTTCCTAATAAAGGCATCATAGCTGGGTCAGCAACCATAACGTCAAAATCAAAGTCATCTTCTTTAATTTTTTGTTCTAATGCTGGACCATCAACAACGATATCTGCACCAGCCGCTGTAGCTAATTTTTGTTTTTCAACATTATTTGTAACAACTAAAACTCTAACTTTTTTACCTGTACCATTAGGAAGTAAAACTGATCCACGTAATTGTTGGTCAGCTTTACGAACATCAAGATTTAATTTGAAAACTAATTCGATTGAGGCGTCAAATTTTGCATATGAAGTTCTTTTAGCTAATTCGATTGCTTCGCTTAATTCGTATAGAATTGTTTTATCAAATGATTCTCAAGCTGCACGAATTTTTTTACCATTTTTTGAAGCCATTATTCTTCTCCTTTGGTTTCATCGCTAATTGTTTTTACTTCAATTGCTTTGCCTTTTGTTTCGGTCATTTCTGCTTCAGCAGCAGCTAATGAAGCTTCACGAGCTGAAGCTAATGATTTAGCTTTTGCTGCTTCTTTAGCTGCTTTTTGTTCAGCTAAAATATCATCGTAGCCTTCAATTAAAATACCCATGTTTTTTGCTGTGCCAGCAATAATTTTCATAGCTTGATCAACATTTTCAGTGTTTAAGTCAGGTAATTTGTATTGAGCAATTTCTCTTAATTGATCAACTGAGATAGTCGCAACTTTAGTTGTTTTTGAGTTTGCACTTCCGCTTTGTAATTTAGCAGCTTGTTTTAATTTAAAACTTGCTGGAGATGTGAATAATTTAAATTCAAATGATTTGTCTTTGTATACTGTAATTTCAACAGGAACAGGTTCATTTCCTCTATCACGTGTTGCATCGTTAAATGCTCTCGTGAAGTCAGGCATGTTAATACCAACACCAGCTAAAGCTGGACCTGGTTTAGCTTGTCCTGCATTAAATTGTAATTTACGTACACGAACAATATCTGCTTTAGATTTTGCCATGTTAAATATCCTTTCGATAAGTGTGGTACTAGCGATTTTTTAAATTCTCTCCCACTAGTTCAGAGGCAATATAAATTGCTTTTCTATTATAAAGCATAGTTAATTAAATTGTAGTTAAATATAAAATATTTATTTATTAAATAATATGAGAAATGACCTTCTCACTTTTTTATACTTTATTGTTCCCGTTAATACTGTAATACAGTCATTTTGGCAACAAAAGTTATTTGTGGAATACTTCGTTTAATTTATATTGTCAAATGCCTTTCCTCAAAGTTTTTGCATCAGCTTCTGCTTTTTGAAATAAATCTCACAACTCTTCAGAGTTTTGAAATTCCATATAATAAGGGCTTCTTTTATTCTTAATATCAAAAAAAGACATCTTAACTAACCCACTTTTCAATAACTCTGCAGATAAGTTTTTTTCGCCTGTAGCAATAACATTAGCGACCATTCTCCCGTATTTATCGGGTCTAATTTTCATTAATTTAATAGGTTTATTTTGTAAAGTTTTTTCAACAAATTTTTTAGCACTTTTAGCAAAATAATTTTCATATTTAGCTAAATTTTCTTTATTGAAATCTTTTTGTAACTCGGGAGCGTCTACACCTAATAAACGAATACGAGATTCCTTTGAACCTTCATAAATTAATAATGTATCACCATCTACTACCTTATATTTTTCAATACTAATATAGGAGTTTTTGTCAATTGCAGCATGCACACATTGAGAAGAAACTAAAGGCAAAAGTAAAGGTGCTAAAAAAATCAATTTTATTTTCATACCTTATTATTGATACAATTTGAACAAAAGATTAAAATAAGAAAAAAATAGATTTTTTTAATTTTATGCTAGTGGAAAACCAGAAGGAATGATTTCATTTTTTTGCTTATCTTGTGAAATATCAAACAAAATGAACCCTTTGAGATAGGTAAGTTTAATTGATAATGCTATATCATGTTTGTCAAAAATAACTATCGAAATTTGGTTTTTAATACCGTTATTTGATAGTTTTTTTGTTTAAACAACATTTCGACGCAAAACAAGAACATTGATCAGGTTAAAATGTTCTTGTTTTGTTTTTCAAAATGTATTAAAACAACTTTATTTGTACCAATATTGACAACAAGCAACATTGTGAATTTATTATGGCCATTAAGTCAGTAATGACTACAGCCATCAATTTCAACGATAACCCGTTCCTGTTTTTTGAAACTCTCTCGACTGTTTTCGCTTTCTTTTTATAGTTGAAATTGAGACATCTAAAGCTATTGACAATTGTTTATTTGTTCAATCGCTATGCCTTGTAATTTGCCTGTAAATTAAATCATTTTTTTGCTGCATATCTCTGATTTTTCATACCAAAATTGTGTTCCTTAGTTGAATTCTAACTAAGAGGTTCATTATGTTTAATGTTTGAAAATATTTTAATTATTAATATATATTAGATGAGCATTGAACATATTTCAATATAATATAAAAATATATGAAAGGTGGACATGATGAGTAGCGAAATAGTACCTAAAATAAGATTTAAAGGTTTTAATGAGAGTTGAGAGCAGTGTAAATTAAAAGATTTTGCTATTTATAAGTCATCATCTCTTACAGTAAAAGATTGTAAAAATGAAGGAAAATATGATTTATACGATGCTAATCAAATTATAGGGAAGACTGATAATTTTGTGATGAATGAAGATTATATTACAATTATCAAAGATGGTGCGGGAGCTGGAAGAATAAGAAAATTGTCCAGAAATACTGCATTTATAGGCACTATGGGAGCGCTGATTGTTAATAATAGCGATCTAGATTTTTTATATGCTACTTTGAATAGAGTAGATTGGAGTACTAAAACAACTGGTTCGACAATTCCACATATTTATTTTAAAGACTACGGAGAAGAAATATATAAAGTACCATTTATTATAGAACAACAAAAAATAGGTTTATTTTTCAAAAATTTAGATTATCTAGCCACACTTCATCAACGTAAGATAACTGCACTCAAAAAAATCAAGCAAACTTTACTTGAAAAAATGTTCCCAGTTGAAGGCTCAAATATTCCTACGATTCGGTTTGCTGGATTTACTTACGCTTGAGAACTAAAAAGGTTAGGGGATGTAACCAATTTTTCAACCGGTAGAGTTATAACTGTTTTTCAATCATCTAAAAAAGG
>NZ_KL544019.1:12955-299947 GCF_000712185.1 Mycoplasmopsis opalescens ATCC 27921 | reverse complement strand
TGAAGGCTTAATATTTCACTCTGATCAAGGGTGACAGTATCAACATGCTTATTACAGAAGCAGATTAAAAGAAAAAGGGATTATTCAATCAATGTCTAGAAAGGGAAACTGTTATGACAATTGTATTATGGAGACTTTCTTTGGTAGAATGAAAAATGAGATGTATTATGGTTTTGAAAAAGACTTTGAATCTTTCCAATCTTTTTCAAAAGCTGTAGATGAATATATGGATTATTATAACAATAAAAGAATTCAGGCAAAAACAAAATGGATGCCTCCTGTAAAATACAGGAAAACATCCATTTGTGTTGTTGCCTAGTTAATAAATATGTGTCCAGGATTCTGGGTACATATCATTTTTTTGTGTTTTTTAATTTCAAATTCAAGATCTACAAAATATTAATATTCTCTTTGGCACATGATTCAATTACTTCATCTGGCCACAAACTAGCCTGCACTTCGCCAATATGTTTTTTTTCTAAAATGTACATACATAGTCGGCTTTGACCGATTCCTCCGCCGATAGTGAGAGGCAATTCATTGTTCAAAATTTGCATGTGGTATGATGAAAAAGCAATTGGATCTATATTTTTAAATTTAGCTTGATTTAACAATGATTCTCGATTAACTCTGATTCCCATTGATGATATTTCAATATTACGATCATTTAATTCGTCATAGAAGATTAGATCACCGTTTAATAGCCAGTCATCGTAGTCAAAAGCACGGCTAGAATGTGGTTTTCCATTTTTTAAATTAAATCCGATTTCACTTATAAAAACAGCTTTATGTTTTTTTACTATTTCATCTTCTCTTTGTTCAGGGGACAAGTCCGGATATTTTTTTTCCAGTTCATTTGTAGAAATGTAAAAAAGTTTTTTAGGTAGTTTAGATTTTAAGGTCGGGAACTCACTAATAATTTTGGATTCAACTTCTAAAATAGATGAATAAATTTTATCAACAATTTTTTCCAAAAATGCTGTAGTACGGTCATTTTTGTCAATTATCATTTCTCAATCTCATTGATCGACATAAATACTATGAGTATTATCAAGAACCTCGTGCTGGCGAATAGCATTCATATCCGTCCATATTCCCTCATATAAATTAAAATTATATTTTTTTAGCGCAGTTCTTTTTCATTTGGCTAAAGAGTGAACTATTTCCACTTGCTTATTAAGAGCCGGAGGTAAAAAAAGCACGGGGGTTTCACCGTTCAAACCATCGTTTATCTTGGATTCAGAGGTAACAAATAATGGAGCTGATACTCGAACTAAATTTAAGTTTTTATTTAATCGCTTAGTAAAATAAAATTTTAAATTTTGTATGGCTAGCTGAGTTTCTTTTATTGATAATTTGCTTTTATACATATTTCCTCCATAAAAAAATATTCCAGTTAGGAATATATTATAGTTATTTTTTTAAACTTTTATGTTTTTTTGGTTGATATTTAATAATTCCAAAAAGTATTGATGCATAAATTAATAATGAAAATGTTTGCCATATTATGGTTGAAATCAAAGCGGGAGTCAACCCTTTTATAGCCACCATTGAGAATCAATAGCAATTTCAAAACACATTTGTTGTTATAAATAATCCACACATTCATTCAGAAATACCATCAAATTTTTTATTTTGGAAGCCTTTAATTAAATGAGGGAAAAATGATAAAGTGGTAACAACCGGAACAATTTGAATTACAACTGTGAATATTTTTTCATTCATATGGAATTCGTAAACTATACCTATAATCGCCAATATCGAAGATGTTAGAGTGATTGCTACGGTAATAATTAGGGGAATATATCAGAATTTTCTTCGTTTTCCAGTTGAATATCTATAAAGAAAAATCATAGTTAAGGTGTAAATTAGGCCAGCTATAATATTTGTATATGCTGAAGCTAATAATTTTGGGTCTGAATAATCATATGAACCAATAAAAATTCAACCAATTAAACCTACATAAAAAATTCAATAAGAATAATAAGGTGTATTTGCAGATGTTTTTTTGTTTTTAAGAAGCACAATAAGTTGAGGCAACCCAATAAAAGCGGTTGTAAAAATAGCAATAACACCGAAAACGAGCGCTACAGTACCTTTTGAGTCATTATTTAAATTAAATAAATTGTAAAGCCACATTAGTACATTCCCTCTTTTTTAATAATCATAAAATTAACGAATTTACAAATTCGTGCTGCACCTTTATAAAACATAGCGTGCCCAAGATCATTTAATTCAATAAAATCAATCTTATATTTTTTAAGCAAATGAATATCTTCGCTGTAATTTGTGAAATTATCTTGCTTACTTAAAAAAACTGTGCAATTAGAAGTATTTTTCAAATATTTTTGCATAAATTTGGATACTTTAACACTATCCATTAGTTCTGTTGTCAACATTCTACTGAATTTTCTTGACCTCTCTTCAAAGAAGATTTTAGGAGTATTGAGTAGTCTATTTTTTGTTTCAGATGAAAATGATGATTTCCTTTCTTCCTCGCTAAAAAGTAATTCATATGTTTTCAAAAAAGATAAACCATCTTTAGGAAGCATAATATTGATTACCATTTGTTTTTCTTCATCATTTAAAACTTTTATAGTTAAAGGAGGAGCCACAAGGAATATATGTTTAATATTTTTTAAAGTTTTATTGCAGTAAAGACCACTATATAAACCCATCGAGTGAGTCATTATATAAATATTTTTGTCTTTAAAAACTTCTTGAATAAATAACGACGCAGTTTCTTGAAAATGCTGTAGCATAGGAGTTTTAGTAATGTTTGAACTCTCTCCACAACCAGGAAAATCTATAGCAAAAATTTGAAAATTTCTTTTGATTGGGAATAAACTTAAAGCCCTTTGGCTGTCATCCCCGAAACCATGAAAAAACAATAGAATTGGTAAATTGGAATTTTCAAATTCACCAATATAGTTAATTATCTCACCATTTATTTCTATTTTCTTTTTAAACATTCTATCCTAATAACAACTCAATAATTTCATCTTTTGTGACTGTGCCAAAGTAGTTTTCGAAATCAAATTTCTCAAAAATTTCTCTCAAATTAGTTTCCCTAAGGGGAACATTTTTAAACAATCCTTCAATGTCGTGAATATTTTTTTTCGATAAGAAGTCGCCTTCAAAGACTAACTCTTTAATTTCGCCTTCTTCAATATTTCCTTTAACAACCACAACACCTCCAGGGAATTTTGCTCCATTTTGGAAGGTAAAAGTAGCTGCTCTATTAAAAATTCAATCATCTTTTGAAAATTTTTCTGTTAATTCTTTTAATTTTGTTTCATATTTTGCATATGGAATTTCCAAAAATTCACCATTAGCGTGACTAACAAAATAATTAATAAGTTTGGTGATGAATTCTTCTGCGCTAATTTTCTCTTTTAACTCATCTAAAATATTGGTTACATGGGATCTAATCGATTGAATACCACGTGATTCATATTTGATTTTAGCTGGGTTTAAAGCTAATGAAAGCTTAGTTAAATCAACATCGAAAAGTAGGGTTCCGTGGCTTATTATTCTATTTTTAGCCAAATATTGAGCATTTCCACTAATTTTGCAACCGTTAACATGAACGTCATTACGTCCATGAAATTCAGCATTTAAGCCTAGTGAACGCAAGAAATCGATAATTGGAGCTAAGAATTTTTCATAACCTCCCTTATGATCATAGTCAGTAATGAAACTAAAGTTAATATTTCCTAAATCGTGGTAAACTGCTCCACCACCAGATAATCTACGGGCTAATTTAATTTGTTTTTCTTGAACATATTGGCGATTAATTTCTTCATATGCGTTTTGGTTATTACCAATAATTATGGCATTATCGTGTTGATAAATGAGCAAAATATCACCGGTTAAATCAGGGTCATTAGCCATTAGATTTTCAATAGGCAAAGTGATGTATGGACTTGTTTCTTTAACTCTAAAGATTTTCATTTTATATTCTCCTTAATGATTTTTTAATTATTATTATTTTATTATTTTTTTATATTTATAGCTTGTAAAAATGGAGTTTTTTAATATTTTTTTGTTTTCTAGGTTTAAAAAAATAGCAAGCTAGCTTGCTATAAAATTGGTTTAACGGCGTATTTTTTTCTAAATCAATCTGATCTCTTGATGTAATGAATTGTGATTGTCTGAATAATTTGTCATGTTGAAGTTAAGATTCAATAAACTTGAACACCACAAGAGAATGCTACAGACATAAATACAAACATAACCATCATAATATATTGCATTCTGTTGCTTTTGCGCATTGCGGCTTTTTCTTCCACTGTTGTACGCTGTTTAGCTTTTTTGTAAGTTAAAATTCTAGGCATAAATTGTGAAAGAACTTGAACAACTGCGGAAACAATTAGTATTCATAAATACTGCCATTCACCATTAAATAATTGTTTATATGATGTGGCTGAGAAACTCATTCCCAACCAGTGGGTTGATTTCATTTCAGGGATTGATTGAATAACCCGCCACATAGCAAAGAAAACAGGGAAGGCGATCAAGATTGATAAGAACGAATCAAATGGATTTACTCCATGCTTTTTATAAAGTTCCTGAATTTCCATTTGTTGACGTTGCTTCATTTGTTTATTGTTTTGGAATTCTGCGTATTTAGCATCAATTTTCGCTTTTTTAACACGCAAGTCTTCTTGTCTTGATTGAGTAACTGTTGCCTTTCAAGTGAAAGCTAAAACAATTATACGAGTTATTAAAACAGCTAATACTAAGGCACCAACTGTGGTTCAACCACCTGCATCTGCAGCATTTTCACGAAGAGAAGCAGTTAAGAAACCAATTGGATATGAGAATATCCAGAAGAATGGACCATATGGAAAAACAGATTTATAACTATAGAATGCTATTTGTTCAGCTTCCGAATGTGGCAATTTACTATCTAATTTGGTAAATTCATGACCAAACGAAGTTTTGTCTGGGTTAGCTTTAAGTTGTTCAAATCCAACATTTTTTAAATATGCATTTAAAGTTGTAATGTAATTATTTAAAGCATGATATTTATCAGGCGAAAGCTGATAAACATTTCCATCAGCAACACCTTTAATTAATTTGTTAATTTCTTCTGGTGTTCCCAAAACATCTGTGTAATAGGTATTTTCGACGAAAGTTTTCTTGTATAAAGTTTCCAAAATATCTCGAGCATAAATTAATGAAGGGTTATTAGCCGCTAATTCTGGTTTAAAGAAAACTCCAACAGATTTAACGTGATAAGCCTTTTCTTGGTCTTTATTTTCACTATCTTTAAATTTGCTTACAATAATGTAGTTATGACCTTGTTTTCGATAAGTGTCAGTTAACTTATCATAGTAGAAAAGGTTTTCGAACTTAAAGTTACTGTCTATAGTTTGGATATTGCTATAGTTTTGGTTATAAATACTTGTGTATTTAGTTGATGTTGAGTTTAAATATAAGTAACGTTTTTGTGCACCTTCGCCAAGTGCATAAATAGGTTGATTTTTATTTTCTAATTCTTGTTTTTCATTAACGAATTGTATAGCTGAGTTGGTTGATTTAATTTTTCCATATTCTCCGTCATCAGCCTTTGTTTGTTTTTGTAATGCCTCTAATTCATCTTTGAAATTTTTATATGCTAAATGATAGTTGATGTCAGTATTGTATTCATATGAAATAAATTGTCCATCTTTTAATTTAACATTGTGTTTTGTGGCTTTTTTGCCGTCAGTAGAAGGGCATGATGATTTGCTTTTTGTTGATTTTTGGTAAGAAGCAACTAAAGGAGCAATTTTTTCTTTGCTTGTATAAAATTCAGTTCCTGCACCAGTAAAACTTGAACTTCTAATCACAAACGACTGAACACAGCCTGTTAAAGTTAGAGCAAATAAAAGGACATAGATGACTACTTTTATTCAAAACCAGATTCGTTTTCATGTTTTTTTTGATTTTTCTTTTTTATTGGTTGACCCTGGCGTTCCACTATTAAAAAAGTTAAATTTTTCTGACCTTGTTTGATTCATTTTCAATTGTCTCTAATAAGTTTTTAACTATATTTTTTTTCTTTGCAAATTCTAAATTTAAAAAATCTTTACGCAAGATTACAACCATATGGAATTTTCAGTTATAAATATTGAGATCGTGAATAATTGATTTCATTTGCCTTTTGTAATAATTTCTTAATACCGCATTACAAAACTTTTTTGGCGTAACAATACCCACTTTAAGTTCTTTAGCAGGTAAAAAATAAATTATCAAGTGCCGGTTAAGAACTTGATGGTTTGTTTCCATAATGTTTGCGAACTCTCAATTTTTTCTTAAACGATAGATCTTTTTCATTTAAAACTCACTATTTGAAAATTATTTAGCGTCTGAAACAGTCAATCTCTTTCTTCCTTTTGCACGACGCGCTGCTAAGACTTTACGACCATTAGCAGTAGCCATTCTTGCACGGAAGCCATGAACTTTAATATGTTTTCTTTTGTTGGGTTGGTATGTTCTGATACTCATTGTTCCTCCTTATTGATGGTTTTGTGCTTTAACTCAAGTGCTATTATATAATAAAAAATAAAGTACAATAGTATATATTAAATTTAAATATATAAAGATGTAAAATATAACATTAGGAGGATCTATGTTGAATCTTAAAGCAATACTAGCAAATAAAAATTTATATCGCCAAGGATTGATTAACAAAGGAGTTGATGCTAAATTATTCGATGAACTTTATGATTTAGCTACCGAACGAGGAACTTTAATGTATGAAGCACAACAAAAAAAATCTGAGCTCGGTAAAATTAGCAAATTATTTGGAAGTTTTAAAAATAATCCAGCAAAGTTAAATGAAATTAAGTCAAAAAGTGCAACTATTAAGGCTGAATTTAACAAATTACAAGAAAAAGCAGAGTTAAACACGAATAGAATCGATGAACTACTAAATATGTTGCCAAATATCCCGGCCGAGGATGTTATTGTTGGAGCGGATGAAAACGAAAATAAAGTTTTAAAAACTCATGATAAATTAGGGAGAGGATTAGTTCGACACAACAAACACCATTACGAAATTGCTAATGAATTAGGCATTTTGGACACAGAAAGAGGTGTTAAATTAGCTGGTTCGCGTTTTGTTTTATACAAAGGATATGGAGCAAAATTGGCACGCGCCATTCAAAACTTTTTGCTTGATTTACATGAAAAAGACGGATACATCGAATATTCAGTTCCTGTGCTAAACAAGCCTAATATTTTATATGGAACTGGACAATTACCCAAATTCAAAGAAGACTTATATGAGGTTAACAATGGTGAATGATATTTAATACCAACAGCAGAAGTTCCATTGACAAATATTTATAATAATGAAATTATAGATTTAACCAATCCATTACGTTTTACAGCCTTTACAGAATGTTTCAGATCCGAAGCGGGTAGTGGCGGAAAAGATACTAAAGGAATAATAAGATTACACCAATTTAAAAAAGTTGAGTTAGTAAAAATTTGTTCTATTAAAGACGCTGAGGCTGAATTTAAACAACTTTGAGAGCAAGCTACAAAAGCATTAAAAATTTTAGAAATTCCTTTTAGGGAGCTAATGCTTTGTACAGGCGATTTAGGTTTTTCATCGCATAAAACTATTGATTTAGAAGTTTGATTACCAAGCGATATTCAATTTAGAGAAATTTCTTCAATCTCACATATGGGTGATTTTCAATCGCGCAGAGCAATGATAAGGTATAAAGATGAAAATGGAGAGAGCCAATATGCTCACACAATGAATGCCTCGGGAGTTGCAATTGATCGTTTAATTGCTGCAATTTTAGAAAATTATTACAACGAAGAAGAAGGTTCTGTTTCAGTTCCTAAAGCTTTAATTCCATATATGGGAATTAAAAAAATAACTAAACAATAAAAAAAGGCAATTTGCCTTTTTTTATTGTACCACAGTGTTTTTAGATATGATGTTGTTCATCGCCAACGTTTATTGAAACATCAGTTGGAATGCTAATTTTTTCAAATTTTATTCCAGCAGTTGTTAAAATTTTTCTTGCAATATCATCATCAAGAGTTCCAGTATATTTATCGTCTTCATAGATAACTTTTTCTATACCTGATTGCGCAACAGTTTTTGCACAATTAGAGCAAGGGAAAAGCGAGGTATATAAGGTGCAACCTTTTAATGACTGGTGGTTATTTAAGATTGCGTTCATTTCAGCATGGATAACATAGGCATATTTAGTTTTTGAACTATCCTCCCCTTCTCTTTCTCAAGGGAATGAATCATCAATACCTTTAGGCATGCCGTTATATCCAAGTGAAATTACCCTTTTATCTTCATTTACTATGCAAGCGCCAACTCTTGTTGATGGATCCTTGCTTCTTAATGCGGATACTTTAGCTAAAGCCATAAAATATCCGTCTCAATATAATGCATCTTTTTTCATAAAAAAATTATATTATTTTATCTTGTTTCTTAAATACTTGTTTTATGGTGTTTTTAGTTCCAAGGCTTTTAAATATTTTTATAAAAAAATAGTGCCAAACACTATTCATTTTCCTTGCTTTTTATAACTTTATATTCAAAATCTGTTGGGGTTTTTCTACCATAGTATTCGATTTCAACGGTTGCTCTTTGATTTTTTTCATCAACGTGGATGACTTTTCCTTCGTTGCCAATAAAAGGTCCATTATTAATTTCAACTATTTCGCCAACCTTAAATGTTGTTTCGTTACGACCGGCTTCGAAGTCCTCTCTAATTTTTTGCTCTTGTCTAAAGCTTTTTTTAATTTCTAAAAGAGGAACAGGTGTAGGTTTAGCCCCCTTACCAGAAGAACCAATCAAACCGGTTACATATTGTGTATTACGAACCACATATCAAGCCCTATCGGTCATATCCATATGAATAAAAATATATCCACTATACATATTTGCTCATTTAATTTTATATGGTTCACCATTTAATTTTTTAGCAGCTTCTTTTGGTGTTAAAACTGGTTTTTTAAATATTTTGAATGCTCCATCTTCCGTTGCATCCATATCAAAAGATTCTTCAACTTGCTCTGAAATAATTCTATTTTTTAATGATTCTACAACTTGATCTTCTTTGCCAGTGATGGTGCTAACCATATATCATAAATATTTTTTATCCATAAAAACCTCCAATTATTTAACTCCAATTACATTTCATAAAAGTGACACTAATGTTGAAAAAATTGTAACAACAGCAGTAAAAATAACTGCAAAAATTAGTATTTGAGCAAATGAAACTCAATTAGTCTTTTGAGAAGGATAACGAACACGTTTAATTTCTTTCACAAAACGTCTAATTCAATATTTACGTTTTTTATTTTTTACTTTTTCAACCTTTGTCATTATTTTTCCTCCTTGTGAAGTGTCTTAGCTCTACAATATGAACAAAATTTATTCATTACCAATCTTTGCTCATTTCCTCTGCTTTTATTCGTTACATAATTCATTCTTAAACAATTTTCGCAGCACAGTGTTACTTTTCTTTTTTCCATAAAACTATTATATATTTATTTTAATAAACTCCATTTGAAAAAGTGCCCAAGGCACTTTGTTATATTTTACATAATCTTTCTATTTTTCATTATAGAAATAATTAAATTTATTTTTAAAAGATTGTATTATTTTATTTTGTAGTTGTGCAGACATAAACCTACGTTTATTTTCATCTAAAACTAGGTTTAGTTTTTTTAGCAACTCAGGATTTTTTTTATTTAAAAATGATAAAAATAATTTTTTGTCCAAAAGCGCTATGGTACGGTTGATTTGCTGCAAGGAACTTTTATCAATAAATTCCTCATGTTCTAATTGTCTATAGAAAGATGTTTCGAATTTTAATTGCTTCTTTTGAAGCTTTTTGAATTCAGAAAAAACGAAAAATTTAATACTATTTTTAATATATGTTTTAAAAGAGGCGCTACCATGGTTATATGAAAATTTCGAACAAATTTCATGTGCCATTGATAAAAAATTATTATATAAATCTTCATCATCTAAGCAAAAAGGTTGGTTTTTAAAAAGTCAAAACTTTATATCTTGACGAATTGATTCGCCAAAAATTATATGAAAAAAATAAGCACAATATTTTTTAGGAATGCTATTTATAAAATAAGCGATATTTTGGTTTTTTTGAGAATAATCTCAATTAAAAAATGAACTAATTTTAAATTTTTCTTGTTGCCTCATAAAGGACAATGCCGGTCGCAACTGAAACGTTTAATGATTGCACAGAACCGAATTGTGGAATATGTATTAAACAATCAGATTCTTTTTCAACAGCTTTTGAGATACCTTTTTCTTCATTTCCAACAACAATAACAGCAGGTTTATTAAATTTTACATTTGAAATACTTTGTGATTTTTCACTTAAAGTTGTTGAATAAATTCAATATGATCAATCTTTTAATTTTCTTAATGCAGTTGCAATATTTGAAACTTTTATAAATTTAATTCCAAGAAAACCACCAGATGAAATTTTGAGAACTGTTGAATTAATGTCGGCCGCTCTATCTTTTGGGAAGATTATAGTGTCTATACCAAAAATATTGGCTGTTCGAATAATTGCCCCAAAATTATGGACATCTTGAATATGATCTAAAACTAAAATAGTTTCAGGCCTATGTTTATTCATTGCTTCTAAAGGATAAATTGGAAAATTTGTTAATTCAGCCACAATTCCCTGATGGTTGTCATTATTGGTTAATGCATCCAGAAACTGTTTTTCTTTGCTTACAACGCGACAAGAAACAGAATTTAGCATTTCTGTTGTGTGTGAAAAATTAGGTGTAACGTAAATGCAATTAATTTTTATTTTGTTTCTTATAGCATCAAGTACCGTATTTTTTCCACACATAAATAATTGTTTCATATATAAAACTCCAAAAATCTATTTTTTTCCTATTTTTTCCTAAATTAGATTTAGTTCCATTAATTTACTTCTCAATATATCTGCAGCTTCATAATTTTTAGACAAAACCATGTTTTGTCATTCAAAATAAGTTGGCAACTGTTTTAAATATGGCTGTAGGACAGCTAATTTAGGTAAAATGATATTTAAGATTGTATATATTTGTTTAGCTATTAAAATTGATGGGCTAATATTGTATTTTTTGATTAATCCATTAAATCTAAAGTTAAATTCACTGAAATTGTGGTCAGTTAGGGGGTTTATTATTTCGCAAATTTCTTTGTCTTCATTAGTTAATAATGGGTTATCTATAAAATTATCTTGATATTTTGTGATGAAGCTAAAAATTAACTTTTTATATTTATTTACAGTGTTTTTGGCATTATTTAAAATAGAATCATTAATATCAACAGGGGCTAACATATTTGTGTTTAAGATTATGGTTCGAAAAACCTCGCTGCCATGTTCTTTGATAAAATCCTTAGCTCAAATAATATTACCAAGAGATTTAGACATTTTTTCGCCTTTAAACATAATTTGGCCACAACGAAGTCATTTTTTAGCCAATGGCTTTCCAAAAAGAGCTCTATGTTGAATATTTTCGTTTTCATGGTGTGGGAATGTTAAATCAGTTCCACCCCCATGAATATCAACACCTTCTGATCCAAAATGCTTATTAATTAAAGCTACACATTCAGTGTGTCAGCCGGGTCTTCCATGACCAAATCGCGAAGGATATTTTACTCCGTCAACAGTATCCTTTCACAATGCGAAATCTGCTTCAAAGCGCTTAAGATTAGATTGTTCCGAAAATTCCATTTTGGATAGTTTTTGCCCGGACACTTCGCCGTAGAAATTGATATTTTTCTTTACATCAAATCAAACATTTACACCATCAACATAAGCAGATTCTTTTTTTACTAAAAAGGCTATATATCTTTCGATTTCATCGATATTGTCTGTAACTTTTTCTATATGGGTAATTGTATCAATACTTAATTGCTCTAATAATTCTAAGTATCCAGCTGTATATTTTTCTGAAATCACTGTTTCACTGACGTTTTCGTCTTTTGCTCGATTAATAATTTTATCATCTATATCCGTAATATTATTAATGAATTTGTATTCATGACCTAAGAAACGATGAGCTTTCATAATAAAATCAAAAGATAAAATTGGCCTCATATTACCAATGTGAACATCATTATAAACGGTTGGACCGCAAACATATATTTTAAGCATAATTCAATTATAAATATTTTATGCTTAATAAAATGAAAATTAATACTTTTAATTTATCTTACTATTTTACTTAAATAAATAATGTAATATATTTATATGATGCAAAAATATGACGAGTCAAGTATCCAACAATTAGTTGGATTAGAAGCGGTAAGAAAAAGACCTGGAATGTATATTGGTTCTACAGATGTTAATGGCCTACATCACTTAATTTGAGAGATTGTGGATAATTCTATTGACGAAGCATTAGCGGGATATGCAAATGAGATTAATGTTGTTTTAACAAAAGAGGGAAGCGTTATTGTTTCTGACAATGGCAGAGGCATACCGGTCGGTAAAACAAAAAGTGGTAAAAGTGCTGTAGAATTAGTGTTTACGGAACTTCATGCTGGTGGAAAATTCAATGAAGGTGCATATAAAACTAGTGGTGGTCTCCATGGTGTTGGTTCTTCTGTGGTAAATGCATTAAGCGATAAATTAATAGCAACGATAATGAGGGAGGGCCAAATTTATGAAACTATTTTTGAGCAAGGTGGCTCAAAAATAGTTCAACGTACAAAAGCTATTGGAAAAACAAACAAAAAAGGAACTAAGGTTGAATTCTGGCCAAATTATGAAACATTTAAGAATGCTAAGTTTAATTTTGAGGTTATAGCAGAAAGACTAAGGGAAAGTTGTTTTTTAATTGGCGGATTAAAAATAACCTTAGATGACTATAACACCGGCAAAAAAGCTGAATATAAATTTGAAAATGGCTTGCAAGCATTTGTTGAATTTATAAATGATTCTAAAAATGTTATTTCTCCAATTATTTATTTTAAAGAGTCAAGAAAAGAAATTGAAGTCGAAGTTGGTATGCAATACACAGACAGCTATAATGAAACCTTGCTTTCATTTGTAAATAATGTTAAAACAAAAGATGGTGGAACTCATGAGGCCGGTTTAAAAACAGCATTGACTAAAATTTTTAATGATTTTGCCGTTGAGGAAAAGGCTGTAAAAGGCAAGAATTCACTTGATGGAGAAGATATTCGTGAAGGTTTAACCATAATTCTAAGTTTAAAGATTCCTGAAAAATTCTTAGAGTTTGTAAGCCAAACCAAAGATAAATTAGGTACACCAGAGGCTAAGCCTGTAGTCGAGGAAATTGTAAGTAAGTGCGTACGCCAATGGATAAATGAAAATAGACAAATAGCTAAAAAAATATTAGAAAAAATTCGCAAAGCAGCTGAGTCAAGAGTTGCCGCTCGTAAAGCACGGCAAGAAGCGAGAAGTACCAAAAATGCATTAAAAGAAAGAGTAGTTTTATCTGGAAAATTAACTCCTGCACAATCAAAAAAAGCTGAAGAAAAAGAATTATTTTTAGTTGAGGGAGATAGTGCCGGTGGTTCGGCTAAACTTGGCCGAGATCGTAGAACACAAGCAATTTTGCCACTTCGTGGTAAAGTGATAAATACAGAAAAAGCTCGCTTATTTGAAATTCTAAAAAACGAAGAAATTTCAACAATTATTAATACAATAGGTGCTGGTGTTGGTGACGAATTTGACTATAAGAAAGCAGAATACGGCAAAATCGTTATTATGACAGACGCCGATACCGATGGCGCTCATATTCAAATATTATTACTCACTTTCTTCTTCAGACAGATGCGTCAATTAATTGAAAGAGGTATGATTTATATTGCTATGCCTCCATTATATAAGCTAACTTCTACAGGTTCTAAAAAACAAATTTTATATGCTTGAGATGAAAATGAACTTAGAAGCCACTTAAAGTTAAACTCATTTAAAAACGCAGATATTCAGCGTTATAAAGGGCTCGGCGAAATGAATCCAGATCAACTTTGAGAAACTACAATGAATCCGCAAACTAGAACATTAATACAAGTTAAAATTGAAGACGCAGCTTTAGTTGAAAGAAGAGTTTCAACTTTAATGGGAGACAATGTTGAGCCAAGAAAAGAATGAATTAATAAAAACGTGGAATTTTCAATGGAAGATGATTATTTAACTGAAATTAGAGGTATAGATGAGTAAGACAACAAATAAAATCAATGAGTTTATTGATAAGATTATCGCAGAAAATCTTGACTCGATTATGGCTGATCGATTTAGTCGCTATTCTAAATATATCATCCAACAGCGCGCGCTTCCAGATGTTAGAGACGGGTTAAAACCTGTACAAAGAAGAATTTTGTTTTCAATGTTTAATTTAGGTTTGCAATTTAATAAACCTTATAAAAAATCGGCTCGTGTGGTTGGTGACGTTATTGGTAAATATCACCCGCATGGTGATAGTTCTATTTATGAAGCTTTAGTGAGAATGGCTCAAGATTGAAAAATGGGTCATACTTTAGTTGAGATGCATGGTAATATTGGTTCTATTGATGATGATCCAGCGGCAGCAATGCGTTATACTGAGGCCAGATTAGCTAAAATTAGTGAGCTAGTATTAGGTGATATCAAAAAGAACACTGTTAAATTTGCACCCAATTTTGATGATAGTGAAATAGAACCAGTTGTTCTACCTTCAATGATTCCAAACTTATTAATTAATGGAGCAAAAGGTATAGCATCAGGGTTTGCTACAGAAATGCCCCCGCATAATTTAGGTGAAGTTTTAGATGGCGCTATAGCTAAAATTAAAAATCCAGCACTTACCTTGGAAAAATTAATGAAAATTATAAAAGGCCCAGATTTTCCAACCGGTGGCGTTATTTATGGCTCTAAAGGCATTTATGAATCATTTGAACGCGGAAGAGGTCGTATCACTTTAGCAAGCAAATACAGAACTTTTAAAGACAATAAAAATAAATTTATTGAAATATTAGAAATTCCATATGGAGTGATTAAAAATAAACTTGTGCATGATATTGATACAAAAATTAGCACTAATTCAATTAATGGTTTATTAGAAATCAAGGATCAAAGTGACCGTAATGGTATTAGTATTTTAATAACATGCGAGAAAGATGCAAACACCGATGCCATTTTAAATTATCTTTTCCAAAAAACAGAGTTAAAAATATACTATTCTTACAATAACGTGGCAATTTTAGAAAATTCGCCAAGATTATTAAGCTTGCAAAATTTACTAGATGAATACATTAAGCATATTAAAGATGTTAAGAAAAAAACATTACTTTTTGACTTAGCTAAATATGAAACTCGCTTAGAAATTGTCGACGGATTCATTAAAGTTAGTGAGATTACAGATGCAGTTATAAAAGTAATACGTGAAAGCTACGATTCCAAGAACGGAGTAATTCAAAATTTAATTAAAAGTTTTGATTTCACCTTAAATCAAGCAACTGCAATTGCAGAATTAAGATTATATAAATTATCAAGAACTGATAAAGAAGCTTTTTTATTAGAAAAAGAAGAATTGTTGAAAAATATTGCTCTATGTAAACTTTATTTAAATGATGAGGGCGAATTTAATAAATTTTTAATAAGCATTTTAAGTGAAATTAAAAGAGAATTTGCCACACCAAGAAAAACAGAAATTCTTGATGAAGAAATGCATATAAAAATTGAAGAATCGGAACTTATTAAAAGTGAAGTCGCTTATGTTTCCGTTACGAAAAGCGGCTATTTAAAGAGGTTTAATAAAAAAACATATGATTCAAATTCCTTAATTAATTTTGGAATAAAAGAAGATGATCAGTTAATTTATTTTGCAGAAAATAATACTATTAATCAGCTATTGTTGTTTACTAATTTTGGTAATTATGCACAAATTCCAGTGTATAAAATTCCTGAAAGCAAGTGAAAAGAAAACGGCTTACACATTTCAAGTTTAGTAGCTATGGAACCGGGGGAAGAATTTGTTTCAGTAGTTAACGTAACTGATTTCAAAATCAATAATTATATAATTTTAATGAGTAGTAAAGGCCAAGCAAAACGTACATTGTTAAGCGATTTTGAAGTGCAAAGAGCTAATAAAACATTTACAGCAATTGGCTTAAAAAAGGGAGATACGCTAGTTTCAGCAAAAATTAGTAACGGATATAAAGATATTTTTGTTATTAGTGAAAAAGGTTTAGCTTCACTTTATCCTGAAACTGAAATTCAAGTTTATGGCACAAAAAGCAATGGAACGATTTCATCGGGAATTGCTTCGTCAGATAAAGTTTCGGCCTTCGTTCCTGTTAATAATGATGATGAAATAGTTATGTTAGCTAATAACAAATTTTTAAAACGTTTAAAAGTAAACCAAGTAATTAAAATAGGTCGGAAAAATCGTGGTAAACCAGTATTTATGAGCAATAAATTTAATCAAATGATTATCAATGAAGTTGTTGCCAATAATTCTGTAGCACAGTTATTTTCGATAAATGATGCAAATGATATTTATAATGAAAAAATAGCAGATTATCCATTAACCACTAAAGAGGAAGGATTTAAAAAGGCTAAAAAATCCGACACTATCCAAATGTTCTTATTTGCAAATATGAGTACAGACAACCAAGAGACTAAAGTTGAAGAAGTAAGCTATGAAAAGCCAACACAAAGTGAAGAAAGGATACTGGAAGAAAATAAAAAAACAACAGAAAGCATTTTGGACTTGGATATTGATAGCATTCTTGCAAAGTTTAAAAAATAATAAATTTTAAATTGCCAAACAAGGCAATTTTTATTTTTGCTTATAGTCATAAAAAACTATGAAAATTAAAATTAAGAAAATAAAATTTTTTATCAAATTCCAAACTTATTTTTATTTTTTTGCATTATAAAAAAAAGACTTATCTATAGTAATTATGGTAATGTACAGTTTAAATTTTTTTATTTTATTATTTATCTTAGAAAATATTCACTTTTTAGTTTCGATGAATCATTTTTATATAATTAAAAAAAATTTAAGGGGTGAATTATGTTAATAGGCATAAGTGGTATGATAGGCAGCGGTAAAAGCGTTTTAACAAAGAAATTATTAAATCACTATACAAACTCAATGATGTTAAAAGAATTTGATGAAAACGATGAAGTTTTTAATCAATTTCTTGAATGGCTTTACAATAAAACACCAAATTTAACAATTGGTTTTCAGTCTTATGTTGTGGAATCTCATTCAACGAAACTATCTGAATTATTAGAAGAATTTACAAAGAAAGGTAAAAAACACTCAGAAAACCATGTTTTTATTGATAGATTTAGTATTGAGCACTACATTTTTGCTAGTGTAATTTTAAAATCTAAAGATGAAAAGTATTTAAAAGGTTATGATGCTATGTTTAATGAAATCATTACTAAAGATGAAACACCGGATTTAGCTATTTTCCTAGATATGAGTTTTGAGACATTTAAAAATAGACTTTTTTCTAGAGGTAGAGAAGTAGAAACTGAAAATTATGCTCTAAACGAAGAATATTTCAGAACGCTTCATAAAGCTTACAAAGAAACTTTTGAAATTCAAGCTAAAAAATTTAATATGGACTATGTCATAATAGATACAAATAATATGACTGAAATAGAAGTTTTTAAAAAAGCTGTAGAAATTATTGATAATTTTGACTTTTCAAAAAAAGAAAGATACAACAAATAATGGTTATTGGTATAAGTGGAATGATAGGGAGTGGGAAAAGCACTCTATCCAAAGCGTTGAATAAACACTATGAAAACTCAATTTTATTAGAAGAATTCGAAGCTGATGATCAAGTTTTTAATACATTTCTAAAGTGATTATATGAAAAAAAGCCAAATATTGATTTAGGATTTCAATCCTTTATTATTGAAAGCCTCTCAAATTCATTTCAGGACTGCTTGAAAAAGTTTGATGAAAAAGGATTAAATCACGATAAATATCATATTTTCTTAGATAGGTTCAACTTAGAGCACTATATATTTGCAATTGTAACCTTAAAAAATAAGCCTGAGAAATATTTAAAAGGTTTTGAAAAACTTTTTAAATATTTAGTTAGCGAAGAAGAAAACCCTAATTTAGCTATATTTATTGATATAAACTTTGATACCTTTAAAACTAGAATCTTAAAAAGAGGAAGACAAAGCGAGATAGAAAACTATAAAGAGAACGAAGAGTACTTTAAGGAACTACATAAAATATATAAAAGCACATATATTCGTTTAATGAATGATTACAATATACCTTATTTTATAATCAACGGCGATGATAAATCAGAAGGTCAGATTCTTAATGAAGCTGTTGATATAATTAATAATTTTAAAAAATAATTAACTAAAAATATTGTAGATAAAGGAAAAAATGCATAGAGGAAAAATTCAAAATTGACTAGAAGTCATAACAGGTCCAATGTTTTCAGGGAAAACAGAAGAACTTTTAAAAAGAATAAATACTCTTAAATGAGCAGAAGTTGAGACATTAGTTATCAAGCCAAGTTTTGACAAAAGATTTAGCGAGACTGAGCTGGTGAGCCGAACAGGAGCAAGAATTAAAGCAAAAACGGTCAATAGCTCGAAGGAAATTTTGCAGCTTTGAAATAAAAAATATAAAGCTATTGTAATTGATGAGATGAATTTTTTTGATAATGATTTGCCAGAGGTGCTTGAGGAGTTATTGGTTAATGATGTTAATATAATTATTTCAGGGTTGGATTTAGATTACTTACGCAAGCCTTTTGGTATCGCACCTAAAGTGATCGCTATGGCTGATGAGGTTCAAAAATTAAAGGCTGTTTGCGTGATATGTAAATCACCAGCTGGATTTTCATTTCGTAAGGTTTTAGTCGACGATTTGAATTATTTAGGGGATGAAGAGTATGAGGCTAGATGTAGACAATGCCACATAAATGGCGAAAAATCTAAAGAAAAATTAAAATAAAAAATGTTGCTTAAGGCAACATTTTATTAATTGAAAAAAAGCACTAAAGGATGATTTTACCTTTTTTAAGGGTCTTAGCAGTTTTTGCACTAACTCTAAGTGTAACTTTACGACCGCCAACATTGATAACCATTTTTTGTAAGTTAACGTTAAATCTACGTTTTGTTGCATTCATTGCGTGTGAACGTAAGTTACCAACCATAGGACCTTTTCCAGTTATTTGATCGTATCTTGCCATAATCACTCCTTTCAGTATGTTTCTTAAAAAGTGCTTTAATTATAGCATTAAAAAAAAATATTGTAAATATTTGAAAATAAACATTTAAGTATAGTTTTTTTACCAAAAATACTGTTGTACTGCCTTTTTGTAAACAAAAAAAATTGAAATATAAAAAAGACAGATTAAAAGTAATTGTCTTTTTCAAAATTATTTTATACGTAAGCTAGACGTTCAACCTTTCTTTTTCCTATAAAGGTTGTGGCTTTAACATGTTCAAGATATTGATCCCAATGAAGCATTGTGTATACAAATGTATATTTTTCTCATCTTCTTGCATAGTGAACTTTTGGGAAAAATTGGAATGAAATTAATCATAATGCGCCAAGAGCAATAAACAATCCTGCAGCTATTTGGTAAATAATGAATGAACTTTCACGTAGTGGTTCAAGAGATAAACGAACTAGACCATATCAAATAAAGTATAGTGATGCTGATGAGCCTGGTTTTAATAATCTCATCAAGTTAATAACTCAAACAATAATTAAGTAACCTGTGAAATTGGCTATTCCTTCATATAAGAATAATGGATAACGGTATAATCCGGCGACTCCATATTTATCAGAAATAGCATCATTAATGAAGAAGTTTTGGGCAAAACTTTCTCCAAAAATCTCTACAGATCTACCTGTTCAATCGACCTTACCGAAAATCTCATGGTTTGCATAGTTACCTCAACGACCTATAACTTGCCCAATTAAAATTGTTGGGATAATAATGTCTACAACTTTACGAATATCAACTTCATGTCGCTTATTGTAAATATAAATTAAATCAACTATTACGGAAAGAATAACTCCACCTTGAATTGATAATCCACCTTCTCAAATAGCGTATCAACGTTTTCAATTATAATTTGGATTATAAATTGCCTCTTCTACTAAGTCTCATAGACGAGCTCCAATTAATGAACACGGAACAGTTAGCAAAATAAGGCTATATAAATATTCTCATTTATATTTTTCACGTTGCCAAAAAAGTACAACAGTTAAAATCGCAGCTAAGAAACCAAAAAGTAAAGTTATTGAATATGTATAAACAGAAAAGCTACCAATTCGAAATAAAATACCTGGCGTGCCTGCTGGAATTCCGCTTTCAAAATGAAATTTATAATTTTGCTCATTAAGCATTTTCACCACCCTTCCGACGATTAATTTCTCTTATTATATCTAATCCTTCTTTTTTAGCAAGATAAGAACTTACAGCCGCTTCTATTAATGATGCAGCCGAAAAACCCTGTTTTACAGGTATTTGGATCTTTCTGATGCTCCCGTTTAAGATTGGATATTTTTGATATTCAATACATAAACGGTCAAAATTATGAAATGTATTATCCTTAATTGTAACTAATTCAACAACTAAATGTATCACGCTACCTTCGGTAACTGATCTAATTCCATAAGTGAATTTAACATCGATCAGACCAATTCCACGTACTTCAATAAAATCTTTTGTTATTTCTGGACTTGTACCGTAAAAGTTTGATCCTATTTGTTTGATTAAAACACTGTCGTCACTAATAAAAATATTGCCCCGTTGAACTAAGTCTAAAGTTGCTTCTGATTTACCAGATCCACTTTCACCTACAATTAAGACTCCAACACCACCAACCGAAACTAACGAACCGTGAACCATCTCTTGATTTGCAAAATAATCACTTAGATAAGTCCCGATTGAAGTAACAACTTGTGAGGTTGACATTTTAGAAAAGTTAACGGGAATAATATATTTATTAGCTATTTTTAATACTCATTCTTTAACTTTTTCGCTTACTCCTTTAGAAAGGATCATAAGCGGTGGAACTTGGGTCAAAATATTTTCGATCTTAGCTAATGCATCCTGTTCTCCTGCTTGTTCAAGGTATACGCTTTCATTGGTTCCTCAACAAATAATATTTCTATTGTATAGTCGAGCAGTTTTTACTCCAGCTAATTCTAAACCTACACGCTTTATTGCGGGCTCATATATACTATGGAATTCTGTAATGAAATCCTTATTAATTATGTCAAGGTTGAATTTCTTAATTATTTTAGTTACTAGTATTTCTTTATTTTTAGCCATAATATAAATTAAATTATATATTAAAGATATTAATGTGTGCTAAAATAACTTCAGCTAGATTCTTATTTATTTTTTATAATGATATGTTAAGAAAGGAAGATATGTCAAATAAAATTCCTACAAAAATTATTCCAATTGGTGGTGTACAAGAAATTGGAAAATCAACCATTTTAATGGAGCATGGTGACCAAATTTTAATTATTGATGCAGGTATAAAATTTGCTGATACAGCACAATCAGGAATCAAGGGAATTATTCCTGATTACTCTTATTTACAGGATAAAAAGAAAAAAATAGAAGGCCTCTTTATTAGCCATGGACACGAAGACCATATTGGTGGAGTTGTGCATTTAGTTAAGCAAGTTCCTATTAAAAAAATATATGCACCGAGAATTGCAATTCAATACTTGAAGCTTAAATTTGATGAGAATAAGATAAATCAAAAAATCGAATTTATCGAGCACCAAAAATCTGATGTTCACCGTTTTGGTGATATTGTTGTCGATTATTGAACTGCGCAGCATTCAATACCCGATGCATTTGGTATTAGAGTTAGAACTCCTAATGGAGCTTTACTTTACACCGGTGACTTTAGGTTTGATTATAATCCAATTGGACAAATTTTTACTGACTTTACAAAGATAAAACAAATGGGCGAAGAGGGTGTAACGATTTTATTAAGCGATTCAACAAACGCTATGCGTCCTTTTCATTCTCCGAGCGAAAATGACATCTTAAAGGACATTGAAAAATACATTGTACAAGCAACTAAAAAGACTATAATCACGGCGTTTGCGTCAAATTTAACCAGAGTAACGGCTATTATCGAATTAGCTGCAAAACTAAAGAAAAAGGTTGCTGTTTTTGGTCGTTCAATGGTTCAAGGAATTAAAATTGGACGTAAATTAGGCTATATAAATGTCGATAGCAGCGTTTTCGTTGATAAAAAAGACGTTGCAAATGTTCCAGAAAAAGATTTATTAATTTTAACTACAGGTAGCCAAGGTGAACAATTAGCTGCATTGTCGAGAATGTCTTATGGTAAGCACCAAAGTATTAAAATCAATAAAAATGATATGATTATTTTCTCTTCAAGTCCAATTCCAGGTAATAGAATGGTCATTGAGCTTTTAGTCAATAGATTAGCGAAATTAGGGGCCGTAATAAAGGAAAATGGTGTTGATGGTTACTTGCATACATCAGGGCACGCTTATAAACATGAACATGATAAAATTTTTCAATTAAGCAAACCATCTTTTTTCATGCCTGTTCACGGTGAATATCGAATGTCTATGGTGCATGGTGATAGTGCTGTTAGAAATGGAGTAGATCCTAATAATGTTATCATTCCCGAAATGGGAAGAGTTTATAATATGGTTGACCAAAAAGTCTATGCTACAGATGAATTTATCGATTTTGGTCCAATTTATATTGATGGCTTAAAAACATTAAATGTTAATGCATCAATAGTTAAAGATAGAATAAAATTATCAGAAAATGGATTTGTAAATATAAATTTTGTTATCGATAAAAAAACACGAACAATAATTGGACGTCCTATAATAGTTAGTCGCGGTGCATTTTATGTAAAAAATTCTCTAGCATTAATTGAAGAAGCTAGACGAGTTGCCAATGGTGCAGCTTTATATTACATAAAAAATACTGAAGGTGACATTAACATTATAGAGTTAAAACAACTAATAGTGGATCGTCTAGAATCGTTCTTCTACAGGGCTAAAAGAAGAAATCCAGTAGTTATTCCTACAATAATTTTCACTGATGAACAAAACGATGAGGCATTTGAAAATTCAAAAGTTCAATTCGCTACAAAGGTAGATCCTAAAAAAGCAAAAGCAGTTAAAGATTTATTGGACAGTGTGAACGAAGACGTTTTTGGTGACCAAGCCGAATTAGAGTTTGATATCGATGAAAAAGATGAAGAATAAATAAAAATAACTCCATAGACTTATAAAGAATAAAGCTTTAATTTGAATGAATATTAAATTTTGTCTATATTGCACATAAATATAATTAGAAATTTACAATATTCCATACATTAAATAAGATATAAAAGTAAGTGAATATATTTTTAAAAAATTTTGAAAATTCTTAAAAAATAATTAAAAATTATTATGTATGTACAATTTTTAATATTTTATTTAAGAAAATACTATATATTTTAATCACAAATAAAACACATAGGAGATAACTATGACATTAGTTAAAAACAAAGCGGTGAACTGAATAATTTGAACATTGTTCACTTTATTATTAATCTTAGCCTCATTCGTTTATATCTATGCAACACATATCTACGATATTATTTTTGTAGACAAACATGAAAGCATTAAGGCATTTTATGAAGCACTTCATAAAGAACCTACAGGAATTGTGGTTGGTTTCTATATCTTACTAGCTGCCATCATTATTTCAATAATAATTACATTTATTGTTCAAATTGTTTTTGTTAAATCGGCAAAAAAACACAAAGCTTTTAAATCAACTTATACCTTAGCTGTTATTGGATTCTTCATTTGACCAATCTTACCATCTATTTTCACCTTGATTGGTTCATGAGTAGCTTTATCAGTTAAAAAGCTTAATATGGAAAATAAATAACTAATTATTAGTAGTCAAAATAATACTTCTAAAGTATTATTTTTTTCATTTTTTTTCACTGTAATACCTGTAAAAAAGTTAAATTGCCTAAAGTTAAAAATCTAAATAGAATAATATGGTATTAATTCTAATATAATAATAATATGAAAAAATTTACTAATCTTTATAACACAACCCATTACTCATTTTTGGATTCGTTAATTAAGCTTGAAGATTTATATGAAATAGCTAAAAAAAATAATTTAGATGCCGTAGTTTTAAGCGATCATAATAATCTTTTTGGTTTAGGTGAACACCTTAATTTGTCTAAAAAGTACGACATTAAACCAATTATTGGTCTTGATTTAGATGTTGGTGAATATCGGTTTATTTTATTAGCTAAAAACTATTTAGGATATCAAAAATTAAATAAATTATCTTTTTTAAAGAGTAAAAATGAAACTATTACAGTCACGGACATTAACGACAATAATCTTTTTATTTTGGATCATCCAATTTATGGCTATTATGCTAAAGAAAAAAAGATCTTGCCTATTTTTAAAGACAACTACTTTATAAATTCATCTGATCCAAATTTGCCTAATTCTATTGTGCTAAAGGTTAATAAGTTAATTTTGGCAAGTGATTGTGATGCCTTAAATGTAATTCAAGAAATTGGCAATAATGAAAAAGATACAATTTATTATGATTATGAAAATGATATATCAGTTGATGAAATTATCATTGATAGGATTGATAAAATCATAGCTGAATGTAATGTTATTTTTCCTGAAAAGCAAATGCATTTAGCAAGCTATGAAAATAAAACTTTAGAAGAAAATATCGAATACTTTAATAATCTACTAGAAGCTAAAATCATTGAAAAACAACGGGAATTAAGCAAATATCCTGATTATCTTCAACGTGTTAAATATGAAAAAAAAGTTATTATTGAGCAAGGTTTTGTAAATTACTTTTTAATTATTCAAGATTTGGTAAATTGAGCTAAAAATCAAAGGATTTCAGTTGGCCCGGGTCGTGGTTCAGCTGCTGGATCATTAATTTCTTATTTATTTAATATCACGACAATTAATCCGCTGCAATATAATTTATTATTTGAAAGGTTTTTAAATCCTGCGAGAAGCTCGTGGCCAGATATTGATATTGACTTGCAAGATAATAGAAGAATGGAAGTTTTTGAATACTTAAAAAATAAATACGGTTCAGCTTATACGGCTTTAATTTCAACTTTTCAAACTGTTGGAGCTAAAACGGCTATTCGTGATGCGGGTAGAATTTTAAAAATTCCGCTTCCGATTATTGATAGAATATCAAAAAGCATCAGAATAAATGAATCTTTAGATGAAGCTTATTTAAAAAATAAAGATTTCAAAATTGAAATTAGCCAATATCAAAATTTATACCAAATAGCCCGTAAAATAGAGGGATTAATCAGACAACAAAGTTATCACCCTGCTGGTTTTATTATAGCTGATAAACCTATAATTGAGTATGCACCACTTTGTTTAAGTGGGGATGAAACATTTAATCAAGTTCAATTACCAATGGACTATGTTGAAGATTTTGGCCTAATTAAAATTGACTTATTAGGCTTAAAGACATTAACAGAAATCCAAGACATAGAAAGCAAATTGGATAAAGAATTGCACTTTGAAAATGTTCTCCAAAAATTTCCGCTTGATATTCATGATCCCTCAACTTTAAATATGCTAAATAAAGGCTTCACTGAAGGTATTTTTCAACTTGAATCTGCTGGAATGAAAAACACAATCAAAAAAGTAAATTTAGATAGCTTTGATGATGTATATGCTTTGATTTCTCTTTTTAGGCCCGGACCAATGGCTAACATTGATATTTATGCAAATAATAAAAAATATCCATCAAAAATATTGAAAATTCATCCGGCTTATGACAAAATTGTTGGCTCAACTTTTGGCATAATTGTTTACCAAGAACAAATAATGCAAATAGCACAAGAAGTTGCAAATTTGAGTCCTGAAGAAGCAGATTTCTTGAGACGTGCAATAAGCAAAAAGAATGAAGATAAAATTAAGCTTTATAAAGAAAAATTTTATTATGGTGCTTACCAAAATGGACTATCTATAGACTTAATAGACAAAATATACTTAAATATTTTGCGTTTTGCAGAATATGGTTTTAATAAGTCACATGCAGTTAGTTATGCCTTTTTAACTATGAAAATGGCTTATTATAAAGCTAGATATGCACATTTATTTTATTCTTCACTTATAACTAATGCTAATGGTTCACAAACAACAATTTTAAAATATGTTAATGAATTAAGAAAAATTAAATATCCATTTCTATCACCGAATATAAAGTATTCGACCAATGAATGCACATTGAAAGATAATGCAATAGTTTTACCGTTAAATATGATTAAAGGTTTTGGCAATGAATCTATTAATAAAATTATAATAGCTCGCAACAACCAAAATTTTGATGATAATTTAGCTAAAACATTACTCAAATTGCGTTTTGCTGGTATTAAAGATGCTGCAATGGAAACTTTAATAAAAGCAAACACATTTAGAGATTATGGTAATGTTAATTTTGTTTTAGAGGCAGATCATGTAACCAAACATATTTATAATATGTTCGCAAACTACAAAACCTTTGAAGAAGCAGAAGAGAAAATTAACCAAAATGGCTATATTACAATTGAATTCGACACAACAATTGAACAAGATATAAAAGCTGAATCTGAATATGAAAAACAATTATTAGGTGCATGCTTCAATATATTCAATACTACCGAATTCGAAAAAAGATACCAATATAGATTATTGAAAATTCCAAATAATACAACAGTATTTGTGGCTGCAGAATTAATTGCAAAGAAAGAATTTCCAGGTAAATCATATGGGTTGCTGGAATTTCAAGATAGCAGTGGAACTAATGGTTTTTTTGTAAGCAATAATGAATACAAAAGATCATATGCACATATGAATATCGGCTCAATTATTGAGCTTGAAATTGAAAATAAAAATAATAAGCTACGCCTTTTAGGCTATAAAACAATTAATTAGGATAATTATGGAAAATAATAATTTTTTATTAGTGGATGGAAACTTGTTACTTTTTCAATCTTTTTATGCGTCCGCAGCAACAAATAATACAATAATGACAGATAAAAACGGAAATGTAACAAATGCTGTTCATGTCTTTTTCTCAACATTATTTAAGGTATTAAAGGAAATAAGGCCAAGCTATTTGTTTATTGCTTTTGATGCCTCTTCTAAAACAAAACGCCATGAATCGTTTGCAGATTACAAAGCAGGCAGAGCTAAAGCCCCACAAGAACTATATGATCAATTCGACATAGTAAAAAATATTTTAACACAAGCTAAAATCCCTTGACTTGAAAAAAACGGTGATGAGGCTGATGATCTAATAGCAACACTATGCGCCCATAACAAGAATACTTTAAACTTTATTTATTCAAAAGATAAAGACTTGTTACAACTAGTCAATGAAAACACAGCAATATTGAAAAAGAATTCAGGTGCTAAAGCTTATACCGAACCATTTGAATTAATTACTCTGGGTAATTTCTTTTCTTTGTATGGTATAACGCCAGAACAAATTCCGGATTTTAAAGGGTTAGCTGGAGACAAGAGCGACAACCTCAGAGGTATAAACGGTATTGGAGACAAAGGGGCTATTAAATTAATTAATGATTTCGGCACACTAGAAAATATTTATGAAAATCTAGATAAACTATCTGCAACAATTACTAAAAAATTATTAGCTGATAAAGATAGTGGTTTTATGTGTAAGGAATTAGGTAAATTAAATAAAAATGTTGATATCAATACTAATAAAGAACAATATTTAATTACTCAAATTAACTATGAAGAAGGCATTAAAGCTTTTGAATGTTATAATCTAAATCAAAACTTAAGCAAGTTTAGGGATTTTTTTAAATCATTAGCTAAAAAATAATTATTTTTACCAAAACAGCTGTAACACAATTGTTTTGGTTTTTTTAAATAAAAAATGGCCAAAGCCATTAATTAAAATTATTATTTCTTTTCTTTGTGGTCGGTGTGTTTTTGGCATTTCTTGCAATATTTAGCTAATTCAACCTTTTCAGGGTGATTCTTTTTATTTTTCTTGCCAATGTAATTTTCCATTTTGCATTCTTGGCACACAAATGTAAATCCTTCTCTAGCCATTGCTCCTCCTTCAAAGGTAAAATATTTTAATAATTATATAAAATAAGTTTATTTTGTTAAATATAATTCACTTATAAATAAGCGAGTTTATTTTACCACTAATTGGCAATTTTTTCTTCTATCTTTTCTAATTTTTTAATAGCCTTGCTTACAGCATCATAAACAGCCGATCTTGTTGTAGCAAAAATATCCGCAATCTCTTGATAAGATAAATTTTCATGAAAATAAAGTATAAAAGCCTGCTTTTGCGTTTGAGTTAAAAAAGAAGCATATTTTTCAAAAAGGTCTATATAGTGCTCATATTTGTCAAAATCAACTACATTATTTATCGTCATGGATTAAGTCCTTTGTGATAGCATAAATAAAATTATCTAAATCAAATTCGCATAAATCGTCAAGGCCTTCGCCTAAACCTAAATACTTAACATTCAAATCAAATTCATCTTTAATCGAAATTACTATTCCACCCTTAGATGTTCCATCCATTTTAGTTAAAATAATACCTGTTGGCTTAGCAACTTCTGAGAAATGTTTAGCTTGGCTAACTCCATTTTGCCCTGTTGTGGCATCTAAAACAAGTAAACATTCGTGGGGTGCACCATCTTGGAATTTTGCTATAATGCCATACATTTTTTCTAATTCAGCCATTAAATTAACTTTATTTTGCAATCTTCCGGCTGTATCGATTAGTAGCAAGTCATAGTTTTCGGCTTGAGCTTTTTCTAAAGATCTATAAACAACAGATGAAGGGTCAACACCTTCTTTTTGAGGCTTCACAATATCAGCACCAGCTCTATTGGCTCAAACTTCTAATTGGCTTACGGCGCCTGCTCTAAAAGTATCTGCTGCCGCTACTAAAACTTTTTTACCAATTTTTACGTATTTATGAGCAATTTTGGCAATTGAAGTTGTTTTGCCTGAACCATTAACACCAATGAAAACAAAAATATTTAATCTGTCATTTTTAAAATTTAAAGTTGTATCAACAGTGCTTTTATTGGTGTAAATAACAAACATTTGGTCAGCAATTAACTCGCCAATAAGTTTCGGATCTGTTAAATTTCTAAGTTTAACCTCATTTTTGATGTGCTTAATTATTACATAAACCAACGAAGCTGAAATGTCAGACATAATTAAAATTTCTTCTAGTTCATCAAAAAAATCTTCATCGATTTTCGTGTGCTGACTTTGCAATTGTAAAATTTTTGCACCTAAAGAACTAGCTTTTTCGAGTCCAGTGCTATATTTTTCTAGCTTACCTGATTCAAGAAGTTTTTCATCTTCTTGTTTTTCTAATTCTTGTTGTTTTTCTAAAACCTTATCTTTATTTTTTTTTGCAAATAATTTTTCTTTTAAATAACTAAAAAATCCCATATTAATCTAATTTTACATTAAATATAAATATTTTTATTTTTTAATACTACTATACTTATATATCGATTTTTTTGAAAACAATATATTTAATATACATTAAACTAAAAAAACTGTATTACAGCATTTTTAGTAAATTATTATTTTTTTATAAAAGAAAAGGATGCTTTTGCACCCTTTAAGAAGTTAGATTGTTTTAATAACTTCTTCTTTCGATTTATGTTGCCCTTTGAGGTTATCTCTAAGCACATGGATGATTTCCACTTTTTCATTAGCTAAAGTGTGTTCCCCATATTTTTGTTTACGACGGAAGCTTAATACCATCCCTTCAAGCTCATCAATATCGTTAGCTTGCGCAATTATTTCTTGATTGGCAAGTAATTTTGCTTTGTACTTATACATAAATCTCCTCATAGTAGTACAATATAATACTACTATAATTATTTTATTACTTTATGAAACAATTGAGGTAATAAAATAATTTATTCAGCTTTTTTTCTATTATTTTTTTATAAAATAACTAAGAAAAAAATTTTTTATTTTATCCAAAAACACTGTATTTGGCTGTTTTTGGATAAAAAGAATTTTAAAATTAAAAAATACCCACATTGCTGATGGGTATTTAATAAATTATTTAGCTTCCGTTGCGTCTTTTGATTCTTTTTGAATTTTTTGTAAAGCTTCTCAAAGTTTATCGAATGCGCCATATGAGTGTTCTCTTGTTCATCCGCCATACATAGCATTACCTGGAACTTGAACATTAAATTGGTGTCATGTTGCGTCTGTAACTGTAACAACTTTGTCTTTCTTCTTAACAATGATACCCATTGAACCATTAATGTCTGTAAATAATTTTTTAGCTTTTTCGTTTTGATCTAATCAATCATTGTTTGCTTTATTGCTTTTTAGATGTTTATATGCATCATCATAGAAGTCATTGAAGTCGTCTCCAACTCTCATAATAACTTTAGTTACAACTTTATCGCCTGAACCTTCTTGGCTAGCGCCGAAGTTTCAACCTTCTGTGTTTTCACTTACAGCATTCATTCTTTGGTTTTTACTTGTAACTTTGCCTAATTCTTTTAACTTATTTTGATTAGCAGGGTCATTGAATTTTTCTATAGCTGTTTTTCAAGGTGTTTTGTCTGGGGATTTACCTTCTTTATCAACTGGATCAACTCCTGAACATCAAAACATTCAGTCTTGAACATATTGTTGTTTAACACCTAACTTAATTAAGTTGGCTTTAATTCCTTTAACTGATGCTTCTAATTGTCTTATTCCTGAGTTGAACATTACGATCCCACCGTTTTCAAAAACGTGGTTTATAAACTCAATTGCACCAGGTACAGCTCTTCTGTTTCCTTTAGCATCAACGGCATCTTTGTGTTCTTCCACAAATTTACCATTATCATTTAATACTAAGTTGCTTTCTGAATATTCATTAACTAAAACTGTTTCATCGATGTCCATAAATACGACCGGCACAGCTTTATCTGAATCCGGATTAGAAACTTTACCTGAATCTTTATCAACTTTGCCGTAATCAATATTATCTTGACTTGCTCACTTAGTTTTTAAATTATCAAAAGCTACAGTAGCTAATGTGTAAGCTTGTGTAGCTGCTAATCTTTGTTCAGCTGATGTCATATATCAAACGATTGCAGAAGTAATTCCAGCTCCTTTGTTAACTGCTTGAATTAATTTACCTTTTTCTTCATTTGTTAAATTAAGCGATTGAATTAATTTAACTTTTTGCTCTGTAGATAGCTTTTTAACTTCAGCTTCTAAGGTTTCTAAAGTTATTTTTTGCTCTTGAGTTGGTGTTTGCTCTTGTTGTTGTTTGTCATTTTTACATGATATTGCTAAAGCAGGAATCATAGTAACTGGAGCTAATCCAGTAATTAAAAATCTTAATTTTTTGCTCATTTTTCTTCCTTTATTTTTTGTATCGAACCAATTATACATTTTTTTACGAAGCTTATTATCAATATGGAATTATTAATGTAATTATTCTATTTTATTAGGCATCACTATATACGTTAATAAAAGAAAGCTTTTGGTGATTTATTACAATTTTGTAAGCTTTTATAATAAAATAATGATAGAGAAAATATTCTCGTCCGAAAATTAAAAATAACTAATAATTATTAGATTAAGGAAAACAATGGCTAAAAATCCACCTAAAATGGTTTTTCCACTTTTGGGTTCAATTATTAATGTTCAAGCTTACAAATATAATGGCGAATTATATAAGCAATGAAATGGCGTAAAAGTCTTAAGAAACACTGATAATCAATATGTATTATTTTTACATAAAACTCGTGTGGCTGAAACTAGAAAAAAATCGTGAACTTATCGAGAGCCGGCAATTTGATTTATTCCAAAACACAGCGATTACAATGCTTTAGTTCTCTTGCGTTCTAAAAATAATTACATTTATGTAAATATGGCTTCAAAACCTATTTATGAAGATAATACTATCAAGTTTGTTGACTTTGATTTAGATGTTAAAAATTATCCGCGTCGCGAAATTCAAATCGCTGATAAAGATGAGTTCCGCATCAATTCAAAGTTATATAAATATCCTCCGAAGCTTATTAAAAAAATTCAAGATTCATTAGCTGAAGTATTATCTTTAGTTAGCGCTAATCGTTACTTTTTTAATGATAAAATTGTTGAATACTATGTTAATGAACTTAAAAAAGACAAATCTCTAATGAATGATTTTCGCATTACTCCCAAAAAATTTATTAATGATGATTCAGCTGATAAACTTCTTGAAGGTATTGAATAAAGGCACTTTACGTGCTTTTATTATTTAATTTTTAAACAAAAATAAATAAAGCACAATCAAAAAAAGTGGATACGCTAATAATGCTAGTCCACTTTTTATTATTTAATATTTTACCAAAACTACTGTACATTAGGCATATTGATAACAACCATTGGTTCTTTATCAAATGTTTCAAAAATCTTTAATATAAATTCTCTAATTCTGGAATTAAAAAAATTATAAAATAGCATTTATAATTTTTTTAATTGTATCAAAATCAAGTCTTTTTCTAAAGTGGCCTGTTCTACTTACACCTTTAAAGGATGCTCATAAATAATCACAATTGTTTTCCCTTAATTCACGTATTTTATAATTTAATTTGTCTATAAATTGTGGAGTTATTTCTTTATTTTCAACTAAAAGCTTTACCTTGTGCCTATCTGTTTGCTTAACATCATTATCATTTTTTCAATTTGAAGCATGGAACATTATGTTGGTTTTATCTCTCGTATTATCTCCAGTATTAATACATAAGTTTCCACCTTTAACATTAAATTTAATGGATAATTTGTTTTTAGACATTAATATTTTTTGGTTAGTTGTTGTTAATTCCTTATAGGATGCAATTAGATTGCTATGCTCATAAATTAAAAAATCATCAGAGTTTTTTTGGTTATCAAAGTATCCAATTGCTACAGGGTGCTCGGTATCATTAAAGTTTTCTTTAGAAGGTAATAATTGAAAAATCAAAAGTTTATCTAATAAATTTTTGTCTATTTTTCGGTTGCTATTTATTAATGTTGTTGGAATTATTGCGATTGTAAAACGTACATTTTTAATGCACCTATCTAAAGATAATTTATATAGATCATCATAATTTTCAAAGTCAACCTCTATATTTATTCGTTTCGATGAATGCTTTGATAGGTAAGGCGGATTGGTTATGACTAGGTCGAAACCTTTATAAAACCAATTTTTTATACTGTCATTAAACTGTACTTCTTTACTCTGTGGTTCAATATCATAAGAAGAAAAAACAATATCACTTTTATATTTTTTTAAAAAATTAATAAGATTATTTTTTCCAGCAAATGGTTCTAAAATATTAGCTCCTCATAAATTGTTTTTTTGCATGAATTCAGTAAAAATTAGGTTGTTCTCAAAAACATCCTTTTCAGTAAAAAATTGACCATGTTTAATTTTAGACACCAACAACCACCTTTATTTTTTAATTTTATAATATTATTTACCTTTATTCTTTTTTTGGCTTAAAAAAATAAAAAACAAAGTCTAAACTAACTTTAAAAAGCCTTCTATATCACATAAAAACATCAGTTTTTTTTGTAAATAAAAAAGTAGTTTTTTACTAAAACTACTGTACATTAGGCATATTGATAACAACCATTGGCTCTTTATCAAATGTTTTAAAAATCTTTTTACGAATAACTTGTCTTAAGCGATTATGAAAATCTCTTATTCCTTCAAATTCCTCGGTATCCATTGTTTTGATTATTAAACTTTTAATTAATTCGGTTGCTTCTTTCTTAGAATCTTTATCAATCACACCAATAAAATTAATATGCAATGAGCCAACTAACTTTTTAGAAGTTGCATTATAACGTGTAGTCACAATTATAACCCCATCACGACCTAAAATTTCTCTCTCATTTATAACTTCAGTTGAAATATCGCCTACTCCATAACCATCAACTATTGTATCTCCAACTTGTTTGATTTTTGCTTTACTTGCAGTATATTTTTCATCAATGAAGTGGGCAATTTTTCCATTTTGCATCAAAATTAATTTATCTTGTTGGTACTTTAATTCAGTTGAAATATAACGAACACAATCATTTAAATACCTGTAGAGACCCATGATTGGGATAACATAATCTGGTTTTAGGGTATCAACAAGATTAATGATATCTTGGCGAGCTGGGCGGTGGCGATAGTATTCAGTTGATGTAACATCAACTAATTTTGGCGTCACACGAGCAATATCATCTAAAGTCACTGCTTCCATACTTTCTAAACCATTAATTGCAGGAGCAATCATAATAACTGTATCTGTTTTATTGATTTTTAAAAAGACATCATTATTATTTGCAATTCTTAAAAAGCGAGAAAAAATTCTTTCAGTTGATCCGGTAACTAAAATAACAGCATTTTTGGTTTTATTTGCATAGCGATAATCAACTAATTCAGGTCATTTCATTTCTGGATGTGCTTTTTTAATAATATTAAAAAGTTGTCCATATTGCTTGCCATAAGTAATTACAGGTCTATTTGTTTGCACTGCTAAATCTAAAATTTGGTGAATAGCCACCATCTCTTCATCATAAGCTCCAACGATAATTCTTTCGTTTGGTTTAGCTCTTAAAAACACATCTTTAACTGATGAAGGCAAACTAATTTTATCAATTGCTCTCCCAGCATAATTGCTACGTCCCGAATCAACAATTAAAGCTAATAATTTGCGTTTTGTAAAATGTTTTTTAAGTTGTTGATAATCTAATTTTCCATAAATTCCTAAATCGCCTTCAACAAAATTAGCTATAAATAATATGTCTCCATCCGGAGTCACAAAATCTATAGCTATGTGACCGGGCATTGAACCAGCTAACTCGAGTGGTTGTACAAAAATTGGACCAATTTTAGTCATTTTAGTTAATGCAATTATTTTATGTTGGCGATTTGGAATGTTATATTTTGCTAGCCTATCACGTATTAATATTTCATTAAATTTTGAAGTATAAATTGTTAGGTTTGGAATTTTCATTAACAATCATGGTAAAGCTGAAAAACTTTCATTTTTGACATCAGTAATAAACATGCCTTGAATTCTTTTTTTATTTTTTTCTAAATAATCAAATGAAGGAATTAAAGTGTCAACTCCATTTACTGCATTAATAGGAATTTTGACGCCACTATTAATGATGTAAATTTTTTCATTGAATTCTAAAACATAACAGTTTTTGCCATTTTCATCTAATCCGCCCAGAGCGAAAATATTAATATGATTCATATTGCTCCTTATTATTTATTATTATTTTGAAATAAGTATAGTTTTTTTATTATTATACATTATAAAGGATATATGAAATATATGATATTAATATTCTAATAATTATTTTAGAAATAGTTTTGTTAACATTTAGCTAATTTAACTGTATTATTGCGGTTTTAGAAACAAAAAAGCAAATAAAAAAGCAATAACTTGCCAAATTATTATTGAACTTTTATCTTAGAAAATTTTGCATATTTATTTACTTTTTCATGTTTTAGCTTATTCCTTTTCAGCACTAAAGTGAATTCACCTTTAATGATTTGATCCTTAAAAAAATCTATTAGATTTGATGCAGTTCCATAATAGTGTTTTTCAAACATTTTAGTTAATTCTTTGGCTAAAAAAATTGTTGCTTCATCATTAAATGTGGCGGCAATATCTTTTAAAAAATTGATCAATTTGTGTGGTGCAACAAAGTATATATATGCATCATCAAAATTGTGATTTAACAATGCTTTTTGTCGTTGTGATGATTTCTCATTTGGGAAACCCATAAATGTAAATGTGGATGATAATCCACTTCATGCTAAGGCAGTAATTGAAGCGCTGACTCCAGGTATCATCGCAACTTCTAAATTCATTTCTCTTGCCTGTTTTATTAGTTCAAAACCAGGATCGCTAATTAAAGGCATACCAGCATCACTTATTAGAGCTAATGTTTTTTCATTATCTTTAATTTTGTCTAAAAGTGCTGTAGCACTTGCTTTTTCGTTCATTTTATGATAAGCAAACAAGGGTTTATTAATATCATAATGCTTCAATAACTTTCGACTAGTTCTTGTATCTTCACATGCAATAAAATCAACTGATTTTAGTGTTTCCAAAGCCCTTAAAGTAATATCTTTTAAATTGCCAATTGGTGTGCCAACGATAAAAATTTTAGACATAATTCTCCATTAATTCGATAATTAAATTTTGCATCTGTAAAAATTGATTGAATAATTCGTTAAGATTAGATAGATACTTATCAGTCGCTTTATACCAACCCAAATAATTAATTTTTAGCTTTTTAATATAATTAAAATCATCTAAAAAATCAGTTTCAATTTGTTTTTTTGATAATCAAGATCAGGAAGCAATGAATTGAATTATTCTGCAAATATATTCAAAAGTTTTTTCAGTATCTTTCTTGGCATATTTGTGTAAAAAAATTGCTAAATTATATTTATTTTCAACAGATTTTTTTATTGCTTCTAAAGTTAAATTAAACAGGTTTCAGAAATCAAAATTATGAGCTAGTTTAATATCATTTATATCTCTAAAAACGCTACTGTATAGTCATATTTGTGTACTATTAAATCCTTCAGCATCGAGAATATTTTTAATACTATCATCATTTACGTCAGGAATATTTAACACAAGCGAACGACTTTTAATCGTTTTTAAAACTAGCGAAAGTTTTTTTGTTGTTAGCAAAAAATAAACATTTGGTGATGGTTCCTCAATCGTTTTTAATAATGCATTTAATGCTTGTGGCGATGCCTCTTCGACATTTTTCAAAATAATAATTTTGGGTGAATTATCTTCTAAAACAGAGTATGCGCTACTGTCAAAAATTTCAATTATTTTTTCTTTAGTTAATTGTATTGAATCTTCACCATCATTAAAAATTTTTACATTAATTGGTTGATCAACTTTTAAATCAACAAACTTGCTTTGCATCAATGTGTTAACAAAATAAAGCACTGCTTCATCAATGCTTTTATTATTATTCCCTTTAAAAATGTAGCAGTGCGCAAAATTTTGTCTTAAGTATGAGTTATCAATAATTTTTTTAATATTATTAGCTAGCATTATTTAACTCTTTGTTCTTTTTTTTGAGTCACTGCTTGAGTTTTGGATGAGCCAAAAGTTTTTTAAAGGTTTCTTCAAAAACTTCATCAATAGTATTAGCTGCATTAACGATGATAAATCTATCAGGATCACTAGATATTAATTTTTGGTAAGCATCATAAACTTTTTGGTGAAACTCGACTGTTTCGGTATCCATACGATCTTGAATCAGTCTTTGTGTTTTTAAACGCTTCTTGCTTTGTTGTGGAGTTATATTTAGAAAAATTGTAATGTCAGGCATCGTATTATCAATAATTAAATTGGTCAAATTTTTTACAAAATCAATACCTAAATTTCTAGCATACCCTTGGTATGCATAAAAACTATCTACATATCTGTCACATAAAACTAATTTATCATCCTTAAGAGCAGGTCAGATAATTTTTTCTAAATGAATTCGACGACTAGTGCTATAAAGCATTGCCTCCGCAACACCTGAAAGATTGCTTTCTTTGTCTAAAATAATTTCGCGGATTTTTTCAGCTTCCTTTAAACCTTTGCCGCCTGGTTCACGAGTTAAAACATATTCTAAATTTGGCATAATATTTAACAGTTCACTCATTAGACGAGTTATTAAAGTTGTTTTACCGCTTCCGTCCGGTCCTTCAAGTGTTATAAACATGCTGCTCCTTATTTGTTTTCATTTCTGTTTTTTATCGCTTGTTTAATAGTAAATTGGTCTAAATAATCAATATTTGAACCCATAGGCATGCCTATTGCCGCGCGAGTAATTTTTATTTTGGTGTTGCTTAGTAATTTAAGTAAATGGTTGGTAGTAATTTCACCTTCCAATGTTGGTGAAATTACTATAATTATTTCTTCAAAATTATGTTCTTCAACATATTTTTTAAGATGTAAATATTTAAATTTATCATCGGTTAAGTTTTCTTTTGTATTGATCAAGTAAGGAAGCACGTAATAATAGCCATCAAAAAATTCGATTTCTTTAATTCTGTTAACAATATTTGCATCTTCAACAATCATTAAAATATCATAATTTTTAGGTTTATCGCAATTGTTACATTTATTATCTTCTTGGTATAAATTACACTTTGTGCAACGATTTATTCTTGACCTCATCCCGTGAATTGATTCAACTAAATCACCTATAAATAGATCATTTTCATTTAATAGGTAGGTTGAAATTTTATCTGCAGTTTTTTTAGTTATGCCAGGAATTTGTTTGAGTAAAACATTTAATTTTTCTTTACTTTTAAACACAATTAAAATCCAAAACCTGCAGGTAAGTTAGGCATTAATTTTTCTTGTTCTTCATCAATTTGATTTTCAAGTTCATTAATTGTTAAAACAATTAAGTCCTCTAATGTTTCAGGATCTTCGGGATCAATTAAAATTTCATCTTTAATTTTAATTGAAACCATTTTTTTATTTCCTTTCATCACAATCTCAATTCCTTGCTTCTCTAGTGTGAATTTTTGATCTGCGAAAACTTCTGCCTTTTCAGAGTAATCTTTTTGAAGTTTTTGCATTTTTCTTAACATTTGTTGATCCATAATTTCTCCTTATTTAATTGCAGCAATTTCATCAAAAATTAATTGTGCATTAGTTTGTCCCTGAGTAATAATTGGGCCGAGCTTTTCGACATTGTCTATATTTATTTCTTCATTTTGAAACTTAATAGCTAAATCTTTTTTGGCTTCCCTATATAAATCTATATTATTGATAAAAAATAAATGTTTTTTTGAGTCGGTTACATTTTCCATTAATTCCTGCACCGCTACACTATAAGCATTTTCCTGTAAAAAAATTAAAGCTGGTTCATCTTCTGAGTAGAAAAGCAAAAAATCTTCATTGCTAGTTAAAATTTTCTTCATTCTGCTAAATGCTAAAACTAAGTCTTGATATTTAGGGATGTGCTTGTATTTAGAAGATATTCAAAGCGACTTAATTTGTTCTACGTGAATAGCCTTATATTCGTTATCTGAAAGTAATATTAATCTTTGAATAGATTCTTTTGTTTCTTTTGTTTCAAATTTAAGCTGGCTATAGTGTTTTTCATCAAATTTTAATATCTGGATATTATTTGTTTTATTTTCTATCTGCCGAGGTTCTTCCTCTTCAGCAGAATCAATATCATCTAATGAAAACTCGCTAGTTGTAATTAGTGAACTTTCTAGGCTCGTGTCTAGTTGAGAACCAATTAAATCATTGTTAACTTGATTATGTTCCGCAGTATTTTCATTATTATCTAAAATAAATTCTTGAGTAGTTTCGAGAATTTTTTTTACTTTATCATCTGGATTTTTATTAAACATATTATCCTCTTTTCTTTGTATTATTTCTTCATTAGTTAATTTAATTAATGCGATTTCAATTAATTGGAAAGGTGATTCACTAAAAATTAACTCTTTACTTAACTGATAAAGCTTATCTACAGCATCAAAAGCAAATTTTAATGATAATTTAAGCTCTTTCATTTCTTCCTCAGAAAGCAATTCGCATAAGCTAAGATCATTAGATTTTTGATAAATTAAATAATCTTTAAAAAGCAGTTGAAAATTTGTTAGAAAGTTTGTTGAATCAATGCCCGATGCCCTTAAATCATTAAAAATTTTTAATGCTTGTTTAACTTTACCGAGATATAAATCGTTTGCAATTTCAATTAACTTATCACTGCTTGTTATGCCAAAAGCATAAACAATATCTTGCAAACTAATTTTACCATTCCCATACGCAATTGCTTGGTCAATAATAGAAAGAGCATCCCTGAGGGCACCTTGCGAAAGTCTCGCAACGTAAGGCACAATATTTGGTTCGTAATCGATTTTTTCGCTTTCTAAAATAAATTTAATATGCTGCTGCATATCTAGATAAGAAATTTTGCGAAAATTATACCTTTGAACTCTCGAGAGAATAGTCACGGGAATTTTTTGTGGATCTGTAGTTGCTAAAATAAAAATAGCATGTTTCGGTGGCTCTTCTAAAGTTTTTAATAAAGCATTAAAAGCACCTTTTGAAAGCATATGAACTTCATCGATTATGTAAATTTTATATTTTCCGGTTGCCGGCGAATGCATTATTTTGTCTCTTAGCTCTCTAATTTCATTTACACCATTATTTGAAGCCGCATCCATTTCAATAATGTCAAAATTATTATCTTGATTAACTTTGCAATGTTCACAAATCTCAGTTAAATCAGCTGAATGTCCACAATTTAACGCTGCAGCAAAAATTTTAGCTAATGAGGTTTTGCCAACTCCTCTTGGCCCTGCAAAAAGGTATGCATGCGAAACTCTATAATTATTGATGATATTTTTTAAAGTTTGCACAATATAATCTTGGCCGCACACTTCAGCGAAGGATTTAGGTCTATATTTACGATATAATGCTTTATATTCCACGATTAAAAATCCTCCTCAGATTTGCTTAATGTTATTTTATTATAATTTAGAAATATATCTTAAATTATGGGCAATATTTTTATTTTTTAAGGGCTCATTTTGCGTATTTTTTAATAGAAGCCAGAATAATTTTCATAAGTTTTAAAGCTAAAATAAATAATTAATTTCACCGTGTGATAAATGTAATAGAATTAAATAGAATTAGAGAATAAAGGAGTAAATATGAAAAAAACAATACTGATTGTCATTGACGGATTAGGTTTAAGAAAAGAAACAAAAGGTAATGCATTTGCCATGGCTAAAACACCTTTTTTTGATAAGCTTTTTACTGAATATCCCAATTCAATAATTCAAGCATCAGGTGAATTTGTTGGTTTACCTGAAGGCCAAATGGGAAATAGTGAAGTTGGACATATTAATATCGGAGCTGGTAGGGTAGTTTACACAGGTTTATCACTAATAAACCAAGCATTAAAAATAGGCGAATATGACCGTAACACAGTGTTTTTAGACACATTTAATCATGTAAAAAAAACAGACAGAACATTGCATTTAATTGGTTTATTATCCCCTGGCGGAGTTCATTCATTAGAGGATCATTTATTTAAATTATTGGACATGGCACACAAAAACGGATTAACTAAAGTAATGGTGCATCCAATCGGAGATGGGAGAGATGTTGCTCCAAAATCAATGCTTAATTCACTTTTAAAATTAGAACAAATTTGTGACCAATATGGCTATAAAATTGCCAGTTTGGGTGGAAGATTCTATGGAATGGATCGTGATAAAATGTTCGACAGGGTTGAAAAGCATTATGAAGCAATGCTAGGTAAAACTGAAACTAAATTCAATAAGGCTAGCGATTACTTGAATAATCAATATAATCAAAACATAACCGATGAATTTTTAATCCCAGCATTTAATGATAATGCATTACCAGTTTGTGATGGTGATTCAATTATTTTTTTCAACTTTAGACCAGATAGGGCACGGCAATTATCACATATGTTTATTGGTTCAAAAATATATGATTTTGTTCCTAAAAACGCTGTAAAGATAGCTAAATTTGTCTCAATGATGAAGTACGAAGGTATTGAAACAAATATTGCATTTGAAGAAATGAAAGTGATTAATCCAATTGGCGCCGTTTATGAACAAAATAATATTAAGCAACTTAGACTTGCGGAAACACAAAAGTATGCACATGTAACCTACTTTATGGATGGGGGAATAGATATTGTTTATAAGAATTCCGAAAGAATAATGGTTCCGTCATTAAAGGTTGAAAGTTATGCTACTGCTCCACAAATGTCTGCTGTTGAAATTACTAATGAATTAATTGCAAAAGCTAATGATTTTGACGCAGTTATTATGAATTATGCAAACCCAGATATGGTTGGTCATACGGGCAACCTAGAATCAGCTATAGCAGCTGTTGAGTTAATAGATAAACAAATTCAAAGAGTATTTGAATTTGCCCAAAACAATGGATTTACAGTGTTTGTAACCGCAGACCATGGTAATGCTGAAGTAATGTTAGATGACCAAGACAAGCCAGCAACTAAGCATACATCAAACCCAGTTATGTTGATTTGCTCAGATAAAAATATAAAACTTGAAAATGGAAAATTATCTAATATCGCACCTACTATTTTAGAATATATGGGCATTAATCAACCTAAAGAAATGGATCAAAAATCACTAATAAGTCATGAATAATAATGATTTGAATTTAAAACCTACTATTTTTGTCCACGCCAACGGTATCGTTTATTTGCTTGATGATAACAATAAAGTTAAAGAAAATGCTTTAAAATTTCTTCTTGAATTTGAGAAAATAAAAAAAGAAAATGAATTTTCACTAATCTTTTTTGATAATTCAAATTCAAAAATTATTCATGAATTTCTTGAACAATATAAGCCTGATGCAATTATTAATTACGAAGAAGATTTTAAAAAGTTTTGTGCCGAAAACAGCTATATTATAGGTGTTTCGGATACTGAAATGTATTACAAATATTGAGCTATTAAACTAAACAACCATCCTGACTTCACATGTGTAATTGGCGCAGAAAATAATGATATTCTACCTAAGCACAAAGTTAACTATTTAACTCCTGAACAAGAGATTAATAATACAGACGAACATTTATATACAAGTTCAATACATCAAAATGCTTTATGTGAAGCTATCGAAGATTTTCTTTATCGTATAGAAAAACCTTTATCAATATTAATTAAAGAAAAAGAAATTAATAAGTATTATGAAAAGAGACGCTAGTTTCTTTTCATTTTTACTATAAATGGCTGTGCACAGTGTTCTTGGTAAAAATGGATTTGTTAAATAATCAAAAATAAGTATATTTATTCTTGACCCCTTACACTTTTTAATATTTATATTTAATATTAGTATAAAATTAATAGCATGGAGTTATTTAATTTTAAAACAACAGAGATGCGTATAGCGGAAAAAACATTAAAAAGAATTAATGATTTTGAGCCACTAATAGCTAAATTATCTGACGAAGCTTTGCAAAATAAAACTGTTCAATTTAAATCTAGAATCGCAAATGGCGAAAGTTTGGAGTCGTTGAGAGCTGAAGCTTTTGCAGTCTGCAGAGAAGCAACCAAAAGAATTTTAGGAAAAAGACCATATGATGTCCAAATGATTGGGGGAATTTTATTAGATTTAGCTAGTGTTGCGGAAATGAAAACAGGTGAAGGTAAAACCATTACATCTATTGCGCCAGTTTACCTTAATGCTTTAGAAGGTAAGGGAGCTATAGTTTCTACGGTTAACGAATACTTATCTGAACGGGATGCTTTGGAAATGGGACAAGTTTTCAACTTTTTAGGTTTAACCGTCGGTATTAATAAAGCACAGATGGATCCGAATGATAAAAGAGCTGCTTATGCGTGCGATATAACTTATTCAGTTCACTCTGAAATGGGTTTTGACTATTTAAGAGACAATATGGCTGAATCGATGGCTGAAAAAGTTCAGCGTGGTTTACATTTTTGCTTACTTGACGAGGTCGACAGTATTTTAATTGATGAAGCTAAAACGCCATTAATTATTTCTGGAGGCGATAAAGAAGATACGAGCGATTATTTTATCGCTGATCAATTTGTTCGTACATTAAATGAAAATGACTATGAAATTGACGAAGAATCAAAAGCTATCGCTTTAACTTTTAGCGGTATAAATAAGGCAAATAAGTATTTTAACTTTGAAAATTTATACCACATTGAAAACTCTGAAATAGTGCACCGTATACAAAATGCTCTTCGCGCTCACAAAGTTATGAAAAATAATATTGAATATATTGTGCGGGATGGAAAAATTGAATTAGTTGACGCCTTTACAGGTCGTATTATGGAAGGTAGAGCTTATTCAGAGGGTTTACAACAAGCATTGCAAACGAAAGAAAATGTAGAAATTGAGCCAGAAACAAAAACTTTAGCTACCATTACATATCAAAACTTTTTCCGTATGTTTGATAAACTATGCGGTATGACAGGTACAGCTAAAACCGAGGAGCAAGAATTTATTGATATTTATAATATGCGTGTAAATGTTGTTCCAACTAATAAACCTTTAGCTCGTAAAGATTTGCCTGATTCAATTTATGTGACATATTTAGCAAAATGAAAGGCAGTAACAGCTAAAATTCGCGAATTATATGATAAAGGGCAGCCAGTTTTAGTCGGTACTGCACAAATTGAAGATAGTGAAATTCTCCACGAATTTTTAAACCGCGAAGGAATACCGCATACAGTTTTAAATGCAAAACAAAATGCATCCGAAGCTGAAATTATTGCAAATGCTGGACAAGTCAAAGCAGTTACGATTGCAACTAATATGGCTGGTCGTGGAACAGATATCAAACCTTCCTCTGAAGCATTAGCTTTAGGAGGATTGTATGTTTTAGGAACTGATAAAGCCGAAAGTCGCCGGATTGATAACCAGTTGCGTGGGCGTAGTGGTCGTCAAGGTGATGTTGGCGTTTCTAAATTCTTCATTTCGCTTGAAGACCAACTAATGTTGCGTTTTGCTAACCATGAGGAATTCAAAGCTTCTTATGCGCATATGGGTGAAAAAGAAATCACTGATAAATCGCTTTTAGCTGGCTTCACAGCAGCACAAAAGAAAATAGAAGGATTTAACTATGATTCACGTAAAAGTGTTCTACACTATGACGATGTTATTCGTCAGCAACGTGACTTATTCTATACACAGAGAGATTTAATTTTAGTTAATGATGATGTTGCTTTTATTGTAGAAAAAATGTTTAAAAATGCAGCCAATACCATCGTAACTAATCCTGAGTTTAAAAACCGTGTAGGTGGCTTTATTTATGAAAAAATAGTTAATTATATTAACACTGATTTTATAGGGTATGGGGTTAGAAACAAACTAGATTTAGCAGAAGTTAATAAAATCCATGATTCATCATTAAAAGAATATTTAATTGAAAAAATCATGAATTTTTACCATGTTTGACGTGAAACAGCAATCAAAAACACTGATCTTTCTTATGTTTCGTATATTGAAAAAAGTATTGTGCTTGAAGTTGTTGATAAATTTTGGCAAAACCACATTGACACAATGGATAAGTTACGTTCAAATGTTAACCTTGTTCAATATTCGCAAAAAAACCCTTATCAAGTTTATACTGATGAGGGGACTAAAAAATTCGACCAAATGCTTGCAAATATTGCTACTATGGTGGCACGAAGAATCCTTAACGAAAGAATCGGTATTGAATCTATTATTCCGATTGAAATCAAAGCTGATCCATTATTCCAAAGTCTTGCAGAAACAATTGATTTTGGTTCATTAGACATGACTACAGATGAAATGGAAAAAATGTTATTACAAACATATCAAAATTTAAAACAATCATTGGCCGATAACGAAAATAAATCTGATGAAGGTTCTTTATCGAGTGTTGAGTCTGATTTAGAAGCAAATAATAATTAATAATAAAAAAATACAACTTAATAAATGTTGTATTTTTTTATTAATTTGCTAGAACAACTGTGCTACAGTGTTTTTAGCAGAAACATTATAGAATATATTTTTTTATTGTTTTAGCTAAACCGCCATTTTTATATTCAAACTCACTGACTATTGAAGCAACTTTTTTAAAATCATTATCTGCATTTTTCATAGCTATAACATTTTTAAAATATTTAGCTGTGCTTGCATCATTCATTGAATCACCGATGTGGACGCATTTGTCTAAATCTATATTTTTCATTTCAGCGAATAACTTATTAGCTAAACCCTTAGATGCATCTATTGCTGTTATTTCAAAATATGTAGCGTGGCTATCACCTGTAATAATATTGATTTTATCGTTATATTTATTTTTTAAATAGTCAATTACTTCATGTAATTTTTTTGTGTTTTTCGATCATAATATGACTTTGAAAATTTCTTTATTTAAATCAAGATTTTCAGGTTTTAGGCGTTTACCACCTTTTAATTTAATAATCATTCTGGTTATTAAACTTTTTGTAATAGTTAAATGTCTAAAATCAGAGTTTAGCACCATAACTAATTTATTTTTTTCTGATTTTTCTAAAATATCAGTTACAACTTCTTTTTCAATAGCTGTTGACTTAATTATTTTATTATCTAATTTAATTTTTGCACCATTTCAAGCAACTAAATTTTTATGGTCATTGAGTTGGCTAAGAATTTTATCTGTTCGACTATTTATACCTCTGCCAGTTGAAACAATTACTTCAATTCCATTTTGTCTGCATTCTTCAATTGCTTCGATATTTTCATGCGATAAATACCTTTGACCTCTTCTTTTTTTATCAAGTGAAGTTCCATCAAGATCGATAAATACCATTTTAATATTTTCTAATTTCATAATTATATTTTAGTATAAAACTATTGGTTTAAAACTGTAAAATGATAAGTTCTTGTTAATGTGTTCCCTTTTGTTTTTACTTTAACTACTAATTTTAATGTCTTATCATCGTCTGATCAATTATCTTCTACATCTATTTTTAGTAGTGGAACTTGAACATGTTTGGCTATTTTATTAACGATGAAATAAACAATTTCCTTGCTAATTTTTGGTTCTGAATTTTCATAATTAATGAAATTGTATACTTCAGGTTTTTTAATTTCAGGAAAAACATCATCGTATGTGGCTCCTTCGTATTCTATGATTTCTTCTATTGAAGAATTTGTTCCTTTTTTGCCTGTATTATTGTTATTTTGGTCATTTTTATTGTCGTCCGGAACTAAAAATTCACCTATTTTATTTCCATTACGGTCATATTTTATTTTTATTTTTTTATGGTTGTTATCTTTAGTTAAATCTTTATCTTCGTTTTTTTTCTTTAATGATACAACCGTAATTGGTACTGCTATGGCTGAGGCAATAACAATTCCCAAGGATATACCTAAAATTAATTTATTTCTTTTATTCATTATTAACCCTATACGTTTCTAATTCATTGTAGTTTGAAATTTTAAATGTTAATAATCTTTTGATATCTTCCTCGTTTAGTGAAATAAATTTATCATTTAAGGCGACAATTCCATTATTATTGTGGTCTAATTTCGCATCATTAACCTTATAATTCAACTGTACCATTCCATTTTGCGGATCAAGTATTGGTTTTTCAATTGAATATGAATTCGAAAAATTAATTAAATATGGTTCTGCATCTTTACTTGGTTGATAATAAAAAATAACATCATTTCAATATTTACCACTAAATGCAGGTGATATTTTTAATCCCGCTTTATCAGCATGACCCTTGACCATTTGTTTGCTAGTTGCGTCATAAACTAGCCTATCATTAGAGTAAAAGTTAAATTCAGCCATTCGTGATTCAAAAATATTATTGATATTTTCTCTATAAACTCCAATATTTCCTAGTGTTTCAAATGCTGTACTTTTCATCGCTAAAATCCCATAATTTGGTGTACTTTGGTTTCGGTGAAATGCCCCGTAAATATTGTGATAAACAACGGCTGATTTAATTACTGCTTCAGTGGCTTTTTTAAATGGATAATCATCTTGCGTGCTTTTTAAATTAAATAGTTTATTTGTAGTTGATTTATTATCAATATTAAATGAAGTTAGTTCGTTGTTTAAATATCCAACTCTTCTTTTGACTTTGGTTTCTGGATTAGAATAATAGTCAAAGTCAAAAGAATAGTAATATGGTATTTTAATACTTGCTTTATTTTTGATAAATTCTTTAGAGATTAAAGATGGTTTATTATTATGTTTTTTAACCATAATTGACCGTGGAATGTTTTCACTTTCATTAATTCCAACAGTCAAAACTAAATTATCAAAATCTTGAAATTTTATTCCTAATGTGCGGCTAGAAATCAATATATGGTGAAATTTAAACTTATCTCATTTTACATTTGGATAATCAGGGTAGCTGAAAAAGTTAAATCCATTATTATCTTTTGCTCCTTCGTAATCTTCCGGAAAATAATATGAATAAGCTAACTTCTTAAACTGGTTTGGTTGCAATAATTTATCATTAACAACTATAGACTCTGTATAATCACTATCTTTAAGATGCTTTTCATGAATTGGTACACTATAAGTTATAACTATATTAAATTCATCGCTCCCAAAATACTTTATAATTTCTGCCCTTGCTCTTAAAATAACATCTGGTGATTCATGCGGAAGATACTCAATTGGTTCAACAAAATCTTTAGTTGTATTGGGTTTATCAAATACTGAAATATTTTGAACTTCAAAGGTATAGGGTTCTAAAACAACTTCATTTTTTATTTCATTATTCTGATCTTTACCTATTATGGGTTCAATATTTATATTGCTTTTATCCTTATTTGCATATCTTTTTGAAGCTTCAAATTTATAAATGTTTTGTGACGAAAAAGCCTGTGTTTGGGCATTATTGGCAACATTATTAACTAGAAACATATATGTTAACTAAGTCCTTCATTGCTTCATTTCTATATTTATAAAATGTTGCTCGACAATATTTGTCTTCATATCAATATTTATCGGATTTAGGTTTATAAAATTCATTAATAATTATTTCTTTGTAAGCAGGCTTAAGATAATTTATTGATCTTGTTAGCTTAGATGGCGGTATAACTAATTTTTCATCATTATTTAACCTGCTCTCTTTAATACATTTCGTTAAAAATTCCTTTTTAATCAAGCTTTGTCGCTTCATTTCTTCTTTACATAACCTAATTATTAAATGTTTTAATTCTGTTGTATTCATGTTTTTGCTTTCTATTTTTATGTCATTCATTTTTTTACCTCCACTTACTTATGACGAAAATAATAAAAAAAATCTATTTTTGGAAAAAAATAGACAATTTATTATTTTTAAATAGTTAATAATTAATTATTGTGGCAATTTATTAACGCCAAAAGACATTATTTTTTTTCACTCAAAAGGCCATTTTACAGGTGTTTTGGTCGTTTTTTGGATAACTATAATATAGGATTCATCATTTTGTGAATTAATATATGAAAAGACTTTAATATCTTTTTTTATTTCAGGAAAAATATGAGAGATTTCTTTGAGTTCTTGCTTATAATTTCTACCCTTAGGCATGATAAAAAATCCATTAGGTTTTAGCAAGTGGTGAGCAAGCATAAATAAATTTTTAACACTAGTTACTGCTCTGGCTGTGATTAAATCATAATAACAATTTCTATTTTTTAGCCTTTCAACTCGTTCATTAAAAACATTAACAGATAAATTTAATTCAGTTGTTATATTTTTAAGGAAATTAACTCTTTTACCTAAGGATTCAACAATTTCCAAATTAAAATTATCATTGTAAATTTTTCAAGGCATAGAGGGAAAACCTGCTCCTGCACCTATGTCTAAAATAGTTTTATCCAGAAAATCATAACCATTATTTTCTAGAGTTTTACGAATAAGGATTGAGTCTAAAATGCCTTGTTTATAGATATCTTCGTGATTTTTATAGCCAGTTAAATTTGATTTTTGATTGCCTTCAAAAATCAAATTGGTATATGTAGATAATTTATCATTTTCATCTAAATTTAACATTTAATTTCAGATTCAAATTCTTCATAAAGCGAAGAAATTGAACGTCCTTCAATTGAAGCTAAAATAACATTTCCAAGGAAGAAACCTAATGAAACAACATCTAGCTTAGTGAATCTATTTATCATGTCTGAATGATCAATGGAGTCAGTAATTATAACTTTTTCTATGTTTGGATTTTCTTCAAACATTTCAAAGCCTTTCGTAAATAGTCCGTGAGTGGCTGCAACTATAACTTTTTTAGCTCCGTTTTCTTTTAACGTATTAACGGCTTTGATTATTGTACCTCCGGTATCAATAATATCATCTATAATCACAACATTTTGGCCTTTAACATCACCAATTAAACCCATAGCCTCTGCTTGGTTTGCGCCTGTACGACGTTTATCAATAATAGCTATTTTTACTGTATTAGCTATTAATTCAGCTAATTTACGTGCGCGAATTGTTCCTCCATGGTCTGGTGAAACAACCGTGAAACGATCTTTACTTTCGCGAATTCTTTTAGCTAAGGTGTAAGCCCCTCTTAAGTCATCTACTGGAATATCGAAAAATCCTTGAATAGCTGGGTTATGTAAATCAACAGCAATAATTTTTTGCACCCCTGCTTTTTCTAATAGGCCTGCAACTAACTTTGCACTGATTGGTTGACGTCCTGAAGATTTTCTATCTTGACGAGCATATCCATAATAACTTAAAACAACATTAATTGTTTTAGCAGAAGCTCTTTTTAATGAATCAACAAATAATAAAAGTTCCATTAAGTTTTGGTTCACCGGCATATGAGTGCTAGCGACCACATAAGTATCTTTACCACGAACGCAAGCTTCACTAACTAACATTGCTTCCCCATCGGCATAAACAGTTCTTGAAATTGGTGAAAGAGGAATTTTAACAATATCACTAATTTCATTACCTAAATTTTGGCAATTAGGCATAGCGAATAAAACTACATTTGAATCTTGTTTCATAATTAATCTCCTATTTAACAATGAATAAATTATATATTAATATTATTGTTATATTTATAAGTCTAACTGTAAAACTAAAAATTTTTAAAATGTAAAAACAGCCTTTTTTGGCTGTACTACAGTATTATTGTTTGCCTAAAGGTTTAATGATAATTTTGCCAATGAAATAATCAACTAGATATGAATTATCTTTTTTTACGCTTCCATCTATGATTTTATAAGCCAATATCGAATCTACATTGTTTTGCAAGTATCTTTTAATCGGTCTAGCTCCAAATTGATGATTATATGACATGCGAGCTATATAATCAATTACAGAATCGCTAAATGATAATGTAATATTATGGCTTTCTAAAACTCTTTGACTAACTTTAGAAGCTTCTAAACAAACTATTTCAATGATTGATTGCTCATCTAGCGGAGCAAATTCTATAACTTCATCAATTCTATTTAAAAACTCTGGTGTTAAAAATTTAGTTAATGCATCACGCAAATTCTTCTGTGCTATAGGCGTTTTGGCAACACTATCATTAATATTTAATGGATCGAATTCATCTTTAGCATTTAAATTTGATGTCATAATCACAATTAAGTTTCTGCAGTTTATTAATCTGCCTTGACTGTCAGCAAATGCACCATTATCTAAAATTTGAAGAAAAATATTTAAAACTTGTTTATGTGCTTTTTCTAATTCGTCAAGCAACAGAATTGTGTAAGGACTTTTTCTAATTTTATCAGCTAATGTATTGTGATCATCATAACCAACATACCCTGGGGGTGCTCCAATAATTTTGGCCACTGAATGAGATTCCATAAATTCACTCATATCTAATCTTAACATTTGCTTTTCACTTCCAAAAAGTAATGAAGCTAATTGTCTAGCTAATTCAGTCTTACCTACACCGGTTGGTCCTAAAAATAAGAAAGAAGCTAGTGGTCTATTTGGATCATTAATGTTAGCTTTTGCTCTTAAAATAGCCTTATTTACTACGTTAATTGCATCATCTTGCCCTTTTATTTTTTTCTTTAATTCTGCTTCTAAATTTAATAGTTTTGCTTTTTCATTTTCAAGTAATTTATTGACTGGGATATTGGTTCATTTGGAAACGATATTAGCTATTTCTTCGCTAGTTACAGATTCTTTGACCATTTTTACTTTGCTATTTTCGATTTCTTTAACTAATTTTTCAATTTTCTTTTCTTGTTCAGGAATATCTACATATAGCACTTTTGAAGCTTTTTCATAATCAGTTTCACTTTGATAAATTGTTAGTTTATGTCTTAAATCATCTAAATTATTACGGTATTTTGAAAGAGTTTCTAGTCTACTTTTTTCAATATTTCATTGAGATTGAATAGAATTTATTTCAGTTTCTAGGTGATTAACTTCTTCATTAATCTCGACCAAACGAGCTTGAGTTTTGGCATCTTTTTTGCTTGATAAAGCGATTTTTTCCATTTGTAAGCGAGCTAATGATTGTTTTGCTTTATCTAAAATTTCAGGTTCAAAATTCATCTCTGTCTTAATTGTTGCAGCTGCCTCATCTACCAAATCAATAGCTTTATCGGGTAAAAATCTATCTGAAATATAGCGACTTGATAACTTAGCCGCCGATACTAAAGCGTCATCATCAATTTTTACATTGTGGTAGTTTTCAAAACGATCTTTAATGCCACGTAAAATTGTAATTGTGTCTTCAACACTTGGCTCATCGACAATAATTTGTTGCATTCTTCTTTCTAAAGCAGCATCACTTTCAACATATTTGCGATACTCTGTAATCGTTGTGGCACCAATTAAATGCAATTTTCCACGCGCCATAGCTGGTTTTAAAATATTTGCAGCATCCATCGAACCGTTGGCATTTTTTCCTGTCCCAATCAAGGTGTGAATTTCATCAATAAATAAGATAATTTCCCCATTTGACTGTTCTACAGCATTAATAATCGATTTTAATCTTTCTTCAAATTGTCCTTGGTATGATGCACCGGCAATAACAGATGCTAAACTAATTTCAATAATATCCTTATTTTTTAAATTTTCAGGCACATTGCCTTCAACAATTTTTCTAGCTAAACCTTCAACTATGGCTGTTTTACCTGTTCCAGGTTCTCCGACTAAAACGGGATTATTTTTAGTTTTACGTGACAAAATTCTTATCATACGTCTAATTTCATCATCGCGGTTAATGACCGGATCTAACTCATTTCTAGCCGCTAAATCTGTCAAATTTCTACCATATTTTAATAAAACATTTTCTTTATTTTGTTGTTGATTGTTTGGCTCAAACATACTAAAATCAAAATTCATTCGGCCTCCTGTTTTTTTTATATATTCATATTTTAGCACTCTTATTGGTTGACTGCTAAAATATTTTATAATTTTTTGAGTTTTGATAAAATGATTTTATGAGATTAAGAAACGATTCAAAGGCACCTGAAAAACTTAAGGCATTTAGTAATTTTATTGATAAAAATCAATATCCACTTCAATTAAATAGCAATATTATAATTGAAATTGGCATGGGTAAGGGCGATATGCTTTGTGCATTGGCTGAAAAAAATCCTGATAAAACATATATTGGATTAGAAAAATTTGCTACTGTTGCGGCAAAGGCTGCAAAAAAAGCCGATAAATTAAAATTAAAAAATCTTTTTATAATATGCGATGACGCTGAAAACATTAACGAAATCTTTCAAGGAACCTGCAACACTATATGACTAACTTTTAGCGACCCTTGACCAAAAAAAAGACATTTAAAAAGAAGGCTAACATATAAAACATTTTTAGAAAAATATTCTTCTATTATGAATAATGATTCTATTCTAATGTTTAAAAGTGATAACGATGGTCTTTATAATTACTCTCTTGAATCGTTACAAGAAAATAAATGGCAAATTATTGATTCTGGCGATAATCTGCACCAAAGTAAGTATTCCGGCAATAATTGTATGACTGAGTATGAACTAAAATGATCATCTCAAGGAAAAAATATTAATTATATTGTATCCAAAAAGCCTGTGGTATAGATATTTTGTCAAAATATAAAAGACACAATTATGTATCTTTTATATTTTTTTAGCTCTTCCTAAACAATAATAAATGCATTAAATATTGAAGTTTTATATTATATTTAGAATTTAAATTAAACTTAATTTATTGTAATATTGTATTTTACAAGTTCTAAAATTAATTAATTTAAATTCTAAATATAAATAAAAAAAATAACTGTTTGCAGTTAATTTTTTTATTTTAATAAATCAGTTTAGCTTGAATTCTTGACCTTTTTAAGTCGATATCAATGATTTGAATTTTAACATTATCGCCAACCTTTAAAACTTCAGAAGGGTGCTTAATAAAGTGGTTTTTGTCTTTTTTCATATTTGAAATATGGACTAAAGCCGCTTCCTTAAGCCCGATATAAATAAAAGCACCAAAATCTGTGATGTTTAAAACACTACCTTCCAAAATCATTTCAGGTTTTAGGTCTTCGATTTTTAAAATGTCTTTTTTAAGGATATAACCATCTTTACCATCCCTAATATCTTTAGTTGGATTTAATAAAGAATCAATAATTAATTGAATATCATAAGTATTTGAATTTAATTCTTTAGCAAGATGTTTTACATCTTGTTTTTTTAATAATTCTTTATCAATATTTTCTAAGTCTAAATCAATTAATTTCACTAGCTCATAGGCTAATTGGTAACTTTCAGGGTGAATTGATGTACGATCAAAAAAGATTTTTGAATCATGAATTCTTAAAAAACCTACTGACTGCTCAAAGGCTTTAGCTCCTAAACCTTTAACTTGTTTAAGCTGATTGCGGTCACTAAATTTGCCTTGTTCTTCACGATAAGCAATTATGTTTCCAGCTAATTTATTGCTTAAACCTGAAATAAAAGTCAAAATTGTTTTTGTGGCAGAGTTAAGATCAACACCAACCATATTAACAACTTTATTTACTTTGAATTCTAAATTTTTACTTAGTTCTTTTTGGTCAACATCATGTTGATATTGACCAACTCCAATGGCTTTAGGATCAATTTTAATTAGTTCATTAAGTGGATCTTGGAATCGACGACCAATATTTATGGCTGATCTTTCTTCAACGCTAAGTGATGGGAATTCTTCAATTGCGATTTTTGAAGCTGAATAAACAGAGGCACCAATTTCGCTTACAATTGCGTATTGCGTATTAATATTTTTATTAATTTTACGACGCAATTCTAAAAATTTTGCGATAAATTCCTCAGTCTCACGTGAAGCTGTACCATTACCTATAACGATAATATCGATAGGATATTTATCGCATAATTTTGCTAAAATGCCTGCAGCTTCCGCTTTTTTGTTTAATGGTGCATTTGGAAAAATAATGTCTTTTTCTTTAAAACTGCCTTGTGGATCAAGAATAGCAACCTTGCATCCATTCACATAAGCTGGGTCAATGGCTAAAATCCATTTATCCCTAACTGCGGGTCATAAAAGCATATTTTCTAAGCTTTCGCCAAAAAGAATTATGGCTTCTTTTTCAGCTCTTGCAAATAAATCTGCCTTAATTTCTCTTTCGATTGAAGGGTAAATTAGTCTATCTAGCGCATCGATTAACGAAGCTTGAATTATTTTTCCTGTGCGAGGTATCTTGAAATATTTATTGTTTAAGTTGTAAAGAATTGTTTTGGTTTCGTAGGCAAAAGAATATGAAAGAATTTTTTTATCTTCGCCACGTGAAATAGCTAAAACACGGTGGTTTGGGATGCGATTTGCTCTTTCTTGAAAATCATAATATTGAGCAAAAACTTCTTTTTCATCTTCGGCATTTTTCTTAATTTTAGTTACAATAAAGCCGCGATTATAGATATAGTCTTTAACATATTGTCTGGTTGTAATATCTTGTGAAATGATTTGAGCAATAATAAATTGGGCTTGTGTAATTGCAAATTCACGGTTGATAATTTTATCGCCATCAACGTATTTATCAGCTTCATGGTATGGATTAAATTTTTCATCGGTGCTATTCATAATAGCTAATGCTAATGGTTCTAAACCTAAAGCAATCGCTTCGCTTGCTTTAGTTTTTTTACCAACTTTAAATGGTTCATAAATATTTTCAACTTCTGCCTTAGTTTGTGCTTGATTAATTTTATTTTCAATTTCAGGATTTAATAATCCCTTATCTTTTAAAACAGAAATAACGTATTCTTTACGTTCAATTAATTCGGTTTCATAATCAAACAATTTCCCAATTTCTTGGATTATTTCTTCATTTAATCCACCCGTTTGACCTTGACGATATCGTGCAATAAAAGGCACAGTTGAGCCTTCATTAAGCAAATTTAAAACTGTTATAACTTGCTGGTTATTAATATTTAATTTTTTGGCAACTAGATCGATTGCTATAGACATTTTTTCTCCTTTTTTGGTATTTATATATTTTACTAAAATAAAAATTTATAGAAATTTTTGTGTAAAAATTAAAGCAATTTTTCTAACTAAAAATACATTCTAAAGACTTGTTTTTATTAAAAAATAGTTTTATTTATGAATTGTTTTTGTCTAATATCAAAAAACATAAAAGTATAGTTTTAAGTAAAAATAATACAAAAACTAAATTTTTATAATTTCAATCATCCATTAATAAATGAATGTCTAAAAAAAGCAATTCATAATATAATTTAAAATATTTTAATACACATATGAATTGGTAAAATCTAGAATATTGAGAGAGGAAATATGCTTTTTGATAAATTACATATTATGTATATTGTTTTTTCCCTTACTAGCACAATAGGAATTTTAGCCGGGGGATACTTTATTAAAAAGGATAAATGAAGAAATTGATTTTTATTATTTTTTGGGCTTGGTTCATTATTAATACATTTATCGCAAATGTATTATGACCTTTTCACTAATTATATTGATAAAGAAGGAATAATTGGTTATTATACGCAAATTGTGCCTTATTGGCCTTGTAACTTTTTTAGCTTATTTATAGCTATTTTAGCTTTAATTAAAAATAAAAATACCTTCTTTTGAAGGCATTTTGCAATCTTTACTGCTTGAGGGGGAATATTTGGGACATTAGTCGCAACATTTTACCCAACATTTTATATTTTGGCTTCTGAAGCAAAAAAAGAATCTTATGACACTTACAAATCAATGTTTTCGCATACATTTTTATTAATTGGATGCTTGTATTTATATGTTGGAAAATTTGTAAAATTAAGAGTTTCAAATGTTTTGTCATGGTTAGCCGGATCAGCTTGCTTAATGATTATTGGTTTGATGCTAATAGGATTATTTAAAATTTCTGAATATAAATATAAATTGGTATTTACCACATCAGTTTTATTTATTCTTGAATCACCAGTAGAAGAAGTTCCTTGATTAATTGGACCTATGATGTCCTTATTGGTAGCACCAATAATTTTCTTAGCCGGGTTAATTGCAGAATTATTTTTACCCAAAGAACAAAGATTTTATAAAACTGCACCCATTGTATGAAATTCTTTTAAAACTAAATTAGCTAATAGCAAAGTAAAGAAAGATAAAAAAGAAACAAAAGAAATAAAATAATTCTTTTTAATTAATCATTAATATTTATTTAAAATGCAAATCAAGAACGACTTTTATATTTTCTTGATTTGCATTTTAAAATTGAAATAATTATAAGACTTCTAAAATATTTTCATTAACTAAAAAGCTCTTTAAACCAACTATAATTATGCCATTTTCATCTCTTTTGAGCTCAATATTATCTCTAACAATGATGACTTTTTTAAATGAATCATTGACTTTGTTCAATGGCCTTTTTTCTTGGCTGATTTTTTCTGGATCTCATAAAGAAAAAGCTGATTGGATATAGATCTTATTATTGCCCCTATTAGCCACAAAATCTATTTCTATATTTTTTTTGCTATAGGTGTTATTTTGGTTTTTTTCATTTATTTCTACAACTCCGACATCGATTTGATAACCTCGAACCTTGAGCTCATTATAAATTATGTTTTCCATAATGTGAGTGGGTTCAATTTGTCTAAAATTAATTCTTTCATTTCTTAATCCCATATCACAAAAATAATATTTATAAGGTGAAGCAATATATTTTTTGCCTTTAATATCATATCTAGTACTTTTATATATTAAAAAAGAATCTTCTAAAGCTAATAAATAATTTTCAACTGTGTTTCTAGATATGTCTTCAATACGATTTGATTTAAAATAATTAGCCAACTTTAAAGGACTTGTTAAAGATCCAATATTTGAAGAAATATAATTTAAAATTTCTGTTAAAGCATTTTTATTTTTAATCTGATATCTGGATTCTATGTCTTTCAAATAAACCTCTTTAGAGAGATTTTTTAAATAATCTATTTTACTTTCTGTATCTTCAATTTTAGTTATAAATGGCAAACTACCATAAGTAATAAATCTATCAAATGCAATATCAAAATCCACCCCTTCAAAAGCACTATAAAATTCACTAAAACTAAGCGGGTACAGGTGAATTTGATCACCGCGACCTCTAAATTCCGTTGCGATATCATTTGATAACATTTTTGAATTAGAGCCAGTTACATATAGATCAATATTTTTATATTGCATTAAGCTGTTTAATGTTTTAAAAAAATCCTTAACTTCTTGTATTTCATCTATAAAAATATAATATTGATTTTCATCTTTAATTTGGTTAAGTATATGATGATAAAGAGCTTTTGCATCCAATAAATCCTCATTTTCAAATTTATCCATTGAAAGTTGAATAATATGACTTTTGTCTATTCCTATGGAGATTAGATAGCTGTAAAATATGTTATTTAATAAAAATGATTTTCCACATCTTCTGATACCAGTTATGATTTTAACTAATCCGTTATTCATTTTGCTTATTATTTTTTTTAAATACACATCTCTTTTAATAATCATTTTATCCTCCCGTTGAAAATTATTGCTAGTTTTGGACTTAATTTTCAATTATATTATACTAAAATATTAATTTTATGCAATCCCATTGAAAATTATTGCTAGTTTTGGACTTATTTTTCAATGGTTTTTTATTTTGATTTTATGGCTTAAAAAAATAAAAATAGCCTTGTGTAGGCTATTATTAAGTTAAATAACAAGGATTATTTTGTTCTTTTGATTTCTTTTAAACGAGCTGATTTACCACTTCTTTCACGAATGTAGTTTAATTTTGCACGTCTAACTTTGTTTGAACGAACAACTTCGATTGAAGCAATAACTGGTGAGTGAAGTGGGAAAACACGTTCAACACCAACACCGAATGAAATTTTACGAACTGTAAAAGTTTCACGGGTTCCACTTTCTTTTTTAGAAATAACTAAACCTTCAAAAATCTGAATTCTTTCTTTTCCACCTTCACGAATTCTAACATGCACTTTAACGTTGTCACCAACACGGAATGATGGGTGGTCTTTACGTAATTGGTTATTTTCAACTGCTTGAATTAATTTATTAATCATTTTTAGGCATCCTTTCAAGTAAATCTGGTCGATTTTTCTTTGTTTTTGCTATTTGTGCTTCTTTTTTTCACTTTTCAATCGCTTTATGGTCTCCATTAAATAAGACGTCTGGAACAACCATACCTTTATAATTTCTTGGTCTAGTATATTGAGGATAATCTAATAAACCATTACCTTGAAAACTATCGAGCTCATGACTTAATTGATTTATTACACCTGGAACTAACCGAATTACGCTATCAGCCATTACCATTGATGGTAATTCGCCCCCGGTTAAAACAAAATCACCGATTGATACTTCACAATCTACTAATTCGACAACACGTTCATCGAATCCTTCGTAGCGACCTGAAATAAAAGTAATTTCCTGGTAATTTTTTGCTCATTCATTAGCCATTTGTTGATTAAATACTTTTCCTTGTGGCGAAACTAAAACTTTTAGTTTTGTAGCTTCTTTATTGCTTCTTTTTTCTAAATCAATTAGCGCTAAATCAATTGGTTCAACTTGCAATAATAAGCCATGACCACCACCAAAAATTTCATCATCAACTTTATGGTGCTTATTTAATGAAAAGTTTCGAAAATCGATAACTTCAATTTCGACAAGTTTTTTTTCGATTGCTCTTTTAATAATAGATTCATTACTAAAAGGCTCGTAGTACCGTGGAAAAAGTGTTAAAAAGTTTATTTTCATAGCTAATTATTTTTTAGCTTGTTTGTTTGCTAAAAATTTTGCATTAAGTGAATGTTTTCTAAATAAGTCACTAACAACTTGTGTTAATTGTGCACCGTTTTCGATTCATTTTTGTGTTTTAGCTTCGTCTAAAACGAATGATTTAGTGTGTGGGTTGTATTGTCCTAATGCTTCAATGAAACGGCCGTCACGTGGAGCTCTTGAATCAGCTGCTACAATTTTGTAGCAAGCATTAAATTTACTTCCTTGACGTTTTAATCTAATTTTTACCATTTAAACCTCCTAATTATTTAACTTGCCTGTCAAGTAAAAGTGCTTGACAGCAACTGAATAATTATATAATTCTTTTTATTATAGAAAAATAAATATTTTTTAATTTTCAAGAAATAAAAAGCTAATAATAATTATGAAAAATTAAGTTAAAAAATATTAAAAGTGCTATACACTTTGCCTAATAATTTTTATTAATATTTTACCAAAATAATTGTTTTATATGTATTTTGGTAAATTATTCGCCAAAAATAATTATTAAATTATTAATATTATAAAATTGCTTTATAAAAAAGGAGACAATATGAAAAAAAGTAAATTATTGTTTTTAACTCCGCTTGCAGGTATAGTAGTATTACCTGCTGTGGGATGTTCTAAAACAGATGAAGGACAAATAAAAAATGAAATTGCAGAATATCTTAATGCTGCAAGTGTAACTTTTAACGGAGACAAATCTCAAATTAGTCCTGATCAAGTATCATTAAGCAATATTAAAGTTAGTTTTGGTGCTAATGAACAATCAATTAAAGATAAAAAGTATGAATTGGTGAAAGAATTAATTGACGTAACAAAACCCAATGAACGCAAGGTTAGATACACACTAAAAAAAGATAGTGTTCAAGGCGAATGAAAAGAATTTACTATTAGCGAATTAAAAATTTCTAAAGCATATTTTGATACAGAATTAGCAAAAGTCAAAGGAGCCAAAAAAGACCAAAACGGCTCTATTACAATAGAAAAAGGTAATTTAGCAAGTAATGAATTTGTTGAAGTAACTGAAGATAAAACTATTCAATCGGTTATTAAGGATGGATTTTTAACTGAATATGTAAAAGTTATTGTTACGGACAAAAACTACAAAACAAATAAAGCTGAAAAATTAGTTGAAGTTGCAGATTCTAAAGTTAGTTTAGATACAGTTTTTGATCGTGCTTCACAGCAAATTATGCTTAGCTACAGCGAAATTGAAAATTTAAATTCCTTAAGTGCAACTGATTTAACACCTGAACATCTTAAAAAAGTAACTATTGAATTTCAACCAAATACAGTTAGTGATAAAGTTGAAATTGTAAGTAATTCACTTGAATTCGCTAATCCTGAACCAACTGAAGAAGAATGCATTAAAGGTGAAAGAATCTTAAAATACACCTTAAAATTAGATAATTCTACCAAAACTTATACGAATGTAAAAATAGAAGGACTTAAGAAGACTTCAAAAGATTTTAATGTTTTAGTTGAAAATCTAAAAAAAGCTGCTGCAACAAATGAAGATGACAAAAATGTTAAAAGAGCTATTAACTCCTTGAGTACAGGCGATTATGTCGAATTTGAACCTTCAAAAGGTGAATTTATTGCTGAATTTGCTGGAGCTAAACAAGTTATTGCTAAAATTGATCCTATTAGTGATAAATTTGTTGTTTTAAGCGACGATGCAACTGATTTAACAGATGCAACTAAAGTTAATAAAGCTAAATTCACTTTAGAAAATGATAAAGCCAAATTCAAATTAGAATTTAAAGTTGCATTAAAAGATCCTGTCTTAATCAGTGAAGTTATTGCTTTGGAAGTTAAAGTTCCAACAATTCAAACTAATGAAGAATTAGACAAAGCTTCTAAATTGGTTAAACTTAATACTAGCTTAGTGCCTGATATTACAAGTAAAAAAGCTAGCGACATAACAGAAGAAATTGTAAGCAAAATTAAAGCTGAAATTGATAACCAAAGTGGCGCCGCTACAGGTATTTTGGTAACAGAAAACTCTTTAAAATTAGTTAATAAAGAAGCAACTGAAGAAGAAAATTTAACAGGTACTAGATTATTGCAATATGAGTTAAGCAAAGACGGGGAAAAAGAAATTTATACTATTCGCTTAACAGGCCTAAGCAAATATTCTCCAATTTTAGAGCAAGCTTTAACTTCTTTAAAAGATAAAAATCCAGCTGTTCAAAAAACCGCAGAAGTTAAAAAAGCAATTAAAAAATCAGAAGCAACTGATGTTGTTTATGATAAAAAAACAGGCGAAATTAAATTAACATACAAAGAAGGCGACGAAAACAAAGAAGCAGTAATTGCCAAATATGAAATTATTGATGAAAAACTTGATTTTGTAGCTTCATCACAAGTTGAAAGTGACAAAACTAAATTAAATAAATTAGCATACAGTTTTGATAAATCAAGTAAGCAATTCACATTAGTAGGGTACCTACAACACACAGAAGCAAAAATTATTTCAACAACAGAATTTAAATGAACTTTAGATATGCCTAATGTTGAATCTGAATTTGAAATGGATGATGCATCTAAGTTGGTTAAACCTTTAGTTAATACACTTGAAGGCAAAAATTCTGGTGATTTTAGCGAAGATGACCTTAAAGATTTAACAATTGAGTTTACAGAGCCTGACAAAGTAGATGCAGATGTTGAAATTGTTAAAGATTCATTGAAAATTAAAAATACAGACACCACAGAAGCTGAATTTACTAATGGTGAAAAAGTTTTAGTTTATAAATTAAAAAACAAAGCAACACAAAAAGAAAAAGAATATGAAATCACAGTAACTGGCTTTGCTAAATATTCAAAAACTTTATATGATGCCAAAGTTGAAGCCGATACTCTAGAAGCTACCAATGAAAAAACAATTGAAGTTAAAGAAACTATTCGTTCATTAGCTTCTGGCTCAAGTGTTGCTTACAATTATGAAAGTCAAGAAGTTTTTGTTAACGAAGGCGATAAAAAAGTTGTTATAGCTAAATTCAATAAAAAACTTAATGACAAAATAGTATTTTTATCTCCAGAAGTGAACGATTTAACAAAACCTGAAGTATTTAATTTTGTCCAATTTACCTATACAGAAGGTGAAAAAGTATTTTACTTAAAATTTAATTTAGCAGATATTGATAAATCTATCATTGATAAAGAAGAATTCGTTGTTGAAGTAGCGGTACCTGATTTAGCTACACGTTATGACGACTTATCATCAGAAGAAAAAGCTAAAGTTGATCAAGATAAACAAAATATTGAAATTGACCCAGCGACCAAAGATAATGCATTAAAAGTTAATGGTGAATTAATTTCTGCTGATGATTTAACTGCTGAAAACTTAGCTAATGTGAAGGTAAAAGTCAAAGAAAATCAAAGTTTAAGTGAAAAGGTTCAATTGGTTGATGGTTCATTAAAATTTGCTAGTGAAAAAGCTACAAAAGAAGAAATCGAAGGCGGTTTTAGAAAAGTTATTTATCAATTATCTTATAAAGTTGATGAAGCTAATTCATTTGTAATGGATGTTGAAACAAAAATTGAAGGCTTTGAACCTAGTGATGTTGAAAAAATCATAAATAGACGTGAAACTTTTAAAACACAGTTTGCTAAAGGTTATAACAGTAAAGAAGCTAAAGATTTTTTAGCTAAATTAGCTGATAACTCAAACACCACACTATCATACGAACCAAATACTGGACAACTTTCATATGTTCAACCAGTTTCAACACAAGCTAGCCAAGATGCCGCTCCTATAGTAATTTTAGCAAAATTAGATGCACCAATAAGCGACACTATTTTGGTAGAACCAACAACAACTAAAGCTGATTTATCTAATAGCAATAAACATAACCAAGTTACCTTACAAAAGGCGGCTGGAAAATTAACTCTTAAATTTAAATTAGCAACTAGCGATAAAATTGACACTAAAATTCAAGAAGTTGAACTCCCAATGCCAACAGTGATAAGTCAAGACGAATTAAACGCAAAAGCCAGTGCAATCGAAGAAGCTAAAATAAGCTATGACGGGGATAAATCAAAAACTTCATTTATTGATATTGATAAAGCTAAATTTACTTTAGAAGGACTAGAAGAAAATATTAAATTAGTTGTAGATAAAGTTGAATTAGACGAAAGTGACATGGAACACACCACAACTAAAATAACCATTAAACTTCAAGTTACACAAAGAGAATCTGGTGCTACAAGCGATGAAACTTTAACTAGCACAACTAAAGAAATAATAATTAAAGGTTGAGCTAAACCTGGTCAAGCTTACTTAGATGAATTATCGAATGCAGAATGAACGGTAACAATTAAAAAAGATAGTCAAAGTGAAGCAATTGACTTAGAAAAAATAACTGCAGAAATGCTTACTGCTGAATTAGTTAAAAATGCAACTTGAAGTGTTGAAAACGGCTTAAAACAAGGCTATTCAATTGAAGGTGAAACAACTCTAGTTAATGATCAAGCAACAACAGAAGAAATTAAAAAAGGCCAAAGAACATTAAAATTTGTTGTGAAATTTAAGCATGAAAATAAAGAATACAACCGTAAAGAAATGAATGTTGTTGTTCAAGTTGCTGAATCAGATGAAAATGTAATTGTTAAACAAAGAGAATTATTTAAAAAATATAAATTAATTCAAAATGACGCAGCCGAACAAGCTATTAATAAATTAAAATGAGAATCGGATGTGGCTGATGTAAGATTCAATTTTAAAGATGGTTTTATTTATAACTTTATCAGTAAGAAGAATGTTGGAACTAAATTATTTACTTTAAGCGAAAATGGTGAAGAAGTTACTATAGCAAAAAACACCAATACTTCTGCTAAAAATAAAGAAGGTAAGCCAATACAAAACGCCGTCAAACTCCACAGAAAACAAGAAGCCAATAAAACTGTATACTGATTAGAATTTTCATTAAAAGTACATAACGGAGTAGTTGACCCAATAGTACTAACTAGCGAAAAACAAGAGTTCACCTTTATAAATCAAGCAAGATTAAATGCTCTAATTGACTCAAAATGAGAAAGCGAATACAAAAATAAAGTAGATTATGATAATAAAGCTACCACAACAATTCAAGAAGCGGAAAAAGATAAAATAAAAGTTGATAAAATCACCAATTTACCAGAAAATGTAACTGTAAAAGTGAAAAGCTTTACTAAAAATGAAGTTGAAAGTGCTTTAGAAGTTAAATTAGTATTTGTGTACAAAAAAGATGATTTAGAAGTAATTTCGAAAGAATATGAAGATAAAATCACAGGGTTTAAATCCTCAGATATTCGTGCTGAATTAGACAAAGTTACCTCTGCAGATTACGAAGGCAAAGACGCAATCGAAGCTAAAGATGCAACCGATATAGCTAAAGTTAAATTAACTCCAGAAGTAATTAAAGATAATGGTTTTACTCATAAAATTGAAATTTTAACAGATAAAACCAATAATACTAAAGGTGAGATTACAATTTTATTAACTTTAACTAAAGACAACAAAAGTGAAAGCAAAGAATTTGTAATCACCGGCTTTAAAACAGTTAATGTTGATGTAAATGAAATTGGTAAAAACGTTACTATAGATTTAAAAGAAAATCTTAAAGATCTCAAAACTAAAGTAAGCAGCAAGGCCTTTAGCGAAGAAACGATTAAAGATGCTGTAGAAATTAAAAACTCAGATGATGCAAAACTAGAATATGAATTTAAAAAGCTTGAGCAAAATGACAACAAATCATTAAGAGTAACTTATTTAATTAAGCTTAAAGAAGATCCTTCAAAATCAATAGAAAAAACTTTTGATATTGATGGCTTTAAAGATGAAGAAGTAACAAACGAAAAAATTTATGTTTTAGCTAAAATGGAAAAATTAGTTGTTATTGATAAAGATCTGGCTGCTAAAGATATTGCGAAATTTAAAGAAAACTCTGTTACACCAGATAAATTAGGCGAAAAAATAGTTAAAGAGAAAACCTACAAAATGAAAGATGGAAAAGTTGAACACGAAAGTCACAATCCAGTTCAAGGTGTAACACCTCACAAGGATTTAGTTTCTAAAGGAACTAAGGGCGTAAATGTTATGACTAATAAAAACAAAGGACAAAAACCAAAAGGTTTAGGTGTTGTTTATGATGCTGACTCAAAAGAGCTTTACTTTACTTTCTATGTAGTGGGCTTTAAAGATGAAATGTTTAAAGTAATTATTGCAAACAATGTTAACTAAATCCCTTATTTAGAAAAAAACCGCAAAAAATGCGGTTTTTTCTTTGCTTGGCTAAAAATCTATGTTAATATATATCTGATGCATTCCCAAGGTGAATGATTATGAGATAGAAAGTCTCATTTCTTGAGTATATAGCTCCCTTCTTGTATTAATTAAATAAAGCTATGCGTGGTCTTTATTTACTTTTGTATATTTGCTAATCAATCATAATAAAACTAGACAAAATCTCTCCTAGAAATGAAAAGTCTAGTTTTTATTTATTAATTTGCTAACCAAAAAAAATACAAAAAGTATAATATTTATATGAACTTTGATGAAGGAATGATAATTAATAATCAAAAAGCCATAGATTTATCATATGAAGGGCTAGGCGTAGTTCAAAAAGATAACTACAAGATTTTTGTAGTTAATTTATTACCTGAAGAAGAAGCGGATATTCAAATAATCAAAGCTAATAGTCAATTTGCTCTAGCAAAAGTAATTAAGTATCATAATTATGTTCAAAATAGAGTCAAAGAGAATGACGTTTTATTAAATAATGGTCAGGCTCCGCTAGCTAATTTATCTTATGCTGACCAACTAGCTTTTAAGCAAAAAATAGTTGAAGAATTATTTGCCAGGAACTTATCATATAATACCATTAACCCTATAATTGGCTCAGAAAAGCAAAAATACTACCGTAACAAAGTACAATTATTTTTCACTGTTTCTAACGAATTAATTAAGCTTGGTGTAGTTAGCTTAAATAGCCATGATGTCAAAGAAATTGACGATTATTATTTAGCGCACCCTAATATCAACAATTTATTGAAATTTTTACAAACTAATATCAACAATTATGAATCTTTTGTTTCTAATAAGCATAATTTAATTTCAGTTACAATTAGGCATTCAGATGTAAACAATAACTTATTTTTACATTTTGAAATTAAAAAAATGTTTAAGGTCGAGCAAGATTTTATCGAAGCAATCGAACAAGCTTTTCCGGATTTAGTGATGCTAAAAGTCTCGGTTAAAGGCCAAAAAAATGCATTATATGATCATAACTTTATCTTAAAAAAGTCTTTTTTATGTAGCAAATATCGTAATTTATACTTTAACTATGGGCTCGAATCATTTAATCAAATTAACCACCAACAAGCTAATAAAATTTTAAATTTTATTAATGATAATATTGAATGTGCTACCACAAAAACCTTAGTAGATGCCTATTGTGGTATGGGAGTAATTGGGTTAACATTATCGTCTAAATTTAAAAAAGTCTATGGCATTGAGTTAAGCCAAGAAGCAATTATGTATGCCAAAGAAAATGCAAAAATTAGTTGCTTGCGCAATGCAACTTTTTATGTTGGTGATGTTGACAGAGTTATATTAAAGCATGATATAGATTTTGATTATATCGTGCTTGATCCACCGAGAGCGGGGCTAAGTGATAGATTTTTAAAGTTTGTTTTGAGTAAAAAACCTGAAAAAATCATTTATTTAAGTTGCAATGTCCGTACTTTAGTGAGAGATTTACAAAAGATAACCGAAAATAATTATCGAATCGATTTTGTTCAACCTTTTGATATGTTTCCACAAACTCATCATGTGGAGACTTTGGTTGTATTAAGCAAAATAAAAGAGTAAAAATTACCAGTTAAGATGTTATTATTAAAATAATAAAAGCGATAGTTTTTTTAGTTTAATTAGTTTAATTAAATAAAATAAGTAAAAATGGCATAAAAAAGGGTTTTTTCTTTTTTATGCCATTTTTACTTATCCAAAATAGACAAATACAAATCTAATTTTTGATTCAAATATTTAGCAAACATATTGGACATTGCAGATATATTATGGTTTAAATGATATTCATCAAAAGCTTCGTAATATTTCAATCGATCAGTAAACTTTATATCTATTGGTGGGTAGCCAGCCTTCATTAGTTCCAAGTTAACAAGCAATCTACCAGTTCTCCCGTTTCCATCTATGAATGGATGTATTTTTTCAAATTCAATATGAAAACGAGCAAGCTTTGTTATGATATCCTCCTTGCTCTTTTTATATTCTTCCAGAAGCTCTTCCATTTTGGAAATAATCAAATATGGCTGTACAGGTTCATATGCTGCTCCCATTATTTTAACAGGGACTCTTCTATATATGCCTCTATCCTCTTTCTTATCGGCAAGGACTAAAAAGTGAATATCCTTTATTACTTTTTCAGAGATTTCAGAATTTTCATTTACAAGCTTTTTTACATAATCAAAGGCTTCTTTGTGTCCGATAACCTCCAAATGCTCTTTTAATGTTTTTTGGTTGATAGTAAGGCCTTTTAATACTAAGTCTGTCTCTCGTAATGTTAAGGTATTGCCTTCTATTGCATTTGAGTTATAGGTATATTCTGTCAAAAAATCATTAGTTAATCTTTCTAGTTCGCCTTGTGTTAAAGGTCTTCTACTCTTGAAAATTGCTAATTTATTCTCTATAATCGGGATGAGTGATTCACTAGTTTTGTATCTTCTATCTGTGGGTTTTGTTGCATCGCAAGGTATTTTTCAAGCTTTTCCTTCTTGAAAAGCACCAGGAATTTTGCCTTCTGAACATAATATTCTCACCCTTCTATCAGATATACCCCATTTTTCAGCTGCTTTTTTCACTGTAATATACATAAATTATTTTTTCCTTCTTTCTTATTCTATCATTTTATAGGAATAATATTAATGTAAAGGGAATAATATTTCGTGTTTAGCGGAATAATGATAGGTTAGTACATGATGCTTCATTCGAGTAATAATATAGTTTGGTACTCTGATTGAGAAATTTACTTTAATAGAATTTATCTAATTTTTCAGAAACTTACAAAAAATGGATGAGACAAACAAGTGTGAATTGTTTTTCATCCATTTTAATAAATTTACCAAAATTTTTCTCCATTTATTAATGCTAGAGCAAATAGCTAATCTCTTTTAATCTGCTAAATGATATAAGCAAAAACTCCATTTCATATTAAAAATAAAGAATATTGTCATCAATATTTTATAGACATTTATGTATAATGAATATATTATAGATATAGTATGTGTTCAATAATGATATAATTTTAAATAAGCAAAATTAGGAGTAAAAATGAATAAAAAGTGGACGCTAGAAGATGATGTAAATGACTATGTTAAAGATAGATTAATTCAATTAGGCTTAAGAAAAAATGATGATTTTAATGTGGAATCAGCTATGTCTGACCATATGAAAGAAGCTTTGAAAGGTTCGTCAAAAACAAAAAGTAAAAAGAATTTCGGGAGACCTGATCTTCATATTGAAAAATATAAAATTCCAGTAGTATTTGAAAATAAATTAGGCTTAAAAAAATTAATTGCTAAAAATAATGAATCTATAAAAGAGGATGAAAAATCGATCAGTAATTATGCGTCAAATGGTGCAATATATTATGCAATTCAGTTAATTGCAAGTGGAAAATATAAAGAGGCTGTGGCTATTGGCGTTGCTGGGGATAATAAAGAAAACGCGGCTTTTGATGTTTATTATGTTTTTGGCTCATCATTTCAATCGATAAAAAAAATGGAAAGCTACACAAATGTAAACTTTTTAGAGAATGAAAAAACTTTCGACCATTTTTATAGTGATTGTGTTTTAAACGAAGAAGAAAAACATAATATATTAATTACGAGCAGAAAAGTTTTAAAAAAATATGCAAAAGATTTAAATAAATTGATGCATGATCATAATATTACGGCAAATGAAAGAGTTATTTATGTGTCTGGAATGCTTCTATCAATGCAAGATATTTTAGATGAAAGTGGAGCAGTCATTGCCGGAGGGAGAGGACTCACACCATCTCAACTTGAAGGGTCAGAAACCGATACTAGCAGAGATGGTGTTTTAATCAAAAATCACATCAAGGAATATTTAAAGAAGAAGCAAATAAATGATGAAAAAATGAAGTTAATGCTTGAATCTTTTAATGAAATAGCAAAAGATGAACAAAGAGATGAACCTCTAGAACTCCATAAGTCAGTTGCTAAATTCCTAAAAATGAAATCTAGCGTCAACAAACAAATTTTTACATATATTTTTGAGAAAATTTATAAGTCTATTGATGCCATGGCTGGGCACCTAGACATTGTGGGTGAGATGTATTCTGAATTTTTAGAACATGCATTAGGAGATGGTAAAGATTTAGGAATTGTTCTTACTCCTCCTTACATCACTAAAATTATGACTGAAATTTTAAATGTGAATAAAGATTCAAGAGTAATGGACTTAGCTGCAGGTTCTGCTGGATTTTTGATAAGTTCAATGGAAACAATGATCGATGATGCAGAAAAAACTTTAGGTAGAGATTCAACTGATGCTATTAAAAAAATAAAAGAAATTAAAAAAGATCAGCTTTTAGGCGTTGAACTTAATGCTGTGATGTATACCTTAGCTACCACAAATATGATTTTAAGGGGTGATGGTTCAAGTAGTATCATTAAAAATGATACTTTTAAGACTCTTGACTCATTATATTTAAGCTTTAAGCCTGATAGATTGCTTTTAAATCCACCATTTTCATACTCTGAAAATGGTATGCCCTTTTTAAAATTTGGTCTATCAAAAATGAATAAAGGAGGTCTTGCGGCAATAATTATTCAAGATAGTGCCGGTAGCGGAAAAGCTGAATCGACCAATAAAGAAATTTTAAAAAATAATACTTTACTAGCGAGCATAAAAATGCCTGTGGATTTATTTCTTCCAATGGCAGGTGTTCAAACAAGTATATACGTTTTGGAAGCAGGAACACCCCATGACTATGATAAACCGGTTAAGTTTATCGATTTTAGAAATGATGGATATAAAAGGACAAAAAGAGGATTATATGAAATTGATAGTCCAGCAACAAGATATTCAGATTTAATTAAAATATATAAAGCTGGAAAAAACGCAAAAATTAATAAAAATCTTTGAAATATTGACAAAATTTATATTGAAGATTTTATTAACACCTCTGGCAAGGATTGAAATTTTGAACAACATATGGAAGTTGATACTAATCCAAAATTAGAAGATTTTAAAAAAACAGTTGCTGACTATTTGGCCTGAGAAGTATCAAATATTTTAAAAAACAGTGATAAGGAGAGTGAAAACTTAAAAAAATAGATGCCTCACTGAATGAAAAACTTCAAATGGTTCAGTGAGGTGAGTATAGAATTGCTGATTTGTTTGAAAAAATAAAAACCAATAATGTTATAAAGAATAAAAATGGTGATTTACCAGCAACTACAGCTGTTTGGTCAAATAATCAAATAGGTAAATATATTTCGAGAGAAAATGCAACAATTCTAAAAAATGTTTTTACTGCTACGGCAAATGGATTTGGTAAAGTATTCTATCAACCTTATGAGTTTACAGTTTTACAAGATAGCTATGCTTTCAAATTTAAAGATTCTAGTGTAGCAATTGATAAAGTGCATTCATTTATAATTTCCTTATTAAATAAGGTTTTTTCTAAATATCAATGAAATAATAAATCAGGCTGAAACAAAGTAAAAGAAGAAACAATCCAACTCCCAACTAAAAACAACCAAATCGATTTTGAATTTATGGAGAGCTTCATAAGCGAACTTGAAGAGGAGCGCATAAGCGAACTTGATGCTTACCTGACGGTAAGCAATCTAAATAATTATGAATTAACTAATAAAGAACTAGAGGTCTTAAATAGATTTAATAATCAACAAATAGAATGAGGCGAGTATAGAATTGGTGATTTGTTTGAAGTGAATTCTTCTAAAAAAATATTTCACGCCAATTATATTAACATTTGAGACAATAAAGAGGATAATAATTTCCCATATGTTGTTCGTAAAACTTTGGATAACGGTATAAGAGGCTATATTAAAGAAGATCAAAAATATTTAAATCCTGGCAACACATTATCTTTTGCCCAAGACACATTTATTGTGTTTTATCAAAAAAGCGCATATTTTACGGGAAATAAAGTTAAAGTACTAAATCCAAAATTTGCAATATTTAACGAAAAAATAGGTGAATTTATCGTATCAATGTTGCAAAACGAGTTGTGCAACTTAAGTTGAGGTAATGGTTCAGATGTCAATATGATAAAATCCTTTACAATCCTCCTCCCAACTACAAACAACCAAATCGATTTTGAATTCATGGAAACATTCATAAAAGCTATTCAAAAACTAGTTATCAAAGAAGTAGTGAATTTTAAAGATAAGAAAATTCAAGCCACAAAAGAAGTTACAAGAAATAAATAAAATAGTTGCATTAAAAGCAACTGTTTTTTTGATTACTAAACTCTTATTAGAAATTAACAACTTCTTTTAGTTTCTTAGAAGGGTAGAACTTTACAACTCTTTTTTCTGGAACATGCATAGTTTCACGTGTGAATGGGTTAAGTGTTTCACGTCCTTTTTTAACTGTAGTTTCGAAGATACCTAAAGGTCATACTCTTACCTTTTCTTCGGCGATTAATTGTTCTTTGATGATGAAAGTTAAACGATCCAAAAATTGATCTGCCACTCTAACAGGAACTTGTAAATCTTCAGCTAATGCTGATACTAATTCTTTTTTAGTCATAATACTCCTTATTTCTTTTCTAATTTAATAATACTATATTTTATAGGTTTTTTTACTAAAAAAACTATTTTATAGGCTTTTTAGTAAAAGCATAAAATAGTTTTTTATTCTAGACCAGATCTATTTCTAAAAATTAAGTTTATCGGGCATCCTGTATAGTCTAAAACCATACGAATTTGGTTTTCCAAAAACCTTTGATAAGATCAGTGCAAATATTTTTTATTATTAACAAAAAAGATAAATGTCGGGATTTCATCATCTGTTTTGCGGGCAAAATAAATATTTAATCTACCACCGTTATATGGTGCTGCGGGCTGGATTAATTGCGTTTCATGGATTAAATTAGATAAAACGGATGGCTTAACATCACGAGTAAGATTTTCTTTAACCTGCAGGATTGTTTTAATAAGCTTGTCAATTCTTTGATTGTATTTAATTGAGACGAAGCAAATAGGTACTCAAGGAACAAAGTGGAAGCGATTTCTTAGTATTTTCTCGTAATCACGCATTGTATTGGTTGATTTTTCAACTAAATCTCATTTATTAACAGCAATAATGATTGGCTTATTATTTTCTAAAGCATACCCAATAATTTTGGCATCAAAGTGCGAAAGCTCTTGTGTTGAATCAATCATTACTATAGATAAATTGGAATCATCAAGTGATGAAATAGCGCGCATTAAAGCTAACCTCTCAACATCATCATCGATTTTACTTTTACGGGTAATGCCTGCTGTGTCAATAATTTCAAATTCTTGGTCTTCAATTGTAACTAAAGTTTTAACACTATCGCGAGTTGTTCCAGCAATATCGCTAACAATTGATCGATTTTCTTTAGCTAAAACATTTAAAAGAGAGCTCTTGCCTGCGTTTGGGCGGCCAATAATTGAGAGTTTAAAGTGTTTGCTTTCATCATCTTCGTCCAGTTGTAAATATTTTAAGCATTGATCTAAAACGTCTCCAACACCATTACCATGTTGTGCTGAAATTTGGTAAATATTATCAACGCCAAGTGAATATCATGAATAATTAAATAAAGCGGGGTTATCCATTTTATTGGCTGCTACAATAATTGGTTTTTTGCTTTTTAAAAGCATGCTATAGATCATTTGGTCATCATTAGTAATTTCTTGGGTGCCATCTATTACAAAAATAACTACATTAGCTTCTTCAATTGCAATTGTCGCTTGCGTACGTATTTGTTCTTGAAATTGTTTTTTTTCGATTTCAATTCCGCCGGTATCAATTATTTGAATGGCTTTGCCATTTCAATGACATGTCTCATAAAGTCTATCTCGAGTTACACCGGGTCTATCATATGTAATTGAGCTTCTTTTACCAATCAAACGGTTAAAGAGAGTACTTTTTCCAACGTTTGGCTTACCAATTATGGCGACAACATTTCTACGCATTTAATTCCTTTTCTTTAGTTTTTATTAAATTAATGATGTGTTCAACTACTTCTTCGAAATTAATATTTGTGCAATCTAAAACGATAGCATCTTCGACAATTTTAAGGGCATCATGTTCACGATTTGTATCTTGTTCATCACGAGCTAAAACTGCTTCATAAACGGTATTAAAATCAGTTTCATAGCCCATTTGTTGATTTTGTAAAACTCTACGGCGTGCCCTTTCTTCAGCAACAGCAGTTAAATATATTTTTAATTCGGCATGTGGCATAATACGGTAAGTTGTATCGCGACCATCCATAATAAAGCCTTTATCATTTTTAGTTAGACCATGTAAATAATCATTAACAAATTTACGGACACAAAGGTATTTGGCAATTAAAGAAGCAGCTTTAGAAACGTTATCTTCTCTAATTTCATTTGTGACGTTTTTACCTGTAATATAGACGCTTTCGTCAAATTTGATTTCTAATTTTATTTTTGAATTATCTAAATATTTTTCAACGACTAATTGATTATTGATATCAATATTTTGCTCTAAAAGATAAAGTGCTACAGCACGATAAACATTTCCACTTGATAAAAATGTGTAATTAATTCTTTTTGCAATTTCTTGTGAAACTGTAGATTTTCCTGCACCTGATGGCCCGTCGATAGCTATATTAATTTTCATGATTATTCCTTTAAATTCTATTTATATAAATATACCAAAATATATTTAGTTTAATACTAAATATACTTAATATGCTATAAATTAACTTTTTTTATCACGATTTCTTTAGTTTTTTGAATTTCTGAATCTGTATCTAATTCTAGTTCAGCATTATCAATAAATTTTGTACGGTCATCTTCGTACTTAGATAATTTGGCTGAAAAATTATTATCTGAAAATGAGAAATGACGATAAGGATTTAACTTTAGGCTTTCTTGATGAATTTGTTTATTAATTTGGATTTTTGATTCGTATTCATCCCATTTTTCTTTGCTAAGATTATTTTTATTTTTAATGTATTTTGGCTTTTCTAAGATGATATTTTTTAATTCGTCTTGATCAAATATATCACAATCTGGTAATAGCTGTTGAAAGGTTATTATGTCTGCTTTTAGCTCTTTATCTGCATTGATTAAACTTACATTTAAGCCTATTTCACTATAGTTTTGGTCAACTATTGGGGCTTTGAATTTAGCTTTGTTTTTTTTCATTCTAAATATTAATTTTTAAAATTTTTTGTGAAATCTTCATTCACTGAATCGTGAATGTTCTCAAAAACAGATAACACTTTTTCCTTATCTAGACGGGATAAATTGGGAATATTTACTTTTAATGTAATAACCAAATCACCTTGACGACCTGATTTTTTAACACCTTTATTTGGAATTACTAAGCTCCGGTCATTTTGATATTCTGGTTTTAATTTAAATGATACTTCTCCATAAGGAGTAGGAACTTTTACTACCTTAGAACTCATAATATCAATAAACGATACTGGTAAATCTAAATAAAGATTAAGACCTTTTCTTACATAATATTTATGTTCTTTAACGATGAATTGAACATATAGATCACCTGATGGGCCACCATTTTCGCCTCTTTCACCATAGCCGGGAATTTTTTTTCTTTCTCCTGATTCGACTCCTTCAGGAATTGAAAAAGTCACTTTCTTTTCTTTTTTAAGGTATTGTTTACCCTTGCAGACTGAACATTTTTTAGTAATTTCCTTGCCTTGTCCATAACATTTTGAGCAGACGCTTGATGTTTCCATTTGACCAAAAGGGGTTTTTACAACTTGTCTCACACTTCCCCTGCCATTACATGTTGAACAAGTTTTAATATCATTTAATGATTCTGCACCCGATCCTGAACAATGATCACATAATTCATGCTTGGTTAGTTTTTCAGTTATTTCGCGCCCCATGATTGAATCCATAAAAGATATTTCTTTATTCATCATGTAGTCACGACCTTTTGTTGGTGTATTATTAGTTCTTGATGAACCGCCAAAAAGATCACTGAAGCCTGAAAAACCGCTAAAGAAATTGCTGAAAATGTCACCAGCTCCACCACCAAAATCAAAACCTTGTTGACCGTCTGGATTACCATAGCGGTCATAATTTTCACGCTTAGTTTTATCTCTTAAAACTTCATAAGCTTCATTTAGTTCTTGCATTTTTTTGTCGCTACTTCCATCCTTCAATTTATCAGGGTGGTATTCCATAGCTAATTTTCGGTAGGCGGCTTTAATTTCTGCGTCTGTTGCATCTTTGCTTACACCTAAAATTTCATAAAAATCTTTCTTCATAATATCTTAATTTTAGCACATAAAGGGTTTAGTGCTAAATATAATATTAAAAAAGAAAATTTTTATTTTTTTATTCCCATTTTTTCTGTGCTACAGCATTTTTTGAAAAAAATAAAAACGAGAAATTTGATCGTTTTTATTATTTTATTTTTCATCTAATGGGTATAGGCCCAACTTATCTGGTTCTGTTGGTTTTTCGTTAATTATGATTTTAGCTATTTTTCCCTTTTGAACTAAAACGGTTTTAGAAGCCATAGGTTGCATAGCCGGATTGTGGCTAACCATAACAACAGTTGTGCCTAACTTTTTATTAACATTTCATAATGCATTTAATACAACTCTAGTCGTTCCCTCATCGAGTGCTCCGGTAGGTTCATCGGCAAAAATTATTTTTGCATTTTTAGCTAAAGCACGCATAATTGAGATTCTTTGTTGTTGCCCACCAGATAATTGAGAAGGAAATTTTTGGATTTCTTCTTGCATATCAAATTCATTGAATAATGCATTAACATCAACTTTTCTTTCTGGATCTTTTTGTAAAAAGGCGCCGGTCATAACATTATCAAATGCATTTAAATTTTCAAGTAAGTTATAATTTTGAAAAATAAAGCTAATATCTCTTCTTCTTAAATTAGTAATTTCTCTATCACTCATATATGGAAGCGTATGGTTGTTAATGATTATTTGACCTTTAGATACACGATCTAACCCAGAAATTAAGTTTAGAAGAGTACTTTTGCCACCTCCGCTAACTCCTAAAAGCAAGACAAATTCGCCTTTATTAATGCTTAGATGTATATTATCTAAAACCTTAGTTATAACATTACCAATAACATAATATTTTGAAACATTTTTGACTGAAATTATTTCGCCAAGCTCATTTTGGTCATTTTCATGCCCATCTTTTTTTCTTTTTCAGCGCGCAATTGATTTTAATAATGATGCAACTTTACGCGGTACAGTCATATACTTTAACCGCTTATTTTTTTCATTTTCTAGAATATCAAAAAGTGTTTTACGGTTAATTTTAGTTGATTTATCTACAGCTAATGCATCAGCTAATATTATCGTTTCCTGCTGGTCAATAACAGGAGGTTTTTTTGCTCTAGTAGTTTTTTTCTTGCTTGTACTTTGAGGATTTGTATTTTTAGCAGGCATATTATTTTCCTTTCAATAAATCAATTGGTTTAAGTTTGCTTATAGCTGTAAATGTGGCGCTAACAGTGATGATGAAGATTGCAAATATTGTAACTAATGTTAATATTACGTGTCATCATTTTAATGATAATGGTAATGCAATTAAGGCGCTTGATAATAAGATAGAGTTAAACGCCATAATTTCTATAGCCACTAAAGGCACAGATATTAAAACAGCTGCGATGATAAAAGGTATAAAGATTGAGAAAAACATTCATAATTTTTCGCGGTGTCTATATCCTAAAATGGTTCAAATAGCTATATTACGCTGGTTTTCGTTAATTATTATTGATGATAAAATAATCAAAATAATTAACGAAGTGATTAACATAACCACCATGGCTGAAATACTTAATGTGTTCATTAGTGTTGAGATTTGTTGGGTGAAACCAAGTTCAATGTCTTTTGAAACGATTGTAGTACTTAAAGCAGTATAAAGTTTATTATTATAAATTTGAGTAAATGATTCGATTGAAACACGCGGGTTTTCACGAATGCTATTATAAATATTTTGATCAAATTTAGTTTGTGTTGAATCTAAGAATTGCATAATTTCATCCGCAGTTAAACCACTATGTTTTAGTACACCGTCTTTAGGATTAAATATTTGATCAAAGATTGCTTGCATATCAGCCAATGTGTAATCATCCATATTAACTGATGAGTAACCAGCTCAATAACCGCTTGCTGAGTAAAGCGAAATTGAGTTTGTAACTTGTAACGGTGATGACTTGTTGGTTAAAACTCCATTAAATGCTTCTGCTGAGTTGAAGTTTGGAATCTTATTAAAACCTATTAATTCATTAGCTACTTTAGTCGTAGTAATAAATTCATAATTAATATGTGTAGGGTTAATTCCGACAACTTTAAATGTGTAAAAAGGCTGTTCTACAGGCTTTTTGGTGATTTTTTCCTTAATAACATTTAAGTATCTATCAACTGAATTTTCAACTTTGATTTGGATTTCTGAACCTATAGAAAGGTTGTATTTTTTTGCTACAACATTATTTATTACTAACGGTGAATAAGCTGAGTCTTTAAAATTATATAAAACATCATAAAGGTTTTCACCATTTTCATTTTCAAGCTTAATGAATTTACTATTTTGTTGGTATCCATAAATATTTATACTTTGATTATTTCATTTTGCCTTTAAAGTGGTGTATTTTTCATCTGTTGTTGGGTCAAAATATACACCACCAAAACTTATAAAATAGTCGTTAACAGTTGGGCCTGTTAATTCTCCAAAATCAGCCAACCAATAGCTATTTTTAAAAATGTTATTCGCTGAACTGCTTTGGTTATTAGTTTTAGCTAATTCAGATTCTTGCCGAATTTTTTCATCAATTAGCTTATATCCATTAACTAAGAATTCGCGATACTTAGTTCTCAATGGTTCATCGGTTGTAATTGCTACTTTTTGGTATTCTTTTCCATCTCATTTAGCTAGGTAGAAGTTCCCTTCTTTTTCATCTTTTAAATGAACATATTTAAAGAAATCAACATTATTTCCGTTTTTATCCTGAAGCGATAATGCCCTGTTTACAGGGTTTATAGTAAATTTATAATTTAGCCCGTCGCTTTGTGTTTTTTCTAATTCAACACCTACTCGGTCTCTGATTTGATCGATTTTTGCTTTTTGAGAATCTGGCATAGCGTTATAAGCAACTAATCAAGGGTTAACGGAAACGCCGGCACTAACTTTTATTGCTTGTGAGAATTGGGTTAAGATATGAGAATCTCCATATTTAGGTGAGCCATTCTTACCATCTATATTTATAACGCTTGAATAACCAGGGCGGAAGAAGTCTAATTTTTCTCTATTTGCTTCTACGATAGAACCATTAGGTGTGTAAATATGATTATTTAAGTCATTAGGATTGAATAATTTATATCCGCCACCTTCAATTGTTGGTGATTCTAAGTCAACTTTAAAAGTGTAATTTCTGTTTCTGTATGTTTCGTTAATTGTTTTGTCAAATGTTTTGCTTGAAGCTATACCAAATAATGTAGCTGAAGCAGTTAATGTAACCGAAGCAGCAAAAGCAGACAATTTACCAAAACTACTGTAGGCAAGTATTTTTGAGAAACGTCTCTTAACATTATTTTTACGTGAATGTTTATAAACTTGTTCGTATATTTTGCCATGTGGAATTGAAACAGAACCAGTTATTAACTCAGTTGGTTTATGTCTTAATGAAATAACAGTTGTGATCATAATTAAGGCTGAAATACTTAAAAACGGTACGAATACTGTCATAAACATAGTTAAGAAGGTGAAGGCTTGGAAGGTTTTAGGAAGTGATCAATAATCATTGAACAAATCAAAGAAAATTAATTGAAGCCTATTTCCCAATGCATAACCAATTGCACCACCAATTATTGAAGTAACTAATGCAAACATAGTATTAGATAAAGCTATTTGTGTTGGTGTATACCCTTGTGATAATAAAATACCTAAAACTTTATTTTTATTAGCTATATAACGTTGTATTGCAAAAATAACAGTAACAGCGGTTAAAATCGAGAAAAGTATAACTAGCAAAATAGCAGAAACTGAAATTGTTGAAATAACATTTTCGACTGTCGCCACACGAAGTGATCGTTCAGGGTTGATTGGGTCTATTTCATCACGTAAAAAGACTCTTTGTAATTTTGCACTGTCGCTAATTGAATTATCAACAATATTTGAGATTTTTTCTTTTAGTTCTTTATCACTTAGTTTTGTCTCGTTTTTCACTAGTAAAGATGATTTAATAACATTTCCGGAGTATGCTAATTTTATTCTATCAAAGCCCAATTTATTCACATAAACTAAAGCTTGCGATTCGGTATTAACTTGTAAATTATTTTCATCTACAACTGGATAAAGATAATCAGCTGTTAAATCTTCTCCAATAATTACAAATTTAATTCCATTAATATTTATTAAATATTTATCTGGAATTCTGTCTATGAACTCTTTAATTAAAAGCGGATTTGTTGGAATTTTTCCTTCATAAATAGCTTTATTATTTTTCTTAAGTCATGCATAATTTGCCTTAGCTACGTAGCTTTGAGTATTATTAAAAACAATATCCTTAATTTCTTTTTGTTCATTTATTTTGAGGTTAATTGATTTAATTAAATCTATGAAATTTAAACCAAAGAATTTAAGATCATCAGGATTTTCAAAGGCATCATAGTAATCTTTATCAACTGAAGGACTTGTAAAATTATCTAAATTTAGTGGTTCATAAGAAGAATTACTATAGTTGAATTTCTTATCTAAATATTCACTTAATTTAACACTTTCTTTTGAAGCTTTTTTTGTATCACTATTATTGATTAATAATTCAAAATCAATTAATTTATTTCAAATTATATGAGCAAGATTTCCTTTAATATCTGTTTCTGCATTGGTTTGATTAATTAGTAATGATAAAGTTATTTCAGGGTAAACAAATCTTAGAATTGGGTTTGTGAATATTGGATCAATCCCTAAAACTGATGTAATTCCGAATTTATTTAAACTATTAGAAAGCCCAATAATTTCAAATCTATTTTGAAAGAATTCATCAGTAAATAAGTAATTTTGGGCAAATTGTTGCAGTGTTTTATGATAAATCCCATTAATAGCATCAGAGTCTGAGCTATACATTTTACTAATTCCGATTAAACCAAAGAGTCTAATAATTGCTGCTTGATTTTTATCGATATATTTTTTAAATTTTGGATGTTGATTTACGAATTGATTAATTATTTGATTCTTATATGAACCATTTTCATTAGTTTTAAATAATGTTACTGTGTCAGTATCAAAAATAAATTTTGTTAAATAGTAGTCTTTAATACCAAAAATTGGTATTTGGTTAGATGAGCTTTTTTCTTGTGACAATTTTAAGATTTCTGGGTTAACCGATAATTCTAAAATGCCCTTCACAAAGGAGTTTGCTTCATTTTGAGAAACATTTTTAACGGTATAAAAATCAAATAATTGTTCATAAATATCTCAAGCTTGTGCACCTAATGAGTACTCATTTTCAACCGAAATATAAGCATTATTTTGAATTAAAGTTTTTAATATATATCAAATAGAATTTTTTTGACTATTAAAATTAGCTAGATTATTTAAAAGATCTGCACCGGTTTTTAGTGTATCACTAGGATAAAATTTATTTTTGGTCTTAGTTTGATTAATAAAATTTAACAGTGCATCAATTTTTACTAAAAGTTCATCTCTACTGATGTTTTCGTCAATATTAGCTATATTAAGAAGAATGTACCTAATATCGCTAAATTCGATAAACATTTCGTTAAAAGTTTTATTATCATCCGCATTTATTAATATTTCTTTTGCTTGTTTTAATATTCTTTCATAACTAAAGTTAGTGTAAATATTATTTTCTCTTGATTTTAATATTGAAGAGAAGATTTTTATAAAATCAAAGAAGCCAAGTTTATCATTGTCATTTTTTGGTAATGTAATAGAGAATGTTTCATTACCTATTTTTTGTTCTAAAACAGTAACAGCTGAAGACAGATTAAACATTTTAATTATGTTTTCTTTAAATGCTCTATTAGATCCAGGATTTGTAAAAAGAGAGGATAAAAATGCCTTAATTCCATCTTGCGGAGAAATAACTTTTAAAGCTATGGCATAGTGTTTTTCTTCAATTTTGCCTGTATCTCTATTTTTAATTAAAACACGTTTTGTTGTTAAATGTTGTTTTTCATATTCATTAAGTTTTGCGCCTAAAATATGTCAATCAATCAAATCAATAATATTTATAAAACTGCTTTTAAAGTTTTTAAATGGATCAGCTTCACCTTTTAATTTAATTTTTTCAATTACTGGTTTTATTCCTTCAATGATTGAGGGGCTAATCTTATATAAAATTTTCGTTAATAATGCATTAGGGTTTTTAAGATCTAATGCTTTTTCAAATTCGAAATTATTAATTAAGGTAGCCAACGCTTCATTTAATTTTAGATTATCAACTGATGTGAATAATCAGGAAATAGGCTGCGAGATTGATAATTTCGTTATATATTCTTTGTTATCTTTTGTTACTATTTTATTGTTGTTTTGTTCGAATCAATTGTGGGCTTTAGCGCTAAATTCCTTTAAGTTAATTGATGAAATTATTTTTTCAAAAGATTGAATTACTAATAATGGATCTTTTGAACTTTCAGCTAGAGATCTAGGGTCAATGTATACTGAAAGATCGAGTTTTGTAAATGTTTTTATTATATTGAAAAGATTTTTTAACTCTTTAGTTAGATATTCTTTTTGGTCATCTATATCACTAAGTGAAGAGATTTTAGTTTTTATTTTAGTAAATAATGAGAAAAATATTTCATCAACTAGGTTGCCGTTTTCTTCATTTGTTAGTTCATATAGTAAATCAAAAATTAATTCAGGTAGAATGCCTTTATTTAGCTTAGCTTGTGTAAATACATTTGCAAATTGGTGCTTATCTAAAACTTTTGTAAGTATTGGCGCAACACGTACAACTTGATTGATGGTTAAAAATTTATCTTTTACTAAATCGCTAGTAATTAGCCAGTTTTCAATAATTTCAACTAGTTTTTTTACTGATCCGGTTTGGATTATATCATTAACTAAGTCTGTCTTAGGGGATAAGAAATATATTGGAATATAGTAAATATTTTCGAAATTATTGTCTTTCTTTACTCATCCTAAATCATCAACTTTTATATTTTTTGTAGCAATGGTTAATTTGTTTTTTTGCATCCAGTTCGCTAAAGAAATTAGATCAAAACCACCATTATTAAAATCACTCGGAACAGATATTCATGTTGGGTGTCCATCAATATTTTCTTTAATAGCTAATTGGAATTTATTATCTTCAAAGTAAATACCGTATTTTTCAAATTTAGCTTGTTCTTTTGTCTCTGGATCATATTTTCCTAAAAGAACTATTTTATAGGTATTTTGAATAACTAAGGTTTTATCGCTTCTAATTTTTTTAACGATTGAATAATCGTATTTAGGGTCCACATATCTAGGATCAGGGAAAAGATTTTTGCTAATCGAAGAAATTAATTGAGAAGCAATATATGGTGGTAATTGAGAACTTTTAAAAAAGTCTTGATTAGTTTCGCCAGTGTTATTTAATTGACTCCTATTTTTTTCTTCATTGAATAATTTACCAACATTAAGTTTTATGCCTTCAACTTTAAAATCATTATCTCCAGTATTGATAAAATGAAAAACGCTTTTTTTACCAGTATTTTCATCAACAGCATCAACTGTTATAGATTGACGTAAACCGATATTGTTTTTTGTTGTTAGCTTACTTATATTATCAACTATTGATTGCCTGGTAATTTCATAAGCTTTATTAGAAATATAGAAAGATCTTTCATTTCTAATATTTGCGTTTGTTAAGTTATCGAAATTTAATATTTGTAATGTATCAGGATTATTTAAAGTTTTAATTTCTATTTCTTCAATAGTTAATGGATTTTCTTCTTTAGTTTCAAGAGATATATTGTTAGGCAGAATTCTTTTTTCGTTTTCAGTGTATAACTTAATTTGTTTGAATTCCAAATTGTCATAATCTCTTGTTAAAGGTATAAAGATATTTCTCTCAATTGGTTTTGCATTAATAGTTGAATCGATTGGCTCAAGTTTTTCATTTTTTACTTTTCATCAGTATGAAAATGTTTCTAAATTATTTCACTCGCGTGAACGATTTTTTTTATCGTTAACGTTGCCTAAAGTTTTCATAAATGTTTTAAATGCACCTGTTCATTTATCTTTATAGTTATTTTGATCAATAAATGAAGTGTAGTAGTTATTACGATGAAACTCAACTGAACTTGTTTTCTTGGCTATTCATGAATTTTGTATATTATAGGCTTGACCAATATTTCAATTATATTTTTGGTTTATTGTATATGTTAAATCATCTTTATTAAAATCAGATAATTTAAAAATATTTTTTATTTTTGATTCGCTGTTTAAGTCTGTAGCACTGCTGATTGGGTTAGCTAGAAATTTATTTAATTTATTGATATCCACTAACATATAGCGGTTTGTTGTTGCGTCATATTCAAAACCTAGAATAGCGAATAATTCACTAGCTTTTATTTCCACACCTTTTCCAAACTTTTCAATTAATTTATGTCCTGCATTATAGTCGTGTGTGATTTTTTTATTTTCAAGATCAAAATATAATGACCCAGGCTGACCACCATAGACCTTATTATTTTGTTTATATAAGTTAATGATATCTTTAAATTTAATGGGATTAGTGAAGGTAAAATTTGTGTTTTTTGTAATCGTAATATTTGTATTGTCTGGTATAAATGTTCCGTTTTCTAATTTATATAACTTTGATGGTAGGCTATTAGAAATAATTTTAAAGTTTGGATTTTCTCCATAAAAATTAAATTCAATAGTGCGCTCTCTTTTTAATTTTTCAGCATCATAAATTTTATAAAATTTTACCAAATCATCTTTTTTAATGTACTTTTGGTTGAATTGAACATCATTAATTCCAAGATCTTTTAAGCTAATAAATTCATTTGAATTATCTCAAAAATGTAGTGTTAAACTATTTTCATCTAGATAATCTTTTTTAATTTCTTCGGAAATAGAAGTATCAGCGAAAGATTTTTCATAGTTAATTTTGTAAACAACTGGCTTATATTCTTTTAAGCCATATTTGTTTAAATCGTCAATACTCTGCCCATTGATTAAATAACCTTGGTTATAGGCGCTACCTTGCGAAGGGAAGTTTAAATCAACAGATATATCGTGTAAACGACTAACTTTTTTATAATCATTAATTGTTCCAACTGTCGAAGTTCTGACACTCATAAGCAGTGTAAAAATCGTTGAAGTAAAGAAAATCAAAATACTTAAACCAATAACTAAGATTTTATTTTTTCATAAAGACCTTAAAACTTCTTTAAATAATCTTCACATAATTCTCCAATCGAGCAAAATTTTAAATAATTATATTATATTAAATATTAATATCAAAAGGTAAAGGCCTATAAAACTAAAAACCTAATATAATTTATTCAAGGAGAATTATTGACTTTTACAATAAAATTAAAAATCGTACTTCAGTACGTGAATATGATCAAAATAAACAAATTGGTGAGCAAGAATTACAAAAGATTTTAGAAGTAGTCAACTCTGCTCCAACGTCATCAAATTGACACTCATCAAGCGTGATTGTGGTTAGAGATAAAGAATTATTACATAAGCTTGGACAAAGTAATAAATATACTGGCGCGATTACAAGTTGTGATACATTTTTAGTGTTTTTAGCAGATTATAACCGTATGAATTTAGCTAAAGAAATGTTCCCAGAATTACTGTACAACAGTCATTCTAGCGAATCTTATACCGTAGGTGTTGGTGATGCTTTTATCCAAGCTACAATGGCACAGGATATAGCTAAAGATTTAGGAATTTCTTCATGCTTTTTAGGTTTAGTGAGAATGATGGAAAGTGATTTAATTGAAACTTTAAATATTAAAGGACAAGCTTTTCCAGTAATTGGTTTAACTTTAGGGTACGCTAAAGAAGAAAACAATTTAGTGAAGCCAAAAATGAATAGAATTTTTATGAACCAATACAATATTGAAAGATTAAAAACAGATACGGAGGAATATAATAAGCCGTTAGAAGAATATTTTGCAACGGTTGCCCTAGGCAAAAAATTTTATACGTATAAAGAAGCTACTATCCGCTCAGCTTCAGGCTATAGAATGGAAACTAAACTAATAGAGGATATTTGAAAATTAGTTTTAGAAAAATAAAAATAGCACCAAAGCTATTTTTATTTTAATTAAATTTATTTTGTTAAATCAATTACAAAAGTTAATGTAACATCTGAAATTTGTTTATTTTTGAAACTGAATAATTTAACTTTAATTGTTACTGTTTTTTTAACATCATCAAATACTGTAGGTATGAAAGAATTTGCTTGGTGTTGGCCCTTGCTTTTGCTGTATCTAACTGGTTTATCTCCATCGACAAATTGTCATTCGCCTAATGATTCATTGGTGATTTTAAATACTGGGACATAAGTTGATTCTTGTTTAATAGTAAATTGTTTACCCACACGGTCAAATGAAACTTGTGTTTGTCCATTGTAGGCATTTGATTTTAAAAGGTTAAGTAATTCTTCGCCTTTTTTCTCATGAACAATTTCAATTTTGTAGTTTTCAACTTTAGTTAATTTTTGATCTGTGATATTGACTTCCTTAAAGCCGCCTTCATATTTATCTTTTGGTGTTTCTGGTTGTGGTGTAGGTTTTTCTTTTTCTTTGTTGCAAGCAACGACAGCTAAAGGCATAGCTGAAAATGCTAATAGCGATGAGTTTAATAATAATTTTTTCATTTGTTCTCCTTATTACGCATAGAATTATACTAAAATATTTTTTATATAAAAGTAGGTAATTTATCCAAAAAAGCCTAAATGCAGGCATTTTAGATAGATTAATTTCCGTTAATTATTGAATTTATTTGTTTTTTAGACGGATCTTTAATTAAGAATGTACCGGCTACGCATGCATCAACGCCTGCTTTGAAAGCCTTTGGACCGGTTTCGTTATTTATTCCACCATCGACTTGGATCAAGTATTGGTAGGCATTTTTATTTCTGATTTTATATAGCTCATTAATTTTTTCTAATGATTTTTCCATAAATTTTTGACCACCAGCTCCAGGCTCAACTGACATAACTAAAACTAATGATAAATAAGGTAAAAACTTTACTATTTTAGACACATCTGTTTCAGGCTTAATAGCTAAACCAAAACGATATTCATGATGTTTTTCTTTTAATAACGCTAATAAACTGGTTGGTTTAATCGCTTCATAGTGGAAAGTAAAAATATCAACAACGTCTTTGAAATCATCTAAGTAAGCTAATGGGTTAACAACCATCATGTGAGCATCCATCATATGTTTTGGTGCTTGTTTTTTAATTTCTTTAATTTCTGCCAAAGTAATTGCTGTATTAGGAACAAATTGTCCGTCCATAACATCATAATGTATTCATTTAATACCTTCAGCTATTAATGTTTTAGCCATATTAGCACGTTCTGTGGGTTCAACATTTAACAAAGATGGGGTAACATATTTTTTATTTTTCATTTTCTAGTTCCTTTTGTAATTTTAAATAATTTTCATAACGCAATTTTGGTATTTGTCCTCTTTCAACGTTTAAAATGATATTGCAATAATTTTTTGGTTCATTTATATGCAAACATGATTTAAATTTACACATTTTAGCCAATTCCCTAAAAGAATAATAAGCATTAGCTAAGGCATATTTATCCATATTTAATTCAATATTCGAAAAGCCAGGAGTATCGATTAGTTCACCATCAAATGCTTCCAGTATTTGTACAATTCTTGTAGTATGTTTGCCACGGTTAGCAAATTTTGATATTTCTTGAGTTTCCAAATTAAGACCTGTGATTGAATTAGTTAAAGTTGTTTTGCCGACACCGCTTTGTCCCATTAGTGCAACAGTTTTATTTTTAAAAATAGGCTTGATTAATTCAATTCAGTCGGTATTTTGATTGGTTAATTTGAAGCATTCATAACCAAGCTTAGTATAATAATTAAATCAATTGTCTTCTCCTAAATCAGATTTAGTTATGAAAAGATAAGGATGGATATTTTTATTTTCAATAATAGCTAAATATTTATCCACTAAAAGAGGTTGAAAATTGGGTTCTTTTAGCGACATAACCACTATTAAATTATCAATGTTAGCTACTTTAGGACGAATAAATTCATTTTTTCTTTCTTCAATTGAAGCAACGAAACCTTGTTCATTAATTTGCACATAATCACCAACCACAGGGACAATGCCTTTATGACGGAAAACACCGGCTGCAGGTATTGTAATTTTTTCTCCTGATTTAAGCCGTATACAGTATTTTCCGCTATTTACAGAATAAATTTTACCTTGCAAAAAAACTCCTTATTAACCACGTATATATATGAAAATTGCGATGATACCAGCTATCATTATTAAAGCTAAAATAACAATTGAAGAAATTAAAAATCATTTTGAATCAATCCAAGAAAATCTGGTTTTTTTGGGCTTGATTTTTTGTTCATCCAAAGGAACTTCAAAAGCTCTTTTAGGATCTAATGCTGAACTTAAGTCTCGGTGCATTTCATAAACTGATAAATATCTTTTTTCAGGATCTTTAGCACAAGCTTTATACATGATATTAGCAACAGCATAATTAATATCAACAATTTTTGTGATGTCTGGAAACTTATCTTTTCTTTGCATTTGCATTGTTTGTAATGGTGTTTCGCCTCGAAAAGGGTATTTACCTGTTAGCATTTCATAAAATAAAATTCCTAATGCATAAATATCGGTTTTTTTAGAAGGCACACCATTTTTTACGGTTAACTCAGGCGCTAAATATAAGACTGTGCCGATGACTGAATTTTCGCGTGTATAACGTTGTGAATCGGGTTCTAAAGATAAACCGAAATCAATAATTTTTATCTGTTTTGCGCCATTTACAGCATTATCGGTCACAAGAATATTTGAACTTTTTAAATCGCGGTGAATAATATCAAGGCTATGTAATTCATGAATTGCTTCGCAAATTTGTTTCATAAACATTATTGCTTTATAAGGAGCAAGTCTGCCGCTGGAAGTTATTACATCACGAAGTGAATCACCTGAAACATATTCCATAATTAAATACATTTCATCATGCCTTTCATAATCATCAATATACTGAACTACACCACGAGATTTAATTTTTTTGAGAACTTGAATTTCTTGTCTAAAACGGTTGCGAGTCACTTCTTCATTTTCTTTGTTTTCTACCCTTAGGTATTTTAATGCGAATTGAATAGGCTTTTTAGTATTAACATCTTTAGGTTCGATTAAATAAACAGATGAAAAACCACCCTTACCAATTAGCTTAATTACTCTATATTTTTTATAAATATTACTATTGTTTATGATGTCCATATTAAGCCTCCAAATCGATTATACCGATACTTGCATTATCAGTTGAGTTGTTGTCTAAAGCCATAGTGATTATTTTTTCACAAAGCTTATTTGGTTCTTCATCTAAAATTAATAAATTTTCTAAAGCAAGTTCACTTAAAAACGAATGAACACCGTCGCTAGTAACTATTATTTTTCTAATTTTATGAAAATTATCACTTAAATCAGAAGCCTCGATTTTAGTTCTTTTATTTGGGCCAAGAGCAGACGTTAATGAATGAGCCTGATGAACTTTAGCTGCATCTTTTGGTTTTAATCCCTGTTCTATTAGCATATTCATGTAATTATGATCAGTTGAAATCTGGCGTAGTACAGAGCTTTTAGTTAAAACATATGTACGGCTATCGCCGATATTGTAAACAAACAATCTTTGATTTTTTAAATCAACATATGCAGCTGTAACGGTGGTGCCCATATCTAATTTAGCTTCATCGTTTGAGGCAATTTTTAGCATTTCATTGCGTGCCTTATCTGTTGAATGCTTAAACCATGCTGTAAAAGCTTCGACGCTTTCATTTTCATTAGGCAATTCGAGCATAAAAGATTGCCCAATAACATTAATTGCAATATTGGATGCTAAAGAGCCACCATAATGACCACCCATTCCATCGCATAAAATAAGTAACATTCTATAATTATTCTTAAAAACTTTAACGGCATCTTGGTTTTCAAGTCTCCGTCTTCCTATATCACTTTTATAACCGAAAACCATTTTAATCCTTTAATTCATTGAGAATAATATCTCTAATTTCCTTTGCGGCATGAACGGGATCTTCATTAATTATGTGATATTTAAATAAATCTTTTTCACTAATTTCTTCTTGTGCTTTTTGCAAACGTTTTTTAATTGAATTAACATCCTCAGTTTTACGTCCAACGATCCTCTTTTCAAGTTCCTCTAACGAAGGCGGCAAAATGAAAAAGGTAATTATTTGATATTTTTTGTTTTGTTCATTAGCTAATATTAATTTAGCTCCATTTGTTTCAATTTCTAAAAATGGAACACCATTATTGGCATGTATTCTATCGATTTCACTATAAAGTGTGCCGTAATAATTATCAAAATGATAGCTATATTCAATTAATTTATTATTTTTAATTTTGTCTAAAAAGTCTTCTTTACTGGTGAAAAAGTAATGTGAGCCATTAATTTCACCTTCACGAGGCTTACGAGTAGTCATTGAAACAGAAAATTGCAGATTTAATTCTTTGAATCCAAATAATGTTTTTTCAATTGTACCTTTTCCGACGCCTGAAGGACCTACAAAAATAATTATTGGTTTTGTGTTTTTCATAGTTTCATATTATATATTTATTTATAATATAATTAAGAAAAAGGAATAATTGTCTATGAAAAAAAGTTCAAAATGCTTATATATTAGCTCAACTTTTTTTGGCGGAATGCTACCATTTTTTGCATTATCTTGCTCGAGTTGAAAAACTAATGATAATGAAAAAGTAAAGATTATTAAAGAGCTACCATTTACAAATTATCATCAAGGTTTTTCAACATCAAATTCATTTATCACGAGCTATTATACTGAAGATGAAGGCGTGCCTTATGTTGATGTGCATGAATTAATAACTAATTTAACTGGGAGAAACTCTCTTAAATATTTTTACATCGAGTCTGCTTTTTCAGATCAATTAACAATCAAAAATCTTGTTAATGGAACCAAAATAGTTATTAATTGAAAAGATAATACTATTTCAATGGGCCCTTATTCTAATTTTGTTGAATTAGGTGATGATGAATATAATTCTGCTTATAGTGAAGGTGTAAAGAGATTAAGCATTGATATAACTGAAAATCCAATAGATTTATTTTTTGATCTATCAAAATATGATTTAGATATACTTAAATATAAAAATAAAATCTTGCTACCATATCCAATTTTTAATACATTATTTTGTTCCCAAAACTACTATAACATAATATATAATGGGAACAAATATGCCGGAATTGAACTTGTTTACAACGATAGTGATAATAAAGAGTTTCGTAAGAAACTAGAAAAGGACTCTCCTTTCTTAAATCATTTAACAGAATCTTTTAAAAAAGATAATTATAATTCGCTTTTATTTACTTTAGATTATTACTATAGCTTGATGCCTGAATTTAAAATTTATCCAGATTTTAAAAAATTTATCGAAACAAATCCTGAACTTAAAAGTAAACTAACTGATGCATTATTGGGCAATGATAATGCAAAACGCCGAGAAGCTTATTATTATTTATTTGAAGATCTTTTAGCCGATTTGCATACTTCATTACAAGCTATGCCTATTAACCAAGATTTTATATTAGATTCTGAGGAAAACATTAAAAGAGCTGTAACTGTTTCTGATTTTCATGAACTTAAAGCTAATGAAAACAATAATCGTAATCAATATCGCAAAATTCGCAATGAACTAATAGTTCAGCGTAAACACAAAAATTGATCTAACTACGAGTTTTTGGACGATCAGGATATAAACGAAAAAAATTATGAAAAGAATCAATGGCAGTATGGTCCAATGTTGTTTCATAATTATAAAAAGAATTTTGCAGTAATTAAATTCGATAAATTTGAAGTTAAAAGACCTGAAATTGGACAAAATAAGTCAACTTTTGATTTTGTTTATGAAGCAGTAAAAAATGTAAGATCATATAATTCATCAGTTAAAAAATATGCTTCACATTTAAATAAAAACTATAAAAAAGTTGAAAATATTGTGATTGACTTATCGACTAATGGTGGAGGTGCAATTGCTTCAATGATTAGGGTTCTTGGAATATTGACTGATAAAAATATCCCTATTAATAATTTCAATACATTGAATAAAATCGGTTATTTTGAGCAATGAGAAGTTGATGTTGATCTAGACAAAAATTATAAAAATGATGCGGCTACTGAATTTAATTATTATGTATTAATTGGTCCAAACACCTATAGTGCAGCTAATTTATTTGCATCTATTGTGAAAGATCTTAAGCTAGGCACATTAATTGGTAAACGAAGTTCTGGAGGCGGAAGTGCCATTTTGCCTTTAGTTTTACCTGACGGAACAAACTTTATAATTTCAGGCCCTCAAACCCTTAGAAATGTACAAAACCAAAGTATTGAGTACGGTATAGATCCTGATATCAAAATCGAACTAAAAGACTTTTATGATTTTGATTACTTAGATAATATTATAAATCTAACAAAGTAGTCAAAGCTGATGTTGCGTTTTTTTATTTTGTTTCCAAAAACACTGTGCTACTGTATTTTTGGGAACAAAAGTATTATGCTATTTAAATCTTAATTTAATATATAATTACTAAAGTATTTAGGAGGCACCATGGCTGTATTAGTTATCACAATAATTATGGTTGTTATTGCTCTTTGCGTGATTATCGCTTCTCTTTTAATGTCGCCAGATTCAAACGCTTTTTCTGGGGCTTTAGTAGGTTCTGGTGACTTAGAATTATTTAAGTATTCGAAAGAAAGGGGCTTTAAAAAATTCTTAAAATGATTTATGTTTACTATCGGTATTTTACTTATGATAGGCGCATTAATCATTAGGATTTTAATGTAACAATCTATGATAAATCAGGAGAAATTATTAGAATTTATAATTAAAAATCCACGTTCAACTTTCATCCAAATTGCTCGCGGAGTAAGAATTCCAATTGCTTTAAATCGTGAATTAACTAAAATTTTAGGCAGCTTACAGCTAGACGGAAAAATTATTCAAAATAATAATGATAAAAGTTATACAGCCATTCGTAAAATAGGCACAGTTAAAGGTAAACTGAATTATGGCAACGAAGGGCGCTTTGGCTTTATTTTGAGCGAAGAAGGTGAAGAAAAAGAAAAGTTTTTTGTACCTGGAATTAATTTCAACGGTGCTCTTGACGGTGATGTAGTTGAAGCCGATGTTTTCGATTATACAGATCCTAAAGAAGATAAAAAATTTAGCATCATTACCAAAATTATTGAACGAAGTATGAGCAAGGTTTTTGGTGTATTAGAATTAAAAAATAGTGCGCTTAGTTTTAGACCAATTCACAAGAAATACAAGGGTTTTAGTTTCAAAATTGACCAATTTTTAGTTGATGCACGCATCGACGATTTAGTGCAAGCCGAAATAGTTGAATATAATGAACACTTTTTAAAAATTAATATCATCAAAAAAATTACTCAGATCACAGATCCGCTTTGTTATTTGAAAGTAATGTTAGTAACAGCTAATGCACCTGAAGGTTTTGAAAATAATGTGATAAATGAGGCTAATAAAATTCCCGATACAATTGATGAAGTCGGAATGAGAAATAGAATCGATTATCGTCATGAGCTAATTGTTACAATTGATGGCGACGACACTAAAGATTTTGATGATGCTATTAGCGTAAAAAGAATTGATCAAAACACCTATGAATTAGGGGTTTTTATCGCAGATGTTTCTTACTATGTTAAAGAAAATTCGGCCATTGATAATGAAGCTTATAAACGTGGAACTAGCACTTACTTAGCTAATACCGTTATTCCTATGCTTCCTGAAAAACTTTCTAATGGTATTTGTTCGCTAAACCCAAATGAAGACAGATTTGTGATTGCGGCTATAATGACAATAAATCGTTTTGGTCAAACTATTAAAACCGAAATTAAGCCTGGAATAATTACTTCAAAATATCGCTTAACATACAATAGAGTAAATGAATTTTTAAGCGCAGGCAAACGTTTCGATGATAAAGAATTAAACAAAATGTTAAATGCCGCTTTTGAGCTTTCAGTAATTATTAGAAAAGTAAAAAATGATGAAGGATATCTTGATTTTGAAATCGAGGAACCTAAAGCCATACTTGACGAAAATGGCCGTGTTATAGATGTTATAACCAAAAAACCTGGTCCTTCAGAAAATATGATTGAAGATTTTATGGTGAGAGCTAATGAAGCAGTTGCGACATTTTTAACCAGACAAAAACTACCCGTTCTTTATAGAATTCACGAGAAACCAAACGATGAAAAAATAACATACTTCAAGGATGTGTTGAAAACACTAGGAATTAAAATTCCTGATTTATCAAGCGATAATGTAGATCCAAAATCTTTTAGCAAAGTTGTTTATGCAATTAAAGAGCAAAGATTTGATAGCTTTTTAAAAGCATTATTATTAAGAACAATGTCTAAGGCGGTTTACTCTCCGGATAATATTGGCCACTTCGGATTAGCTAGTGTTGATTATTGCCATTTTACTTCGCCAATTAGAAGATATCCAGATTTAATTATTCATAGGATAATTAGAGATATTATTTTCTATAATGACCGAACAAAAATCGATTACTTTGCTAAACAATTACCGATTTATGGTGCTGATAACTCAGAGTGTGAGCAAAGGGCTATGCAACTTGAAAGAGATACAAACGATTTAATGTTTGCTGAATATTATCGTGATAAAATTGGGCAAAGTTTCAATGCACAAATATTATCTATTACAGCCTTTGGTATGTTTGTTGAATTTGAAAATAAAACTGATGCCTTAGTTCACATTTCAACCTTAACTGATGATAAATATGTTCCAAATGATAACTTAACTGAATTAAGGGGCGAATTAAACAAAAACCGCTATAGACTAGGCGAAAAAGTTTCAGTAGTAATCACTCAAACTGATCCAATTAATGGAAAAGTTGATGCAGTTTTAACTAAAAATTACGATCAATACTATCAAAATCTTAAAAGAAAAATGAGCAACAGGCCTAAAGGAAAGTATGATAAACAACACTAAAAAGGGGCTTTTAGTTAGAAATAGTTTAGGCTTTGATTCCAATCTTTTTATTACGCAAGATAAAACAATGTTTAATTATTCTGTAGATACGATTATGCTTGGTAACTTTGTATTTTTAAATCGCAGAATAAAAAATATGCTTGAAATTGGAACAAATAATGGCGCATTATCGATTTTTATAGCTGACAGACACAAAAATTTGCATATTGATGCTATTGAAATTCAAAAAAGAGCAGCTAATCTTGCAAAACAAAATGTTTTAGATAATAATAAGCAAGACCAAATTACAGTTTTTCACGAGGACTTCAATAAATTTTATAAGCGCTGAAATAAAGAAAATCAGCCCAGATATCATTCTATTGTATGCAACCCTCCTTTTTATCCGGTTGAAAAAAGCAAAATTAGTCAAAAGATTTCTAAAGAAATGCTCATTGCGACCCATGAATATAAGTTAAATTTAAAACAAATTATTAAAGGTTGTGCAACGATTATTGAACAAAAAGGTTATTTAAACTTTGTTTTACCTGTAGAAAGAATGGTTGACTGTTTTGAATTATTAAGGAAGTATAAATTTGAACCAAAAAGAGTGCAATTTATTACTCCAAGAATTCATGATAAGCCTAAATTAGTTTTAATTGAAAGTCGCTACCAAACCGGCTGAGGTTTACACATGATGCCAACACTATTTTTGCATGATCCTAATGATTTAAAAAATCATGATTATCTGCCACAAATTAAAGAACTATATAAGCCTAAAAAAGTGAAATAGAGGTGAAAAATGAAAAAAACATTTTACATTACAACACCAATTTATTATGTTTCAGGTCCTCTTCATATTGGACATATTTATTCTACAATTATGGCCTGGGTAATTAGAAATTACAAAAAATCACGAGGATATGACACCTTATTTTTAACTGGCAGCGATGAGCATGGCCAGAAAATAGCTAATAAAGCGGCAGAAGAAGGCATCAGCGAACAAGAATATGTTGATAAATTTGTGAAAATTTACAAGGAAACTTGGACAAAATGAAATATCGATTATGATTATTTTTCGAGAACAACTAATAAGCACCATGTAAAAATGGTTCAAGAAATCTTTAGTGAGTTTTTAAGAAGAGGCTGAATTTATAAAGGTTTTTATGAAGGTTTGTATTCTACAAATGATGAAGAATATTTAACTAAAGCACAGGCAAAAGAAGAAAATGGTGAATATTTTCACCCTGTTTCAGGTCATAAGTTAACATTAACTAAAGAAGAAGCTTATTTTTTTAAAACCAGTAAGCTTGCTTCTTGATGATTAGACTTACAAGCAAGTAATAAAGATATGTTCTGACCTGAAAAAGTTGTAAATGAAATGAAAAATAACTTTTTCAGCGACGGTTTAGAAGACCTTTGCGTTACCAGAAATACCGTTAAATGAGGCATTCCATCAAAAGAAGAACCAGAACACACTATGTATGTTTGACTTGATGCATTGTTTAATTATGTAACTAATATTGGTTTTGATTTTAATAATCCATCACAAGATTATCAAAAATTTTTCGCTAATGGCGATGAAATCGTTCACCTTCTAGGTAAAGAAATTTCAAGATTTCACTTTATTTATTGACCAATGTTTTTACATGCTCTTGACTTAAAATTACCCAATAAAATATTAAGCCATGGATTAATCAGAGATAAAGACGGACGTAAAATGTCTAAATCATTAGGAAATGCAATTGATCCGCAATATCTACTTGATAAATACGGTGATGAGCTAATTAAAACATTTTTTGCCGCACAAACTTCATTAGGCGAAGATGGTAATTTCAGTGAAGAAAAACTTATTGAATTTACTAATACTGAGCTGGTTAACAACTATGGTAATTTAGTTTCTAGAACTGTTAAAATGATTAGCAATTCGTTCCCAAAAGGGCTACACTACAGTAATAATGGTGAAAAAATCGATTTGGATATTATTGCTAAAATTAATTCTTTTAAAGATGATTTTTTCAAAGAAATGGATCAATTTAAATTAGATAAAGGTTTTAAACTAGTTTTTGAATTATCATCTCATTTAAATAAATATATTGATGAAACTACACCATGAAAATTAACTGATAATTTAGAAAGACTACAACAAGTTTTAAGCATCTTATTAAATGGAATTTATGCAGTAAGCTGTGCATTAAAAATTACTTTACCAAGAAAAATCAATGATGTTGCGCAAGCTTTAGGTATCAAAGAGTTTAATTTTGAAGATATTGACAATTTTTCTAAATTTGATAATAAAGAAATAGCGCAAAAGTTCATGTTTCTAGCGCGTATTAAATAATAAGGGGGGTGATATGGTTTATTTAGTTATAAAAGAATTTAATGTACATAAAGAAATGGTTAATAATTTTGAAAAATTTGTGCTAGAGTGAGTCTATAAGAGTGAAAGAGAACCGTTAAATTTATCTATAGATACTTATCTTAAGGGACATATTTTTACTATCATTGAGAGATGAACAACTGAAAAAGCTTATGTTCAATTTACAAATAAAAATGAATATAAAGATTTTTATGAGCAAGTAAAACAATACATTATTTCTGATCCAAAGGTTTTTAAAACATATACAAATAAAAGTAGATTAAAACCAAATAATTAATTTTGCAAATTATTAAAAGCACTGTAGTATAGTGCTTTTGGAAACAAAACAATAAAAATGGATAATTTATTTTTATGCTCAACAGATACCGTAGCAGGTATTGGTGGGCCAATAAATAACACTACTTTAGATTTAATCTATGCTTTAAAAAACAGACCAAAGCACAAAAAAATTATTATATTAGTCGGCTCCATAGAACAAGCTAAAAAATATTTTACTTCTTATTTTGATGAAGGAATAATTGCACTATGCAATATATTGTGACCAGGTTCGTTTTCAATAATAATTAAAGATCAGGGTTTTAGAATGCCAAACTGCGTAAAATTATGTGATTTTTTACTAAAAAATGGACCAATGTATGTAACCAGCGCTAATATTTCTGGTGAACCAACACAAGATCTAGCAACAGCCCAAAAAGACTTTCCTACTATTAAACATATTTATGATTTTTGTGATAATCCCTCTAAAAAGGCTAGTTATATTTATGACTCTAATACAAAAAGTTGATTGAGATAAAAATATGGTTTAAGAATCATATTTTTATTTTGTAATTTATTTTTTGTAATATAATAACCATACGCCGGCTTAGCTCAGTTGGTAGAGCAACTGACTTGTAATCAGTAGGTCGTAGGTTTGAGTCCTATAGCCGGCACCATATGGTATCCAAGTTGGATAAAATAAGGTGCAATTCCTTATGTACCTTTTCACAAGCGCAAGTGGTGAAATGGCAGACACGCTAGATTTAGGCTCTAGTGCTTCACGGCGTGAGGGTTCAAGTCCCTCCTTGCGCACCATTTCACCTCAAAGGTGATTTTTTTTATTTCTTTTATTAACTTTTAAACGGAAAAATTAGGAAAAATATAGAATTTTTGGCATTTTGTTTTAATTAAAATTTTTTTAGGCATATTAATAGGTGCCTGAAAGGATATAATGATACTGTATAGAGTTGGTGAAATCACCTATAAAAACAATTCTAATATTATTTTTGAAGCGCAAAATGTTGGATATTCATTAATTTTGCCAGATCCAGATAGGGTTAATTTAAAAGAAAAATTAAGATTATATTTATATGAAATTAAAAATGATTATTATCGAGCTACATATGCATTTTTAGATTTTAAAGAACGATTATTATTCATAGATCTTATTAGCATTAATGGTATTGGACCAAGGGTTGCTTTTAATTTAGTTAATTCAGGCTGGATGAAAACAGCACAGAACATTGCAACAGGAAACACAGAGGGATTAATAGAAATTCCATATTTTAATCCAAAATTAGCACGCACTGTGATTGTCGAATTACAAGATAAATGAGCAAAAATGATCAGTGATAAAATAAGCAAAACAGATTTGTCTAAAGGAAAAAGCTATAAACTTAATCAAGTTAGAGAAACTTTAAAAGTTTTAGGTTTTAAAAAAATGTCGATTGAAAATGCATTAGATAATATCGAACCTAATGATGATATTGACCTTATGATAGAGCAAGCGATTAAATTGATGTCTCAACCAAATGAACCTACAACAGTTACGACCCAATAATTTTTCCGAATTTGTCGGTCAAGAGCGACTTATTACAACCCTAAAAACAATGATTTTAGGAGCAAGACACAGAAGTGAAACTTTAGATCATATACTTTTTTATGGACAACCAGGGCTTGGAAAAACCTCTCTAGCAACAATTATAGCTAATGAATTAGGCAGTAAAATTCACTATTTACAAGGTGTATTATTAGACAAAAAAAGTGATATTTTATCTGTTTTTTCAAACATAAGTGAGGGTGATATTGTCTTTATTGACGAAATTCACTCAATTAATAAAAGTGTTGAAGAGTTGCTTTACTCTGCATTAGAGGAGTACAAAATAGATATAATCATTGGCCCTGAAGGTAATTCAAGAGTAATGAGAATGCAACTCAAACCCTTTACATTAATTGGCGCTACTACTAAATTTAATTTATTATCTCAACCACTTAAAGATCGCTTTGGTTTTCATGCTAGAGTAAACAATTATGAAGAGTATGATATTGTTAAAATTCTAGAAAATTCTGAAGAAAAATTAAACATAAATGTTGAAGCAGGAGTTACAAATCTGATTGCACGCTACTCAAAAGCAACACCTCGTGTTGCTAATCATTTGCTAAAAAGAGTTTGCGATTTTGCTATAGAAAAAAAAGAGGAGATTGTTACTAAAAATACTGTAAAACAGACGTTTTTGCATTTGGAATTATATGATTTAGGTCTGAATAGAGACCATTTAGAATATCTAAAAATATTAAATGATACTTTTATTGAAAAATTTGCCAGTTTAGATAGCATTGCCGGAGTTTTAAATATAGATAGAGAAAATATTTTGTATGAAATAGAGCCATTATTACTGCATTTAAAACTAATTACCAAGAATAGTAGAGGAAGAAAAATAACTACAGCAGGTGTTGAATATTTATCGAAAAATAAATGTTTTTTGTATAGCTAATTTAGCTATACTTTTTTTATTAAAAATATTTATATTTCACTTAAATACGTGTACTGTAGATGAATTGGTAAAATTTAAAAGATAAAAATTAAATCTTAAAACAATTCAAAAATAAAATTATTTAATTATAGAAAAAATAAATATTCATTTATAATACATACGCAATACATTAAGACAGTAACTGCATTTGCTTAATTTGTTACCGAGTGTATATCCGCTCATTTTTTTGTGTATTGCATTCCGAAACGGAATGTTTTTCGTTTCAATAAGAGAAAGGAGTACATATGCACAAAGCTAAAGAATCATCATTCAAATTGGCTAAAAAACAACAAGCTCTTGAGCTTGCTAATATGCTTGAAAATGCACAAGGCTTAGTTGTTGCTGAATATCGTGGTTTAACTGTGGCTGAACTTAACAAGCTTCGTCGTGAAGCTGAACACGCTGGTGTTTCAGTTAAAGTTCTTAAAAATCGTATTTTCAAATATGCATTAAAAGAAGCTAATATTAGTGACTTAGCAGAAAAATTAGTTGGTCCTAACATTTATCTTTACAGTACAACTGATGGATTAGCCTCAGCTAAATTAGCTAAAAAATTCGCTGATAACAACAAATTATTAGTTATTAAGGCCGGAATTTTTGAAAATCGTGTGCTTGATGCGAACGGTGTACTTGAAGTAGCGTCATTACCAAACTATGAAGAAGCACTTGCTATTTTGGGTCGTGCACTTATCGCACCAGTTCAACAACTTTCTATTGCTCTTAAACTTTACAGTGAGCAATTAAGTGAATAATTAATTATAATCTCGAAAGGAAATTAATCATGGCTAAATTAGATAAAGCAAGCTTTATTGAATCATTAAAAGAAATGTCAATTAAAGAAGTTATGGAACTTGTAGAAGCAATGAAAGAAGAATTCGGCGTTGATCCAATGGCTGTTGCTGTTGCAGCTGGTCCAGCTGCTGGTCCAGCTGCTGCTGAAGAAAAATCAAGCTTCACAGTTGTTATTACATCAGACAATGGTAAAAAATTACCAATCGTTAAAGTAGTTAAAGAAGTTTTAGGTCTTCCATTAATGGACGCTAACAAATTAGTTTCAACTCTTCCTGCTGTTGTTAAAGAAAACGTTTCATCAGCTGAAGCAGAAGATCTCAAAGCTAAATTAACTGAAGCTGGCGCAAGCGTTGAATTAAAATAATTGGCATAATAAACACCATAAGGTGTTTTTTTTGTTAAAATTTAATTAGATAAAAATAAATGTTTCCAAAAATACTGTAGCACAGTGTTTTTGGAAACAAAAAAGAGGTTAATATGTTTCTAGTTATTATAATTATGTCTTCAGCTTTAGTCGGTTTAGGATTAATTTTATTTTCACAACTAAGACCAATGTACCAACAAATTCAATATAAGGCCACAATGGTAAATAAATATCATGAACAGCATCAAATAGTCGTCAATAATGATGTATTCACATTAATGAAAAATAAGATTATCACGCTTTTAAACTTCTTTATTATTATGATTGTTTTTGCTTTGGTGCCTGCGATTATAATCACTGTGGCTTATTATAAAATTGATGGTGCCTTGGCTAGAAAAATATCTTTTTTAGAAAAGATTGATGCTCGGAAGACTCTTTTTAGAATCGGAATGTGATTCGGTTATATTTTTGCATCTTATTGATTTACTCAAATTTTATTAATGATTTTTTATGCTGCAAATATATCAAAATGGTCAAAAAGAAATAATATATTAAGATTAGAAAATGCCTCTGAAACTATAGACTATAAATATGAATTAACACACAACGACAGGGAATATAAGCCTGAAGACTTTTTAAGTTTTACTGATTTATATGAAGCTAAATATTCAATTGCTTTAGCAAGTAAAAAAGGCGGTTATTTAAATAGATCTTTTACAAATAAAGGACTTCTTAAAACTATAGAAAAAGAAAAAAATAATTTAAATGAATTAAGGCTAGAGGTATATTTTTGATATTTAAATGATGTTGAAAATATAGTGATTAATGGTTATAAATTTAAACAAGAAGATTTCGATCAGGCTTATATTAATTTTTTGTTCGAATTAAAAAGAATGAACCAAAAATAAATAAAAAAACTTTATTGTTCCCAAAAAGACTATAGTACTGTTATTTTGGTAACAAAATTTTTATTATTTTTTTCTAATGTAAATAAACAATTACAGCAACTAAAATATTTTTTATTTAGAATTCTTATGATAAAATTTAATAGTTTTATATTAAATAAGATTAATATAATTTTTTATTTAAATTAAATTGGGGGAAAACATGAGTTCAGCAGCAACAGAAAAAAATAAAAACTACAAGCTTCGTAGTTTTGGAGTCAACACACTTAGACGTGATTATTCAGTAACTCATCATACTTTTGAAATTCCAGATTTACTAGCAATTAGTAAGGAATCTTTCGCTTGATTTAAGAAATTTGGGATTGAAGAAGTTTTAAGAGAGCACTATCCAATTTCGTCATCTAACAAGCAAGTTATTTTGGAGTATATGCCAAACTCGGTGCGTTTGGATTATTCACCATCTAAAGAATATGACAATGTTTCAAAAGCTAAAGTTAAAGGTACAAACTATGCGGCTAAATTATTTGCTCGCTTTCGTGCTATAACTGCAAACGAAGGTGAAGTTAAAGAAGACGAAGTGCTTTTAGGCGAAATTCCACTTATGACTAGTGGTGGAAGTTTCATTATTAACGGTAGTGAAAAAGTTATTGCCAGCCAGTTAATCCGTTCACCTGGTGCATACTTTGGTCTTTCAGTTCGTAATAAACAATCTGATGATCTTTTCAACAAGCTTGAAATTATTCCAAGAATTGGTTCTTGATTAGAAATTTCACATAAAACTACAGCTAAAATGCCTGATAGCGTCAAAATTAAAATTGACAAAAACAAGAATTTAAGCTTGTTAACTTTTTTAGGAGCTTTTGGTCTTACAATCAATGAAATTACTACTTTATTTGGCAATTCAGTAATTTTACAAGAAACAATTAAGAAAAATAAACAATTCGCTACATTAAGCGACCGTGAAGAAATTTTACGTGCTTGTCAAGAAGAGGTTTTCAGAACTATTCGCCGTGGAGATAGATTAACTGATGAAGCAGTAGCTAACTTAATTTCAAGTCTTTTATTCAACAAACGTAGATATATGCTAGGCCAAACAGGTCGTTACATGTTAAATAGAAAACTTAATTTAGTTGATCGTATTTCTGAAACAATTTTGGCTCAAGAACTTACTATCATAAATAAGAATGGTGAAAAAGAAACTTTAGAACCTGGCACACAAATTAACCACAAATTAGCTGTTTTAATTCAAAAAAACTTTGACAACGGCACAATTCCATCAGAAAAAATTCCTGGAATTGATACAAAAATAGTTTATGGACGCTTAATTAAAGACGCTGATACTAAAGAAAAATCATTAGCTAAAAGAGATAAAATTATCACTTTAAAAATTTGACCAAACAGAAAATGAATGGATCGTCAAGCTCAGCCTGTTTTAGTTATTGGTACAGATCCAAAAGCTAATGAAACTCACTTAATTATTTCAGACATTATCGCTGCTATTAACTACTACTTCAACCTTTTAGATGGTGTTGGTCAGGATGATGACCCAGATGCAATGACTAATAAACGTATTGTTTCTGTTGGTGAATTAGTTCAAAACCAGCTAACTTTAGGTTTAGGAAGATTAGAAAAAACTACTCGTGAACGTATGTCTGCTAAAAACTCTGATAAAGTTACTCCAAAAAACGTCACAAACAATAAGCTTATAACTAATCAATTAAAAACATTCTTCAATACTTCAAAATTATCACAATTCATGGATCAAATTAATCCGCTTGCTGAAATTGCTAACAAGAGAAGAATTACATCGCTTGGACCTGGTGGACTTAACCGTGAAACTGCACAATTCGAAGTTCGGGATGTCCATGCAACCCACTATGGACGTATTTGCCCTATTGAAACACCTGAAGGACCTAACATCGGTCTTATTCTTAACTATGCAACTTACGCCAAAGTTAATGATCACGGATTTTTACAAACTCCATATTATCGTGTTGAAAATGGCATAGTTGACTATTCAGAAGTTGTTTATTTAACTGCAGCAGATGAAATTGGTTATAGAATTGCCCAATCAATTGCTCATATTGACGAAAATAATAAGATTGTTGATGAAAGATTAACAATTAGATATAACTATAACTATGTTGTAGGTACTCCAGCGGAAATTGATTTTATTGAAGTTGCTTCAAACCAAATGGTTTCAGTTGCTGCTGGTTGCATTCCATTCTTAGAAAATGATGATGCGAACCGTGCACTTATGGGATCAAACATGCAACGTCAAGCTGTACCACTTATCGAAACTCAAGCTCCATATGTTGCAACAGGTCTTGAATCAGCTATTGCACGCTATTCTTCAGCTAATTTAACAGCTAAAAATGACGGTGTTGTTGAATATGTTGACGGTAAAAAAATTAAGGTACGTAATCAAAAAGGTAATTTAGACACATACCATTTACGCAATTATGAAAGATCAAACCAAGACACAGTTGTACATCAAAGACCATTAGTTAAAGAAGGCCAAGAAATTAGTAAAGGCGATATTTTAGTTGATGGTTCAAGCTTTAAAAATGGTGAATTAGCTTTAGGTAAAAACGTTTTAGTTGCCTTTACAACTTATAAAGGATACAACTATGAGGATGCTATTATCCTAAATGAACGTCTAGTTAAAGATGATGTGTTTACCTCGATTCACATTGAAGAGCAAACAATCCAATTTAGAACTTCAAAAGCTGGTGATGATGAGCTTAGTTCAGATATTCCTAGTGTATCAAAATATTCATTAAGAAATTTAGATGAAAATGGCATCGTACGTATTGGTTCAGAAGTTGTAGCTGGAGATATTTTAGTTGGTCGTCTTTCACCTAAAGGTGATGATAATCCAACTCAAGAAGAAAAACTCCTTTCAGCTGTTTTACAACAACGCCAAGGAAATATGCGTGATACTTCTTTAAAAGTTAAAAACGGTCATAATGGTACAGTTATCGGTGTAGAAGTTTTAAGCCGTGCTTTTGGTGACCAACTTGAAGATGGTATCGATAAAATCGTTAAAGTTTCAATCGCTGTAAAACGTAAAATTAAAGTTGGTGACAAGATGTCAGGTCGCCACGGAAACAAGGGTGTTGTTTCGATCGTTTTACCTGAAGAAGATATGCCACACTTAGAAGATGGTACACCTGTAGATGTTATGCTAAACCCTCAAGGTGTTCCTTCACGTATGAATATTGGTCAAGTTTTCGAGGTTCACTTGGGTATGGCTGCTCGTACTTTAGGTTGCCACTTTGTTACTCCAACATTTGATGGGGTTAAAAAGAACCATATTTATGAAGCAATGGATGAAGCTAACTTACCTTTAAGCGGCAAACAAATGCTTATTGATCCAATTACTGGTCGCCACTTTGACAATCCTGTTACAGTTGGTGTTATGTATATGCTTAAACTTAACCATATGGTTGATGACAAGATGCATGCGCGTAGTGTTGGGCCATACTCATTGATTACACAGCAACCACTAGGTGGTAAATCTCAAAACGGTGGTCAAAGATTTGGTGAAATGGAAACTTGAGCTATCGAAAGTTATGGTGCTACAAATGTTTTACAAGAAATCTTGACATACAAGTCAGACGATATCGATGGTAGAAACAAACTTTATGCTGCTTTAGCAACCGGAAGAGAATTACCTACAGCAGGAACTCCAGAATCATTTAATGTTTTAAGCTATGAACTTAAAGGTTTAGGCATGAAACTCGAATTACACCAAAACGAAGCATCAGAAGATGATGAATCGAACAGAAATTATTATGAAGATCAATTCTTCGATATTGCAGGGGGAACTAATGAGTAATCTAAATCGTAAATTTAAAAATATTACAAATGGTATAGGTAAAATAACACTCTCATTAGCTACCAAAGAAGATGTGAGAAGTTGATCTTTTGGGGAAGTTACTAAACCAGAAACCATTAACTATAAAAGTTATAAACCTGAACGAGACGGGCTTTTTGATGAATTAATTTTTGGACCAATGACTGATTATCGTTGTCCAATTTGCGGAACTAAATACAAGAAAAGTGATGAAAACATCACCTGTGCCCGTACTCCAATGTGTGAAAAATATGAACCAAAAATTCTTCCAAAAATCACACGTAGAAGCAGAATGGGACATATTCATTTAGAAAACCCTGTTGTTCACTTTTGATTCTTTAAAATTGACCACTCTATTATTTCTAAATTATTAGGCTTAAGAGTTCAAGGAAGTAATAAAGCAGTTTCTAAATCAGATTTAGAAAAATTAATCTACTACAAAAGTCATATTATTTTGGAAGATGGCGGACTTAAAAGCTTCCAAAAAAATACAATTTTAGACATTTCAGATGCGGCTGTTGTCTACTATAATGGTCTTCATGAATTAAGAGAAAGATTCAAAGACCGTGCTGATGAAGAACAACAAGAAGCTTATGAAGTTATTACTGAAGCTATCCAAGAACTCGAAACTTTTGCTCGTTCAAAAGTCGGAAAAGACTATGGTATAGACTTTTACGAATATAATGAAATTTTTCATGAATATTCAGATGCTAAAATTTCAACTGGTTCACAAGCTATTGAATACTTACTAAAAAACCTTGATTTATATGCTGAAGTTGAAAAATTAGAACAACAAATTAAAAATATTACTGCAACTATTGATGCTGCTGGTTTTAATAGTTCAGCCGCTAAAGTACAAGAAAGATCTAAGCTTTACAAACGTTTAGCTGTTGTTAAATCATTTATTAAATCCGGCCAAGACCCTTTAAGCATGCTTATTTATGATCTACCAGTTATTCCGGCAGATTTAAGACCTTTAGTTCAGCTTGATGGTGGACGCCATTCAACTAGCGACGTCAACGAATTATATCGTCGTATCATTATTAGAAATAATCGTCTTAAAAAATGATATGAAACCGATGCACCGATGCTTATTAAACAAAACGAATATCGGATGATTCAAGAAGCGGTCGACAGTTTAATTGACAACGCAAGAAAAAAACCAAACCCAGTTACATCTAAGGATTTGCGTCAACTAAAAAGTATTTCAGACGCTTTAACAGGTAAAAAAGGACGTTTCCGTCAAAACCTTTTAGGTAAACGTGTCGACTATTCAGGTCGTTCTGTTATTGTTGTTGGTCCTGAATTAAAAATGCACCAATGTGGTATTCCACGCGAAATGGCTGCTAAATTATTCGAACCATGAATTATTAAAGAATTAATTAAAGGCAATAACCACATTAATAGTATTAAAGCTGGTAAAAAAGTTGTTGAAAACTTAGATCCAATTATTTGACCTTATGTTGAAAAAGCAATTGAAGGTAGACCAGTTTTACTTAACCGTGCCCCTACACTTCACCGTTTATCGATTCAAGCATATGAACCTGTTTTAATTCGTGGTAAAGCAATTAAGTTGCACCCATTAGCCTGCACCCCATTCAACGCCGACTTCGATGGTGACCAAATTGCTGTACACGTGCCAATTTCAGATCAAGCAGTTCGTGAAGCCAGAGAATTAATGCTTGGTTCAAAAAACATTTTAGGTCCTAAAGATGGTGAACCTATTATTAACCCTGGCCAAGACATTATTTTAGGTCTATACTACTTAACAATGGAAGAAAAAAGCGTCAAAGGTGAAGGCAATGTTTATGCTTCATTTGACGATATGATGTTAGCTTATGAAAATAAACATGTTCATTTACATGCTCGTGTAGCTTTACCTATAAGTGCTGTAAACAAACGTTGAATGTCATATTCATCAGACATGAAATATATTGTAAGCTCAGTTGGTAAATTTATTTTCAACCGAGCATTCCCTGAAAGCTTCGAATTTATTTTTGGTAAATTTGTAAACGAAGACGGTAAAGAAGAAATTCACCTTTCTTCACAATATGAAAACCTACCTTATTATCTTGCACCTTATGGCACAAACCTAAGAGAAAAAATTCAATCAATGCCTCTTAACTTACCATTAGGTAAAAAAGATATCGCAAAATTAATGCGTTCAGTTTATGACCGCTATGTTGCAGTTGTTAATATTGAAGATTTAGCAGATATCATTGATAGAGTAGGTGAAATTAATGAAGAAGAATTATTCGAATACTGCGCAGTGTTAAAAGATTATAATAATCAAGCTATTGCTGCTAGTCATGCTGAAATTCTTGAAACATTTATCCGCGAAGAAAAAAGATTAATTAATTCTGAAATTAAAGCTTATTCGCCTAACCAGGACATTTTCTGAAACGTTAACCACTACACAAGATTACTTGAAAAAGTATGATTTAGATACACAAACGTAGTGGCCAGTGTGCTTGATAATGTTAAAGAATTAGGATACCACTATTCGACCTTTTCTGGTACTACTATAGCAGTTTCAGACGTTTTAACCTTACCAACAACTAAGGATAAAATTGCTGAAGGTGATAAATATATTGAGCAACTAAAAGGTTTCTTCGACGAAGGTATGTTAACTGATGATGAACGATATGCCTTAACTATTGCTAAGTGAGCTGAAATTAAAGATAGTATCGAAAAAGAACTAAAACAAGTTACTAAAGAGTATCCAACCAACCCATTATTTATGATGTTTACTTCTGGAGCTCGTGGTAATACTTCTAACTTCGTACAGTTAGCAGGTATGCGTGGATTGATGAACAACAACACCAAAACATTGAAGGCCGATGCCGAAAACGAGCGTGTTGTTCGTTCAACAGTTGAAATTCCAGTTAAATCATCATTCCTTGACGGACTTACAGCTTATGAATTCTACTCATCAACCCACGGTGCCCGTAAAGGGCTTACTGATACCGCGCTTAACACTGCTAAATCTGGTTATTTAACTCGTCGTTTAGTCGATGTTGCTCAAGGTATCGTTGTCCGTGAAGAAGATTGTGGAACTGACTTTGGATTTATTGTTAGTGATATCAAAGATACAAAAACAGATACAATTATTGAAAGCTTAGCTGAAAGAATTGAAGGTCGCTTTACTAATAAGGATATTTACAATGCTAAAGGTAAGTTAGTTGTTCGTGCTAATACACTTATTACTCCTGAAATAGCGCGCGCTATTACAGTTGAACATGACATTAAAGAAGTTGAAATTCGTTCTGTATTAAGTTGCTACACACGTAATGGTGTCTGCAAGCATTGCTATGGTAAAGATTTAGCACTTAACAGATTAGTTAATATTGGTGAAGCTGTTGGTGTTATCGCAGCGCAATCAATTGGTGAACCTGGTACTCAGCTTACTATGCGTACATTCCACACCGGTGGTGTTGCTGGGGTTGAAGATATTACTGGTGGTTTTGGTCGTTTAATGGAATTAATCGACGCGTATGACTCACCTTGAGGTAAACCAGCTATTATTGCTCATGAATATGGAATTATTACTGCTATTAGAAATGGTAAAGATGGCAATAATAACATTAAAATCATTGATTTAGAATTCAAAAATAATAAAAATGAGGCTGAAGTAAAATCATTTGAAACTCGTGCAAACAGAAGATTAAGAGTTAAAGAAGGCGATTATGTAGTTCCTGGTCAAAAACTTGTTGAAGGTCCAATCGTACTTGGTGAATTATTAAAAGTTGCCGATTCAAGGGCTGTTCAAAACTACATTCTTAAAGAAGTTCAAAGACTTTATCGTTTACAAGGTATTACAATTAGCGATAAATATATCGAAATTATTATTCGCCAAATGTTAACTATGATTATGATTACTGATCCAGGAGATAGTCACTTCTTCTCAGGAAACTTAGTCGATATTAGAACTTATCAATATGAAGCTGCAAGATTAATCAAAGCGGGTAAAAAACCTCCTTTTGGTGAAGTAAAAATTAAAGGTGCTAAACAAATTCCTTTATTAAGTGAAAGCTTTTTAGCTGCCGCATCATATCAAGAAACACCTAAGATCTTAGTTAATGCTTCGATTGCATCAAGAACTGATTATCTTGAAGGCTTAAAAGAAAACATTATTTTAGGTCACAAAATTCCTGCAGGTACAAACTGCAACTATGAACTAAAAGGTAAATACGATATTCGTGATCCTAAATCATATTTCCCAAATAAATATGATCCAGATGCAAATATTCATGGTGTTTTTGCTGATCCTCTTCAAGCTGCGAATGAAGAATTTAATACAAATATTGAAGCTGAATACGAAAGTGAAGACATCTTTAAAGATGTAGAAGATCTTTTTGACGATATTAAAGACAGCGAAGAAATTCAAGCAAATGATGATTATGAATCTGATGATGATTGATCATAATAAATACTAAAAAACATCTTATTAAGTGAGATGTTTTTTTTACTAATTTTGCTGTGCTATAGTTATTTTGGCATCAAAAAGCAATAAAAAAAAGACGGTTACGTCTTAATATTTATTTCGAACTCTTTCGAAGTTTTTAGCATTTTTAATTTCATAGCTAGCCATTATTTCTTCTTCTGTATAACCAATTAATTTTGCAGCACCCAACAATAAAGCTAACATTTGGGCTAAATTATATTTGTTAATACTATCAACAGAAGATGAGATTGTCGCATACAACTTTATAATTTGTAAGTTAACATCATTGGTTAAAATTAATGGTTCAATTTCTGGATTAACATCATATTTATATGCATACGAACCTAAAAAATGCAAAACATCAGCAAATTCTTCTAAAGCTTTTTGCTTATCGACATTTTTATGAGCTTTCCAATATTTAAAACTTTGGACTTCATTAGCAAATTCGCCAGTTTCTACTAATAATGCTAATGCCCACATTCTTTGGTATTGTTCTTTAGTGAAGCTTTCTAAATCATTTCGACTAATTATGGCGTCATCAAGCTCTTTTTGCATTTTAAAAACTCTTGCTAAATTCATTTTTTCTCCTATTTTATATTTCGATAAGGTTCGCTAATTTTAACAATTTCGATTGCGAGATCTGGGAATTTATTTTTAATAATGCTACTTAAATGAGGGGCAAAAACTTCTTCGTCTAAATGTGGCAACTCAATAATTTTAATATTTTGTTCCTTATAAATTAATCAGCTCATTCAAGGTATATCGCTAGTTAAGAATAAATCAATTCCAAGCTTAGAAAATTTTAAGATGTCACCTATGAAACCACTACCTGATAAGACTGCAACTTTTTTAATTTTTTGATTCATTTCAGTTTCATTTAAGTTAGTTCTTAATGCATAATATCCTAGCTTGTTTTTTACTAATTCGACTATAGAGCTAGCTTTTTGGTCGAAATTAAAAACTGCAGGATAATGTGATTCTAGATAATAGTTTCTTGAATAATCTTTTTCAAACCCAAGTTTTTTAATAATTTGGTAGCTTGTTCCTTCCTTATATGAGTCATAATTTGTATGTAAACATAAAACATTAATTTTATGCAATCTTAATTGATTTAGAATTTTAACTTTGTATGGTGCTAACTCAAATTCTTTTTCTCATGTGCTATAAAACTTAAAAGGATGGTGAGTAATAATTAAATTTGAATCGTTTTTAATTGCTTCTTGAATAACTTCAGGTGTCAAATCTATAGACATAGTTATATTTTTTTTAAGCTGATTTCTTAAATTATGTTTATAGCTAAAACCTGAGGGATCCCAATTTTCGGCCTTCGAAAGAGGAAATAAAGATAATAAATAATTGGTTAAACGGTAAATTTGCATTATGAACGCAAGAAATCTTTAAGTATTTTTCCTCTACGTGAACCATTTTTAAGAGTTCTTAAGATTTTGTTTTCGATCTGTCTAATTCTTTCTTTAGAAACACCACGTTCAGCGGCCAATTCATCAAGTGAGTGAACTCTAAAACGTTTACCGTTAGCATCTTTTCCAACTCCAAAACGTTTGCAAATTAAATTATAATCGTCAGTATTAAGGGTTTCTTCAAGCAATTTGTTTAATACTTCAACCAATTCACCTTGTGATGCAAAATTTGTAGGATTGATTACTGATTCATCCTTCACGAAATCACTAAAAGATGAATCATTTTCTTTTCCGACTCTTTTATCCAATGAGATTGGTTCGATATTGATTTTCCTAATATATCTAACTTTTTCTGCAGTATAGCCATTACCATATCTCTTGGCAATTTCTTCATCAGTAGGATCTACGCCGTTTTCTTGTTGTAATTCCCGCTCGATTTTTGAAATTTTATTGATAGTTTCCACCATATGGACAGGGACGCGGATTGTACGCGCTTGATCAGCTACTGCTCTAGTTATGGCTTGTCTAATTCATCATGTTGCATAGGTAGAAAATTTAAAACCTTTAGAAACATTATATTTTTGTACAGCTTTCACTATACCTGAGTTTCCTTCTGAAATAAGGTCAATAAAGCTTAAACCGCGGTTTTTATATTTTTTAGCATTATTAATAACTAAACGTAAGTTTCTTTTAATTAGTTTATCTCTTGCACGCTTACCAATGAAACCTCCACGTTCCATTTTACGAGCCAATTCTCTTTCCTCATCAATAGTAAGCAACTGTCCATATTTACCGATTCAGCGCATATACCATTTAACAATATCATTTGTTTCAGTTAGTTTATTACGGAGCTCTTTGACAGTAATGTTTTGAGAAGCTTCATTAGCTAAATCGATTTCTTCGCCTTCAAAATCATCTAATTCTAGGTCATCAAGACTTTTTTTCTCTTTTTTACCTTTAGCTTTCTTTTGTTTTTCTTCGGCTTCTTTTTCAGCTTCAATGTTTTCATCTTCGTCATCTTCAGCATATGAACTTTCGTCTGAATAGTCATCATCGATGAAGTAGTCACGATTTTCTTCGTCATAATCGCTGTCTAAATAATCCCCATCATCATATTCTTCATCATATATTGAGTTAGATTTTTTTGATGATTTTTCTCTTTTAGCTGAAAAATCATCTTCGTCAGTTTCCGAATCTTCGTTAAAGGAATCAAAATCGATTCCGTCCATATCTTCAAGATCTTCTTCATCAAGATCAATTCCTGTTTCATCTGCTAATTCATCTAAATCAACATCTGCTAAATCTTCTTCTGATGTTTCATCCTTAATTAAGTTACTTTGATATAAGATATCCATTAAGTCGTCCATATCATCGTCAGACGCGGTTAAATTATTTTTTTCGATAAGTTGAAAAATCTCGTTTTGGCTCACGGTTTCAACGTTATTTTTTTTGGCATAGTCTTTGACTAATTCAACTAGCTTATTTGTATCTATTGCCTGCTTTTCAATTTTAGTTGCCATCTTTTTCTCCTTTATTAGAATTTTCTAATCGAAACATATGTCTATATCTTTCACTTATTTTGTGATATACATCGTTATTTTTTTGAATTCTTGTACGTGTATTGTTATTATAATTTTGTTTTTTGAATCTATCAACATAATCTAAAAGTGCTATTTCATAGGCATTTTGGAACTCTGCATCTGCCTGAGAAAAGTCGAAGATATTATTTTCAATTTCTTTTTTAATTTTTTCCGAACCTTCAATTAAATTAAAATTGTTTTCTAGTTCTAATAAATCATTTGCATTTAAATTTTTATTCATTAATTTGCTCGTAAAATTATCAATAAATTTATAAAGTAGATCTAATTCAATTTTTAAAGCTTCGTCTCTATAATATGCTGCATCAAATAATTCTATATCTATATTTTTTTGGTTTTCTTGATTTTTATTTTTAAAAATATCTATTAGATTCGGATGCTTCAATAATAAGTAGTACATTCTTAATAAGTGTAAATTTTTGTTGCCTTTGCTTATTGAAGTTTTTTTGTCTTTTTTTACTGTGTATGGCACATAAAAGTCAATATTTGTTGTATTAATTATATTGTTTTCATAGCCTACATTTGGATTAAAATCATAGTTTTGAGACAATTCATGTTCGCCAATATAATGACTTTGATTTTTTTTCTCGTATTTGGCAGCACTTTTTACAGTAAGTTTGTATTGATATTTTTGGTAGAAAGTATCTATGATAAAGTTCTTTTCTGATTCACTTATTGCATTAAGGAATGGATTTATTTCATCATTGAATTTACTAAAATTAGCTATTTCACTATTGTTTAAGTCAATTTTATTAGCTCTGATTAAGTGTTTATAAATAAAATCTATAGCTGGAGATGCATTATTAATTAACTCATCAATGCGACTCTTGCCAGATATATTTAAAATTTCATCAGGGTCATGAGTGCTTGCATTATGAACAATTTTTACTTTTTTATTAGCTTTTAATAATGTTAATGATGATTTTAAAGTGGCATTTATACCTGCTTCATCACCGTCTAAAAATAAAATAATTTCATAATCCTTTAATAAATGGAGATGTTTATCAGTTAAGGCTGTTCCCATTAAAGCAACAACATTTTCATATCCGGCTTTATATAAAGCTATAACATCAAAAAATCCTTCAACTATTATTAATTTGTCTATATGTTTTTGGGTTGCTTCATATATATTATATAGTAGAGAGCTTTTATGAAAGATTGAGCTCTCGGGACTATTAATATATTTAGGTTTTGTTTCAGGGTTTAATGTTCTTGAGCTAAATCCAACTATATTATTTTTTTCATCTCGAATAGCAAAAGTTACTCTGTCTCGATAGATAAGTGATAAATTGTTTTTAGAAACTAGAGAAGAATTAACAATTAAATGAGGCGAATTGGTTAATTCATCATTAAAAATATGTTTAAATTCTGGCTCAGAGGCATATCCAATATCGAATCTATTTATAAGTTTAGAATTTAATTTTCTAGTTTTAATGAAATCATTAAGCAAGCTAATTTTATTAGCATTTTGCATTAACGTTACATGAAATAAGCTATTGGCCTTTTCTAAAATTTTTAATAGATTTAATTCTTCTTCACTGTAAGTTTTAATATTAGAATGGCTCTTTAAACTCGCTAAGTCTATATCTATTTTATTGTTTTCATATAGATATTCTAAGGCTTCATAAAATGTTATTTTTTTATATTTTGTGATAAATGAAATTGCATTACCGCCAACCCCACAAACAAAGCACTTAAATATTTGTTTTCGTGGATCAACAGACATTGAGGGGTTAGAGTCATTATGAAATGGACAAAGAGCAACATAAGATTGACCTTTTTTGGTCAAACTTATGAAAGCACTTATGATATCGACGATATCGAGTTTAGATAATATTTCTTGATAATTATCATTATTGCTCATAAAACCCCTTATTTGAATTTATAAATATTTATGCAAATCTTCTATTTTTACGCGAATTTGCTCCATAGTATCACGGTCGCGAATTGTGATGTTATTATCATTTTCTGTATCGTAATCAATTGTAATGCATTTTAATGTTCCAATCGCATCTTGGCGACGATATCTTTTACCAATTGATCCAGCTTCATCATATGTTGCTGAAATGCCTGTACGAATAAGGTTTTGGTAAATTTTATTAGCTAGTTCACTTTGCTTTTTAACTAACGGTAGAACAGCAACTTGGTATGGCGCAATTTTTTTGTCAAAATGCATAACAATTCTTGTGTCATTTTCGCCAATAATTTCTTCATCATAAGCGTCTACTATTAGCGCTAACATAAGACGATCAAGACCCATTGACGGTTCTATAACATAAGGAATATATTTTTGATTCGTGATTGGATCTTGATATTCAAGATTTTCACCGGTTGCTTCCATATGTGATTTTAAGTCAAAGTTAGTTCTATTAGCTACACCTAATAATTCACCTCAACCAAATGGGAAGAGATATTCAATGTCGCTAGTGCCTGATGAATAATGAGATAATTCAGTTTCATCGTGAACACGTAAACGATAGTTAGCTTTTTTCATCCCTAAAAATTCAACAAAGTTTTGAGCTTTAAGCAAATATTCTTGGTAAGTTTTATCAGCTTCTTCAGGTGAACAAAATACTTCAAGCTCCATTTGTTCAAATTCACGAGTTCTAAAAATAAAGTTGCCTGGTGTTACTTCATTTCTAAAGCTTTTACCAATTTGGCCAATACCCATCGGTAATTTAGAGCGCATTGTACGTTGAATGTTTTTAAAATTAAGCATAATTCCTTGTGTAGTTTCAGGTCTAAGGTAAATTTTGCTTTTTTGATCTTCAATAACTCCTTGTTGTGTTTCAAACATTAGGTTAAATTTTCTTATTGGTGATCAATCAGTTTTGGCTCCATCATATTCTTTTAAGTGTGCACATAAATATTCATACATTTGTTCGAATGTGTATTGTTCTGGAATAATGTTGGGATCCACTTCGTTCATTAGTTTGTCAGCACGATATCTTTTTTTGTTAACTTTATTTTCAATTAATGGATCATTAAAATTAACAACATGACCTGATGTCACTCAAACATTAGGGTGCATTAAGATTTTGCTATCTAAAAGATAGTTATTTTTTTCGCTGAAAATGAAAAAGTTTTTTCATTGTTTAACAATATTATCTTTTAATAAACATCCTAAAGGACCATAATCCCAAGTATTAGCTAAACCTCCATATATCTCGCTACCTTGAAAAACAAATCCTTGAGCTTTTAAGTGGTTAACAATAACTTGCATACTTTTTTTATTATTTTCTAGCATATTTTACCCTCTTATTAATTCATAAATATAATGATAAAAACCGACAAATAAGCTTATATACGGTTCTTTTAGTAAAAAGTATAAGCTTTTTTGTCAATTTATTTTTAGTTATATTTTCAAAAAAGAACCCACTTAAATTGAGCAGGTTATTTTTTATTATTTAAAGTATGTTCCAATTCCACCTAATTGAAGTGCAGCTAAAATGATAATTACAATTAATCCAATTAAGATTAAGAATAAAATCACATTAATTACGGTTAGTCAAGCTTCGCTTGGTTTTTTAGCAATAACGTTTGAATCAGTTTCAGTTTCGTCCGCTGCTAAAGCAGATTCTTTTGCATTTTCATTAACACTGATTTGCATTAATGATTCAAGATCGTCTTTTTGCATTACTTCTGCTTTGCTTTCTTGTTCAGAAATATTTTGACTACCATCATATAAACATTTATCAGCATTCACACAGTTGGCGTGGTTGTATACATATGGTTTAGTTGCTTTTTGATCAGAGCTTTCTAACGGAGCAACTACTGGTTCTTCGGCTTTTACAACTTCAATAACATCGACTTTTTCAACAACAGGAACCTCTATTTTTTCAGTAATAATTTTTCCACCTTGGAATAAACATTTGTCTGCGTAAACGCAGTTCGCGTGGTTAAATGCATATGGTTTAGCACAAGGTACAACAAATCCTTCTAAAGGTGCAGGTTCAGTAACCATTTTTTGATCAATTTCTTGCATTTTTTCAACGATAGTATCGATGTTGTCGTCTTTAATACCTTCTTTAGTAATTGCATCAATTAATTCATTAACTTGAGCAAGTAAGTTTTTGTCTTTGATGTCTTCTCTATTGAAGCTCGCTACACGTTCGTTAATTGATTTTTTAATTTCTTCAATATCAACTAAATCTACCTTAGATACTTCTTTTTTAACAACTTCTAATTCTGCTGGGAAATAAGTTTGCGGATCATGTAATTCTACATAATCAAAACCTTCAGTTTTTGAAGCTCCTTTTTTACGAAGAGCTGTTGCAGGATCAATGAATCATTGTTCACAAGTTTCTGTATATGTATCTCCGCCATCAAAACCTTTAGTTTTTACATAGTAACGTCAAACATTTTTTTCATCTTTATCTGTTGTTAATTGACCACCGAAAATTTTATTTGGAGCTTGGAATCATATAGCTGTTTCAAAATCAAGGGTTAAGTATCAGTTAATCGCATCTTCACGTGTTTTGAATTTAGCTAGTCCTGACTTAATTTTAGGATGCTTAAGTAATCAAGGATATTTTTTATCTTTTGCTTTTTCATATGTTAAATTTAATCTTTTCATAATACCTCTTTTTTTAGTTCTTGTATTATATTATAATTTATAAAAATAAATATTTTATATTAAGTAAATTTTATATTAAGTAAATCTAAAAATAATTAAAAATTATTTTATGAACCATATCTAAATCTAAAAAAACAACATTTTAAAATGTTTATCAAATACCTGTAGACAGGCATTTTTAGTAAAATTTATATTAAAATTTATTTTTACATTTCTAATTTTGTCTTTTGCAACTATAAATATTTCTTGCAATTGCTAAAAAAAATATATAAAAATATAAAATAATAATAAGGAGCAAAATGAATAAAAAAGGTGATGTATTATTTGGAAAAATAACTAAAGTAGGCTGGAATGGGTTATTTATTTCCACTACAAAAGGATTTACATTTTTTATCCCTAAAACAAATGTAACGGACAAAAGCAAAACAGTGTTAGAATCAATTTTTAAAAAAGGAGATTTTATTAATTTTATCGTTGATGAAATCGATAACGAAACCAAAAGTGGTGTGGGAAATTTTAAAGCTAATCATCCATTGTTTGCTAAAGCTCCATTCAATGAAGAATTAAAAGAAACTAAGTATGGATTTAAAACTTTAAAAAGTAAAATAGATAAAGAGCTTATGGAATAGAGAAAATAATGAAAAGAATTAAATTTAAGTCATACAATTATTATCCTGATTTTTCAAATGAAATTATTATCAATAATTGTTTAGAACTAGTTAATAATATAAACCGTAAAGCAGTCAATGGTTTTGAACATTTTAGCTTTCATGAATTAGCTTTAAATTTCAGTAATGAGAACGTAAAAGAAATAAATGAGTTTGCACAAAAGATAGTTAGTGATAACACCACAGATTTACTAATTTTGGCCTCAGACAGACTTATTAGTAATTACTTAGCTGCAGAAAAGATACTTTTTAGTGATGATGTTCTAGCTGAAAATAAGATTCAATTTCACTTTATTAATTGTGATTTATCACCTGAGTATATTTTAAAAAAACATGAAAAAATAATAGATCTTTTGCTCTATAAAAATACTAAAATTTTGATTGCTTCATTAACTGAATTTTCAGATTGGATAATGAATTATTTCAAAAATATTTTGAATATTATGCAGCGAAAATTAGGCTACTACAATGCTTTGAATAAAATTTTCTTAGTTTCTAATGTTGCTGTAGAAAATCAATTTGAATTTGCTTCTTTAACCCTGGAAAATTGCATGATAATTCCAAGTATTTTGCATGAAAGATTTTCATTTTTTGCTGAAAATAATATGCTTCTTTTATTATTAAAAGGAGCAGATATATCCCAAATTCATGATGGATATTTTTCAGCATCACAAGAATGGTTATTAAACAAAGTTGATAAAAATATTATTTACCAAATTGCCTATATATCTTCATTTTTAAGAAAAAAAACAGATAAATGTTTTGTTGTTTCATTAGCTAATTCTCTTGAAGGGATTTCATTTATGCATGCGCAATTGCAAAATGAATTATTCATGCAAAAATTTAAGAATTTTTCTATTGATATTAATTTCACACGCGAAATCGAAACATATGGACAGACGCTTTTACAAGATTCTAAAAAATATTTTGCTTGAACCTTTGATAGTCATGATGAACACTTCGATTACCGTATTTCACCTGATGTTTATAATGATGATGGTGTCCCAACAAGTGACCAAGGCAGATTATCAAATATTAAAAGAAAAATGAATCAAGGAATTTTAAATACTCTTGTTAATGTGGCTGGGGCAACAATTTTACACTTAGAAGTTAATGTTCCAAATGAGTTATCACTAGGAGCTCTAATTTGTGTTTTATATTGGTCGACCATTTATGAATGTTATATTAATGGTATTAATCCTTATGATTAAGAAAGGAATAATGTGTCTAAAATTAACGTAGATTTAAGCAAATCAAAAATTGATTTAACTCGAATAGCTAAATTTAATGAGCCAGTAAAAAGAATTCATCAAAGATTAAAAACTAGAACAGTTGATGAATCCGATTGATTAGCCTGATTAGATTTACCAAATTTATCTACAGAAACATTTGGCCAAATTAAAGCAACTTATGCAAAATGATTAGCGCAAAAAGTTGACTTATTAGTAGTTATTGGTGCTGATGGATCATATTTAGGTGCAAAAGCTGGTTATGAGTTTATTTTTAATAATAAAAAAGATGCAAAAATTGAATTAATGTTCACAGGCGATGTAGTAAGCTCAGAAGCCTTGGCTACAGCCCTAAAGTATGCGGAAGACAGAAAATTTGCAATTAATGTAATTTCAAAATCTGGTTCTTCATTAGAAACGGCCATCACTTTTCGTGAATTTAGGCACTTGATTGAAAAAAAATATGGGACAGTTGAAGCAAAAGAATTTATTGCAGTAACAACACAAAAGGATCAGGGAGCTTTATTCAAATTAACTAAGGATAAAGGCTATCAAATTTTCTTGATTCCCGATGATGTAATAACTAGATTTAGTATTTTTTCACCTGCAGGATTATTACCTTTATTATGTTCTGGCATCAATATTAAAGATATGATCGAAGGCGCAAAAGAGGCTAATTTAGATGCTGATAATGAAGATTTAATGACAAATTATTGCTATCAGTATGCAGTTGCTAGATATATCCACAGTATTAATTATCAATTTGAAATGATGAATAGTTGTGATGTAAGATTAAAAGATTTTATTGAATGGTGAAAGCAACTTTTTTCAGAAAGCGAAGCTAAAACAGAACATGCTTTAATACCAATTTCTGCCATGTTCTCTAGTGATTTACACATAAGTAAAAAAGCATTAAATAGTGCAAGTACGATTGTATTTAAAACTTTAATTTGTTGCCAAAACAGTGATGCTACAGGTGTTTTGGCAACAAATAATAATAACTTACCACAATATAGATACTTAGATGGAAAGTACAGTCACCCAACTAATGATTTATCATTTGATCTTGAAAAAGAATCTAAAACGGTTGTTTCAAATATTCCTAACATAATTATAAATATTGATGATTTTACTCCGCATACTCTAGGTTATTTATTTCAATTTTTCATGAGATCAGTTGTCATTAGCGCATACTTACTTGAAGTTAATCCTTTTAATCAACCAGGTGTTGAAGTTTATAAAGATAGTATGCAAAAACTTCTTAATGAAAGAAAATAATTTAAATATCAGTAACAATTACTGATTTTTAAATTCTACTGTGACACAGCGAAAAAAGTCGAAACAATGTTTATAAAGTTAGCTTTCTTATTACTCCAAAAATAACAACATAACCGCTTATATTCTCTTATATGTTTATCAAAAAATAAATTTAATATATAATTAAGATATTATGAATATAAGTGATATCAAAACAAAAATACTTACTCAATTAAAATTAATAGCAACAGAATTAGAGTTGAGTAGAGAGGCGACTTTAATTGAACCAAAAAACAATGCTGATTTAGTAACTAACTTGGCGATGGGAAATAAGGGCAAAGATCCAATAGCAACAGCCGAACAAATCGTTGAAAAATTAACACCTCATTTTGCGGACTTAAAAATTAACAAAATAGAAATTGCAAAACCAGGATTTCTTAATATTTTTCTATCAAACGATTCTTTAAACTTAGAAGTTAATGAAATTCTTAAAAAAGGCTCTGACTACGGAAGATTACCAAAAACTAAAAACTTACACATAGAGTGAGTTAGTGCAAACCCAACAGGTTTCTTACATGTCGGACATGCTCGTAATGCTGTTATTGGTTCAGCTGTTAATAATATTTGCGAATTCGCGGGTTTTAATGTTAAACGTGAATACTATGTAAATGATGCTGGTAATCAAATTAATATTTTAGCCGAAAGTTTATTTGCACGTTACCAACAAAAATTCGATAAATCATTCCCAATGCCTGAAGATTCATATCGTGGAGAAGATATTTTATGAGCTGCTGGAGTTATTTATGACGAAGTTGGTGATAAATATAAAAATTTAACATTAGAGGGTGAAGTTCTAGAATACTTCAAAATAAGAGGAGTTAAATTATTCTTAGACCAAGTTAAAGTAGATCTAAAAAAACTAGGAATTGAAATTGAAACATATTACAGTGAAAAATCACTTTATGAAAACGATAGAAAAATTATCTATGATACTTTAGACAAACTAGAAAATACATACAAAAAAGATGGTGCTGTTTGACTTAAAACCACAGTTCATGGTGATGATAAGGATAGAGTTTTAATTAAAAGTGATAATTCCTTAACTTACTTTGCGCCTGACGTTGCTTACCACAATATTAAATTCTTAACTAATCCAAAAGACACCATTATTCTAAATGTTTGAGGAGCTGATCACTTAAGTTACATCAAGAGAATGAAATGTGCAATGGAAGACCTAGGACATAATCCCGACAATTTAGTTGTGCTTTGCATGCAATTAGTAAGATTAGTTAAAGGCGGCCAAGAATACAAAATGTCTAAGAGAAAGGGAACAAGCTTCTTCTTAAGAGAATTTATCGACTTAGTAGGTGTAGATAGCGTCCGTTTCTTCCTTTTAGATAGAAATTACAACTCAAAAATTGATTTTGATATTGATTTAGCTAATAATAAATCAAATGATAACCCAGTTATTTTAATTCAATATGCTAATGCACGTGCATATTCATTACTTGAAAAAGCTGGTGTTTTAAATAAAGATTTAGTTGCTACTGAATTAGATGAAAAACATTCATCATTAGTTGCAACCTTAAGTGAATTCCCACAAATTATTAAAAAATCTTCAGAAAAATTTGTTACATCCTTATTAACTCAATATGCAATTAAATTAGCAAAAGAATTTAACTCATGATATACAAATAGTGAAAAAATTATTGGTTCAGCCAAAGAAAATTCTTCATTGGCTTTAGTTAAAGCATCTAATATTATTTTAGAAAACTGCTTAAGATTATTAGGAATTTCAATTCCACATAAAATGTAATTCTAAACAAAAAAACAACCTTTTTAACAAGGTTGTTTTTTTACCAAAAGTACTGTAGCTGGAGCAAAATCAAAACAAAAAAAGCTAGTAAAAATGTTTTTTAAAATATGATAATGCATCAAAGAAATTATCAAAAAGTTTATCCTCGACCATTTGGTTCAATACTAAGGATGCAACCGCACTAATTTTATTTTCTTGTGAATACTCATAAGGAAATGAGAAACGGTCAGTATTACATAAAATTAAATTAATAATAAAAAAGTTTTTATTTTTGCTTGCACCGAACCAGAATGTTTTGCTATCTTTAGATTTTTTTCAATATTCAATTGGATTCCTATCTTCTTGTTCAACTTCGCCAGTTCATGCGTTTCTAACTCATAAATTGAGCCCCCCGGTAGAGAATGTGAAATGATGCTTATTATAATATTCTTCAATTTTTGCATAGTCATATGTATGAGTTATTTTCGTTTTTGAAAATTGGATAACCATAGCAATTAACCCTATAACATAGAAAGCGCAGAAAATATCAAAACCAATTACAGAGCTAAAAAAGTATACTTGATAAAATTGTGTGTTATCAAAGGCAAAATGTCAAATCAATAAGAATGCAATATACAAAAGACTGGTGATTGCACCAATTCCCATAAAAGCATAAACTAGCTTTGCTCTGTTTTTTTGGACTGTTTCATTAACTAAATCATTATGTAGAAAGTAGCGATATTTCTTAGTTGAGAAAACTAAAACGCAAATCATTGCAATAAATGGTGAAAAGGGTATTAATGTTATAAAAATAGTTGGTAAATTATTTATAAAGGATAAATCTTGTACTTCATTAGTAGCTTCCATCTATTCCTCCTTTAAAAACTCTTTGTTAAAAATTTTTAGAGCTATTTTTTCAGGAACGACTCCCATTAGCTCTTCAAGCGAAGCATTATATATATTATTATAACTAATAAATTTGTTTAGCAGTTTAAGTTCCATCTTTTTACCAAGACCCTTAATGCTTAATAGTTTACCTTCTAATGAGGAAATTTTATTGCGTTTGCGGTGGTAAACCTTAGCAAAACGGTCAACCTCCACTTGCATAAAAGTTAAAAAATTTCATATATTTTTTGGAATATTGAATACTTCCTTTTCATTTAAATCTAATAAGGTTCTTGTTTTGTGATTAAAATCTTTAACTAAGCCGACAACAGGTATTTTTATATTTAATCTTGCTAAAACATCCTTGATTGCATGAATTTGGATAATGCTTCCGTCTGCAATAATTAAATCAAGATTTTTATCAGTATGTTCACTTGTAAAATATTTATGAGCTGTGAGTTTCATTGAAGCATAATCACCCATTATTAATTGATCATTATGGTTGTATTTTCGATATTTATTTTTTGAAGGTAAGCCATTTTCAAAAATACATGCAACGCCAACAACATTAGTATTATTTTGATTAGAATTATCTAAAATAGCTATTCTATAGGCTTTTTCGATAGAAATTAATTTAGCTAAATTTTCACAGTTCTCATAACCTATTTGAAGTTTGTTATTACTTTGTGTTTTTGACGCATTAATAAAATAATCTAAATTTTGATTGGCTAAGTCCAAGATTTTTTTGTATTTACCCTTGGCTGCATCTATTATTTTTGTTTCAGCATTGAAAATATTAAACTCTAACGATATGTCATTCATGATGAAATTATCCGGTTGAGGTCTATTTACATAAAATTGAGTGAGAAATAATTCTAAACTTTGCCTTTCATCCAAAATTAATTCTACATGCTCATTAATTCTATTAATTAGATGCCCGTTACGGTAAAAAAGCATAGTTATATAAATGATATTATCAATAGTTTTATATGCTAAAACATCTGTGTTACTGTAGTTTTGGAGTTCCACAACTTGGCTCTCTTGCATTTTTTTTACAAAAGCTAACACGTTTTTATACTCTAATGCAATTTCAAAATTTAAGTTTTCACTAGCAAGAAACATTTTTTTCTCAAAATTAGCTAATAACGCATCGTCGAAACGCAATATTTTTTTGATTTTTTCATATTGTTTTAGCCAAAAAGCAGAACTATTATTAACAATTTTAAATCCATTTTCATAATAAGCTTCTCTTTCTAATAATTTTAAAATTGTTTTGGCTCCAAAGCCATGTGCAAAAGGTCCATAATATGTAATTTTATCGCCGTTGCTTTTTGATACCTTACGAGTTAAAGTTATTGACAGCTTATTATTGAATAATTCAATTTTGATATATGGGTATTTTTTATCATCAAGCAATAAAATATTGTATTCTGGGTTAAATTTTTCTATTAGTTGTTTTTCTAAGAGATATGCTTCTTTATCGTTACGACATAAATAAATATCGAAATCATAAATGTTTTCGACTAATTTGCCTGTTTTATAGCTATTTGAGCGCCCTTGGAAGTATTGTCTCATTCTGTTAAAAAGGTTTTTAGCCTTTCCGATATAAATAACTTCATTAGCTTTATTCTTTCATAGATAAACACCCGGTGTATGTGGCAAATTATCTAATTTTTCCTTGAAGTTTATATTGTTAGTTAGTGTATTGTTCAATTCAGTTTTCATAGATTTCATCTGGATAATATTCGATTATTTTTTTAATAGGGGTACCATATTTAATGAAAAATATTGTAGGAAACAAAAATGTGCTGAATTTTGGGTGCTCATAAACTGTATTTTTTTCATGCTCTTCAATAAAAACTTTAAAAAAAAGAAGTTGGCTATTGCTTTCATGCTTTTTCATCATGTTACTATACATTTGCGAAACAGAAGCCCCTTTATAAGTTGAAAATAATGCAATAATTAATATATTGTGGTCATAGTTTTTTTCTATTATGGAACTAAATTCATCAAAATTAATATAATCCTGCATTTATCCTACTTTCTATCCCCTAAAATAGGCGAGATTCAATCATCATCACCTAAATCATTTTCAATTGTATTTTCTTCATTTTTTAAATCATATTCTTGGGAATGAATAAATTCTTTTGTTTCCAAATCTTCTATAGAGAAGTCATTTTCGTCATTTTTAATATTTTGTATTTTCTCTTTTTCTGATTCAGTTGTATTTTCTTCTTTCATTGATTCTTTAATAACTTCTACGCCTTTATTTGGCATTTCGTTATTGCTTGTAGAAATTTTATCATTCACTTCCGGGTTTTGAACTGGTGTCGGGATTACTGCTTCGTTTTCAACAATTTTTATTGGTTCTTGTAAATTTTCTATTTCTTTAGTTTGAGCTAAATCTACATGAGGTTGGTCTGTTTGAGATTTTTGATTATCGCTTTCATTAGTGATTGATACTTCTGAAGTGGGGTCGTAATTAACATCATGATATTGCGTTTCGCTCTGAGTACTTAAATCAATTTCATTTAATTCTTTTGTTTCCAAAACATCTGTAGAAGCACGTTTTTGGGTAATTTCATTTTTATTATATTTCTTACTTAAAAAGAATTTTGCAGTTTGTTCATTTTGCACTAAAGCATCTAAACTGCCATTAATTTCTTTAACCAATGTTTTGTAACTCACTTTTGTGATATCAATTTTTAAAACTCTTGCAGCTAATTTATAAAATTCAAATAATCTTTTGGATTCTTCCGTGTAGTAAAAAATACTGCTTGTCTTTTTAAGATAATGTTCAACTTGTAAAATATTCATTTTTCTTAGTTTTAAATTTTTAAAAAAAGCAAATGGATTAATAGTGAAAAAGTATATGGAAATAATTAAAAAGCTGATAAGCACAAAGATTAACGAAACATATGGACTAAAAGTTATGGCGTAGGGCAAATTAAACAAAGTATCAAAGAAAACGCCAATATTATTAGTAGTATTTGGATATCAATTTTTGGGATCATTAACTTCATAATTTTTTGTAAATGAAGCATATCAGCCTTTAACAAAGATATTTTTTACATCTTCCTGCGTATAATATCAATAGTTATTAACGCGAGCCGAAAGCAAAATATGGTGATAAACCAACGCAGCTCACAATAAAATAAACCACAATGTAGTTAATATTCTTTTTCTAACAAGTCAAAAATCAACCTTCGCGAAGCGATAAAACCATCTAAAAAAATATTTGCGATAAGAATATAAAATTCAGCTAATAAAAAGCGAAATATAAGAGCCAATAATGATAAAAATAATCGTATCACCAAATGATAAACCAATTGAATAGTAATAAATTTTTCTAATTATTTCGCTTGATTTTCCTTCTTGATTTTTAACGAAATGAAAAATTACAAAAATTGCAGTAGCAATAATTAATGCTAAGGTTTTCAAAATCTCTAACCCTATATTCATATTCATATGTGGTATTAAATCATTTTCTTTTTTGACTTCGATATTCTTAATATTGAGTTTGTATTTTGGCTTATATGGTTGATTTTTCATAATAATATTATAAAACAATTTTATTTAAAAAATTTAGATATAAAAGATCAAAACAAAAAATGATTCTGAATGTTTAAAAATCAAAATGAAAAACAATTTTTTATTTCACAAATTCATAACTTATGTCCATCCTGCGAAAAAAAATAAAAAAAGTTTCTGTTTCGAGTGTTTTTGAGCTTGAAAAACAATTTTTTTTCTTATTTTTAAAATAAATAATATTTATGAAAAATATTTCTTATTTTTTAAAGTTATATAATTAAAAAGGCACAAACCGTCTATCGATTGTGTCAAATTAATATCTTGTGAAGAAGGAAAGAAAATGAGCAAAATTAATGTATATAGTGAAATTGGAACTCTTAAAGAAGTTCTAGTTCACACCCCAGGAGACGAAATTAGGCGGGTAGCACCTGCGCGTCTTGACGAGTTATTATTCTCAGCAATTTTAGAACCAAACCACGCTATTGCTGAACACAAAGCTTTTATCAAAATCTTAGAAGATAATGGTATTAAAGTTATTCAATTAGACGAACTAGTTGTTCAAACATGAAACCAAGTTGATGAAGCAACTAGAAAAGCATTCGTAACCAAATGATTAGATGAATGTGAACCAAAATTAGAAAGCAATGTAAGAGTAGAAGTTGAAAAATACATATACTCACTTGCTAAAGAACCTAAAAAAATGGTTAGAACAATGATGGCCGGTATTTCAAAAGAAGAATTACCTCTTAATGTAAACCGTCCATTAGTTGTTGACCCTATGCCTAACTTGTACTTTACACGTGACCCATTCGCATCTGTAGGAACCGGTATTTCATTACACCACATGAAATATGTTACAAGACAAAGGGAAACAATTTTCGCACAATTTGTTTTCGACAACCACAAAGACTACAACACAGTACCAAGATGATTCGATAACAAGGATCAAGGACGTATCGAAGGTGGAGACGTATTCATTTACAACACAAAAACTTTAGTTATTGGAGTTAGTGAAAGAACTGACAAAGATGCTATTAAAATTATGGCTAAGAAAATTCAAGCCGACAAAAACTGTAAATTTGAAAAAATCTTTGCAATCAACGTTCCTCCAATGCCAAACTTAATGCACTTAGATACATGATTGACAATGGTTGATAGAAATAAATTCTTATACTCACCAAACATGTTATCAGTTCTTAAGGTTTGAGAAATTGACCTTAAAGATGCTTCATTAGCATGAAAAGAAATTGAAGGATCGTTATCACAAATCCTTGAAAAAATTATCGGTGAAAAACCAATCTTAATTCCAATTGCTGGTGAAAACGCATCACAATTAGATATTGATATTGAAACTCACTTTGATGGTACTAACTATCTTACAATTGCGCCTGGCGTTGTTGTTGGATACTCAAGAAATGTTAAAACTGAACAAGCTCTTAAAGCAGCTGGTGTTAAAGTATTATCATTTGAAGGTAACCAATTATCATTAGGTATGGGTAGTGCAAGATGCATGTCAATGCCATTAATTAGAGAAGATCTAAAATAATTTATTCACATTTATCGACTAAAAACCCTATAGTACAAGGTTTTTAGTCAAAGGAGGAAATATGCCAATTAATCTCAAAGGAAGAAGTTTAGATTCAGCTTTAAATCTTACAACTGACCAAGTTAACTATGTGTTAGATTTATCAATTGATTTAAAGAAATCAAAACTTCAAGGACTTCACACAAATAATAGACCACTTGTTGGTAAAAACATTGTAATTCTATTCCAAAAAGATTCAACTAGAACACGTTGCGCTTTTGAAGTAGCAGCTGCTGATTTAGGTGCAAGTTGCACATACATCGGACCTGCAGGATCAAACTTCGGTAAAAAAGAATCAATCGAAGATACAGCGATGGTTTTAGGTGAAATGTATGATGGTATTGAATTTAGAGGTTTCAAACAAAGCGATGTTGATGCTTTAGTTAAATATTCAGGAGTACCAGTTTGAAATGGTTTAACTGACGCTGAACACCCAACACAAATGTTTGCTGACTACATGACAATGAAAGAATTTAAAGGCGACTTAAAAGGTAAAAAACTAGTTTTTGCTGGCGATATTAAAAATAACGTTGCCCGTTCATTGTTGATTGGAGCTGCATTCTTTGGTGTTCACATTGTTTTATGCGGACCAAAAGCTCAATGAGATATTGTTAAAAATGGTGAAAACCACAAAGCTGTTTATGAAGCTTGCCAAAAATTATTTGCACTTAATGGTGGATCAGTTTCATTCTCAGACAACAAAATTGAAGCCGCTAAAGGTGCTGATGCTATTTACACCGACGTATGAGTATCATTAGGGGAAGACTTTTCATTATTTGAATCAAGAATTCAAGAATTAGGAGCATTCCAAGTAGACATGGCGATGATTAAAGCCGCTAAAGAAGATGTTATTTTCTTACACTGCTTACCAGCATTCCATGATGACCACACTTTATTTTCTGCTGAAATTAAAGAAAAACTTGGAAAAAAATACCCAGTTGTTGCAACAGGTGCTATGGAAGTTACTGATGAAGTATTCCAATCAAAATACAACAAATCAATTCAACAAGCTGGAAACCGTATGCACACAATTAAAGCTGTTATTTTAGCTACATTAGGATACTAAAATGAAAAAAATTGTTATTGCATTAGGCGGAAATGCTCTTGGAAATAATCCAACAGAGCAAAAGGAACTTGTTAAAGTTCCTGCACAAAAAATTGCTGCATTAGTTAAAGAAGGCCACTCAGTGCTTGTGGGCCACGGAAATGGACCACAAGTTGGTATGATTTTCAATGCTTTTGCTGATGCAAAGAAAGTTAATGAAAAAACTCCTTTAATTCCATTTGCTGAAGCTGGCGGAATGTCACAAGGTTACATTGGTTACCATATGTTAACTTCAATCACAAATGAATTAAAGAAAGTTAATGTTAAAAAAGATGTTACATACTTTTTAACACAAACCATTGTTGACGTTAAAGATAAAGCTTTTGCTAATCCAACTAAACCTGTTGGACCATTCTACCCATCAAGAGCTGAAGCAGAAGCTGCTAATCCAAACTCTACCATTGTTGAAGATGCAGGAAGAGGATTTAGAAAAGTTGTGCCTTCTCCATTGCCAATTGACTTTATTGGTATGAACACAATTAAGAAAACTTACGATGATGGTGGTATTGTAATTGTTGGTGGCGGCGGCGGAATTCCAACCATTATTAATGAAGAAGGATTCTTTGAAGGTGTTGATGGAGTTATCGATAAAGACTTTGCATTAAGCAAATTAGCTTCAAAAGTTAATGCTAACACCTTTGTTATTTTAACCGCTGTTGACTATGTAAGTATCAACTACAACAAACCAGATCAAAAAGATCTTAAAACAGTTACAATCGCTGAATTGGAAAAATATATTGAAGAAAACCAATTCGCCCCAGGAAGCATGTTACCTAAGGTTAAGGCAGCAATTGCTTTCGTAAAAGAAAATAAAGATAATGTGGCTATTATTGCTTCACTTGAAAAAGTTGATGAAGCAATTCAAGGCACAAGTGGTACAAAAATTATTAACTAATTTTTATATCTAACCAAAAATAATTTAAACTTTAATTAATTAAGGAAATATTATGAACGAAGTAGAAACCAAAGATAATAAGAAGATTTCCTTTTTTAGCGCCCTATTAATCGTTATCGGTGGATCAATTGGTGCTGGTATCTTCTTTAAATCAGGTGGTGTTTTATCGAACTCGCATTCATCAATTATTCTTGCAGCATTTTGCTGAATAATTGCTTCGCTTGCAGTTATCGCTATGGCGCTTGCCTTGATTGAAATTTCATCTGTAAGAAATGACAACTTGTCTTTACTAGGATGAACAAAAGTCTTTTGTGGTAGAAAATTATACCTATCATCAAAAAACTTCATGACGTACATTTATTTACCATTTACTTACTTCTTTATGCCTTTATATGTAATTCTTTCATTACAAGATGGATTTACAGGTTTATTAGGCAGAGATGCTAATTTTGGTACTTCACACGACTGAATTATTTGATTAGTTATTGCATTAATCATGTCAGTTTACTTCTTAACAGTTCCTGCTATTTGATCAAAAGTCGGGGACGCACAAAACAAAATCGTTCTTGCTGTTAAATTCTTACCTTTAATTTTCGTTCCAGTTATCGGTATTGTTTTAGCTATTACTGGACACGGTGGAACAGACAATGTTTCAGTTGCTTTAAAACCAGCAGAAGGATCATTCTCACACTTAGTTAAAACTGGTACTGGTATTACCTCATTTGCAGGTGTTGGTGCAGGTTTAGGTGTGTTCTTAGCTGTTTCAGCTATCTTCTTCGCTTATGATGGATTCTATGTTGCTGCTGGAATCCAATCAGAAATGAAGGAACCTAGAAAAACTCCATTAGCAATTTTCTTAGGATTAGCAATCACTACAGTAATTTACTTAATCATTGCTATTGCAATGTCAATTAACGGTGGTTCATTCTTCGCAATGCAAGACTACATGGCAAGCTTATTCCACAGTAAAAGAGCTGCACAAATTATGTTCGGTTTAATGAACTTATGCATCGCAATTGGTGTTTTAGGTATTATTAACGGTTTCTCAATGTGAGCTCCTCGTTATGTTGAAGATTTATTAGCATTAGGTGACTTACCTTACTGAAACAAATACAAAAACAAATTAAATCCTAATCGTCCAATAGTTGGTATTGTATACTCATTAGTATTAACAATTCCTCTTGTTATTATTTTCATGGTTATCGGTGCATTAGCATACTTACCACTTAACGCTGACTATGCATTCTATGACTCACCTACAGACTGAAAAGCTCTTTCTACAGGTGCCGGTGGATCAATGCAACGTCTTTACTCATTCGCTGACTTAATGGCAAACTGAACTGCATTATTTACTTTTGCTTACATTGCATTTGCTATTTTAGGTGGCATTATTAACAGAAAAACTGGCAAAATTCAAATCGCTGACAAGAAGTCATACTTCGTTCCAGCTGCTTGAATCTCAGTTATCATTGTTATGATTGCTTTAGTTGTAACAGTATTACAACCAATCATCGACTTATTCTTATTATTCGGTTTTGACTCACACTACACAGCAGTTGATGCTGCACAAGGTAGCGTGGATGTATTATTATCAGATGTTTATGATTTAAAAGCTGGTACAGCACAAACATTACTAAACCAAGCTAACACTGAAACAGTAAAACAAATAGCTTTAACATTTGGCGGTAAAGATGTTTCTCTTGTATTAAGAGACATAATTGTTGGTAGAGTTGCTTTAGTTGTTACTTTAGTAATCTTCATCTTATTATCATTCTTACCTACAGCTATCGAAGACAGAAAAAATAAAAAAGCATTTGGTTCATTAGAAAAATATGAAGAATGAAAGGCACAACAATTAGCTGGCATCTCATCACTTGCTAACTAAGAGGTATTAATTATGAAAAAAATATTAAAATCAACATTATTAGTTTCAACATTTGCATTGCCATTAACTGCATTCTCATGTGCTAAAAAAGCTGAAGAAGAAGCTAAACCAGAAGATTTATTAAACAAAGTTGCTACTGAACAAGAGAAAACTAAACTCGAAGCTGAATTAAAAGCAGCTGGCAAAGATGAAACAAAAATCAACAAAGCAGTTGAAAATATTAATGCTCAACTTGAAGCCGAAAATGCTCAAGTTGCAAAAGCTGAACGTTTAATTCAAAGATTATCTTTAGAATATGACAAATTAACTTACACAAAAAGACTTGAAGCTCTTAAAAATGATGCTGGTCAAGCTGATCTTGGCAAAGTTAAAGCATTAATTGATGAATTAATGAAATTAGCTGAAATTAAAGTCTCAATTTTAACCGACTTAGTAGCATTAATCAATGTAGATGAATCTAAAAACAAAGATTTAGCTGATTTACATAAAAAAGTTTCTGCTGAAATCGCTGAACAAGACGGAAAAATTAATGAAGCTAAAGAAGCATTAGAAGCACTAGAAAAAGATAAATCAACCAACCAAGCTGAAATTGAAAAATGAAACAAACAAATAGATGAAGCAACTAATGCTAAAGCTGGAATTTACGACAAATATTCTGCACAAATTAAAGCTGAATTAGAAAAATTACAACCAAAAGAAGAAAAAAACGACAAATAAGAATAATAATAACAAAATAAAATATCGAGCTCCGGGTCGATATTTTATTTATCTTAATTTTCTTTAAGCAATAAGGCAATTTCTTCTTTATATGGTGCCTTATTATCAATATAAGGCGTTTCTAGAACTTTAATGACTTTAGCAAAATCAGGATCAAGAATAACTTTGCGTAGTGATTCAACGCTAATTGTGCCTTTACCAATATTTTCATGCCGGTCCTTATGCGAACCACAAGCGTTTTTTGAATCATTAACGTGAATTACTTTTATAGCTGTAGTTAGCTTGTTTGCATCAAAAATGCGTTTGAATTCTTCATAATTATTAAAGTCAATTCCGCTATCGTGGAGATGGCAAGTATCGAGGCAAATTTGAATTCTTTCGTGGTTAGTTTTAGCTAAAACATATTTCATTTCTTCGATATTCACAAACATCTCATTACCTTTACCAGCCATGGTTTCAAGGCAAATAACAACATCCTTTGTATTATTAATTACCATTAAAAGATTATTAACTAAGTTATCCAAAGCTTGTTTTCTATTGCAATCGGTAGCTGAACCGGGATGCAACACTAAATATTTAAACCCTACAAAATTCATTCTTTCAATTTCGCTTATTAAAAATTCAACCGCTTTTTCACCTTTTGAGCTTGAGCACATATTAATAATATAAGGTGCATGCACCACTATATCTTCTGGATTTATAATGTGACTATATTTTTTCATGTATTCATCTTTATGGTATTTTTCTGTGCTAACCCTTAAAGCCCTTTGTGGTGGACCTAAAAAAATCATACAAGTATTTGCATTATAAGATAATGATTCTTCAATTGAGCCAATTAAATAATTTGGAGCTTTAAAAGCAACATGTGAACCTAATTTAATCATTTTTTTCCTCTTGTATTTCTATTGTTTCATAATTTATTAATTTATCTTCATTATTGCCGAAAGTAAAACCATTTTGCAAAAAGTATTTAAAAATACCACCTTTACGATAATGCGGAGCTATCTCGTCTGCCACTTCTTTAAAGTTTTGTGAGCTGTTGCCCATCGCAATTAGCTTGCCAACATAGCCTTTTAATACCGCATCACTCATGGAATCGCCAAAATGCATTGAATTTTGTTTTTTAATACCTTTGAACTCTAAATATTTTTTGGTTGCTAAAGCCTTTGAAGTGCTTCCTGAGGTGATTTCGATCACATAATCATTAGCTGCAAGAGTAAAATTTAAACTTGCCTTATAAAGTTCATTTAGCTTTTTAAACATATGAAGTGATCTAATTGGTGAAGTAAAAATCAAGCTAATTTTAATTATATTTTTATGGTGCGTAATATCAAAATGATTACGTAAGCCAATTTTAATAAAACGTTTTGACATAATCATTTTAGCTAATCAAGATTGAAACTTATTATGCGAATAATATGATTCACCATTGACATCATTAATAGTAAAGGAGATTTTGTTTTCATTGGCGAACTTAACTATTTCCAAAACATCTATTTTACTGATGTTTTCGCTATAAAATAGTTGATTATTAATGTAAATTTCTCCGCCTCCACTAGCTATAATATCTGTAATTCCTAATTCATGCATTGACTTTAAAACTTTAGGGTTAGAATGCATTCTCCCGGTTGAAAAAACAACATTAGCATGATTTTTAGCTAGCATTATGGCCATTTTGTTTTTTTCTGAGATTGGATTTTTATTATATGGCTGATCAAAAAGTGTGCCATCCAAATCGAAAAATATACATGCTTCTTCTTTATGTTCACTCATAACGTTATTATAAAAAATATTTAATAATATTTTCTTAAATTGATTACTTATTATAAAAAACAAGCCATAAGGCTTATTTTAGTTTGATTGTGATTTTGCAGTTGGTGCAACAATAACTCTTACACGGTCTTTGGTGTAAGGCATAAGAGCCATGAAACGAGCTCTTTTAATAGCTAAAGCAATTTTTCTTTGGTCTTTTGCACATGTACCTGTGTTAGCACGAGGTTTAATTTGACCTGCTGAAGCAATAAATCTTGTTAAGTATTCTGTGTTTTTGTAATCTACATAGTGAATTTTGTTTTCACAAAGGTCGCATCTACGACGTTTTTGCATTGGTTTTTTACGATTAATTAAAGCCATTTTAACTCCTAATTTAAGTCTGTATCATCTTCTAGATCATCGAAACTAAAAATTTTAGTTGTTTTATTTACATTAGTACTATTTAAATTTTGCTCATTAGAATTAGCAAATGAAACGCCATTTGTTGATTTAAGCGATTCTTTTTCGCCATTACCATCAAAAGTTGGTGTGGTGTTTGATTTATTTGCTCTTTGCTCTCTAGCTGAACGAGATTCAAGTAATTGGATATTGTCAATATTAACTTCTAAAGTTGAAACGATGCCATTTTTACCTTCATATCTTCCACTAACTAGTGAACCTTCAACTGAAATTAAAGTGCCTTTTGGTGCATAATTATTTATAAAGTCAGCTGTTTGTCTTCAAGCAACAAAAGGGATAAAATCCGCATTATCTCCTTGAGTTGTTCTTCTTGAAACTGCAATAGTTCCACGAGTATATTTAATACCGCTATTGGTTGTAAAAGTTCTTACATCGTTAGCGATTCTACCAATTAATAGTACTTTATTCATGATGATCTCCTAAATGATTATTTTGAAGTTTCTTCTGCTTCTTTTTTAACTACTCTTTTACGAGGTTTTACTTCACTATTTGTAGATTCTTCAACTTTTTTAGTAAAAGATTTTCTTTCGTATTTTTTAGATTTCTTTTCACTTAACATCTTTTTTTCGTTATCTAAATTGATAACTATTTGTCTTCAAACAGTTTTTAAAATGTTGCAACGACGTGTGAATTCAGCAATTAATTCGCTTGCTGATTCAACTTCGAAAAGCATGTAAATACCTTTTTTTGATCCATTAATTGCATAAGCTAAATCTGTTCTTTCAAGTTGCTCTGATTTTTTGATATTTTCTTTTCCGAAGATGCCTGAAACTAATTCTGTAGCAACTGATGCTTCAGCTTTAGGGTCAAGAATCATCAAAATTTCATATTTTTGCATTTTCTCTCCTTCTGGACTCAGGGTCTTGCGACCAAGGAGTAATTTATTACTCGTGGGTATTATAATATATTTAAAATTTTATGAAGCAAAATATAGATTTAATATTACATATGTCTTTAATGAAAAAATAAAAAAAATTTTAAAGATTTTAGAATAATGTATATTTTTATTATGATGCAAAAATTAGTTATTGTTGAGTCGCCAAATAAAGTTAGTACTATTCAAAAATATTTAGGAGATGAATTTAAAGTTGTTGCTAGTGTTGGACATATTACAAAATTATCTAATACTGGTGTTTTAGGTTTAGGGATTGATTTGGAAAATTGAGAGCCAAAATATATATTAGATCAATCAAAGAAAAAAATCATTTCGGAACTTAAAAAAGCTTCAAAAGAATCATCTTTTGTTTATATTGCAACTGACCCAGACCGTGAGGGTGAAGCAATTGGAGATCATTTAGTTACATTTTTAAAATTAGAAAATAAATATGCACGTGTTAAATATAATGAAATTACTAAAGACGCTATAATACAGGCATTTGAGAAGCCCACAATGCTTGATAAACCTTTAATTGAAGCACAAAAAGCTCGAAGAATGCTTGATAGAATTATTGGCTATAGATTGTCTAAGTTAATGCACCAAAAAATTTCTAATTCACCAACTAATCCATCTGCTGGTAGAGTGCAATCAATAGCTTTAAAGTTAATTGTGGACCGCGAAAGAGAGATAGAAGCATTTATTCCTAGACAATATCATAAGCTCTTAGCTAAAATTGACGAAAACATTTGTGCTACAAGCTTTTTGGCAACACATCCAGCAGCTGAAAGAGAGTGGATCTATCCTGATGAGTTAGCTAAAGTTAAAGAAAAAGTTCTTAAAACTAATAATCGGCTAACTGTTAGTGATATTAAAATTACACAGAAAAAGGTGCCCGCTATAACACCATTTAAACAAGCAATTTTATATCGAAAATCACCATATACATCAAAAGTTACTCAAGTAGTATTACAAAAGCTTTATGAAGGTTATGGGGATGGCGGTTTGATTTCATACCCACGTACAGATAGTACAAGATTAAGCCAAACTTTTGTTAAAAATGCTCATGAATATATTGCAAATAAATTTGGTAAAGATTATGTAGCTACTGATGTTAAGGGTTTTAGTGGTGCACAAGATGCCCATGAAGCTATTCGTCCAACCGATATCACTTTAACTCCAGAACAAGCTAAGATTAAGTTCAATATGCAAGAAAATGAATTTAAGGTTTATGAACTTATTTACAATCATACATTGCAAGCCTTAATAAAATCACCTATTCGTGAAAGCAAATCTTATACATTATCTGGAGGTAAACTTAATTTTAAATTTAATTGTAGTAAGGTTATTTTTGACGGATACTACTGTGTTGCAGGTGAAAAGGAAAATTTAATTGATCCAGATTATAGCTTAGATCAAATACTTGATGTTCAAGAATTTATCTTTAGTGATCATGAAACCAATCCACCATCTAGATATAGTGAAGGTTCATTGATTGAAGCTTTAGATGAAATTAAAGTTGGTAGACCTTCCACATTTGCATCAACTGTTAAGATTGTTTTAGACCGCGAATATGCTGAAAATGTTAATGGCGCTTTAATTCCAACTGATTTTGGCAAAATTGTAATTGATAAACTAATTTCTGCTTTTCCAAACATTATTAATGAAGATTATACAGCTAAGGTTGAAGGCGAATTAGATATGATTGCTAATAATCAGCTTTCTTTGCAACCTGTTATGTCTAGTTTTTATGAGAGATTTAATTCAGCTTATGATCAGGCACAAACATCTATTACTAGATCAGTTATTGAGCCTGTTTTGCTAGAAGAACCATGCCCTGAAGATAGTGGCCAATTAATCGAGAGACGATCAAGAGTTGGTGCTAAGTTTATTGGTTGCAAAAACTTTCCAAACTGTCGCTACACTAGAAGTGTTGAGGGCGCCAATAACAAAAACGGGTATAGATTTTTTCGCAAAAAGAGAAAAGACTAATAATTCTATAAAAGCATAAAAATAACTTTTTAGAATAATCTAATCAGGAATAATAACAATGAATAAAATAAATACACTTGAAAATATTTATCGTAATCAGCGCAATCAAATTGAAAAGCATAATTTTATTGATATAGATAGGCGTATTCTGATTTTAAAAAAACTTAAAAAACTGCTTCAAGAGCAAGAAAAACATGTTAGTGAAGCACTTTTTAAAGATTTAAATAAACATGAAAATGAAGTTTATATTAGCGAAATTTCTTTAGTTTATAGCGAAATCAACCTCTATATCAAGAAACTAAAACAATGAACTAAATTAAAAAGAGTTAAGACACCTTTTTACCTTTGACCAGCAAAAAGTAGAATTATGTATGAGCCACTAGGCGGAGCTTTAATAATCAGTCCTTGAAATTATCCGCTTATGCTCTCATTAGTTCCAATAGTTAATGCAATTGGCGCAGGAAACAGAGTAATTATTAAGCCGTCAGAATATTGTGTTAATTTTTCAAATTGACTTTTTGACTTTATTAATAAGAATTTTGAAAACGATTTAATTTATTGTGCTAACTTTGATTTAGAAAATGCAAAATGATTATTAGACAAAGAATTTGATGTTATTCATTTTACAGGATCAACAAATATTGGTAAAATCGTAGCTGAAAAAGCAGCAAAAAAATTAACTCCTGTAATACTAGAATTAGGTGGAAAATCTCCAACTGTAGTATGTGATGATACTAATCTAGATAATGCTGTTGAAAATATTTTTTATGGCAAAGTTATTAATTCTGGGCAAACATGTACGGCGCATGATTATGCATTAGTTCAAGAAAACATAGTTGAAAAATTTATTCAGAAATTTAACTTAATTTTGCATGAGCAATTAGGCAACGAACCGCTTAAAAATTCTTCATTGCCTAAAATCATTAGCCAAAAACATTTTGATAGATTAATTAATATGAAACCTGATTTAGTTTATGATGCTGAGCAATTAAAAATATACCCATTAGCCTATACAACAGATGAAAAAGATAAAATGATGCAAGAAGAAATTTTCGGTCCTATTTTACCGATTATACCCTTCAAAGATATTAATGAGGCGATAGATTTTATTAATGTTCGTGATAATCCCTTAGCTTCTTATCTTTTTAGCTCAAGTAAAATGAAACAAAAACTGTTTAAAAGTAAAGTTCAATCTGGCTCATTAATTATTAATACAACCACAATGCATTTAGCTAATTCTTATTTACCTTTAGGTGGAGTTAAAAATTCTGGCTTAGGTAAATATCGCGGCTTTGAAGGCTTTAAAGCTTTTAGTCATGCTAAATCAATATTTTATAAACGCAACACGTCAAGAATATTATTTCTCTTAAAACGGCCATTCACAGGCAAAAAAGTAAAAATCATAAAATCAATAATTAAATAAAACCCTTTTTAGTTTTCTAAAAGGGTTTTATGTTTTTATGAACTAATCATTAAGTTTCATTCAGTATAAATTTCATTTGTTTTTTGCATATTTATTGGTGCTGCTTCTGTATGTTTGACGTTATATTTGATTAAACTAGTGTTATTTTTAAAGTTAAATATTGTGCTTTCATTGGTAATTTTATAAAGATTTTGATAGTAGATGCTTTCATTTTCGATTAGTTGATTTTTTGAGTCATAAACTTTAAAATTTGAATTAATCATATAATAATATGCGTTTTTATATGCTGATGTATATCCTACTTTTTTGGCGTTTTCATAGTAAGAATATTCATTTAAATCTATATTATTTTTATTAGATAAATTAAGGATATTATAGGGTATATTTTGATTTTGTAAGCCACCAAAAAAATATTTTTTTGCTGCTGAAATTACTTGTTTATAGGTATTTTCGTCAGTTTTTAGAGGAATGATTAAGCCATCAACTAACATTATGTTTCCACTTGGTCTTAAATATCTAATTGTACCTTTTTGAACACGAATATCGTTGTCCAAAGAGTCAAAAGCATCAATAGCATCGCCATTATAAATTAGGGCAACTTGAACATTAGAATTAGGATCAATTAATTTATTGACTAATTCTAAACCAACACCAGAAAGGTAAATATTTTTACTATTGATTTTTTCGCCTGTGCCATCTTCAATTAACTGAGCAAAATTATTTAATAAAGTTTTATATAAAGTTGGTTGATAAGTTGTTGATGCTTCACCTGTAGGGTGAGATTCGACCTTATAAGAATTTTGTTTAGGTGAATCGACGATTTTATAATAGGAAGACCCATAAATCATTAAATCACGTACAGCATCAGTAATTGCTCAATATTTAAAATTGTTGTGTTTGAGAGATTGCAAAATGTCAATCATTTCTAAAGAGTTATTATTACTATTTTGTTTATTAAACCTTAAAGCATCATTTATTATTTTATTATCAAAGTCATATAAATCACTAGTAAGAGGTTGATTTTTTTTATCTATTTTACTAGGGTTATAGGCAATTACAGCATCTTGATTAAAGTAAGGAACCATGTAGTCAATTAAATGTTTATTTGGCTGATTATCTTTATTATTTTCTGCTATTAAATATTTATCATAACTTTCAAGATGATCAAAAACTTCTTTAGTTAATAAGTTTTTTTGGTAATTTCTATATTGTTTTAAGCTTTCATGATCATTTAGGATTTCATCAATAGTTTTATTTATGGCTCATGAAGGTTTTACTACGTTTTCAGGTCAAAAAATATCTAAATAATTAATTGGCTGTAAATAATTTTGTCTAATGAGTTGGACTGCTTGTTGGTCACTACCTATTCCCGCATTAACTTTATTAAGTTTAATTGCATTAGTGAACTCGTTAATGGTATCAAAAACTTTGTAATCTAGATCACTGTAAATTTCATTTGCTATTTCAGGTGACAAATAAGCTTTATAATTGTAGAAAACAATTGTATTATTAATTGAACAAGATAAAGATAACCCTGTAAAAATAGTAGTGCAAGTTAGACAAGATGTCATCTGATAAATTAGCTTTTTCGGTTTCATTATGACTTTCTTAATTTATAAAATAATTATTATTTTATAAAAAATATGATTTTTATTACATTAAAAATTATATTTTTTTAGTATTAAATATTAATTATTTTTTGTATAAAAAATTATTATTTTGTTTTTAAAATTAGCTATCTACAGGCTAAAAGGTTAATAAAAAAATACAATTTCTTATCGGTTATATTTACAAAAATATTTTCTAATAAAAAAAGTCAAAAATTATTAATTTACTCAAAAATTGCAAGATTTTTAAAAGAATTTTCCAAACTATCGAAGTGCGATTATTTTGTTGGTTCTTTTTGCAGCCTTTGGCTAATGGAAAAAGGTTGCTTCCTTTTGAAGTTGATAATAAGCTTAATGCTTGCTTTCCGTCACCATTTTCAAAAATATTTGGATATAAAGTTAATATTTCATTATCAGTTCATAATGCGTTTGAAGATTGTGCAATGATTTGAATAACAAGATTTTTTTAAGATCTGTACATTCATTAGCTAGAACTTTAATTTTCTTCTTAGCTTCTTCACTTTCAACTCCGATTTCTTCGATTTTAGTTTCTTTTTCATTAATTGTGTTTGTTTTTTTTGCAAGTGTTATTTTACTTTTTTTAGCCTCATATAGACATTTTAGTTTATCTAGTTCTTTATCTTCATCTGAATTATTTCCTACAAATTTTTCCACATTGTTTTGATTGTTTACGGTTGTAGCATTTTTTATTTAACGCTATTGCACTATAAATGATTATTGCAGTTCCTATACCTAATGATAGAGTTAGCAATTAGTCCATGTATAAATATTTTCTTTTTTGCTCATGACTATCTCTTAAATAAAATAGTAATTTTACCAAAAATACTGTACTATTGTTGTTTTGGTAAAATTCATTGTTGTTTAAATAAAACAATGTTTACCCATATTTATTAACTAAAAAAAACACTAAAAATACTGTACTATTGTATTTTTAGCAACAAAAAAGTTGGCTTAGCCAACATTATTTTGTATCTTCTTCGACTATATCATCGTCTTTTGATTGTTGAGCAGCTTTAGCAGCTTCAGCCATAGCTTCAGGATTGTTTTTCATCATTTCAGCCATTTGAGCCATTAATTGTTCATATTGAGTAACAACTTCTTTTAATTTGTCATAATCTTTATTTTTTAGAAGATCATTGATTTCATTTATTTTTTCTTGAGCTTGTTTCTTTTGTTCCTCATTCATTTTATCGCCATTAGTTGATAAACTTTCACTTAATGTATTCACTAGATTTTCAGCACGAATAGATAATTCAATTTCTGAACGACGTTTTTCATCAGCTTCACGATTTTCCTCTGCGTCTTTAATCATTTTGTTGATTTCTTCATCACTTAGTTTTGTTGAATTTTTAATAACTAATGATTCTTCTTTATTATTAGCCTTATCTTTGGCACTTACTGTCGTGATACCGTTGGCATCGATTGAGAATGAAACTTCAATTTGAGGTACACCAGCAGGTGCAGGTGAAATTCCTTCTAAATTAAATTGTCCAAGTACTTTATTTTCTGAAGCTAAACTTCTTTCTCCTTGTAATACTTTAATAGTAACGGCTGTTTGGTTATTAGCATAAGTTGTAAAAGTTTTTGCCTTTGTAATAGGAATACGTGTATTTCTTGTGATTAATGGTTCACAAATTCCACCAGCAACTTCGATACCTAAAGTTAAAGGAGTAACGTCAACTAATAAAATATCATTAATTTCTCCAGCTAAAACAGCACCTTGAATAGCAGCCCCGAGTGCCACAACTTCATCAGGGTTAACTGATTTATTAGGTTTTTTGCCTAATGTTTTTTCAACTAATTCATACACAGCAGGCATACGTGTTGAACCACCAACAAAAAGAATATCTTCTAAGTCAGCAGGTTGTAATTTAGCGTCTTCTAAAGCTTTTAAAATTGGTTGTTTACATCTAGCTAACAGCGAAGCTGTCATTTTTTCAAACTCATTACGTTTTAATTCTGTTTCAACATTAATAGGCGCTGAACCAGGTAATAAAATTAAAAATGGTAATGAAATATTGGCAACTAAAGAAGATGAAAGGTCAATTTTTGCTTTTTCAGCAGCAGCTTTTAATCTTGCCATTGCCATTTTATCTTCGCGAACATCAATATTGTGTTCTTTTTTGATTTTGTCAACTAATCAATTTACAATTGCATTATCTCAGTCATCACCACCTAAGTGGTTATCACCGGCAGTAGCTAAAACTTCAAAAGTTCCGCCTGCTAATTCTAAAATTGAAACGTCAAAAGTACCTCCACCTAAGTCAAATACTAAGACTTTCTTTTCTTTATCCATTTTATCTAAACCAAATGATAAAGCAGCCGCAGTAGGTTCGTTAATAATTCTTAAAACTTCTAATCCGGCTATTTTACCAGCGATTTTTGTTGATTCACGTTGAGAGTTATTAAAGTAAGCTGGTACAGTAATAACTGCTTTACTAATTTTATGTCCAACTTTTTCTTCGGCATATTTTTTAAGATATTCTAAAATAATTGCACTAATTTCTTCAGGTTTATATTTTTTATTATTAATTTCTATAGTTTCGCTTGTACCCATTAATCTTTTAATACTTGCGACTGTGTTTGGGTTAGTTTCGATTTGGTTTTTAGCATTGTCGCCAACAATAATTTCATCACCTTTAAAACTAACAACTGAAGGTGTTGTACGCTTTCCGTTTAAATTTTCTAAAACAATAGGTTTTCCATTTTCTACGATCGAAACAACAGAGTTAGTTGTTCCTAGGTCAATACCTAAAATAATTTCTTTAGCCATATTTTCTCCTTACTAGCTTTTAAATTTTCTATAGCATTATTTTAGCACTCTTCGGGGTAGTTTGCTAAAAAAATAAAAAATTTTTTTGTTTTAAAAATAATTTAATGATGGATTTTTTTGTAGTAAACTTGTCGTGCTGAGCTTAAAAAATAGAAAAATAATTATTTTGTAAAAATGTTTTGATATTTTTTCACTGTGCTATAATATTTTAGCAATTTAGCACGTTGGAGAAGTAGCTCAGCTTGGTAGAGCGCTTGGTTTGGGACCAAGTGGTCGCAGGTTCAAATCCTGTCTTCTTCACCATGTGGGGGATTAGCTCATTTGGCTAGAGCACTTGCCTTGCACGCAAGGGGTGGTGGGTTCGAATCCCATATCCTCCACCATTTATGGCGTTGTAGCTCAGTTGGTTAGAGCACTCGGTTCATACCCGAAAGGTCAAGAGTTCGACTCTCTTCGACGCCACCATTATTTGGAATAAATCTAACTGTTATGGACCTATAGCTCAACGGTTAGAGCAACCGGCTCATAACCGGTCGGTTACCGGTTCGAATCCAGTTAGGTCCACCATGGGCAATTACCCAAGTCCGGCTGAAGGGAGCAGTCTTGAAAACTGCCAGGGGATTCACGTCCCGCGGGGGTTCAAATCCCTCATTGCCCGCCATTCGCCTAAATAAGGCACCAAAATACATATCGCGGAGTGGAGAAGTCGGAATCTCGCAAGGCTCATAACCTTGAGGTCGTTGGTTCAAGTCCAACCTCCGCCACCACGGTCCAGTGGTAAAGTGGTTTAATACGTCTCCCTGTCACGGAGAAGATCGCGGGTTCAATTCCCGTCTGGACCGCCATTTGGCTCTGTAGCTCAGTAGGTAGAGCAACGGATTGAAGCTCCGTGTGTCGCTGGTTCGATTCCTGCCGGAGCCACCATATCAAATATTTGTACTCCATTCTGGAGTTTTTTTTATTTTATTAATTTTTATCTTATAAAAATTTCTATTTAATGATTTATATTAAAAATATATAATATATATGATACAAACGTATCGCGAGTTTTACTATACAATTATTGGAGATTAAAATATGAATAAGAAAATTTTACTTTCATTAGGGGCTATGTCATCATTAGTGATGGCACCAGCTTTAACAATTGCATGTGGAAGAAATAAAGCAGGATATTTACACGCACATGCTCCTAAAGAATCAGTTGTTAAGGTTAACCTTAAAAATGAATATAAACTAGAAAAAGACAAAATTAAAGATGCTCCATCAATTATTATGATTAATGATGGGGGGGATATTAATGATAAATCATTCAACCAATCAGCTTGAGAAGGTGTTTTAAAATTTGCTGACGTACAAAATGAATACCCATCATCAAAAATTGGTGTTTTAGACGTTAAAGATGAAAAATATCAACAAGCATACCAATATGCTCTTGCAAAAGGATACCGTATTTGGGTAGCTCCAGGTTTCTTGCACGCAGAACACTTAACTAAGTTTTTCGAAAATGCTGATAATGTTAGAAAATTTAAAGAAAACAAAGCTAAAATCATTGGTGCTGACTATGATATTCCTTTAAAATTAGAATCACACTGACAAAGTTTTAAAACCAAAGAAGCGGCTTTCATCGCTGGATATGCTGCAGCTAAATTCTTATCAGAAGAAGATAATAAAGAAAACCGTACATTTACATCGTTTGGTGGTGGTGTATTTCGAGGAGTAACAGACTTTATCGAAGGATTTTATAAAGGTGTACACTACTGAAATACTCTTCAAAAAGAAGAAAAAACAAAAGTTTATTCAACACAAGAAAGCGTTAACTTAACTACAGGTTTTGATGCTACTAAAGATGCTATGAAAACAGTTGTGTCAGCAGCAACAGCTACAAAAGCAAAAATTATTTTACCAGTGGCTGGACCAGCTACATTCCTTGTTACAAAAGATGAAAATTTCAAAGGAAAAGGTAAATATGTAATTGGTGTTGATACTGACCAAGCTTTAGCAACCAAAGTTGGTGTTGAAACATTCTTTACCTCAATTCTTAAAAACTTAGGTCAATCAACATATGACGCTGTTGGATTATTAGGCTCAACAGCAGATTGATCAACAATTCAAGATAAATTAGGCACACCATATCCTGATGCAAACGACAGAATTTTATCAGGTGGTATTAAAGAAAACTGAGTAGACGTTTCAGAAACTCACATTACAGGCGACAAAAAAGCTAAAGCTGAAGCAGCCTTAAAAGAAGCTAAAGAAGTTTTCTTAAAATTAGTTCAAGACAATTCCGATGTTATTACACTATTAAACAGTAATAAAGCTACAAAAGAAGGAACAGAATACACAGATAAAGAGCCTGGAGAAAAAATTATCAACGAGCTTGCTAAATTATTAATCTTAAAATAATGAATGCCGTTGAATTTAAAAATGTAACTAAAGTATTTCCCGGGATCGTTGCTAATAGCGACGTTTCATTTCAAGTAAAAAAGGGAACAATTCACGCCCTAATTGGCGAAAATGGAGCAGGTAAAAGCACTTTGATGTCAATATTGTTCGGTTTATACGAACAAACTAGTGGTGAAATACTAGTAAATGGCAAAAAAGTGCTTTTTACAGGACCTAATGATGCTAATGAGGCTGGAATTGGTATGGTGCACCAGCACTTTAAATTAGTTGATGTTTACACTAACCTTGACAATATTATTTTAGGTGATGAATGAGTTCAAAAATTTGATGTAATTAATCGAAATATTGCAATCAAAAAAATTAAAGCTCTGCAAAATATCTATAATTTACACTTCGATTTATTCCAAAAATCAGGTGAAGCTACCGTTTCAACTCAACAAAAAGTTGAAATTATGAAAATGCTTTACCGTGGTAATGAAATATTAGTTTTTGACGAACCTACTGCGGTTTTAACTGACGAAGAAATTCAAGGTTTATTACAATCTTTCGAAATTTTTAAAAAAGCAGGCAAAACAATTATTTTTATCTCGCACAAACTTAAAGAAATTGAGCAAGTTGCTGATTCAGCCACTGTTTTACGCTTAGGTAAAGTTGCGGGCAACTTTGATATTAAAAATGTATCGATGGACACCATTATTAAAGCAATGGTTGGTTCAGATGTTGTAGAAATTAAAAACAATACTCCAGCTAAAAGAGATGAAGTTGTGTTTTCGATGAAAAATGTTTCTACAACAAACTTAAATAAAAACTTAAAAAGCATCAATTTTGATGTTCATGCGGGCGAAATTTTTGCCATCGCCGGTATTTCTGGTAATGGACAAGAAGAACTTGAACAAGTCGCTGGTGGATTAATTTTTCCTTCAAAAGGTTCAATCCACCTACGGGTTCAAGATAAAGCAACTGGTCAATATCATCTAAAAGATATTACAAGCAGTTCAGCTTATGAGCGATCAAAAGATCATATGGCTTATATTCCTGCAGATAGACACCACCACGGAGTTATTCTTGATTATACTATTGAGGAAAACTCAATTATTCGGCGTTTATGAGATAAAGAATTCCAAAATGCCGGAATTTTAAAAAGTAAAAATATTGCTAACTTTACTAATGAAATTATTGAAAAATATGACGTTCGTAGCTCACGCGGAGGTAAGAGTATAGCTCGTTCCCTTTCTGGTGGTAACCAACAAAAATTCATTGTTGGACGTGAAATGCTTTTTGAACACGACTTTATAATTATTGTTCAACCAACTAGAGGTATGGATATCGGTGCCATTACTAATATCCATAGTGAAATTCTCAAAGAAAAGCAAAATGGTAAAGCAATCTTATTAATTTCATATGAGCTTGATGAAGTTTTAGCCTTAGCTGATACTATTGCTGTTATTAATGAAGGCAAAATCTTATCAATTCAAGATGCTAAAAATGTGTCTAGACATGAAATTGGTAAATTTATGTCTTCATCTTCAAGTGACAATAAAGATATTTGATTTGATCCAAACAATATGGAAGAATCAAAAGAAGGCTATATTAATTTAGTTAATAAAAAGTATGCTTCTTTTATGGAAAAAGAACAATTGAATATCGCTTCATTAAATTCAGCTATCTATTTAGCTAAAAAAGCCAAAGCCTCAGTAAACGAAATTAAAGAATTGCAAGATAATTACAAAAATTCTAATCTTGAGTTAAGAAGAATTAAACAAGAACATAAACAAGAAATTAAAAAAGTAAAAGCTAATTTTGAAGAAATTTTTAACAATAAACTAAAGGAAGGGGGTAAATAATGGGAGAACAAACAAGAAACAAAACAAATTTTAAAGATGCATTTAACTCATTTACACAAAAAATGTCTGAATTCGTTCGTCGAGATAAATCTAAAAGCGCCGGACGTAAAATTGCATCATCATTATGATCTCTAACCTTTGGTATTATAATTTCACTAATTTATGTGATGATTAAAGTTCCTGTTACTGGTGGAGTAGCGGTTAATCCCCTTGAAGTATTTACTGTTATTTTTAAAGGTTTTAATGCAGGCAACCAACGTTTTATAATTAATTTCTTTCTGGTGTTTGGATTTAGTTCCTTAGCCTGTGCAATTAGTTTTAAGGCGGGAATCTTCAATATAGGTATTCCAGGCCAAATGATGGCCACAGGATTTACCTCATTTGGTTTATTCATTTATTGAGGCTATGATAAGCATTTTAGCGTAACCGTTCCACACATTTTATTAGCCTTACTTCTTTCAGTATTATTTGCAGCCCTATTAGGCGCTATTGCTGGAATATTGAAAACAGTGCTGAATGTACATGAAGTTATTACCACAATTATGCTTAACTGAATTATAGTTGGTATTTCAATGGCTATTTTCCAAAGAAGTTCAGCCAATGTATTTTGAAGCCAATTGTCAGATACGCAACTTGATCATTACTTCAGTAAAGAATTACAAGGTGTTAATGCAGGTGCTGTTTTAATTTCAGAATCTGTAAAAGAATTATTCAATATTTTAGGCATCATTTTTCTATTATTAGCTGTTTTTGCCGGATTCTTTATCTTTAACTTCACCGCTTTGGGATACAAAATTAATATGCTTGGTATCTCAAAAACTAATGGTAAATATATGGGGGTTGACGACAAATTCTTAACGATAATGATTTTAGCTGTTTCGGGAGCAATTTCCGGTATAGCAGGATTCTATCAATATGTTATTGCTCCTTCGCCTAGCTATAGTTCGATAACCGGACCTTTAAATATTGGTTTTGAAAGTATAGCAATAAGTTTATTGGCATTAAATTCACCAATTGGAATTCTATTTTCAAGTTTATTCTATACAGCAATTTACAATAGTCAATTTGGATTACAAGGTCTTTTCATAAAATATGAAGATACTCAAGTTGCTACTTCATTAATTTTATATTTAGCAGCTACTTCATTAATGTTTTTAAACTTTAAACCAATCTATTTTATTAGACAAAAGATTTATCTGAATCGCGATCCGCGCACTGATGCAAATAAAAAACTACTCAAATATGAACTTAAAGCTCACCGCTTAACACGTGCTTATGAGCTTAAAATGCACAATCTTAAATACAATGCGAATAGTAAAAATCAAGAATCATTCATACAAAAAATGAATATACTTGAAACAAAACACCAAAAAGCAATCTATTTAAATAATTTAAGAATTGAATGAGCTAAAAAATTAGTTCTAGAAGCAGAAAAAACTCATAAATTATGCTTAAAATTACATCAAGCAAACTTAAAAAATGATCTTGAGGCTAAAGCAACAATCAAACAGGCAATTAAAGAAGCTAATAAAAATTATGTTCAATTAAATAAATTTGAATATGATCAAACTTTATTAAACCAGCTTCCAGTAATTGAACACAAGCTCTTAGTTGAAGAATTATCAAATAAAGCTAAAGTTAAAAACTTAAAAGTTCAGTTAAAGAAAATGACTGATCAATATCTTTCTAAAGCTATGAACTTTAAAAACACAGATTTAGAAACTATTCAGCTTTTTGAAAAAATTAACAATGAAAAACTTAAGCTTCTTAATGAAATGAAAGCTTTAGGAAGTGCTAATAAATTCAATATTATGCAACAATATATAGCTTCAGTAAAAAATACTCAAAATCATTTTAATACACTATTTATTGCATCAATTGAAGAACAAAAACAAATGCATAAAGAGTTAATTTTGGCTAAAAAAGAAATGAAAGCAATTAATAAACAAGCAAAAATGAAGGAGGCTAATTAATGTCATTAGATTTAACAGTTTATGTTTATAACTCTTTAATTACTTTCTTCTGCATCTTTTCTTTAGCTGCCATTAGTGGTCTATTCTGCGAAAAAGCTGGTATTGTTAATATTGGTATTAATGGGATGATGGTTGTTGGTACAGCTGCTTACTTATCATTTGCTGATGTTATCTCTAAAGTTGTTCCTGGCGGAGAACAAAGTGCATCAGCTTGATTCACTATTCCAGGTACAATTGTTGCCATGGTTAGTGCTGCTTTATTTGCTCTTTTACACGGCTATGCAACAATTAAACTAAAAAGTGAGCACACTATTAGCGGTTTTGCGATTAACTTATTAGCCTTTGGTGTTGCTATTATTCTTTTAGAAATCTTTGGTAACAACAACAAAAAACCAGCTAACACCATTGAACACTTACAATGAAGTGTTAATGTCGGCTCTAATATACTATTAGATTTAATTTCATTCAAGCTTGTTATTACAATTTTAGTTATAGTTTTTGGCTCATTTGCCTTATACAAAACTAAATGAGGTCTTCGTTTTAGATCTATAGGAGAAAACCCTCAAGCTGCAGACGTTGCAGGTATTAATGTTTATAAAATCAAATGACAAGGAATTATAATCTCAGGTGCCATTGCTGGCCTTTCTGGTTCAATTTTCGGTGCTAAATTAGGCGAAACATTTAATGGTGATGTTAGAGGATATGGATATCTAGCTTTAGCAATTATGATTATGGGGCATTGAAATATCTTTATTGTTTCAGCTATTGCCTTAGCATTCTCTTTCTTATATGCTCTTTCATCTTCATCAGTTGGTTTCATTCCAGCTTTAAGAGCTTATAGGGGATTATTAGACACCACACCATATATCTTGTCATTAATTGTTATTATGGTTACAGCTCGCAGATCTCATGCCCCCGCTGCAGCCGGAAAAGTTTATGACAAATCAGTTCGCTAATGACTATAATAAAAACTAGGCTTTATGCTTAGTTTTTATTATTTTTATCTAAAATTAAATTTAACAAAAATGCTGTACACAGCCAATATTAGCAACAAAAATTCAGAAAAAATAAGCCTGTTAATGAGGCTTATTTGTTGTTTTTATTGCGATGTCTTTTTACTAGTATTCAACTTAATACTCCACCAACAATTGCTAAAGGAACTATAACTAAAGGTGCGACGATAGCTGCTATATTAGTTTTCTTTTTAGCTTTTTCCATTGTCTTTGCGGAAGAATCTTGTTTTTCTTGTGCTTGTGCGTCTTGGGCTTGTTGTTTTAACATTCTCAATGAAGCTACATTTTTTGCATCTTTAAGCAATAGAGCAATTTTTTGTTTTTGATTATTATTATCATTTAACTTATCTAATTCTTTTTGAACTTCATTAGCTTCTTTTTCAAATTCTTCTTTTGCTTGCTTTGTAATCTCTTTTAATTGATCAAGGTCATCTGGATTATTATTTAACTGTTGTTTAAGCTTGTCATATTTCTCAGATCCTTTTAGTTTTTCTACTGAGTCTTTAGCTTCTTGTTTAATATGAGCATTTTGTTGCTCATTGTTTTCTTTAATAATAATAGGGATTAATTGCTCAAGCATTTCAATATTTGATGCATTATCTATTTTTGCTCTAAAGTCCTTTTTGTCAAAAAGTTGTTCATAAATATCTTCAACTTCTTTTCTTTTATTATTATATTCAGCACTTGCTAAAGCAGTTAACTCTTTGAGTTTGTTAATATCATCATTAGCATCATTAAGCATTTGTTTATATTCATCATGTTTTTGTGAACCAACCGTACGATCCACTGCTTTTTGAGCATCTTCTTTAGCTTTGGCTAAGTCTTCTGCATCTTTTATTTTTTTAGCTTCTTGTGCAATATTTTTAAGTGCTTCGATGTCTTTAGCAGTCTTAAGTTCCTCAAGTTTTTTAGTTTTTTCAGATTCTGAATTAATTGCTTCAATTGCTTGTTTAGCTAATTTACTTTCTTCATCATAAAGATTTTCTGCTTCTTCTTTAATAGTTGTGAGTTGTAAAAGTGTTGTTTTTTGTGCAATAAGTTGAGCTTCTAATTTTGCACGCTGCTCATCTTTTTCTTTTTTGATATCAACTTTATTAGCTGTGGGATTAGCACCAAAATCTCTTCATTTTTTTGCAAAAGCAGCCTTATCATCTTCTTTTTGTTTTATCATCTCTTTATGTATATCAACTGCTGAATCAAAGTTTCTTTTAAAGTCATTATACATATCTGCACCATTTGTTTTATTGACATAAGTTCAAACCTCAGTTTTGAATTCATTAATCTTAACAGATGTTATGTCTGCATAAATATCTCTTAAAAGTCCGACGTTTCTTGCATTATCAATTCTTTCTTTAAGATTTTTTTCCTTATCTTTATCTTTTAACTCATCAAAAGCTGCATCAACTTTTTGCTTTTCTTTTAAGTAAATAGAATCAGCAACATCCTTTAGATTTTGTAATAGTTCACTTGATTTATTTTCGTATATTTGTTTAACTAATGGAATAATTTTTTCTTTATATTCAGGAGAACCAAATGTTCTTCGAGCTGACAATAAAGCATCATGCTGCAATTTCTCTGATTTATGCTCTTCTTCAACTTCCATCGCTAATTTCTCAACAAAAGACTCTTTAGCTGCACTTTTTAATTCCTCAAATACAGGTAAAGTAGTTTTTAGCGTGTTATTATATTCTGTTGAACCAGAATTTATACCAGCATCAATCTTAAATATGCTAATTAACAAGTTTTTAATGTTTTCGTTATCATTATGTTTAGCAAACAATTTTATTGCCTCAAAATGTGAAACAAATGTTCGAATTGCGTAAATGTCACTATTTTTTGTATCAAATTCTTTAAATGTTTCTTTTTTTCTAAGATCATCAGCAACTTTAAAAGAATCACTTACATTTAAACCTTTTAAACGACCTAATAAATAGTCACCATAATTAAATTTAACTTGATCTCACAATTGAATAAAAGTAGATCAAAAAGAATTATGCACTGCAAATGTATACTGTGAACTAATATTATCAAACTCTGATTCAGGAAATATGTTAAATTGTTTAAGTTTATCTTTATAAGGCAATTTTTCGAGTTTTTGATCCTCAAAACCTATTAATTTTTTCAAAATTTTATATGCAAATGTCATATCATAATGAGTTTTAAAAGCTTCTGTATATCAGTAAAGCTCATAGCTATCTACGTCATCATAATCATCATATGAAGGCTCAGGTGATACTTTTGTACTATAAACATCACTATCATGAGCCAATATCTCCTGAGTAGTTTTTGAATTTTTGGTTTCAGTTTTACCTTGAGCACTTACAACTAATGGTGTACTAGCAATAATAGATGCATTTAATAATAGACTTAGTTTAAGCTTCATATTTTCTCCTAATTAATATATGTATTCATATATGTATAAACTGTGTAAGTTTGCACATTATATATCCGATGCAAATGTACATATATTGTTTAATATTTAAGTAAACTAATAATACACAAAAAAAGTAAAAAATGCAAATTTATTTCATATTTTGGGTTATTTTGCATTTTTTATGATTAATATAATAATTAGTGTTATAACAAATATAACTAAAACAAAAACAACATAATTAAATTAATGAATCCAATCACACAAAATTATCTACGGTACCTGAGAGAAATTTGTTCCTAACTGAGGGGTTATTCACAACCAAATGCAAATAATTTTCGAAGAAGAATAAGAAAAATTTAAAATAACCAAATAACATTTAGGAGATTAAATTCTCCGCTTTTGCATTGTTATTTGGTTATTTTTGTATAGTAAATTTGGATTTGTGTTTTTGCTATTCTCAAATATCTTACTTAAAAGTAAGACAGAGATAAATTTACACAAAATTTGCTACATTATAGAAATATTAACTGTGATTTGATTTTTTAGACATTAATTAATATTTTTTTAGTTTTTCCAATAATTGATTAGCTAATGCGTCTTGTTGCTCTTCGTTTAAGCCAACACTTTTTGTTTTGTATTCTTTTTCTAATATAAGAGATTCATTAATAAATGCTTTAAGGTTTATAACTTTTTCTTTGTATTTTTCGAACGAATCAATATAAGTAGCCAAGCTTAATTGATATGTTTGTAGATAAAAGTCAATAGCTGATTTAACATCAATTTTACCAAGTTTTATTTCTGAGTGATTTTTAAGCATATTTGTAATATCGGCATGAATTAAATTAGAGATTTCTAAGCTATATTTATATAATTCAAAGTTGCTCTTACCACTGATTTTAGTTTTTCATGTTTCTACATTTTTATTTGGCAATAATTTTACAAGCTCTAAAATTTGTTCACCATGATTTCAACTATTAGCATTACCAACATTACCTCAAGTAAAAAATAACAAAATTTGTCAAAATAAATCTTTTAATTTTGCTTTTTCAAATACTTTATCAGCGATATCTAATAATTTAACAATGGAATCAGTTACGATTTTAAAGTTGGCATCATTAGCGGCTAACATTTTAGCTGCGGTAAGACCATAAAGAATACTTTTATCTAAAATGTCTTTGTGATTTTCAAGCTTAAAGCCAGCGTTTTCGTGCATATCGATTTTTTTAGTTATTTGAATTATTTTTTCTGAAATTTGATTTAGTTGTTTGTCTAGCTTTTCGTCTTTAGCAACTTTATAAACGCCATTTTTTTCTTTTATTTTTTCGGTCATTTTTTGAAATTTATCACTAATTTGTTCAATGGTTTCTTTTTTGATATCAATATTAGCTGCAACTGTGGTTATTTTTTCTAGATTAGCAACAATTTCATTGTATTTTTTAAAACCTTCTTCATTTTCAACCACTAATCTAAGAACAAATTCGAAGATACCATCACCAAAATAATTTTCAATTAGACCATTAAATGATTCAATAGATCGTTCAATTAAATTTTTATTATTTGTAACATTTGCCAAATTTTTAATTTTTGTTACAACAGTTTGTAAATTTTTAGAAATAGTTTTTATTCTTTCGTCTTTATCTAATCATCTATTGTTTAAATATTCACCTCTTTTTTGATTAATTTCAGCGATATTTGTAGAAAAAGCTACATATTGCTCTTGATGTTTTTGAATAGCCTCATTAACTTTTCGCTTATTTTCTTCAGTGTATTGGTTTGATAAAATGTTATTTTTTAGTGTTTGATAATCTGTATTACTTACCGTTAATCCAGCTTGTGCGATATTACCTTCATATACTCAATATAATTGAGCAATTTTCTCTGTAATAGCTTTATCTTTTTCAATATCCGCTTGTGAAACATTGAAATTCTTTTTATTTGTGCAACTTACAACTATAGCAGCAGGTGCTACTGCTATTAAAGAAGTTGTTGTTAATATTAGTTTCTTTTTCATAATTATCCTTTCTTTGGTGTTTTGTGATTATATGTTACCAGTAAAATATTTTTAATATTTAAGATTTTTTAGCTTCATTTTTTTTTTTTTTTCAAAAAAACATAACTTTGAGCCAAATTTATTTTCTTTTTTTTATTTATCAACCTATACAGCAGTTACGATAACAAAAGAATACTTTATATATTTCCTGAGCTTCGGAGTTTAAACTAAAAAAGCGAAATTTGCGCTATTTTATACGCAAAAATCGCTTTTTTTAATTTATTACATAACATTTTTAATATTTAAAGATTTGGTTGTACACATATTTATTGCTTTATTAAGAAATGGAAAAATAATTGAAGAAAGATTTATTGCCCCCACTATTAATAAAGCAACAAAGAAACGTATAAAGAATTTTCAGAAATTGTAAAAAATTGTATATAGCAAAAAACCCATTACACAGATATTTGTGTAATACGTTCAAAAAATAAACATGAGGTTAAAATGCACACAATTTACTTAGCAACAGTTTTAGAAACACCAACAAAACTTTGAGAAAGTGGTGTATTTGTCTTGTTGTATTCATCAAGAAATGCTTGCAATATCGCATAAATTAATTTATGGGGAATAGCACTTGCGGGACCAGCTTCTGAAAGTTGTTCATTAACCATTTTATTCTTTAGAGTGTATGCAGCTTGACTCCGCATAACAAAGTCCATAGCACCCATCCCAGATTTAGCATTTCGTGCTTTTATCATTTTTTTAATTGATGCTAAACCAAGCATTCTACTATCTAGTGAATAATCAACTCGAGTTTGAGGATTATCCTTTAAGACATAATATTTCTTGTTATCGATCACATCAACATAATATGGAGGCTCAATTTTACCCTTTTCAAGTTTGATATTAATATTTGAAAGAAAAATTGTTGGTTTAGTTGTTAAAAATCCATATTTGCCTAGTGATGCTTCATTAAGAAATAACGAAGCATTATAGAAATCATTTCGATTATATTTAATATACTTTCACATTAAAGAGTGCTTAGGGTTTTCAATATATCAATATTTAGGTTGGTAATTATTAATTAACTCAATAGTGTTATCAATACATCTTTGACCTAAACGTTTAATAAATAGTTGCACATCTGCTTTTAAATTCTTTGTAAAACCACCTTTTAGACTTTCAAACTCTTCAACTGAACGCTCTATTAATTTACTACGAGTTTCATCAGCATACTTCCAAAAACATGTACCACCGCCTTTCATATTTAAAACACATGAAAAGGATTGACATAGTGGCGAGGCTAAAATAATATCAGGTTTAGGATACTTTGACATTAATTGAGTGATGTTTGCTTGCGAAAGGTCTATTTTAATGTGTTTTTCTCTAGTTGGTTCAGTGACATCAAAGGTATAAACATCAAAAAACTCTTCTAAATTGTATTCAGTTATTGTGTTGTAAACACTATTTTGTCCTCCGCCAAATAAGTCTCAAACTACTAATTTTTTACACATTTTAGTCCTTTCTAACATAATAATTTTTTAGGTCTTCGATTGTTTTGAATATATTTGTATTTGATAAATAAAGCATAAATTCATTTAATATATGTTCATTATTCAATGCGTTAATAATATTATTAAATGTTTCTAATACAAGGGTTTTATCTTTGTTGTGAATGCTCTGATGACAAATTTGGCATAGAGGGATAATGTTTTGAATTGAATGAACACTATCTCAATTGAGTTCATCTTCATTCTCGTTTTTAATAAAATTCTGTTTAAATACACTTCGGGGAATGAAATGATGAAAATCTAATGGAACATTCAAATTAGTACCAATTAATGCCTTCTTTGTTGCTTGTCAATCAATTTTCGTTCTACAAGCCAACTGATTTTGTTTGTGAATAATGCAAGAATAATTGCTTAATTCATATAGCTGTTTTTTAATTATATTTGGGATTTGAGGGTCATTTGAATGATTAGACATTATTGACCAACTAGGATTTTTATTAGAATTTAAAGAAAGTTCATAATATTCATTAAATTTAGAAATCTCAAAGTCATTATCCTTAACTATTAAAAAAATATATTTTGTTCTGTCGTTCTTTAATCTTTTATAGTGATAACCAACACTTCGTGAGTATGTTACTAAATCATTGTACTTAAAATTTATAAAACTATTTGAAACATCAATTTTCTTGTCATATTTCTCAAATCATTTTGACGAGATTATGAAGTGGTATATATTTTTATCTTCTAGGTCCTTAAAAGAAACAAATAAAAATGCATCAAGATGTAAATAAGCTTTCTTTAAAAAAGCATCTTTTCTAATCCTAATCTGTTCAGGAACACTTTCAAGACACATAGAAGTAATGTTGGCGCGAAAAACGTTGTCGTTCAATTTAAAATTAGGATAATGTTGTTTGATTTGAGTTCAAAATTTGGAATTATAAAACTCTTCATTGGACACTAGTCTATCATTTAAAAGTGACATATACACTTCATAGTTCTTTGTTTGTTTCATATTAATTATTATATTATATCGAGACTGAATATATCAAAAATTTCAATTAGTTTTGGAATGTTTGAATACCGAACAAAATGAACCTCTTGAGATTAGGTTAAATTAATTGTAGTGTTATATCATGTTTGTTAAAAGTAAGCAACAAAATTTTGTTTTTTAATACCAATATTTGATAGTTTTTTTGTCCCAACCAACGTTTCGATGCAAACAAGAACATTAAACAGGTTTCAATGTTCTTGTTTTGTTTTTCTTTTGCAAACAAAAGAAGCAAAATTTCTTCTTCTGAAAAAGAAGAAGCAAGAAAACTTTTAAAAATTAAGAATGTTTGATAAGTATTTTTGTGTTTCTTGCAATGTTTCAAAAATTTCTTTAATTAGGATTTTTTCTTCGTCGCTTACTATTTCTTTATTGCTGATTTTATAGATTAATTCAATTTTTTTGCTTAGATATGTGTTGAACGTGTAACCTGTTGCGTTAAGTTTGGCTAACTTGATTGCTTCAGGAATTGGGATTAGATGTTTGCGTTTGAGATAATCATTCACAAAAAGTTCATTCTTGTCTTCAATTTTTAAAGCTTTAAACCTTTGAGTATCGTTTCTAAAGTAAAACTTTTTATCTGTTCCGATGAAAAATTTCAAATCTCGTTCTTTGTTATTTGCTATGGGTTGATTGTTTTTGTCGAAAGGGGCAAATCAAGAGCCTTCATAAAAGACAGAATTATTATTTACATTTCTATACACTGGTAAATCGAAAAATTGTTCATTATATTGTTGATTTACTGAACGAAAAACACTTATTTTTTCTTTTGTTTTGCACGAAGAATTGATGAATTTGATAATAATTTCTTTGTTTTTGTTTATTTGTTCAATTGCTATGCCTTGTAATTTGTCTGTAAATTAAATCATTTTTTTGTTGCATATCTCTGATTTTCCATACCAAAATTGTATTCCTTAGTTGAATTCTAACTAAGGGGTTCATTTTGTTTGGTATTCGAAACAAAAGAACACTTTATATTTGAATAATGAATTAGGCTCCAAAATATAGTATAATAGGTATAAAGGGATAATAATGAGGAAGTTTAACTATTTGAAAAAAATAAAAAGCTTAAAATTACCTGAAAGTATTACCGCTTTAATTAGTGAAATTTATGAATCTAAAGGCCGAATTGATTTATGAGGTGAAGGCCAAGAAGCAGAATTAGAAAAAATGTGTGAACAAGGCAAGATATTATTAACTAAAAGTTCAAATGGAATTGAAGGTGTTTACACAAATGATTCGCGTTTACAAGAATTAACTAATGATAATGCATTACCTAAAAATAAACAAGAACAGCTAATACAAGGTTATAAATATGCTCTTGAAAAAATTTATGAACAATATCAAAAAGACGAATTAACTAAGGATTTTGTTTTTGACTTATATGACCAAGTTTATTTATATACTAAAAATGAAAATAATTCTCCTGGCCACAGAAATGCTAATTGACGTATCAAATGTAATATTGAGCCTAAAAATAAAAGCTTATTAAGTGAAAGAATTAGTGCTGCTGATGCTGAAAAATATTTAGATAGGCTAATTGAAGGATATAACCGAGCTTATCAAGCTAATGTCATGCCTCTATTATTAATTCCTATGGTTACTGCTGATCTTTATTGTTTTAATCCTTTTGGCGAAATTAATCCACAAGTTACACGCTTAATAATGCAATATATGTTTTTAAAAGCAGACTTTAATGCTACTAGATATGTCCCAGTTGAAAGAATTATTGAGCAGGAAAAATCAAAAATTTTCTTTTATACATCTTTAGAAATGACCGCTAAAGATTGACAAGATAACAAAAATAATTATTTGCCTTTTATCAAGTATATGCTAATGGTAATAAATCAAGCTTACAAGGAATGTGAAAATAGATTTAAGCATTTAGCCAAACAAAAATATTCTGTCACCGAAAAAATTTTATTGGCAATTAAACAATCAATAAAACCAGTAGCTAAAAAAGACTTACAAATGTTTTTTGCAGATATTTCACAGAGGACAATTGAAAGAGCTTTGCATGAATTATTATCAAATAAAAAAATTGCAATTTCTGGCAATGGGCGCGCCACTAAGTATGTTTTAGCAGAGCAAGAAAAATAATTTACTCATAATGTTATTTAAGACATTATGAGTTTTTATTAAAATATTTTGTTTTGTTTCTAAAAGCCCTGTAGCATGGCTATTTAAGCAAAAAAATAAATAATTTTTTTAGAAAATAAAAATGTTAAAAAAATGCAACTCGATCAATGAAATATTTAATAAATCTAAATAAATTTGTTTTATTTTGTCTTGAATTAGCTTTATTTTTAATCATAAATTATTAAATATTTTTACCTTAATACATTTAATAATTTATTTGTATGATTTTATATTTTAATTAATAAATATTAAAATAATATGTTATCACGACATCAATATAGTAAAAAAATAAGATTATTTTGTTAAAATGAAGGTTATATAAAGAAAATTGAAAGGTGATATCATGGCTGTAGATCCAAGTAAAAAAAGATTTGCCGCACTTGCAACAGGAGTAGCTTTATCGTCTGTTGCTGCTGCAACACTAATTTATTTATTAAGAAATAAAAATGCTGAAGCTGATCAGGACTTAAAAAATAAAATTAAAGAATATGAAGCTTTAAGAGAAAAATTAAAAGAAGAATCAAAGTTTTTAGACAGCGACAATGAGACAAAAAAACAAATAGATAGCTTTTTAAATGATAAAAAAACTGAACAATATTCTATTGATAACAAAAAGGCTATAGATAAATTGTTAAATGATTTAGCTAATAAAATAAAATCAGAAAAAGATAAAATCAACTTAGCTATAGATAAAATAGGTTCAAACTCATTAAAAGAAGCCCTAAAAAACGAATCTCAAAATTTAAAGGATGCTGATTCTAAAAACAAATTAATTAAAGATGTTGAAAAAAGTATTGCTTTAGAAAAAGAAGTTAAAGATAACATAGCTTTAGTTAAGGATAGCGATAAAAAATCAGAATTTGAAAATAGATTAAATGATAAGATTAAAAATCTTGATGATTTAAATAGTTTAAATCAAGATATTTTAATTCAGCTTGCCAAAGAACAAGATCAAAATGCATTTGAATTATTAAAGGCTTCATTAATTCAAAGAATCAATGAATCGAGCTTAACTCAAAATATTAAAGACGAATTAATTGCAAGGGTAAAAAATGCCCAAACTAAAGAAGAATTAGAATTAATTAAAAATCAACTAGACACTTTAATATTAGCTCAATGATTTAAAGATGAGAATGTAAAAAGAGATTTTGAGGCAGAAATTTTAGATTCAACAAGCGAAAACATTAACCAAATTAAAGCTAAAATTTCAAATTCAATTAATGAAATTAAAAATATTGTTGCAACCGAAATAGGTCGTTTAATTATTGCTGAAACTAAAAAATCATTGACCAATAAACTAGAAAATATACCTAGTGAATTAGAAAATGAAAAGCTTTTAATCGAAACCAAAAACGAAGTAGCTTATGAAAATATAGCTCGATATTCAGAGCAGTTAAGAGATTTATTAAACTATGAAATTTCTCTTTATATTGTAGAAATTAAAGATCTTCAACAAAAAGATGAACTAAAGGCAAAACTACGTGAAGCTAAAACTTTTAAAGATTTAATTGGCTTAAAGCAGCAAGTTATAGAGCTTTTAGCAAAACAAGATAAAGATAAATTAGTGTCTATTATTCAAAGTGTTTTATCAAACAAGCTAAATCACAATGTGCAACTAGTAAACAAAAGCGAGATTGAAGCAAAATTAAAAGATTTAAATGAAGAAAATAAAGATGCATTAATCAAATTGGTTAATGATTCATTCTCATTACACTTTTTGGTTGAAGAAGCTCTAAAACTTGTTAATGGCTTAAATGAATCTGATGAAAAAACAAAGTATTTAGATACATTAGCTAAAGCTGATATTCAGGCTTATGAATTATGAGATATTATCACTAATATTCAAGCTTACTATTCGCCTAAAAAAGAAAAAGTTGCCAATAGAATTAATAATGAAGTTAAGAGTAAAAATAAACAATCTGAATTAAAAAGAAAATTAGAAGATGCAAAATCTGAAAATGAGCTTAACAACATAGAAAAAGAAATTGACCAGCATGTAAAAGAAGCTAATGATGTTAAGGATGACATCTTAAAACTTTTAGATAAATTAGATAATGGCAAGGTAAAAGAACAATTTAAAGAAAAGATTAATGATCCAAATACTTATTTAGATGACTTAGAAAGAATAAAAGAAGATATTAATAAAATTCTTTTAGAAGCTTGAAATAAAGCAAAGAAAGCTGTAAGCAAATTAGATGATGACAAAGAATTTACACGCTTAAATAAAATTTTAGATGACAATAAAAATACCTTAAAACAAAGCGAATTAAAAGAAATTGAGGAAAAAGCAAATTCAATCTTTAATAACCAAAAAGACAGTGCTACAGCATTAATCAACGAATCTGTTTTAAGCGAAAATGTTAAAAATGACTTAAAAGAAGATTTAAATTCTGCTGAAAATATTAAACAAATAAAGGTTGTATTAAAGAAAATTGAAGCATATAAAAATAACCATAGAATAATTAATGATAATAATAAGGATAAACAAGATAACGCTATTAAAAATATCGATATCAAGCAGGGTGAGGACGCTTTAAATAAAATAGATGAAATTAATGCTGAAACAGAGCAAATTATAAAAGCCGAAGCCAATGATGCTTTTAATGACTTAAAAGATAAAATTAGTAATTTACGCTACCCATCGGGTAAAAATTCTAAAGCAGTAAAAGAAATGCTTAAAGTTATTGAAGATCTTGAAAATAATACTGTTTTAACTCATGAACAAAAAACTGATAAAGTTAGAGAAATTAACCAAAAAATTAATACTTTAAGTCCTAGCATTGATAAATTGAAAGATGAAATCCATGAAGTTAGTGAAGGCAACCACCAAAATTTAAGTGATCTATTAGATAAAAGCAATTTATTAGCTGAAGTAGACAATGCATTTAAAGATGTTGAAGATGCGATTAAGGCAGCAAAATTAAAAGATAAAAGCGATGCTAAAAATACTGTAAATAGCTTAAATAATTTAAATACTGATGAAAAAAATAAATTTAATACCGAAATTGATAAAGACAGCACAAAGACATATGATCAAATTCAAAAAATCGTAGAAGAAGCTAAACTGCAAGATATAAAAAATCAATTAATTAACCAAGCTGAACAATTAGAATATCCAGATAAAAATAATGCTAAAGCAGTCAAAGAAATTAAAGATGAAATTAATAGCCTAGCAAATTCAAATGACATTGTTAATTACGGCAACAAATTGTCTACAATTAAAAATAATATTACTCAAGCCAATTCCGAGCTAGCTAAACTTAAATATGTAAGTGATGAAATAAAAACAACCTTTAATTCCGCTAAGGAACAACAAGATTTTGACAATTTAATGCAGCTAATTAACAATAAGCTAGATATTCAAAATCAAAAAGAAGCTTTGGATAATGAAATTGAAGCATTACCTTACCCAAACAAAGATGGTGGAGCCGTTATTGTAATAGATAACGATGCACCAGCTATTGGAGAAATTAAAAAACAATATGTTGATGCAAATGGTGAAGGTATAAAAGAAAAAATAGAGGAATATAAAAATAAATTAGATGATATCAAAGCTAAAATTACGCAAGCAAAAGCTAACATAGAAAAAATTTCACAAGCTAAACAAAAAGATTTATTTGAAGAGTTAAGAAAATCTTACACGGAAGAACATTTTACAGAGTTAAATAAAAAAATAAAAGATGCATTCGACCAAGATAAAAATGAAGCTAAAAACACTATAGACAGCCTAAATAATTTAAATTCTGAAATTAAAAAACAAGAATATAAAGATAAAATCGATCATGCTAATAACATAAATGAAATTAATAATATCATTCGCGAAGCAACCTTAGAAAATTATAAAGATGAGCTAAAAGGAATGCTTAATATTAGCGATTATGTTTCAGGTGAATCTGATGAAGAAATAAAAGCTAATTATGAAAAAACTAAAAAGGAGTTTGACTATAAAATAGATCAAACTGTAATTAATGAAGAAACTTATAAAGAAAAGAAAAAAACTGTAGAAGAATTTAAAGTTGAACTTAAGAAAGCCAAAGACGCTATCGATTCCTTAACAAGCGATGATGTAAATAATTTAGGCGAAGCAAAAAAAGACTTAAATAAGCTAATTACAGCCATTTTAGAAACCAACGAATTAGAAAAAGTACATCTAGAAATTGAAAAATACAAACTTAAAAAAACAGTTAATCAACTTGATTATGACAAAACTAATAGTCAAATTCCTGACGCTATAGTTAAATTAGAAGAAGAGATAAATAAAGCTGATAAAAATGAGCTAAAAAATATTGAAAATAACGTTAAAGCAATCCCGGACGAAATCAAAAAAGCCAAAGACGCTATTAATGCACTTACTAGCACATCAACAGAAGAAGCTGAAAAACGTAAAAAAGATTTATTAGTTGAATTAAATAAAGCCTATAAACCTGAACATTTTGATGCTTTAATGGCTAATATTGAAAAAGCTAAACAACAAAGTGATGAAGAGTATCGCGAAAGTGTTAAACAACAATTAATTGAAAGAGTTAAAAACTTACAATACCCTAAAAATAATGGTCAGCAATCACAAGGTGTTACTTCATTAATAAATAACATAACAACTGATTTTGAGGATCAAAATAACGACACTACTGAACTAAAAAATAAATGGGATAGTGAAATTAGTAAATTAGATACTGAAATCAATAAGGCAGTTAACAACATCAATAAGCTTAATCCAACTAAAATAAGTAACTTTAATAATGAGCTTAACACAAAAATAAATTCATCAGAATTTACAGCCTTTCATAGCAAAATCAATGAGAGTATGGAAGCTGATAAAAAAGAAATAGCTGATAAAATAAAAGCATTACCTAATTTAAAAAATAGTAATAATGGACAAGCTGATAATTTAGTTAACAAATTAAATGGTAAATCTTGAAATGAAATGAACTTAATTCTAAACGAAGCTTATAAAGCTGATTTAGATGAAAGAATTGAAAAATTGGCTTACCCATCAAAGGATATTTCACTAAAAACTGCCTCTATATCTAAGCTAAAACAAGAATATTCAAATATCGTTGGAGAACAAGATTACAAAGATAAATTGGATGAGATAGAAAAATTAGATAATGCAATCAAAGAAACCACGCAAAAAATTGATAACTTACCTTACAAAACAAATGATGCATTGGCTAGACAAACTTGAAAAGATAACTTAACTAAGTTAACAACCGAGGAAGATGTTAAGGCTTTAATTCCTGATATTTTTGCCGAAAAGTTAAATAAACATTATAGCTATATTGTAAGAACTCCTTATCCAATTACGAACACTGAACCATTATTGGCTGAATTTGAAAAAGTAGTTACTGATGAAGACTTTAATAGATTGAATTTAGATATTTATAATTCAAAACGTGCTGTGGCCCATAATCTCATTGATGAATTAGATAACTTATCAAATGACCAAAAGGATGCCAAAAAAGCATTAATTAAAGAAAAACAAATCAGCGAAGTTAATATTGAAAATGATTTAGCTGAAATTGATAAAATAATTTTAGATTCTTTAAAATCCGATTCTAAGGCTTTAGTCGCTAAAATTGCTTATCCACAGCCAGATCAAGCACAAGAAGCAATTAATAAATTAAATTCCGAGGTTGATCAAAAAACAACTGAAGAAGAAGTTAAGCATTTCAATGAAAAAATACAAAAGATTTTGAAAAGAATGCTTAAAACTATTAATAAGTTATCTACAGCAAATCCAAAAATTGATGATGAATATCTAACTAAAATCGATGGTTTAAGAAATAAAGCCACAGAAGAATCAGACTTTGATAATATTGATTTACAAATTGAAATTGCTATTGCAGCAAAACAATTAGAGATAAGATATAAAAATTTAAGTTCTGAACAAATCAAAGCATTTAAAGATGAATTGAACCAACAACAAAACAACGAAGGCATACAACAAGTTCTAGAAAAAGCTAAATTACAAAATGAAAGAGAAGAATTAATTAAGCTAATCAATAATCTTCCTTACACGAATAAACATTTAGAAAAGGCTCAAAATTCAATTAAAAAACTTACTGATGAAGTAAATAGCTTAAATTCTGAAGCTGATATAGAAAATAAAAAGAAAGAAATTCAAGAGTTTAGCAATTTACTAACATCAACAATTAAATTAGTAAAGGAACTACCTTACCCAGATGAAAACTCACATGCCATAACTCAATTGTTTAATGCTATAGATGGTATAACTAAAAGTGAAGACTTGCAAAAGTTATTGGATGAAAATTGAAAAAATAAAGTTTCTAAATATAAAGATACAATTAATACTTATTTTGGACATGATACAGAAGCATTAGGTGCTTTAAATAGAACTTATCCAGTCAAAAATAGTGACGACACTAAAGGATTAAATGAAGCGGAATTGAAACAGTTCCTTATTGAAAGAATGATTGCATTATCAACAGCCAGAATTGATTTATTAATGGATGATGCAATCAAAAATAATGCTAAAAAAGAAATTAATGAATTAAAAGATCAAGCAATCAGTGAATTTGACACCCAAGATACTTTAAAATTATTCTATGATGTTGTAAATAATGCAACTATCGAAGATGCTAAAAAAGCAATAAATGCTTTAGCTTACCCAAATAGTGAACAAGCTAAAAATACAAAAGCCAATATCATATCAGCATTAGTACAAAAACATCATGTTGACAAAAATGCTAATATCAACACCGGAATTAATGGTTTAGTTGATGAAATTAAAAGTCTTCAAGAAGCAGTAAATAATGTTAAAAATGCTGTAGCACAGATTAAATCGACACAAAAACAAGCTGAATTTAACAATGAATTTGCTAATAAAGCAACAAAAGTAGATTTAGATGATTTGGTTACAAAAATTAATAAATATAAAGAATTAGAAGACATAATTAATTCAATGTCAGACATTGATAGAAGTATGGTTGACATCACAAATTATGATAACAGTGAAGAAGATATCAATGCAGTAAATGAAAAATTAGCTAAATTAAGAAATAAACTAACTACCAAATTAGCACTAGTTAATTTTAATGACCTTGAAAATGAAAGACCTTTACTTGATGAATACAAAAAAGCTTATGAATTAATAAAAACTAATTTTGTTAATCGAGATACATTAATGATGGCTACATTAATTGAAAAATTGATTAACACTAATACTGTATCAGAAATTCAAAATGTAATTTCAGATGCTAATAATGCTAAAAGCTTATTAGATATGTTCTGAAAAGATAATGAAGGCGAAAATAAATATGGCAAATTTATTAAGGCAAATTCAGATGTTTTAGAAAAAAATAGTAAAGAAGATTCGTCTAAAAGACTAGTAAATGGCTCAAATTACAAAACTTATGCACAAATATTAAAAGAAATAAGAACGACAAATATAGAAAATTTAAGAGATATAGTAGTTAACAAATTGCCTTTATATAGCGCTGTTATTGAGTACTTAAATATTGATAAAACTCATGTTACAGAAAATGCCTTAAAATGAGTAACAACAGAAATATTAAAGCAAACAACTAAACGTGATATTGAAAGATATACAACTGAAATTTATAATTTTAATGACCTCGGTAAGCAAATTAAAACTGCATTATTAGACTTTGGTAAACCATCGAACAAAACAGAAGTTGAATCCACTTATAAAAATGCTACACGAGCTAATGATTTAAGATCCTTATTAACGGTAGTTAAAGAATTTAAACAAGCATTTAGAGAAGTTGAACAATTAATTAAACAGTATGAAGCCAAACCAAATCAAGATGTTAATAAGCTTAATGTTTATAACGCCGAATTAGATAAAGTAACTAACAAAGTTATGGCAGAGGCTTTAAGGGATAAAATTATACTTAAAGAAAATGCATTAGCTAAAATAGAAGGACTAACTAATTTAAATAATGAGCAAAAAGCCTATTATAAAGACTTATTAAACAAAGAAAATAATTTGGCAAACATTCAAGATATCATCGAGAAGTTTTCAGCTTTAGATAGCAAAATAAAAGAAATTAGAGACATTTTGAAGACTATAGGTGTTGAATCTAACCAAAGTGAATTTAAAGATATTTTAGATAAAGCTAAAACAGTTGAAGATTTAAACGGCGTTAAAGAAAACGTAAATAGTTTTAAAGAATCATATGCAGGAGCTAAGAAATTAGTTGATGCTTTCCAAAATTATTCAGGCAAAACTGAAGATAAAGTTAATGATTTTAATAATTTGATTCTAACCGTAACAAATGCTGAAAAATCAAAAGAATTAGCTAACAAAGTTAAAGCAGAATTTGAAAATAATTTGAAAGCAATTATTGATCAAATTGATTATCCAAATAAAGAATCTGAATTAACAAAAAGTACTGTAGTAGGCTTAAAAAATTCGATTTCTAACTTGCAAAGCCATGAATATGAGCAAAAATACAAAGATTTAAATGCTTTAAAAGAAGCAATGAATAGTCGAGCTAATAAGGTTGATTCATTAGAATATATTGATAATAATGCTGAGGCTAAATCTAAAATTAAGACAGGTTTACAAAGAGCAACCACAGCTGAAGAAGTTATAAATGTTTTTCCTGATGATTGGGATCAAAAAGTAAAAATTTATAATAAGCTTATTACTACTTATTTTACAAATACCAGAGCACGTGGTTTAATTGATAGATTTAATAAAACAACCAATTCAGATCCATCACTCACCCCTGCTGAATTAGAAAAACAAATTCTTTTAACTGGACAAGCTGTAGCAAAAGAAAACGTAAACAGATTTAACCATTTAGATAGTAAACAAGCTATTTTAGACGCAATAGATAATGTTGATAAATCAAAATTATTATCAGAAAATGATGATAATGCTATGAAACAAATCGCAGATAAATATCTTGAAGCATTAAAGACTAATTACACTAAATTTATTAATAATTTAGCTTATCCAAGCGGAGTAAATGAACAAACTTCAAAAGCTTCTAAAGCAAAATTAATTGAGGATCTAATTACAAAATTCAATAAAAACAAATCACAATTAGATGATTTAAGTGAAGTTGAAACCTTAGAAACAAAATTAAATGAAATTAATCAATTAATAACTAATATTAATAGTGCCTTGCAAGCTATAGATAATACTATTCAAGCCAAAGTGCTTGCTAATTTTCAAAGTAAATATGCAAGTGCGGACAGTAAAGAGAAATTAGAAAGCACTTTAAAATCAATTATGATTTTCAATGAAGCTATTAAAAATATCAAAGATAATGTCAAATTTGAAGACAAAGATATTGATAATAACAGACATGCTAACAGTGAAGAAGATAAGCGAAAAGTAAAAGAAACTTATGCAAAATTAAAAAACCATTTAGAACAAAAAGCCATTTCAGATTCAATTAATAATGCTAATGAAGTTAAAAAATATGTTGATAATGTTATTGAATCGGTTAAATATTTAAAAGAAAACTTTAAACAAGATATTATTGTTGAAAGTACACTATTAGATATTGATGAAAAAATAACAAAATATAATACTGAAGCAGATAAAATGAAACAAGAAATTAAAGATTTCAAAGCTGAATTAGAACGCTTTTGAAATGGTCCAGGAAATTTAAGCGGCTGAATTGAAACATATAAAGATATATTGGCTCGGAATACAACAGACAAATTTAAAAATTATGAAGAGGTTGTGCGTGAAGCAAGAAATAAAAAATCTGCACAAGAATTGGAAGATTTTAATGATAACGTTATTCCTCTTTATCATGGCTACATTGATTTATTAAATGTGATAGTTGATAAGGATATGCCTGACTCTGCATTAGCTAACTTTAAAAACAGAGCATCTAATGCCCCTGACAAAGATACAATTACTGATATAATCATTCCTGATGCAAATGAATATTTAACTTTTTTACCTGAAGCTATACAATGAATTGATAATATTGATCTTGATACTTCTGATGATCAAATTGTATGAGGAGAATATCAGACTAAACTAAGTGAAGCAGATACGACAGACAAAATTAAAGCTTTAGTTGAAAAAATGAGGGCAATTGATGAATTTTATAATCGTGCTGAAACAAGATTAAAGAATTTAAAAGCTCAAGATAAGGATCCGCAAAAGGAACAAAAACGCAAATTAAATGCTCCAGAAAAAGCTTATTTACAGGAGTATAGGAAAAATCTTATTAAAAATCCTGATAATGCCCAAGCATTAGAAAGAGAATTTATCCTAACAAGATATTATCAATCTAAAAAATTATTTGCCGTAATTCAAACTATAGAATTTATTGAAGGAATTGTGGCTAGAAATCACAAAAATATTCACGGCAATCCCGATAATCTTAGATTAGATCGTAGATATTGAGAATTAATTGAAAAATTTAGATATGAAGAAGGGTTTATCAAAGAATACAGAAATAGAGGTAGCAACATTGGCGATACATATGTATATACTGAAAATGGTAAAAATGATAGAACAGCCGATCAGTTGGCACATATGTGATTACAAATTGAGCCAAGTGGCAGTGTCTGAAATAGAGATGATAGTAGAGATTTATTAAGCGGTGCAACGCAATGAAATATTAAATGGCCTAATGAGGCAGACATTAAAAGTCATAAATTTGGTGATTATGAAAAAACTGATTCAATACTTACATACGCCTATAGAAAAATTGGAGAAATGAATAATCTTTCAAATGAAGATTTATATAAAGCAATTGACGATATAGCTGGTTTCGGTTTTGCTAATCATAGTGACAATAATGCACAAGAAGAACATGGACTTTATTCTGTTAAAGCATTATTGCGCAGAATAAGTAGTGAACAAAATAATAATATTGCATATCAAAAAATAATGTTAGGACTCAGCTTCCTTAAAGCCTATGATTTTTACAGGGGCGAAAAAGGTAATGTTATTGATCAATATGATTTAGATAAAAAATAAAAAGCAAGCCTTTTAAGGGCTTGGTTTTTATTTTAATTTCATAAAAATCGTATTATTACTTTCAAATATCAAACAAAATGAACCTCTTAGATAGAATTCAACTAGGGATTACAATTTGGTATGGAAAACCAGGGATATGCAACAAAAAAAGATTTAATTTACACAAAATTTTCTACACTACCCTATGTATTTTTGCCTAATGAATTTTTGTCTCTATTTTTAATTTTCTTCTTTAGTTACTTATGTTTCATAATCAAAATTAATTTGTTTTCAAGCTAGATAAAATATTCCTCAGTATACATTAATATATTAAAAAACTTCATATTAATTTCAATTAACCCATTAGTTGCTTTTTAAAATCAATTTTATTTAAATCTTCATTAGAATTTTCTAATTAAATAAATTTTAATTAAATTATGATCATGTTTAACTGAATTGTTGATTTTTTTCATTAACTACAGCAAATTGGCGATATTATTAATCATTCATGTTTTTTGCCTAGTCTAAATCTAAAGAATTGTCTGAAGGAATTTAAAGTAGATCGGTAATTAATTTATGTTCTTTAGTGTTATTACTTTTATCTGTATTCGTCGGTACTTAGATAACTAATGCTAGAGTAGTAATAGTTTAAGATTTGATAATGGCTTAATCGAATTTCTCATAGTAAGCCTTTCGTTTATTGCATTATTGTATATAAGTATAAAATTAAAAAATCGGTTATTCTATGCTTAAAAAACTTAATTTTTTTATGTAGTCAAGCAAACAATAATATAATTAAATGCAGAGGTAAAATTATGATTAAAAAAATTAATGTAAGTGATTTCGTGTTTAATGAATTGTTAAAAAATAAGCAAATTAAATTAAATTTAATAAGTAATTTTAGCGAAAGTGATTTTAATTTAAAACCAAATACAGTTTTGTTACTAACAAATCTTCAAACTGATAAAAAAGAATATTTTAAATTTAAATTCTTCGATAAAGCTAGTAAAACAGTATTTTTGGAAAAATATAAATTAAAAATAAATGATTTTGATAACTTTGTTTTTGATATGGATGGCACATTATTAAAACCTAACAAAGAATTTAATATGTCTGCCATCGAACCAATGAAAAAGCTAATAAAAAAAGGTAAAAGAGTAATTATTAATACCGGTAGAAACCTATGAATGCTTGCTCCATATATTTCATTTTTACCATATAACGAGGGTTTAATTTGTGCTAATGGTGGCATGATTCACGACTATGAAAGCAATCAAATTATTCATATGCAGGAAATTGAAACGGATATCGTTTGAAAAATAATGCAAAAATTAAAAGAATTAGATTTCGCTTACTTTTTACACCATGATAAAGGTTTTGCAGCTAATAACACCGATAAAACTGAGTATTTTAAAAAAGCTAATTTAGCAAGTTTTATGGGGCAAAGTTTGCAAATGAATATTACATATAACCAGTTAAAAGAGCTTAAGGTTGCCAAGATTCTAGCATCCTTCAAGGCTAATGAAATTGAAAAATTAAATGAAATTAAAGATTTTTTAAAGCAATTTGAAGAGCTAGAGGTTGAACAAACACAGAGAACTATGCTAGATATAGGGTTTAAAGGTGTCACTAAAGGTAGCTCATATGTTTGATATGCTAATAAATTTAATTTAGATTTAGCTAAAACTATGGCTTTTGGTGATGCTGTTAATGATATTAAATTGTTTGACTTAGTTGGATTTTCAGCTACACCTAATGATGCCATGCAGCGAGCAAAAGATGAAAGTTCTTTTACAAGCAATCTTACATCTTCAGAAGACTGAATACTAGACTTTTTTAATAGGTACAATTAATTTTGTATCTCTACAAAAAAATACAAACAATTTGTGTTTTGTATTTTTTTATTTTTTAATCAAACTTTTTTTACAATGCAATAGCCTTTTTAGCAAAAATTTTACTAAAAACAATTATTTAATTTTCCCTAATAAACAAGGTATTAGTTTTGCTAATTGACAACAATATAGCAACGAATTAAAAAATATAATTAAAATATAGTGCTTAATTTTTAAAGAAACATTTACGTTCTGTTTATCTTAAACTGCTGTGGCACAGTTTAATTAGTCAAATTTAAAAACAACACAGCTATTGTGTTGTTTTAAATTATTTAGCAAAATAGATTTTAGCAAACTCAACTAAAGTATTGACTAATACACCTTGAGGTTTTCCTGATAAATCTGCCGTGCCGGCAACATCACAGTGAATATAAGGCACATCTTTGGTAAATTGTTTTAAAAACATTGCAGCGGTATTGGAATCTGATTTTTCGTCATTATTATAGTTATTTAAATCAGCCACTAATGATGCTTCATTTGGTTCATGAAAATCATCGTGTAGAGGCATTCTTCAAACCTTTTCATGAGCTTTTTGAGCTGATTTTTCAAATAATTTTCAGTTTGTTTCACTTGTAGATCAAACACCAGAATAATCTTGACCAAGTGCTTTTACAACCGCTCCGGTTAATGTCGCAACATCAACTATTGTTGTAGCTTTTAATTTTTCAGCTGAATAGAAAATTCCATCAGCTAAAACTAATCTTCCTTCAGCATCAGTGTCTGTTACTTCAACGGTTTTTCCTGACATAGATGTATAAACGTTTTCTGGTAATGAAGCGTCACCATCTTGTCGGTTATCGGTGATGCACATCACAGCAGCCACATTAACTTTTAGTTGTAATTGGGCCATTGCTTTAAGTGCATAAGCAACTATTGCAGAACCGGACATATCAAATTTCATACCTTCCATATCATATCCTTTAGTGTTCATTCCACCGGTGTCAAAAGTTATACCCTTACCAACAAAGCTAATTTTTTTATCACTTGAAGGATTGCCATTATATTCAATTACCACAACACGTGGCTCATGAGTTGAGCCACGGTTAACCGATAATAATAATCCCATTTTTAATTCTTCAATTTGCTTTTGATCTAAAACAGTTACTTTTAATCCTTTTATGTTTTTTAAATCTTCTTCTACATATTGAGCAAGCATCACTGATGTACAATAGTTTTCAGGCATAATTTGTAAGCTTCTAGCTTTATCTCTAGCTTCAAAAATTATTTTATAATCATCTAATAGCTCTTCATAGCAGTCATTTGAGATAAACAAGCCAAAGTTTTTTTTCTCGTCCGCTTTATTTTTCATGTTTCATAACTTAGCTTCATAAAATAAAATTCTATTTGCAAAAGCATGAACAACATCCTCGCTGTGCAATTCACTATTAACGAATGATAAAACATCGATTACATAATCTCTATTAGCTTTCGAGATAATATTTTGATCAATAATTTTAATTAAATCATCATAAGTTTTGAAATCTTTTTCAATGTAAATATAAGCTTGATTTTTATCTAAAAACTCTGTAATTAGGCCGTTTTTAGCTAAAAATAATTCTGAATTTGCATAATCATTTTTAGAACTTTCAAAGCAAGCTTTTAAGATTATTTCATTTTTTGGTATTTCTTTGTAGTAAGTTTGCATATTATCCTCCATATTAATTATTTATAATTATATTATTATATTAATATTAAAAAAATCTATTTTTTTCCACTTTTTCTAAAATATTATTTTTTCAGATATAAATGAGTATGGAAAATAAAGAATTTAAAAGCACAACAATAAGTTATTATGTCTTGGTTCACTCTTATTCATCCTTAAGCATCTTAAAAAAACAAGATAAATTTATTTGTCGTATTAGATTAATGTTTCGTAAGGAATTTTTTAAACATGCAATAGGTTTACAATGATCAAAAAATAATTATAAAAAGCTTAGCGATTTAGAATTTGTTTTAAAAATTGCTAATGACGAGATCAAGTTAAGTGATATTGTTAATAATTGTGATAAAAATAGTAAGAAAATGATTATAAAAAAAATAAAAGCTCTATCTTTATTTATTAAAATCATTCAAAATAACCATACACTGGCCCTAAATAAAAATAATATATATTTTCGCATTAGACAGGCGAACGAAAAACATCAAACATATGAGCAAAGCGATTTGATTATTGCCACAAAACCAGATAAAAGCAATAAGTGTTTAGTTATTTATGCAAAAAAAGGGAATTTATATAATTTTAATATTGATGAGATTAATAATTCTTTTTATAATAGTGATCATAGTGCAATAAACAGTGTTTTTTGACCAATTTCTCTGAAGTACAGTGATTTTAGTAAATTACCAAAAGGTTATTGGATAAATTCAGATTGTTTATTTTTAAATAAAGTTAATTAAAAAAAGTCTAGGCTGCTGCATAGACTTAAAAATAATTATTTTAATTTTGCAAAGTAAGTTGTTGTACGCACTAAGTTTGAAACATAAGACATTTCATTATCGTATCATGCATAAAGTTTGTAAATTTTGTTGCCATTAACATCTTGAACTTTTGTTAAAGTTGCATCAAAAATCGAACCATAGCTTGAGTTAATTACGTCTGAAGAAACGATAGGATCAGTTTCATATTTAAATGATTCACTCGCTGCTTCTTTGAATTTAGCATTTAATTCTTCAACGGTTGGCTCTTTTTCCAAAATAACTGTTAAGTCAACAAATGAACCTGTGATAGTTGGAACACGTAAAGCGATACCATCTAATTTTCCTTTTGCTTGAGGAACTACTAATCCAATAGCTTTAGCAGCTCCTGTTGTTGAAGGAACAATATTTTGTGCTGCTGAACGTGCACGGCGTAAATCTCCCTTACGGTGAGGGCCATCTTGAAGCATTTGGTCTCCAGTAAATGCGTGAACTGTAGTCATGAATCCATTAACGATTCCATAGTTATCACTTAACACTTTAACAACTGGTGCAAGACAGTTTGTTGTACATGAAGCCGCTGAAATAATATCGTCTGAAGCATCTAAAGTTTCATGATTAACATTGTAAACAACTGTTTTAACATCACTACCGGCAGGTGCAGAGATAACAACTTTTTTAGCTCCAGCTTTTAAGTGTTTGCTTGATCCCTCACGTTTAACAAAGAAGCCTGTACATTCAATAACGATGTCAATATCTAATTCTTTTCATGGAAGTAATTCAGGATCTTTTTCTGAGAACACTTTAATTTCCTTACCATTTACATAAATTGCTTTTTCATCGTGTGTAACTTCAGCATTTAAAGGTCTAAAAGCTGTATCATATTTTAATAAGTGAGCTAACATTTTTGTATCTGTTAAGTCATTAACAGCAACAACTTGTAGCTCTTCATTATTTTTTTCAATAAGGTGACGAAGAATTAAACGTCCAATTCTTCCAAAACCATTTATTGCTACTCTTTTCATTTTTCACATCCTTCATTTTATTTATTAATACTATAATTATATTTATTCTTAATAGAAGATATTTACGAAGATAAACAAAAGTGCAAAAAAAGTGGTATTTTTTCCATAAACTTTAAAGTTTTATTATATCCGGAAAATAATTATTTTGCTTTTTTTGTTCCCAATTTTCCTGTAGTATAGTGAAAATTGAAACAAAAAAAGCAACAATATTTTTTTTGTTGCTTTTTAAACTATTTAACTTTTTTAACACCTTCTCATTTTCATTCCTTAACTTCAGGAATATCTGTACCATATTGACGTACATAATCGTGGTGGAATTGTAAAGTTTCCTTCATTTTATCGATAAATGTACGAGCTTTTTCACCATAAACAGCTTTAGCTGCATCAATAGCAATGTGGTATCTATCCATATCAGACATTTGGCGAATATCAAATGATGTAGTAATATCACCTCTTTCACGGTAGCCATGAGGAATTAAATTGTGATTATTTCTGTCAAAGAAAATAGTTTTTAATAATGATTCATAACCATGGAAAGCAAAAACAACTGGTTTATCTTTGGTAAATAATTTATCAAAAGTAGTGTTATCTAAACCTCTTGGGTCAACTTTAGGGCTTCGTAATTTTAATAAATCAACTACGTTAACATAACGAATTTTAAGTTTTGGGAATTCATTATTTAACAATGTGATTGCCGCTAAAGCTTCAATGTTACTTTCTGTGCCGGCTGAAGCCATAACTAAATCTGGTTCATCGCCTAAGTTGCATGTTGATGCTCATGAAATGGCTTTTGCACCTTTTTCAACTATTTCAGCGGCTTCGGCTTTAGTGAAGAATTGTTCACGTGGTTGTTTTGATGCAACAATAATGTTAATTACATTCTTTTCTTGTAAAGATTTATCCATAACAGCTAATAATGTATTAGTGTCAGCTGGTAAATATTCACGAACAACTTCAGGTGTTTTATCAGCCATATGACCTAAAAGCCCTGGGTCTTGGTGAGTATATCCATTGTGATCTTGTTGGAATGCGTTTGATGTTGCTATTAAGTTTAATGAAGGTAATTCATTTCTTCATTTATAGTCTTTACATTTATTAATTCATTTGAGGTGTTGTGTAATCATTGAGTCAACAACTCTTAAAAATGCTTCATATGAGGCAAAAATTCCATGTCTTCCGGTTAAAACATAACCCTCTAAAAAACCTTCCATTTGGTGCTCTGATAATTGTGAATCGATAACACGGCCTGCTGGAGCCATAGCTTCATCTAACCTTGCATCTATTTTATCTAGTCATTGACGTTTTGAAACACTTAAAGCATCAAAAATTCTGTTTGATTTTGTTTCATCTGGTCCGAATAATCTGAAATTCGTTGGGTTTTTGATAAATAAATCACCAATGAATTTACCAAGATATTCCATATCTTGAGCTATAACAGTTCCAGGTTTTTCAAAATCATGTCCAAAATCTTGCCATTTACCCATGCTTAATGGTTTTGAATTATAGCCACCATTTGTAGCTGGATTCATAGCCATTCTTTTGTCGCCTTCTGGTGCTATATTTCATTTTTTTAATAGTTGGCCATTTTCATCGAATAATTCTTCTGGATGATATGAACGTAATCATTTTTCAAGTAATGGTAGGTGTTTTGTGTCTTTCGAATTAACGGGAATTGGTACTTGGTGAGCTCTGAAGCTTCCTTCAATTACGTTATTTCCAAATGTACTTGGACCAGTTCAGCCTTTAGGTGAACGTAAAATGATCATTGGTCAAAATGGTCTTTTAGCTACCGCTGCACTATTTTTTCGTGCTTCAGTTTGAATTTTAATAATTTTTTCAATTACTTTATCTAATGTTTTAGCCATCAACGCATGAACATCTCTAGTTTTTTCAGTTTCAACAAAGTGAACATCTCATCCGCAACCAAAAAAATATTGTTTTAATTCTTCATTTGAACGACGAGCTAAAATTGTTGGGTTTGAAATTTTTCCACCATTTAAGTGTAAGATTGGTAAAACAGCACCATCATTTACAGGATTAATAAATGTGTTAGAAAATCAACCTGCAGCTAATGGTCCGGTTTCAGCTTCACCGTCACCAACAACTGTAGCGGCAATTAAACTTGGATTGTCTAAAATTGCTCCGGTAGCATGTGATAATGAATATCCTAATTCGCCACCTTCGTGCATTGATCCTGGAGTTTCTGGCGCAGCATGACTAGCTGTTCCGCCAGGGAATGAGAAATATTTAAATAAGTGTGTCATACCCTTGATATCTTGAGTAACATGTGGAAATCTTTCAGTATATGAGCCATCTAAATATGAGTTAGAAACCATAACTTGTCCACCATGTCCTGGTCCTTCAATGTAAAGCATATTTAAATCATATTTATTGATAGCACGGTTTAGGTGTGCGTAAATAAAGTTTTGTCCAGGGATTGTACCTCAGTGGCCAATTGGATAAACTTTAATATGTTCTCCAACAAGGGGTTGTTGAAGCAATGGATTTTCACGTAAGTACATTTGACCTAGTGAAATATAATTAGCAGCTCTTCAAAAAGCGTCGACTTTTTGTAAGTAAGCTTTACTATCGTAAATTGTTTTAGCCATAATTCTCCTTTTATTTTTAGTTGATATATTATAAATTAGTTTGTTTTTTTATAATTCTATTATATCTAATCAATAAAATAAAATGTGGAAATGATTACAAAAATAAACTTTTTTAATTTTTTTTCGCGTAAATAAAAAAATCATGTTCCTAAAAGTACTGTAGAACAGGTTTTTTGGAAACAAACAATAAAAATTAATTATTTTTTTATTGAGATATGCTATGGGCCAGAAAACAATAGAAAATTAATAATAAATTCTGCAAAATAAACAATAATATTTAATTAAATATAGCATTGGTATATGTTTTTATAGAAATTCAAATTATAAAAACAAAAAAAATAATTATTGTTTTCTTCTAAAAAAAATTTAGTTATAATATTAAAGCATTTGGAGGGGTAGCGAAGCGGCCAAACGCGGGTGGCTGTAACCCACTTCCTAACGGTTCGGGGGTTCGAATCCCTCCCCCTCCACCATTGCCCTTTAGCCAAGCGGTAAGGCAATAGGTTTTGGTCCTATCATGCGTTAGTTCGAATCTAACAAGGGCAGCCATTTCATCACATTGTGATGATTTTTTTTATTTTTCTAATTTATTAAACTAATATAAAATATAAATATGATTATGAATGAATACAATGTTTTACAGGAAAATGACCATATTAAATATAAACATAAATTAGGTTTTAAAGGTGCAACCTTATTATGATTTGGTTTATTTTTTATTTTAGCTATTGCTGGTGCATTTTTAATGGCTTTTTATGGTCCTGATGTGGTAAATTATGTCTATTCACTAAGTTTGTATGCACAAATATTTATTATTGCAGGAAGCCTAGCAACATTATTTATTATAGCTATGATAACAATGATTTTTGGCTACAAGTTTAAATGATGGCTATTATTAATTTTTGCTTCGATTTTGTCATTATTTGTGGGTGGAATCGTAATGTTAATTGCTTTTGCAGGTTTAGCAATTGCTAATGACAATACAATTGATATTAGTGTTGCTTGAAAATTTACCGTTTTACTTTTCATACCAGCATCAGCATTTATTTTTTCAGGTGTGTTAAGCTCAATTAATCGTTTAAATGAAAAATTTATTTATGTATTAATTAGCATTAGCTTTTTTGCTTTATTAATATCAGCAACTGTTGGATTTTTCATTAGAAGAAATTGATTGGATGTTTTAATTTTAAGTATTGCATTTATCTTGATGTACCTTTATATAATTATAGATATGTACTATATACACAGATTAAGTAAACATTTTAAAAATCCGGACAATGCTGATAAAAAAGAATTTTTAAGATTGAGCATTTTCTTTGGATTTAGACTTTTCTATGATTATATGGTTGCACTTTATTATGCCTTTAGACTTTATAGCTATATTAAGGGATAAAAAATCAGCATTAAGCTGATTTTTTTACTAATTATCCTGTAATATAGAACTTTTGGAAGCGACTAATTGATATTTGTTTACTGCGATTATTAACACTTTACAAGATTTATTTTTTAATATTTTAGGCTTCAATTATTGAAAAAAAACAAAAATAAAAAATGGCGTTCCCGACTGGAATTGAACCAGCTACAACTTGCTTAGGAGGCAAGTGCTCTACCTGATGAGCTACGAGAACACTAATGGTATTATATCAAAATTTTTAATAAAAAAAATGGCGATCACGAGAGGATTCGAACCTCTGACAACAAGCTTAGAAGGCTTGTGCTCTATCCTACTGAGCTACGCGACCACGTATACATATTTTATACATTTTTCTAATAATTCAAAGAATAAAATTTATAATATTAATTATATTTCTATATTTATATTAGGAGAAAACCATGAGAAAATTCACTGAACAAGAAAATATTAGGCGGATGAAATTAGATTTTTATAAAGAAAATAATATTCCCGCATACCAAAAAGCCTACGATTTAGGTATTTTAGAAAACTCATTTGATATTAGAAATGAATATGAGAATTTCGAAAAGGATGCGTTAACTGGATTGAAAGTTAAAAAAAATGTTGCTGGTAGAATAATGACTATGCGCGGTCCATTTATTGTTATTAAAGATAAATTGGGCACTATTCAACTATATTTTAATAAAAAAGAACATGAAGAATTAGCTAAATTAGTCTCTACACTTGACTTAGGCGACATAATTTGAGCATCTGGAACCGTAATGAAAACGCAAACAAATGAAGTTTCAATTAAAGTTTCAAACTTAAAATTATTAGCTAAAGCTTTAAAACCATTACCAGATAAATTTCATGGTTTAGTTGATGTTGAAGAACGATACAGACACCGTTATTTAGATCTAATAATGAATGCGGACAGTCGAGAACGTTTTAAGATGCGTACTAAAATTGTGACTTGGATAAGAGAATATTTTAATAATTTAGATTATTTAGATGTTGATACTCCTATTTTACATGATTACCTTTCAGGCGCAGCTGCTAGACCTTTCAATACTTTCCATAATGATTTTAAACAAAATTTTGTGCTTCGTGTAGCCACTGAAATTCCACTTAAAAAGCTTGTGGTTGGTGGTTTTGATCGTGTTTACGAAATGGGAAGAATCTTTAGAAATGAAGGTGTAGATACAACCCACAATCCTGAATTTACTTCGATTGAATTTTATGAAGCTTACTCAAATGTTGAAGGCATGATGCAACGTACAGAAGCATTAATAAAAGAATTATGTTCAAAAATTGGTAAATATAAATTTACAATTAATGGTACTGAAGTAGATTTATCGCAACCTTTTAAACGTATTAATATGGTTGATGCAGTTAATGAAAAAACTGGAGTAGATTTTAGAAATATTTCATACGAAAATGCTGTAGCAGTGGCTAAAAAGCATAATGTTAAATTAGAAAAATTCTTCACAATCGGCCACATTATTAATGCTTTATACGAAGAATTAGTTGAGCATGAATTGGTCCAACCAACATTTTTAACGGGTCATCCAATTGAAATATCACCTCTATCAGCAGTGGGCGAAGATCCCCGTTTTGTTGAACGTGCTGAATTATTCATTAATACTAAAGAATATGCAAATATGTATACTGAGCTTAATGACCCAATCGATCAGCTTCAACGTTTTGAAGAGCAAGTGGCTGAAAAAAATAAAGGTAACGATGAAGCTAGCGACATTGACTGAGACTTCGTTAATGCGCTTGAATATGGTATGGCACCAACAGGCGGCTGTGGCATTGGTATTGATAGGTTAGTTATGTTATTAACTGAAACTGATAGTATTAGAGATGTATTGCTATTCCCAACATTGAAAAAAATCAAGCAATAAGTTTCGCAACTAAAAAAATGCAAACCATTTTTTTAGTTTTTTTTACTTTTTTCTATTAAAGCGTTGTTAGTCATTGAAAATTTACAATAAGCATCAAAAAATGCACAAATATAGCTAAAAAATTATTTTCTTTTGTTAAAAGTTATCGTTTTTAAATGAAATAATATATCCTTGTTATCATTTTTTTATAAGAATATTAAAAGGGTAAATTTGAATAATGAATTTTTATTATTTGCAGCTACCCCTTTAGCCACAATTTTAGTTATGTTATCAGTAAGCCGCAACACAAAGAAACTAAAAAAGAGTCTTTAAAAAAGAGCATTCATTAAAGCCGATATTACTAAAAAAACTGCGGTTGCAAGTGCAAAAAACACAACAATAGAAAAAAATGTTTAAGATAAAAAACGCATTATTTGCGGATTTTTATTTAATGATTTAATCTAAAGTCTATAAATTATCAAATTTTAATTTTGTAATTCCCGCAATAAGGTTATTTCAATAAGTATCATCTATTTGAGATAAATCTTTTTCATCCATAAAAAATTTTTTCGGAAGTGATACAGCATTATTTTCATATATTGCTTTAACTCCTTCTTTCTTAAATGAATAAAATGATTTTAAAAAAGAATAAATTTTAGGTAATTTTTTGCTATTTTTTAGTGAAAAAGCCAGGTAAAGGCTACGATTAAATATGTAATTATTATTTTCCACATCAATAAGTTCATTGCCTTCGCTTTTGTTTTTTAAGATAAAAAAACCCGAGTTCTTTGCACTATTGCTATTTAAATTATTATTTTTAAAATAACTGTAATTAAGGACGATTATTTTAGCTTCAGAGTCATATTCTTTAAAAGTTTTAAAGCTTTGCGTTGCGTTATCCTGTGTAAAAATAACATTACTTTTTGTTCCTAATTTACCTGTAGCTAGCAGTTCTTGGTTATTTTCTAAATTAATATTATAAGGGTTATAATCAGGATGTGCAAATGCTAAAGCAACCGAAGATGTATTGTAACCACCGTCTTTATAAAAGGGCAAAATACTCAAGTTCTTTTCCTCGCCATAATGTTCATTTACATCTAAAAGATCATTAATTTTTAATTCTCTTAAACCAGAAAAAGCTTCTAAAATTTTTTGATAATTTTCTTTAGAAAAATGATAATTTTTAATTTCATACCCTTTTGGCAGCTTTAATAAAAAAGCCATTTTTTCATTGGCAATTTTTGCAATTTTTATTTCTTTATCTCTTCACTTATTGTATATGTCTTGATTGATTTGCTTATGTCCATCTTGATCAAAACTATACAAAATATCTTTAGGATTTACAGAAGATAAGGCTAAATCATTTTCATTATTTAATAAGGCTAAAATTGACGATTTAGAGCCAATAGGTATGATATTGAACTCAGTATTACCTGAATAATTCTTAGCTATATCTTCAATTAAATTTATCATGCTATGCGAACCTTTAGAATTCAATACTTCACTATTATAAACACAAGAGGATGCAAAAATTGAGCTAATTGAGATTGAATTTAAGGTTAAAAAAGAATATAGAAGCTTCTTAATTTTCATAACTAAATTATATATAATATTGTTATGTCTTTAAATAACAAAGATGTTAAAAACGATAAAATAAATCAAGTATTTGTGGCTACAATTTCAACATTCGTTGTATCGGTCTTTTTAGGCATAATTTTATTTATTTTAATTAGTTCTTCTTTCGGATTTAAAGAGTTTGGGGTAAAAATCTTATCCCTTAATTTTAATTATGGTTCACTTAGTGCTGGAATATGGCTACCATTATTAACCAGCTTCTTAATCGCGTTTTTTGTTTTAATTATAAGTTGCCCATTAGCTCTTAGAATAGCAATTTTTGTGCAATTTCGCTTGAAAAGACAGAAATTAGTAAGATGGCTAAAATATTTTATTAAAGTTAGCTCAGTTTTACCCTCAGTTGTCTACGGTCTATTTGCTTTGATTGTTTTAGCAAAGACAAACCAATTTATTTTCGGCTCAAAAAGTGGACGAGATTTAATTAATGCAATCTTTTTAATGGTTTTTATAACTACTCCAATAATAACTAATAATTTAATTATTGCTTTTGACAAGGTTGATAAAAATAAAAAATTAGCAGCCTTAACATTAGGTTTAAATGATAGCCAAATTATTTATAAAATTATTTTAAAAGAAATTAAAGTTGAAAAATATAAAGCTTATATGATTGGTTTTACTAAAAGTATGGCCGAAGTAGCTGCGCTATCTTATATCTTGTCTAATCAAAATTATTTACAAGTTTATAACTCTGATTTTATTACGCTTTTAAAATCTTCTTTAAAACCTATTTCTGTATTTATTCAAAGCAATTATTTTAGTGAAAGTGGAGGAATAGCTCAGCAATATGCGCTTTATATTTATGCTCTAATACTATTATTAACTATCTTAATTACAATAACAATTTGAAATATTTTTGCAGCCAAAAAACCTGTAAAACAGATAAATTGGCAACAAAGTTTATTTGATAAATTATTAAAAAAATCCAATAATAAGTCTTTAAATAAAGCTTATCACATCAATGCTTTATGCTGGGAAATTTTAGCTTTTATTATTGCTGCAATAATGATGCTATCGGTAGGTATAGATATTATTTATAATGGTTTTAAATCCACAATCCAAGCTAATAATACAATTTTTACAACTGATTATGATTCTACTTCACGAGCTCTTTTAAACTTAGTGTATGCAGCTGCTTGGGCAATATTAATTGCCTTGTCGCTTTCACTTTTTGTAGTAATTTATATTAATGAGTATTTATTAAATAAATCAATTAAAAAAGGATTATGAATTTTTATAGATTCATATTCGGCTATACCAACATTAATCCATGGCTTATTTGGGTATGCTATTTTTATCCATTTATTCGGCTGATCACTTGGCGGTAAAAGTTCAGGCAGCTTATTAGCAGCGATGCTTACTGGTGTATTAATCATTATGCCAAACATGTTAAAAAATATAAATAGTTCATACAATAAAATTGCTTCCGAAATACGTTTAACTGCTTATTCACTAGGGTTTTCGAAACACAAAGTAATTTATAAAATTATTTTTCCAGCTTTATGACCTTCATTAATTGATGCTTTAATTATTGGTTTTGCCACATTTGCAGCCGAAAGTGTTGCATTCACTTTAACTAGTGGTTTAACTTCTTCAAAAGGTTTTTCATTATTATTGTTTGGCCAATTTTTAACAACAAGAATGGGTGCACAATTAGTTTCTAATCGAGCTAATGCATTAAATATTATGTATGAATGTGCTTTTATTTATTTAATAATGTATTTAGGTTTATATGCCTTTAGTACTTTTGCTTTACCAAAAATTAAGTTAAATATTGAAAAGAAGCAAATTAAAAAGCGCAGTGGGGAGATTTATGAATAAAAATATTTTTGAAATAAATAATCTTAATTTTTATTATTCAAAAGATAAGCAAGCTCTTTATGAAATAAATATGAATATTCCTGAAAAGAAAACTGTGGCTTTTATAGGTCCATCAGGATGTGGAAAAAGCACACTTTTGCGAATTTTTAATCGCATTTATAAGGATTACTCAGGTGGCTTTTATACTGGTGAAGTTTATTTTGATAATAAAGACTTATTTGACCAAAAAGCCTATAGTGATATTGTTTTAAGAACAAAAGTAGGAATGATTTTACAAACTCCTTCTGTGTTTCCTATGTCTATATATGAAAATATAGCTTTAGGATTAAGGAATATTGGCATCCGCGATAAAAACTTATTGGATGAACGAGTCAAACAAGCATTAATTGACGCAGCTTTATACGATGAAGTTAAAGATAAATTAAATTATCAAGCCGAAAGTCTATCTGGAGGACAAAAACAACGATTATCAATTGCAAGAACAATTGCTTTGCGTCCAGAGGTTTTATTAATGGATGAACCCACATCTTCATTAGATCCAATTGCGACTCAAAAAATTGAAACACTAATAATGGAGCTGAAAAATGATTATACAATCATTTTAGTTACTCACTCAATGTCCCAAGCACAAAGGGTCAGTGATTACACTGCTTACTTCGATGCAGGAAAATTGATAGAATATGATAAAACTAGAACAATTTTTACAAATCCAAAGATGCTTCAAACTAAAAATTATCTAACAGGAAAGAAGGCTTAAGATGTCACAAAACTATACATTACTAAAGCGTAGTGAAGAAACAATTATTGAAAATTTCAACAATTATCTTAAATTTGCTTTCGATATGTTTTCAAAATATAAAGCAATTATTGAAAATTTTAATGAGGAAAATATAGTTAATGGTGTTAAAGAAATAGATGATTTAGAAAAGCAAAGTGATTTAATGCACCTTGATTTAACAGAAGAATTAATTTGAGATTTATCCAAAGATCAGCCTTTGTTAACACACTTAAGATGGTATGTCTGCGCATTAAATTCAATTAGAGATATTGAAAGAATTTGTGACTATATTGATTTAAATATTAAATCACATAACAAAATGAAAATAATGCCTGAGTTTTTGCAAAGGCGGCTATTAGAGATAATTAATTATATTTATCTTATTTTTGAAAAATTTTTAGCTAAAGTAACCAATATGGAAGCGGTTGATTTTTTTGAATCATTCATGAAGGAAATGAATGAATTTGATAATTATTATCAAAATGTTTTAAATAATTTAATCAAAGATTTTGAGGATGTTTTATTATTTAGTCAAAAACACAGAATTAGAATCGGACTTATTTTCCATAATTACAATCGTATAATGGAAAGATTAGAAAATATTATTGAAAACATTGTTTTTATTCATGATCCGGAATATTTTAGAAGAAAATTAAATCAAGAAAAAAGCCTGTAGTACAGGCTTTTTAAATAAAAAGCAAGGAAATGTTTTCTTGCTATCTTTTTATTCATCTAAACTGTATATCTTTGATTTAGTTTTTAATATATCTCTAAAGATTTGTAATCTTGTTTTTTCACCTTCAAAATATTTATGTTTTTGATACATCTCAAAGAGTTGTTCTAATGGAAAGGGACTAAAAATATTTGTGGGTAAATTATTATTTTTTCTATGCTCTATTATGTCATATATTACATCTAATAAAAAGTAAGGGGATTTACGTTCCATGCCGATATCATCGATATTTAAAACTTTTACTATTTTGAGTTTATTAATCATATCGGCCGACAATAATTTATCTTTGGCATTTAGTGCTGCTTGTAATTGGTTTGCTTTGACATAAGCACTACTTACATTATGTACTGAACAATAAACAGCTAAACACATTGATATAAATGATTTACCTGAGCCGCTTTTTCCATATACATATATATTATTAACTTGCTTATTGTTTTTAATAAGATTAGGCAAAGATGAAATGTAGGTTTTTAAAGCTTTTGTGCTTTCGTTCGAAGCAACCAACTGACGTAAAGTAATGTTTCGATTTATGTTCGTTATATCGGTGAATCATAAATTTTCATTAAGTCTGATTTGTCTCAAAAATCTCTTATTTACAGTTTTATTAAGCAAATTTAATTTTCCATCATCTCTAGTTGCAATGTAGATATATGGATAATGTTTACGATTTTGAGCAAAATTTCTAAATTCTATTATATCAGGTAAATATTCAATTATTTCATCATCGGTAATATCTAGTTCTTCAATTAATTCAATTAATAAGTTATCACTTTTGATTGTCTCAATTGTCTTCTTTCTTGCTTCCTTTGCATCAGTCAGACGATTATCCTCTTTAAAAAAATCTTTAATATTCATCGCTACCTCTATGGATATCGTTTTCGATTCGAGCTAAATTTTGATAGTAAGTAGCTTTATAAAGATCTTTTTTGCTAATTAATGAACCGTTTTTAGCCTTTAGCATTTGATCCAAGTATTTTTCAATATTTTCGAAATTATCAATTCCTTTTTTAATAAAGTCTTTTACTATTTTATCGACATAAGCATAAACTATTTTATTATTAGATTCATATGCATAATAAAAAATTAAATTAATGCAAGGGTCATTAAATGTATTATCTCTACAATTTTTTATTAAATTAATGATATTTAAAGAAGGGAATTGTCCTGTCAATTGTGAATAAAAGAATCTAGAGTCGGTTTTTAGTATTGCTTCGTATGGATTAGGGTATTGGAATGAATTTAATTCTAATTTTTCTTGTAAGGCAACATTAATTTCAGAAGTAGTCAATTGTGAACTGTCTAATTCGGCTTTGTCGTTTTTTTGTAAATTATTAATTAATAAGTCATCTTGGATATTAAAAACATCATCATATTTTGCAGAAACATCAACTAAATACTTAGTTTTAGTTAAATAAATATTTCGTTCCAATCCAAGTAATTTATCAAAATTTTGACGGCCAATGATTTTAGTTAGTTTATTTGCAAGCAATAAATTACTTCTAAAACCTTGTTTATTTAAAGGTTTATCAAGCATAAACATTGTTTTACGATTATATTCATCTATAAAAGTGCTAAGTAATGAAACACTTTCTAATTTGATTCGAGCATCATTTAGTTGTTTTTGAGACATAGATAACAATGTGCATAAATTCTCATAATCATAATAACCGGCTTCTTGGGTATTGTTTACGTATAAATCTCTTAAATATTCATAAAGTAAAATAGCGTCAGAGCCTAAAATCGGAGTATAAAAAGTACGGAGATTTTTTAAATCTTCACCATGAATATCAGTCGTTGAACCAATAGAAAAATAATGATATTGAATATGTGAAATCATATAAATAACCTCCGCCAAAAATATAGGGCTTTTCGACCCTTTATAACTATTTTAGATTATGCTAAAGCAGAAAAAAAATATTTTCTGACTTTGTGTATTTTTCCCTAGATTATAAGGATGGTTATAAACATACATATAGCATTAAAAGTTCATTTTTTCATCTTAATATCAACCATTTAATCAACTTTTTTCATTTTTAAAAACTTATCCACGATTATTTTATTAGGTTTTTTTCCCTATTTTTTTCCCTAAAAACAATTAAATTTTTTTTGAAAAAAATATTTTCATATTTCGAGAAATGAATATTTAATTTTCGGTTTAAAAATATTAAAAATTTTTATTTTCCATTTTACTTTTTTAATCTATTTACAATATTTATTAATCAGTCAAAAACAAATATTTCTATTTTATTTTTTTCTTTTTTTGTTTGTGTTGGAAAAATGAAAAAAAATATTTTTTTTAAATTAAAAAAGTACACAAAAAAATACCTTGTTCTTAAGTGTAAAAGGTATCTGTGCCGATAGATTGTAAAGTTAATTTTATATTGTCTGTCGTGATTTTTATAAGGTTTTTTTCACCTTTTAGCTTTTTAAAAATTTCTTTAGGATCATTTTTTAAATCCATAATTTTAACTGTTTCTGGTTTTTTTAGAGCTTTGATAATATTTTGCTGCCTTTGTTTTTCCGAATTATTAATTCATATAATTGAAGAAAATAAGTCGGAATAGTCAATATTTTTATCAATTAACAAAGGAATTTCTACAAAATCATAATTATTTTTTATTAATTCTTCCTTAATTATTTTTTCAATGATTTGATTAAATTTATCCGCTTCTTTGTCATCAGTTTGATATAGAGTTCTGATCTTATTCTTATCGAGCCCATATGCATTATTTAATTTTGTTCCAAAATGGCTATTTACAGCATTATAAGTTGAATTATCTTTTAAATAAGATATTGCTAAAAAATCATCACAAACCAATGTTTTATATTTATTCTTTTGAAGGAAATTAATAAATGTGCTTTTTCCAGAGCCTATTTTACCAATTATTGCAATCATATTTCTCCCTTAAACTAATTCTAGCTGTTTATAGCCTTTTAAGGCTAATGAAGCGGAATTGTTATAAGCTCGACCTAAACCTCCCGCACCAAGCATTTTTCCGCCAAAGTAGCGTATTACAAAGATTATAATGCCTTCAGTGTTGGATTTAATTATTAAGTCCCTAATTGGTTTGCCAGCTGTGCCTTTAGGCTCGCCATCATCATCAAAGCCACCGACAATTATTCCATTTTCACGAAAATAATAACCATAGCAAATGTGATTGGGGCTTTTTTTAATATTTAACATTTCCAAAGTTTTAGTCTTAAATTCATTAATTTGTTTGCGATCTACAATTTTATAGGCAATCGAATAAAAGCGAGATTTTTTAATTTCGTAGTATTGAAATTCCATAATTTAATTATATATAACAAAATTAAACTTAAAAAAGTATAATTAAATAAAGCAATATTTTTGATTATTTTAATTTAAATTATGTAAAAATAATTTGTTGCCAAAAATACTGTTTTATAGGTTTTTTAGGGGAATGGATATGGAAAAAAGTAAATTTGTTAAATTCAGTGTTATTAATAAATACACTATTAGGTTAGAAGAAGATGCCAAAGTTGGCGATATAATCGACTTAAGAGATAAAATTGAAATTGATTTAAGTAATTTAGAAAAAGAATTTGATTATCAAAAAGATATATTAGTGGAACAAAAAATCCAAGCCAAATTAACAGAATATGGAAAACAGCTTGAAGAAAACTTTGCAAAAGAAAAAGATTATCTAACAGAAAAAAAAGATATCGAAAAAAACAAAGCTATTTTAGAAACTGAAAATAAATTAACTAAACAATTTGATGCTGAATCTGAGCAGTTAAAATCTCAAATTATAAATTTGGAAAGTACTATTCAACAGCTAAATAACAGTATATCATTATTAAACAAAGATATTGAAAGCAAAGACAAAGAGATTAATAATAATAAGTTGACATTGCAAAAAGATATTGCTTCTGGAATAGAGAAAGAAATTAGTGAATATAAAGAAAAAATAAATAACTTAAAAGCAGATGAACTGGAAAAACTCAGAAATGAAAAAGATACTAAAATCAGCCAACTACAGGATAATTTGAATCAAAAAATAGAAGAATTTACAAAACGTGAAAAGGATTCTCTTAATGATTTAAGGCTTGAATTAGAAAAAAAACAAAAATTAGAATTGGATAAAAAAGCTGAAGAACTTAAAAAATTAAGAGAAGAAAAAGACGAGCAAATTAATTTATTAAAAGAAAAAAATAATAAATTAGAACGCGGAAGATTACTTTTGAATAATAAAGAGCTTGGTGAAGAACTTGAAAAATGATGTGAAACTGAATTTAGAAATGCACAAATGAATTCTTTCACTTTTTCTAAATTAGAAAAAGATAATGAGGTAATTGAAGGCACAAAAGGGGATTATATTTTTAGCGTTTATAATCCAGAAAATCAAAATGAGATCCTAACCAGCGTCATGTGTGAAATGAAAAATACAATTGGTAAGGGATCTAAAAAAAATATAAATCATATTGCAAAATTAAGAGAAGATGCAAACAAAAAGCACTGTAAATATGCGCTTTTAGTAACGGAGTTGGAACCAGAATTTTCATTACCAATATGGAGAATTAATTACGACAATAATGGCAATAGTGTTAAAGATACATATGTTGTAAGACCACAATATTTCATTTTATTTTTATCTTTAATAGAGGCAATCCACCACAAATTTATTGATGAACTTAAACTCGGTCAAGAATTAAAAGAACAATATGCTACTGTTGAAGAAATCAAGGATGTTATAGATGGAATAAGAGATAAAATTTTAACTTCCCATGCTTTTAAAAAGTTAGGTAATAATGTAAAAAAAATATTAGATAATAATGAAGAAATAGAAAAAAATGCCACTAATATTTTAGAACTAGCTACAAAAAATCAACTAATGGCCGATGAATTGATTAATACTACAATTGAAAAATTTAAAACAAAAATAAATAGTTTTAAAATAACAAAACAAAAAATTAAAGAATTATCTGAGTCATTAAATAAAGCAAATGACTTTTTACTAGATGATGAAGAATCAGAATAATTTATTTTAAATTTAGCTAAAAATCCTGTAGTGCAGGTGAATTATTATCAAATGAATCAAGAATAATTATTTTTTATTGTTCTTGGTTTTTATTTAAATAAAAAAGGATGTAAAAAAAATGGGGCGGATGACGAGATTCGAACTCGCGCATGATGGGACCACAACCCACTGTGTTAACCGCTTCACCACATCCGCCACATGATAATAAGCCTAAGAATTATACATTGAAAATTTAAGAATTAAAATAAAATATAAATATTATGGTTAATCACAAGAATGAAAAAATAGATGGAAATTTTGATGCAATTGTTGTTGGCGGAGGACATGCAGGTTTAGAAGCTGCATTCGCTTTAGCTCATAAGAAACATAAAACTCTTTTAATTTCGCTAGATAAAAATAAATTAGGGAAAATGCCTTGTAACCCTTCAATTGGGGGGCCAGCAAAAGGTATCATAACTAGAGAAATTGATGCATTAGGTGGAATGCAAGGTTTATGGGCAGATAGAGCAATGATCCAACTTAAAATGCTTAATTTATCAAAGGGTCCTGCTGTAAGGGCTTTACGGGCTCAAATTGACAAAGAAGCCTATTCTGCACTAGTTTTAGAAGATTTAGAGCAAGAAAAAAACTTAACTTTAGTTGAAGATATGGTTAAAGAAATTTTAACCGATGAAAACAATAATTTTATTGGTTTTAAAACCTTTAAAGATGATATTTATTATGCTAAAGTTGGAGTTATTACAACTGGAACATATTTAGATTCTAGAGTTTTAAGAGGTCATAGTTCAATTGTTTCGGGTCCAGATAATGAAGCAACAAGCGATGCATTGAGCAACAGTTTACGCTTAAAAGGTTTTGAGCTGCAACGTTTAAAAACTGGTACGCCTCCAAGAATTATTTCTTCAACCATAAATTATGATGAGGTTGAAGAAGAAATATTGGATGATATTCAAACTTCTTTTTCGAATAGGTCAAACATTAAAATGCCTAAGCAAATTGCCTGTTATCTAACTTATACAACTCCAGAAACCCATAGAATTATTCAAGAAAACATTGAAAAAAGTGCTATGTATTCTGGATTAATTAAAGGAATTGGACCAAGATATTGCCCTTCCATAGAAGATAAAATTGTTAAGTTCGCAGACAAAGAAATACATCAAATATTTTTCGAACCAGAAACTAGTAAAGGCGATGTTACTTATGTTAATGGTTTAAGCACCTCATTTCCGATCGAAATTCAAGAGAAAATTGTCAAAACTATACCAGGGCTTAGAAATGCAACTGTTTTAAAATGGGCTTATGCAATTGAATACGATGCAATTGACCCAATGCAATTAAAATCATCTCTAGAAACTAAAAAAGTGAATAATTTATATTGCGCAGGACAAATTAATGGGACTAGTGGTTATGAAGAGGCCGCAGGACAAGGTTTAATTGCTGGAATTAATGCTTCTTTAAGATTAGAAAATAAAGAGCCTTTACAACTATTAAGAAGTGATAGTTATATTGGTGTTTTAATTGATGATTTAGTGACAAAAGGTACACAAGAGCCTTATAGAATGTTAACATCTCGTGCCGAATACCGTTTATTATTAAGAAATGATAATGCAGATATTCGCTTATTAGAATATGCTTATTATGCTGGAATGATTGACCAAAATTACTATAATACAGTCAAAAACAAATATTTAATGATTGAGCAAAAAATTGAAGAGCTACATAATACTTACTTATCGGGCAAATCTGAATTAGCTCAAAAATATCAGATTTTTGATGGGCAAACCTTACTAAAGGTTATTTCAAGACCGGAGGTTGATCCATATGATGTGGTTAAAGATTTTCCTTATGTTGAAGAGTTAACAATTGCAATTCGTTTATATGGCTACATTAACAAACAAAAAGCAGACGCTGCTAAATTAACTAAATTAGAAAAAATTAAAATTCCTGCTAACTTAGATTATTCAAAAATTAATAACATTGCAATTGAAGCAAAGCAAAAATTAATTAAAATTAAACCAAGTACAATTGGACAAGCTTCTAGAATTAGCGGTATAAATCCTAGTGATATTCAAATGCTAATGTTTTATCTAGAAAGTGAAAGAACCAAGAATGAGAAAAATTAAAATTATTGCATTTGGAACTTTAGAAAAAGACTTTAAAGCACTGTGGGACAGATATTTTAGTAAAATATCCCTTGATGCTTCATTACAAATAATTGAATTAAAAGAGCTTATTAATGAACGTAATTTAGATCTAAAAAAACAAAGAGAAACTGAATTGCTCTTAAAAAAAATAACTACCGAAGATAATATTATTTTATGCTCATTGCAAGGACAAAATATAGATAGCATTGAAGTGTCAAAAATATTAGAAAATAATGCAAACTTAACTTTTATCATTGGTGGTTCGGACGGTCTAAGCGAAAACTTAATCCCTTATAAACAACGAATTTGTTTTTCAAAAATGACGTTTCCGCATCAATTATTTAGAATAATGCTAGCAGAGCAAATTTATAGAGGTTTTCAAATAATTAAAAAAAGCAAATATCATAAATAGCATATTATCATTTTTATAAAAATTAGATATTAATATTAGTTTTTATATTAAAATATTAATATTATAATTATTTATTAAATTAGGAGAAAAATGAGTAAAAAATCAATAATCATCGATGAAAAAAATGTCGAAATTAAAAAAATCGTTAAGCTTGAAAATGAAGCTTGAGCTAAATTATTAAGTGAAGCCGAAAAAGAATTATTTAAAAAAGTTAAAGTAAACGGCTACCGTCCAGGAAAAGTGCCTGCACATATTGCAAAACAACACGTTTCACAAGCTTCATTATTTAACCATGCAATCGATTCATACTTTAGAGCTAATGCAAAAGAAATTTTTGAACAGCTTAAAAAAGAAACAGAAAGAGTTATTGCGGCTAGCCCAGCAATTAATATTTTAAAATTATCTGATGCTGAAGCGGAATTTGAAATTATTTATCCATTGGCTACAGATGTAAAAACCTTTAAACTTGATAAAATCAAAGCTAAATTCCCACAAATCAAGGTAACCGAAGCTGATGTTGAAAAACTAATCGAAGAAAGATTGCAACAAAGTGCATTACAATTACCTTTAACTAAAGACCAAAAAACAAAATTTGGTGATACAGTTACTTTAAATTACAAAGGTTATGTTGATGGTGAAGCATTTGAAGGCGGAGAAGCTGAAAAATACGATTTAAAATTAGGTACAAAAACATTTATCGATACATTTGAAGATCAATTAACTAATAAAAAAGTTGGCTGAAAAGGTACAATAAAAGTTACTTTCCCTGCTGAATATGCAGTAGATAAATTAAAAGGCAAATTAGCTGAGTTCGAAGTTGAAATTGTTGAAGCAAAAAGACCAGAAGAAGTTAAGTTAACTGAAGCTAACTTATCATCGTTACATGCGGGAAACGCTAAAACTATTGCTGAAGCTAAAGAAATTTACAAACACACCATCTTAAACAATAAATTAACTGAACAATTAGCTAAATTCTTAGAAGATATTGCTCACCAAGTAATGAAAAATAACGATATCAATGTTAACAGAATGTTCGTGCAACAACAAGTTGAAAAAAGAAGAGCTACAATAGTAAAACAATTAAAAGACCAAGGTATTAAATTGGAAGAATACTTAGGTTTAATTGGAAAATCAAGTGAAGAATTTGATCAAATTATTGCTGATGAAGAAACAAAACAAATGCAATATCTTTTAGCTGCTCAATCATTAGTTCAAGATTTAAATGCTAAAGTTGAAGTTATGGAAGAAGATTTCAAAGCTTGAAAAGATATGACTTCAATGCAATCTGGTCTTTCAACCACAATGATTGATACATTCTTCTTTACAAATGAACAAAACAAAGAAAATATTAAATTACAAATTGAAGAACGCAAAATTCAAAAACTTTTAGCTTCAAAATGAGATTCAAAAGCTGCTAAAATTATTGAAAAAGTTGAAAAAGAATTAGCGAAATTTGCTGGTAAAATTTCTGAATCAATTTTAGAAGCTGAAAAGAAAGAAGCTGAAAAGTCAGCTAAAAAAGAAGAAGAAAAACCAAAGAAAAAAACAAATAAAAAAGCTGTAAAATAGTATTTTTAGTAACAAACATTAAAATAGCTTTTATGCTATTTTTTTTAATAAAAGCAGAAATAAAAATCCAGAGTTAATCTGGATTTTTTAATTAATTATTATATGTTGTATGCTGATTTAATAACTGCTGATAATGCATCAAGAGGTAATGCACTATTTCTTAATAAGTAGTCAAAGAATTTTTTAATTTCAGCATGTTTTACACCGTCAACTTCTTTGTTTAAGAATTCTTCTCTACTCAAGCCAAGTTTTTTATACACTTGTTTGTATAAATCAACCATAACTTCTTTACCTGAGTTGTAAGCTGTTGCTTGTCCAGCTAAGTTAAAGTATCTCTTGCTTTCTGAAGTAATATCACCAATTCCTAAAGCTGAGTTTTTCTTCATAAATTCACGAACTTGTTTAATTGAAGCACCAGCTTTAAGGTTAGTGTCTCCCGTACCTTCACCGTGGTAGTTGGTATCAACAGCTAAACGCATATTACGCAATTGTGCTTCATTTAAAGCACCAAAGTATTGTAATAAGTTTGTTAACTTAATTGCAGCTTTAGCATGTTCTTTATCATTTTTATAAATTGATTTTTCATTAACTTTTGTTCAGTATACGCCGCCATGTAACGTTTTTATTTGGTTAACCATATCATCAGTTATATCTTTGTCTTCTTTCGCGGTAAAGAAGCTTGTGATACCTTTAGCTAATGAGAAATCTTTTAATGCTGAGTTTGCATCATCGGTGTTTAAATCTCTAGTTCCATAGAATCCATTTTCAATTCCAAATCATTCCATGAATAGAGCTCACCCTTCAACGTATGAAGTGTAATCAAATTGACTAGCGCCTAATGATTTGCCATTAACTTTAGCTAAATGGTGTTTAGCATAAGCTAATTGGTTGTGGTGTCCCATCATTGATTCGTGGTTAGCAAATGAAGTAACAGATCATTTTGGTAAGCCATAGTAAGGGTCAACGTTGAATTGGAATTTTAATGAGTTTGAGTTGTAAGCGCCAACACCTTGTTGATCTCTACCTTCATATTTGTAGGTATCAATGTTGTAGTCTGGAACCTCTTTTCCAAAGAATGTTCTTCCATATTCTTGAGTTGTATCTTTAAATTGTTTGTATCATCTAAAACCTTCTAAAGCTCCAAAGTAGAATTGTTCATTTGTAATTGAGCCATATTCTTTGTCTTTGTTATCTTTGGCAATTAAAACGTCATAGCCATATTTAGTTAATTCTTCTCTAGCTCACTTAAATTCATCAGATTTTAATTTTGCTTTTAAATCATCTGTATAGTATGATTTATCTTCACGACCAAAGAAGAAGTCTTCAGCATTTAATCATTTTAAGAAGTTTTCGAAGTTAATGTTTCCACTTTCATCTCTGATTTCAAGAGTAACTTCTTGAACTTTATTTGGACCTAATCCATCATCGTCATATTGGAATTTAGCTTCTCATTTACCTGTTGCGCCAACAATTAAATTAGCTGCTTCTTTGGCAACTAAAAGCATATTATCTTTAGCTGCTAAAGTTGAAGCGATACCTTTATCAAATACTTGTTTTGGTGTATAAGAGCTAGTTGTAGCCATTTTAAGCAATTGATTATAAAGTGTTTTACCATTAATTGAGCCTTCTTCTTGTTTTCCAGGAATATTAACAAGACCAATGTTTTCTTGGTTTAAGTCTTTTTCTGTTAAACCAAGACCATAAATTTTATATTTTTTGTCATCTTTATCCACTAACTCAATGGTATTTTCTTTTTCTGTATCGTTATCATTTGTTTTGGTTAATTTAAGCTCACCAGCGTTTTCACCGAAACCAAATTTAGATGCGTTGTAATAGGTTGTAGCATATTCTGTGTAGAATTTATCAATTCAATCTTGTGCTGTATAATCAGCTTCTTTTTTACTTGTATCTAAGCCAATTAAATCTTTAACTGTGATTTCATTCTTACTTTGATCTTTTGCAAAAGCTAAAAGTTTATCTTTATAAACATTTTTAACAACGTTATTTAAGTTATTTTTAATTTGAATTTTTGAAATAACTAAATCAAGTTCGACTGCTTCGCCTAAGGTTTTTGTTCAAGCTTTGGCTTTTTCTAAGTCATTTTCAGCATCTAATAAAATTGATTCATAGAACGAGTTAGCAGCATAAGTTGTGGCTGTTCCTCATGCGAATGAAGCAAATAAGTATCTTAAACCACTTGTGTAGTTTCCAGCTTCAATTTCTCAGTTATATGTAAGACCTTTATATCAAGCTAATAAGTCACTTTGAAGTTTTACTCCTTCTAAAATAGTTAACTCTTTAATAGTCTCTTGTAAAATGTTTGCATATTTTTCTGCTGTTTCTTTTGAAGGATAACCTAAATCAGTTAATTTAGCAGCTTTAACTTTTGCATCGATGCCATCGCGTACCGATAAAATGTAATCAGCAATACCATTTTGGTATTGTTCTTTTGAAAGTTCTTGCTTAATTGTTTCAATTTTCTTTTCAACTGTTGCAAGTTCTTCTTCATTAACTTTTAACTGGTTTTTTAACTCTTTAGTTTTATTTACACTAGCCTCGTCAGTTTTTCCTTCTAATTTTTTAATTTCTTTATTTGTATCATCGATTTTTGCTTTAACTTCATTTACTTTTGTGGTTTGAGCTTTTAAATCATCGATTTGTCTTTGTGCTTCTTTTTTTTGCTCTTCATCTTTTTGTTTTTCATCACCACTGCGGTTGCAACTTAATGCAATCATAGGAGCAGTTATTAAAGCAATGCTGCTTCCTAGTACTAAGTTGAAAATTTTTTTATTTTTTTTCATAAATAACCCTTTCTTTTATCTACATATTTAATTTATATATGCACATATATTTTACTACGATAACATTTGTAGTGTCTTTTTCACTTTTTAGCAAAAAAATATTATTATTTTAAAAAATATAGTGTGTTATATTAATAGTGGTCATAGCAAAGGGGATCAGCTGAATCCATTCCGAACTCAGTAGTTAAGCCCTTTTACGCCGAAGGTACCAAAGATGGGAGAATAAGGAGCCGCTTTTTTTATTTCTTTTTTAATAAAAAAAGCAAAAAAATTATCTTTTTAGCTTGAATAAAAAACAAACACTTAAAGGCGTTTGTTGTAAACTAGTATTTCTAGTTTATTTTTATTTAATTAATTTTTTATATTCTTTAAGACTTCTATTTTTTCTCTTTCTAAATCAAGTTTTTTAGCTTCTATTTCAAATTGTAAATCAGTGCTATTTTTAGATTCATTCATTAATTCTTCAAGTTGTTCCTGAACTGTTTCTATATTTTTTACCCTAAACAAAGTTAGTTCTTTTTCTTTAGAATTATTTGAACCAGAAACAAACGTTAAATGTAAATTTGATCCATTAGAATGAATTTCATCAATTTGATCGATTCTCATTGAAAAATTATATAAGCTACTAAAACCAATAATTTTTTTATTTATTGAATTTGTATATATCGATCCTTTTATTTTTTTATTAGTAATAATAACTTTTTGCTTTTTGTTTTTTAAATATAATAGAATACCTATTATTCCAATTTTAATACATAAGAAAAACCCAAAACCAAAAGCATAACTCAATTGTGAAATATAACTATGCAGAGAAAACGGATGACCTTTAGATCATATCATTAAAAAAACAAATGAAAAAACCAGTATAATAAAAAGTAAAATTCCTAAAACTAAGAATCCTATTTTTGGGATAAACTCAATTCTAAGTATTTCTTTTTCCTCAGAAGAATCTTTTCTTATTTCATGCATTTTTTAACCTTTCTAGACATTGTTGTCTAAATTCATTTTATATAAAAAAAAAAAAAAAAAGAAAAGAAAAATGCAAAAACAGAGCTTTTTTGAATATGTTTTCACATAATTTTCTAAACTTTCGGTAAAAAAAATTATACTAACAGCAATTATCATTATTTTTTTAATCTTAAATTTAGTAAATTTACGTATTGCAAAAGCTGATTCGTATCTAATTCAAGATCATTTAAAATCTCTTTTTGTTTAGCTGTAAATGCGTTTCTACGAAGATATGTATCTGATATTTTTGTCACTTCAATTTTGGACAATTCATTAATTATTGTGATGTATGTTTCATTTCTCTTCCTTGCTATTAAATCTTTGCAATAAAACATTATGTAGGCCCTTACAATACCACTAATAAAGGTTAGAAATGTGTTAGATTCTAAAACTCCATCAGCGTATGAATAGTTGTTATTTAAGTTGGTTTGAGTTTTGAGCCATCAAACATTTTTTCAATGCTGTCTCTATCGTGATATGCATTTTGCTCTTCATCAATTGTTTTTTCAGTGTTTGTTACTATGACACAATATCAAGCGTTTTTTATATGTTTTTCAAATGATTCTTCCTTTGGTGTTACACTTAAAATTCTTCGTTTTTCATCAAGCTCAAAATCAAGATATTCAGAAAAATTATGTTCAACTTCTTTTGTTAATTTTTTCATATTTTTAACTTGCTCAACTAAGCGTGTAAAGTACTCAGTGTAAAATGAAACTCTTTCTGATTCTTTAATAGGTTCATAGAGCAAAGCAATATTAAATTTCTTATTTACATCATCAAAAACTTTGTCTTTCACAATCATTTTGAATGATTTTTTATCATTTGTTAAATTACTAATTTTATGTTTAAAATAAAAAACAACCATTTTTGAAGAAAAAAATAGTTATTTTATGAGATTTTGGTTGTTAGTATAATTTTTTACCGAAAGTTTAGATTTAACAAGCTTTGCTTGTTTTTTTATACTCAAATATGTGTGTTTTGGTCAAAAAATGTAACTTTTTTTGCATTATGAGCAACAAAATGTGGAAACATTTTTGTTTTCCATTATAATTAAAAAGCAAAATTTAATTTTGTAAATATACAAATAAAGGACAAAATGAAAATCACACAAAACTCTGATCGTGTTTTAGATCCTAAAAAGAAAATTTTGTATGGCTTTTTCTTATGAGGTTTTATTTCCTTTGCATACCTATTATTCGTTGCTAACTGAGGTTTCGCAGTTGGTCTTGCGGGTGGTGGTAAGGGAGATCCTGGTTTTTTAGGATACTTTGGTATAGAAAAAACACCATCATTTGATCTTATTAGCAATGCAGCTAACTGAGGTATTACAATCGGCAGGGGTATTGGTTCAGTAATTGTTGCAATACTTTTAGTACGTTTTGCACACAAAAATGCAACCACAATTGCGCTTGTATTAACTCTTCTTGGAATTCCTGCTCAATACTTGCCAGGTCAACCATGAGGTTATGCATTATTTTTAATTTTAAGAACTTTTATGGCAATTGGTGGAACAATGTTAATTATTTTAACTCAACCTATTGCTGCTAATTTCTTTCAAAAGAAACAAAAAGCAATTGTATCTCAATTTGGAATTTGATTTTATCCATTAGGTACAATTATTGCTGTTCTTCCATTTGTTGTTACTGGAAACACTGCATCAATAAGAGAACATTGACAAACTATTTTTACTACTATTTCAGCACTAAATATTATTCCATTAATAATCTTTATCTTCTTTGGTTCTAAATTTGATAAAGTACCTAAAAACACTGAAAGTAATGAACCAAAAACTAGAAGTTGAACAATTTTAAAAGGTTATCTCAAACAAAAAAGTACATGAGTATGAGTATTGCTTTATGGTGGATGACTTTGTGCAGTTGTGTTTCCAACATCACTTTCACACTTTATATTTAATTCATTAAGTGGTGTGGACAGAAAAAGTGAAGAATTTACATATTTTACAAAGCTAATTAGATATTGATATATAGCATTCCTTGCAGCTGTTTTTGTTGGACCAATTTCAATAGGTCTATGATCAAAATACAATTTAAAAAGAAAAACTTATGTTGCTTCTGTAATAATGATAGGTATCATAATGTACATACTTTCATTAATAACATTCATTTATGGTGTTTCTAAAAATAGTGTAGTCGCAACTGTATTCTTCTATATTTTTGGCTTCTTATGCGGTATGTGTTTATGAGGAATTCAAGGTGTTATATTAAATCTCCCACACGAGTATAAAGATAACAATCCTAAAACAATAGGCTGAATGTTTAGTTTAATCTGAGGTCTTGGATATATTGCATTTACAATTGTTCTAATCATTATAAGCTTAGTTTCGCTTATTGGAAAAGAAATTGGTGTCGGAAGCGATTTTAGTTACAGAATTATTGAGTTTGTAATTATTATTGTTGCTTCACTAATTGCAATTATTGGAACACTTTTACTTAAAGAACCATCAGATGATGCACAATCAATGCCAAATTGAATGAGAAAAATATTTAAATCTAAACGAAATTCAGCAAACAAATAATTAATGCACAACTTTTAAAAAAACACGTAAATACTGAAATTACGTGTTTTTTGATCTTTATTTAACGGTTTAATTACATACTAAACTTTCAAAAAAATTATACTAACAGCAATTATCATTATTTTTTTGCATAGTTTCGGAGCAAAAAACAAAAAAGTGTATTTTGACTAAAAATAACAGTCAATTTTACACTTTTTGTTTTTTACTCCGAATCTCAGGATTTTTGAAGAAAAATAGGTGTTTTATGAGATTTTGGTTGTTAGTATAATTTTTTAATGAAAGTTTATTATTAATTATTTTTAACTAAGCTATATGTTTAATTTTTTGAATTGTTGAAGCTTCACCGTAGTATGAAAGTTTATGTGCAAATGGATTATCTTTTTTATCTTTTCCATCATCTTTAAAGTTTTCATCTTTATTTACATAATTTCCATAAGCAATAATAGTTTCTAACATTGATTTGTTTTCATAGTATGGAGTAGTTTTCAACATTGTGTAATTATCTCCAGCTGCCACTAAATAGTCATTAGCAACAATAATATATTCTTGATTATCTACAATCTCTTTGCCATTGATTTTAATTGATGCATCTTGTGCAACTCTTTTTTCCTTACCGTCAACCATTTCTTTTTTAATGTCAAATTCAACATTTGAAGATCATTGGCCAAAACCACCTTTGCTAAACGATTCTGCTCCAAACTTAATAGTTTTTCTTAATACATCACCCTTAACTTTAACCGCACTTACACGTCCACCAAATGGATTCATGGCTATCATAGTTTCACGGGTAATATCGCCAGTTGGGACATCAATGCGTAAATCACCAGCATTTACTAAACCAACAACATTATCTAATGTTAAACTATCATTTGGATTTGGTTTAGCTTCATAGACTTCATAAGCAATTGCATCAGCTACAAAGACACCTAAGTTAGTTTGTCTTAAACGTCCAACTGTTCCATTAACTCCATCCACTGTTTCATTGCGCCCATGGATAAACTCAACAGTGTTTTTAAAGACTACAACACTATTTTTTTCTCCGTATTCAGCTTTAAGATCATTTATTAGCTTACTTTCAGATTTTTTAAGCTCAATTCCTAAGATGCTTGAAGTAATTTCATTAATATCACGAAGTGTTGAACTAATATTAACAATTTTGCCTGTTTTAGTATCAAAACGTAAGTTAATGTCTCCTAAATATTTAGTATATGCTTCTGTTTGTGTTTGATATGTATGACTATCGATACCTTCTTGATGTAATTCTACTTTAGTATGTGAGTGCCCGTCTAATAGTAAGTCAATATTTGGAACTTTTTTCAATAATCAATTAGATTCTCATTCTTTATTTTGTTCTCTATTAACACCTAAGTGAGTAATTGCAATTGTAAAATTAACATTTTCTTGTTCAATTTCAGCTAACACTTTTCTAGCTTCTTCCACTGGGTCTCCGAAGATAACATCAACTGAATTTTTAGGGTGTGAAGTGAACGCTGTATCTGGTGTTGTGATACCAAAAATAGCTATTTTAACACCTTTTATTTCCTTAATGATGTATGGTTTAAAAACTCTATCACCTTTATTGTGGCCATCTTTAGTTTCTTTCCAACGAATATTTGATGATAAAAATGGCATTTGTGGTTTATCTTTATCAGGGTTAATTTCATTATTTAAATCAATAATATGTTGCAAACCAAAGTCAAATTCATGGTTTCCAACTGCCACAGCAGCATAATTCATTTCCTTGGCAAGTTTAGTGATTGTTTTACCTTTATCACTGTCTGATAAAGGTAAACCTTGAATTAAGTCTCCAGCTGAAAGTAATAGGTCATAGTCGCGTCCTTGTAAATATTTACTTAATCCAACCATTCCTGAATAATTAGAATATTTTCCACCATCATATTCAATACGTCCATGCTCGTCATTTGTATGGTAAATTTTGAAGGTTTTGATGTGTGATTTTTCTTCAGCTTTACTTAATTCTTTGAATAACTTATTGTATTCTTCCTTAAGTGTTTTTACTTCAGGCGCAATATTTTTTAGATATTTGTCTAAATCTGCTTTAGCTTGAGTTTTCTTAGCTTCATCTTTACCGTTAATATCTTTTCTAAATTCTTTGATTTTTGTTGCATATGAAGCAATTTTTTTGTTATATTCTTCGTTGAATTTGTCATATTTTTCTCTAACTTTATCAATTTCTTTTTCCTGATTTGAACAAGAAACAACTGAAATAGTTGCTAATGCAGTATACATAACCCCAATCACAGGGAATAGTTTTAATTTTCTCATTTATATAACTCCTTTTATTCTTAATAATATTATAAAAAATAATTTTATTCTTTTATTTATATTTTAAGTTAGTAGGATCTAAAAAATACTGAATATGCATATTCTCCAATATATTTATTTTAATCAGCCATATACAGTATCTTTAGAAAAAAAACATTTAACTATATATTTATATATAAGTGGAATTTTTATTCTGAATTAGCTAAAAAATATGGGTTAAAATGAAAAAATCTAAGTCAAAACTATTATTTCTTTATTATTCTTTGAAAGTTTGTATCTCGATGGTATTTTCTTCCGCTTAATGTAATCATTCATAAATGATGATAAAAATATTAATAATGCTCAAAACCCTGTAGTACAGTCAAATTAGCAACCTAAACCAGAAGTAGAACTAATGCTAAAAGACAATTGTAATAGTCAAACAATAAATAAAAACATTATTTTTTGTGTGATTTTGGTAATTTATTTTACCTTTTGGTATTATTTTACTATGCTTTTAAAAGAATCGTTAAATTATGAACTGACTAATTTTCCTAATGAAAAAATAATAGCTGGCTTTGATGAAGCTGGTCGTGGTTGCTGTGCTGGTCCGTTGGTAGTTGCATGTGTTGTTTTTAATAATAATTATCAAAATAATTTGATTAACGATAGTAAAAAGCTAAGTATAAACGAACGAAAATTATCTTATGAAACAATAATTAAAGACGCTTTAGACGTAAAAGTAGAGATTATTGAACCTGCTGAAGTTGATAAATTAAATCCAAAGCAAGCTTCTAAAATCGGTATGCTTAGATGCTTGGAAAAGTTAAAAATTAAGCCTAGTTTATTGATTACTGACTTTGAAAAAATAGACCAAAACACCTATAAGCAGCTAAATTTAGTAAAAGGTGATAGTAAAGCTATTACTGTGGCAGCCGCTTCGATTATCGCTAAAGTCACACGTGATAATATTATGGATAATTATGCTAATATTTATCCACAATATCAATTTCATAAACATAAAGGATACTGCACTAAAATGCATCAAGAAGCAATAGAAAAATATGGTATATTAGATATACACCGTAAAAGCTACAAAAATATTAAAAAAATAATTGATTTACAAAAAGTGGAATAACTGAAAAATTTTTCATATTTTTTCAGTTCTTTTAATAATAGATTATCAAGCTTGGCAGAATGTAATAAAATTTATTCGTAGAACAAAATCTACGTTAATATTCATTATTTTCTAGGAGTAAAAAAATGGCAAAAATGAAAGCTTTTGTGGTGCGCTCACCACGTAACTGAAGTGTCGAAATGGTAGACATTCCAGAACCAAAAGAAAAAGAAGTATTAATTAAGATGGAAACTAGTGGAATTTGCCACACTGACTTACACGCGGCAAACTTCGACTGATTAGTTGAACCTAAATACCCACTTATTCCAGGACACGAAGGTATTGGTATTGTTGAAAAATTAGGACCTGGATGTACACACCTAAAAGTTGGAGACAGAGTTTGCTTAGCTTGATTACACGATGCTTGTGGACACTGTGAATTCTGCTTTACAGGTAAAGAAACATTATGTCCTACACAAAATATGTCAGCATACACCAAAGATGGTTCATATGCTGAATATGCTATTGGACATGAAGACTTCGTAGGAGTTGTTCCTGCAGGATTGGATATCATTTCTGGTGCACCTGTTGTTTGTGCTGGTGTTACAACTTATAAAGCTGTTAAACAAACAAAATTAAAACCAGGTGAATATGTAGCTGTTATTGGTGTTGGTGGATTAGGCCAAATGGCTATACAATATGCTAAAGCTATGGGTTACCGTCCAATTGGTATTGACTTATCAGACGATAAAGTTGAATTAGCAATTAAATCTGGTGCTGAATATGCATTTAACAGTAAAAAAGTTAATGCAGTTGAAGAAGTTGTTAAAGCTACAAATGGCGGTGTTCATGCTGTAATTAACACATCTGTTGCAACCCAAGCAGCTATCCAAGGTATGGAAATGCTTCGTCGTGGTGGTCGTCAAGTATTAGTTGGATTACCAGCTAAAGATAAATTAGGTAAAGACGAATTCCCAGTTTCAGTATTCTGAACAGTTCTATTTGAACGTGAATTAGCAGGTTCAATTGTTGGTACACGTAAGGATTTACAAGAAGCATTAGACTATGCGGCTCGTGGATTAGTTAAATCAGAAGTTACTAAAGTTGTTAAACTTGAAGAGGTTGCGGACATTTTTGAAAAACTTCAAAAAGGTGAATTCCTTGGTCGTGCAGTTATCGACTTCCGTAAATAATAATTTAAAAAAATGGCCTTAAAAGGTCATTTTTTATATGTTTTTCGCAAAATAAACAAAAAATTATCCCTAACATAGGGATAATTTTAACGTTTATTTACTTAAACGTGTTTCATATACAGAGGCAAATGTACGGTTTCTACGTTTTTCAAATTTTACATATCCTGTAATTAAAGCATAAATTGTATCGTCTTTACCAATTCCAGCGTTTGTACCTGGGAAAATTTTAGTTCCTCTTTGACGGAAGATAATTGATCCCGCTGTACAGAATTGACCATCACCTAGTTTAATGCCTAGTCTTTGTCCGCGACTATCACGACCGTTTCTAGTCGATCCACCGGCTTTCGTGTGTGCCATTTCTTATTATCCTAAAATTGATGTAATGTTAACACGTGTGTAAGGTTGACGGTGACCTAATTTACGCTTGTGAGTTGATTTTGCATTGTGACGATATACAATAATTTTTTTAGCTTTTCCTTGCTTTTGAATTAAGCCTTCTACTTTTGCTTTTTCTACATATGGTTTACCAATTTTTTCGCCAACTAGTAATACCTTGTCGAAAGTCACTTTTGAGCCTTCTGCTCCTTCAATTTTCTCAATAAAAATTGTTTGACCTTCTTCAACTAAAATTTGTTTGCCTCCAGTTTCAATAATAGCTTTCATCTATTATGCTCCTGATTTTGTGGCTCATCTTTAAGGCGGAATTACTTCACTTATAGCCTGTTCAGAATGGTTACAAAGTAACATGGTTATTATAGCTTTAATTAATTAAAAAGATAGTAAATTTTTCAAAAAAATAGGAGCATTTTATACAAAATTATTTATTAATAAGCATAATAAATTGGCATAAATACTGGTTGTTGATTTGGCACGACTGCTGGAGCAGGTGCTTTTGTTTTAGGTGAGTTCGGTGTTAAGGCGACTGATTTTGGTTCATTTTTTTCTCATTTGATGCTTGATTTACCTGTTTTAGCTTCGCCCTTAGGCACTGTAAACATCCGCACAATATTAGTGATTAGTGAAATTCCTTCAAAAATTAATCCACCAATGGCGATGGCAGCAGTAATAGAACCACCATAAGTATTTGCTTGCTCATTTTCAGTTAATTTTCTTAACTTAGTTTGATTCATTTTACCTCCTTTCATAGGTTTATAACCATTAGCTTAATAAGTTTGTAAAAAAAGAAAAAAATAGAATTTTGCATTTTAAAAAATAAAACTTACCACCTAGGTAAGTTTTAAACTCCTGTTTTACTAATTAGTTTCTATGTCGAGTTCTAAAAGCTCTTGAATTATTAGCCGTTAATCTTGCACCATGATTAAATGTTTTGGTGTTATTGATTCTTTTTAACTCATTAAGAATTTGTTCTTCATTAGTTAATACTGGTTCCGCATTTGATTCTTCAGCCTTCTTTTTACGACGATTTTCAGCTAAAATGAAAATAGTGTAAATAACCATTAAACCAATATAAATGAAAAGTGAAACAATTACAAATGAGATAAGATTACTGATAAATTTACCAATAAGCATACCATTTTCTAATTTTCATTCTTCTAATTTAACACCTTTTAAATATTTAGTTATAGGAGCCATTATAATGTCGTCAGCCAAAGATCTAACTACAGAATTGAATACAGTTCCTAGTAGTAAACCAATAGCCAACATGAACATATTTCCACGTTTAACAACGCTTCATGCTTTTTTTGACGCTTTTTTTAACATAAAAATATGTTAACATATTTATTACTAAAAGCCAAATTAAAAACGGTATTTAGCCGTTTTTTAATGTTATTTTAAACATTTCTATTGATCGTGACATCAGCATATTTGATAACTCTGTCATTAAGTTTATAGCCTTTATCATTTACTTCAATAATAATGTTATCACCAACTGTCTTATCATTTTTAACATTTAAAACTTTATGTAATTCTGGGTTGAATTCGCTTCCAATGTTTGGCTCAATTTCGACTAATCCAAAGCGTGCAAAGACGTTTTCGATCATTTTTAAAACCATAGTGAAGCCCATAACATAATTTTTAACATCTTTATTATTGCTTTGCAATCCTGAGATAACAGCTCTTTGTAAGGTTGAGTATGTTGGTATAAATTCTTCAAAATATTTTTGTAAGCCATGTTTTTTAACATTTAAAAGCTCTTTTTCAAAGACATTTTTCTTAATTTCTAATTCGTTTTTTAAACCTTCAAGTTTAACTTCTAATACTGCTTGCTCTTTTAACATCGAATTGCGCTTCGCAGACATTTCAGAAAGAATGTTTTCTGTTTTTTTGATTTGAGATTCTTGAAGTAAATTTTCCTTAATTAAGCCTAGTACAGACTTAGGAGTAAAATTTGTTATTTTAATTTTGAAGATTATTTCATGATTTTGTCATGCTTTAATTTCAAAGTCTGAGGGCATCATGATTTTTAAGGTAATTGTTTCTTTTAGCTCTGTATTGATGAGGTTTTCGCTAATTATCTTTTCTTGTCATGTTACTTTATTGCCTAAAATTAAGTGGCAATCAGAATTTGAATATTTTTTATACTCTTTTTTATTTTTAGGGTTTTCGACAATTAGAGTATAGATAATTTCATCCCCTTCATTAAAAAATTTAAATTCATTAATGTTCATAGTCTATTCTTCCTTTTTCATCTTGCTCGATTATTTCTTCTAATAGTTGTAAGGCACTTAAACTTTTGCGATAGTCCATTTTATCGGTTCCAATAGCAGATATTTCAGTTATTTTTCCGCCTTTTTGTAATTTTTTAGTGATTATTGCACTGTGATCTGGATTTACACTGATACGTATATTGCTATCATCGTCGAAATGCTTTTCGATTGTTTTTCAAATTGACTCCGTTTCAATATAATGCAAGATTTTAGTTAGATCAGTTCTTGAAATTTCATCCGCAAGAATAATGTTTCCTTTGCCATAAACAATATTTTTGTTTTTAAGCTCAAAATTGAATACTTCTGTAACGAAATTATGAATCAGACCTTCATAATTTTTAATGTAGTTAGCTAAAATTGGTGAAATACTTTTAACATAAATAGGCAATTGTAAAATTGGTACGTTAATTAGTCTCTCTTTGAATACTCTTATTGCGATTCTTAAATCATCCATTGAACATTCACGAGAACTAAATTTAATTGTCTTATGTGAAACTTCGCCATAAGAAGTAACTAAAATGACTGTAGCTTGATTTTCGGTTAGTGGTACTAGTTGGATGCTTTTTAATGTTGCATCTTCGTTAGTTTCGCTTGTGACTAATGTGATGCCAGCCGCATCTGAAATTATGTTAGCAGCTTCTTGAATTGTTGTTTCAATTCCAACTCTTCTTTTAGCAAAAATATCGCTAATATGGTTTTTGATTGCTTCAGTATCTTTAGATACTAAAAACTCTGCATAATAATTATAGCCAATATTTGAAGGAATTCTTCCGCTTGAGGTGTGAGTTTTTTGTAAATAACCTTTGTCTTCTAAGTCCTTCATAATATATCTAGCTTTAGCTGATGACATTTTTAAGCCATGAGTTTCTATTAGATATTTTGAACCGATTGGGATACCGGTGCTAATATAATCTTCAACTATTAAGCGCAATAATTGTCTTTCTTCCGGGTCTAATTCATGTAAATATAGCATAAATTAATTATACTAGAAAATAGCAATAAGATAATAAGAGTGCTAAAAGTAAAATATTACCAATTTAACTGTGCTATAGTCAAAACGGGAACAAACGAAAATAAGAAATCAAACAATTTACATTATTCTGCTAATATAATTATCATTTTATTCATTGTTATATTTAATTATTGTAGATATTAGAATATAATTAAGATTATTAACTAAAGGAGCTAATATGTTTAATAAAATTAAAGGTACAAGAGACTTAAATCCACAAGAAATGTCTGTTTATGAATTAATTCGTAATGTTTTTATCTCTAGTTCACATAATTATAATTTTAATTTGATAGATACGCCAATAATTGAACCAAGCGAACTATATCGAAGATCAGTTGCTTCTAGCGATATTGTTAAAAAAGAAATGTATGAATTTGTTGATAAAGGTGATAGAAAAATAGCTTTAAGACCAGAAGGAACAGCAGGATTTGTGCGGGCTTTGGTTGAAAATAAATGATATGCAACATTAAAAAATAATAAGTTCGCTTACTTTGGCCCAATGTTTCGTTATGAACGTCCTCAAAAAGGACGTCAACGCCAGTTTTATCAAGCGGGAGTTGAAGTAATTTCTGACGAAAATGCCTATACTGATGCTGAATTAATCATTTTAGCTAGCCAAATTTTAACTATTTTAGATTTACCTTATACTTTGAAAATTAATTCAATAGGCACAATGGAAGAAAGAGAAAAATATCAAAAAAACTTAAGAGAATATTTCTCAAATTATAAAGAACAGTTAACAGAAATTAGCTTGGATCGCCTCGAAAATAATGTATTAAGAATACTGGATGACAGAAACGAAAACTTTAAGCCTTTTGTTAAAAATGCTCCTAAAATAACTCCTTTTTTAAGCGAAAAAAGCAAGAAATATTTTGATGATGTATTAAAAATATTAAAAGAAAATGACATCAAATATGAGATTGATACTAATTTAGTTAGAGGTCTAGATTATTATGATAATGTCGTTTTCGAGTTTGTTTCAACCGCTGATGAAGCAGGGACACAAGCCACATTAATAGCTGGTGGACGCTATTCAAATTTAGTTAGTGAACTAGGAGGACCAAATACTTCGGCTGCAGGATGAGGATTTGGAGTAGACCGCAGCGCAGAGCTAATTTTAGACAAAAAAAGCAATTACGATGCTGAGTCAATTGATATATTAATGGCTTCAACCTCTGAAGATAAAATGCCAAAAATGTTTTCTTTAGCTAATGAGCTTAGAAGCCTAAATATACGTACTGAATTTGTTAAAAACCCTTTAAAAAGTAAAAAAATCTTCGAAAAAGCCGAAAAGAATAACGCGAAATTTGTTATCTTTGATGATCCTGCAAAAGAAAACCTTTTCTTAGTTAAATCATTAGAATCCGGAGATAAAATTTATTTCGCTTATAATGAAGATGGGTACATGGATTTATTAGATTTTTTAGCTGATAATGGTTTAGAAAAACTAAATCAAATTGAAATTGAGGAAGAATAATTAAAAAAGTCCGTGCGTGGACTTTTTTAATCATTAACAATAATATCTTGAAAATTAGTAATTCCTTGGTCATTTAAAGGTTTTTCATAATAAAATTGGACAATTTCTTGATCAAAATCATTAACATAAGCTGTATTATTTTCAGTTGGGAATACTCCAATAACTAAATCAAGGGCCTTAATTAAGGATAATTGTTCTTCGGTGGTAAGACTTTGAGCAAATTTAATTATTTGTTTATCTTTATTTGCATCTTGGCTAGTCAATAATATTTTTAGAGGTTGTAATATATTTTTTATTTTAGTAGAATTTATTATATTCTCATTTTGCCAGAATGACTGTAGTATAGATGAAATGGAAGAATCATTAATAATTTGTTTTAAATATTGGCTAAATGTATTAATATTTGTTTCTATTGTTTTATATCTTAAAATAGCATTTAAATCATTTTGTTTGGCGTAATGATAAGATACATTTAACCTTGGATCAATAGAATTAAATAAATTTATTAGTTTTTCATAAAAAGAGTCTAAAAAAGAGTTTTTTTCTGCATAAACAGGTATTGAAAAACTCATTTTTTGATTTTTATATTTTGGATTCTGTATATAAAAATCATCAATATTATTTTTTAAAATTTCTTTGTAAATTTCAAAATCCGGAGATTTTATTTGTTTACTTACATCAATAATATTTTCATTTTTAAAAAAGTTATCAATATCATTGTTCGGTCCATATTCAGTGTGTTTAACTATTAAATTAAATTTATTATTTTTTGTCTCTCAAATTCATTTTTGATTGATTAAATATCTATATTCATAGGTTTTTTTAGCATTTGTTGTAGCTGCATTTATACTATCAAATAATAAGTTTTGCCCAATTAATGAATTTCAATAATTTCTTTTATTTAAGATATTTGCCAATGTCTTTGTATTAAATATATTACTGAATACATTCCTGAAAATAATTGAATTATAATTAAAATAATTTTCTTTAGCTAATGACGGATTTTGTTTAATTTTGTCAATATCATAACCAAAATAAAATTTTGCTAATACATCATTAAAATAGATATTTTTAGACAAATCCAATTCATTATTTCATCAAGTTTTTATAGTGTTTGTATTGGTTGAATTTGGTATTGAAAATGTCAATCCATATAATTTAAAAAGCTGAGATATTTCTTTTTGTTGTTTAGAATTAAATTCATTATATGGCGCTTGTGAAATTAAATTTTGCCTGAAACCATTAAATAGTTGCAATCGAAAAGTTTGGCTGTCAATTGGAAGTGGATTAAATTTAATACTTATTTTATTAATTCCGTTGTTTGAAGCTTTGTATTCTTCATTTTTTATGAATTTTTGGATGTTTGGTTTATTTTCCTTTAAGATAAATGGACCTGCAAAAAGTAAATTGTTAATATTTTTATTTTTAATATTCTTGTGTCCAAAAGCACTGTATACAAGATTATTTGGTAATTCATTCAAAATAAAATTTTCTAATGATTCATTAGTTAAAAATGTTATTTTATTTTCCTTAAAATCTACTTCTTTTGGTATGTTTATAGATAGTTCTTTATGTAATTTTTTGACTTTTTCAAAATTATCTTCGTAATTAAGTGAATTTCAAAAGCTTTTGGCATCTACTCTATAACTAGTTTTGTTGCCGTTATTATCTACAAAATATAAGTTATCTTTTAATACAAAAGTAATTTTTTTAGCCTTTGCTAGTGAAGAAAAGAAATTTTCACTATTAATATTATTTTTATCATCAGAATAAGCATTAACTATTCCGTTTTGATTGGCTTTTTTTCTTAATTTCTGATCGATTTCGTCCTTAGTAAATGAAATTGTTGTGCCATTAACATCTAAAATAACTTCTTTAGCTAAAGCAAACTCTAATGACTTTAATGTCACACGATAATATTCATTATTTACATAATCATATCTAGCCTTACCGTGATATTTTCATCTAATCAATGGTGCAAAAAGTGCTGATTCATAGTGCTTTTCGACACGCTTTACTCTATTTATTATTCCGCCGTCTTCTAAATCATTCACGTCATTATATTGAATAATATAATGTGATGCATCAGCTTTTGCTCGCACATTAAAACATGAAATTGAGCTAAAGGGCAAGGCAATTAATGGGGTTAAAATTAGTATTCTCTTTTTCATTTTAATTACCAGCCTTTCGACCAAAAACAGGGATAGAAGCAACGTATAAATTTAATCCAATAATCTTTAATAAAACAATATAAAGAGATGTTAGGGAGATAACAAAAACTGTATAGACTACATTATCTAATTGATCAAGGACATTTTTAAAAACATTTCCTATGTTAGCATATTTAATAATATTTTCTATATTGAAAAATGCTAAGGCTGCTAAAGTCAATAACATTAAGGCAATATTATCTGTTAAAACGCTTAATAATTTAAATAAGATTTGAGGCATTATTATTTTTCAAATAATTCTATTGTTTGATAAACCACTAACAATATATGAGCTAATAAATTCTTTGTTTTTAAGTTCATTGCTATAAGCAAAAGCTGAATAAAAAACCGATATTGTACCAAGCAATCCTAAAATCAAAATAGCATTTACATGCGAATAACCAGTGTAATTAAAGATTAAAAATGCTAAGATTAAATATGGAATTATAGCCACAGTGTTAAATAAGTATGAACTTAGTTTAGAAATATTTTTTAGTGCAAAATAACCTAAATAGGTTCCTAATATTGCGCCTATGAAAAGTTGAATTAGACCAGCTATTATGGTGATTAGAATTGAAAAACCAAGTGAATTGATGAATAAAGAAAATAAATCAAATCCATTTGCATCGGTGCCAAAAACATAATAAACTTTTTTCCCAAAAACACTGTAAATAAGGGCATATGGATCATATGTTATTAAAATTTGATCATTGCTTTGAACCAAAGATTTTATGATATCGTTATTGATTTTATGGTGTTCAACAATAAAATTAATCATTGGATCATTATAATTGAATTTTTGGAATGTTTGTGGATTGCTAGCATTAGGCAAGTTATAAAATAAGAAGCTATTTTGTACACTTTCGTTGTAAGGCTGTCTATAAAAAATGGCCGATAATATTAAAAATAGTGATAATAAAAACGAAATAATTACTGCAATAATCGCGATTTTATTATTGCTAAAACGATTAAAAAAAAGCTTAAAGGTACTTTTTTGGAAAGCAAAATTATTTGAATTATGTTCATGAGTAGTTAAATGAAAAAGGCTTTTGTGGAATTTATCTTTATTATTATTTTGAGGTAAATGAGGGTGATGACGATTTGAAAAATTATGCATTTAATACCCCCTTTTTGAAAAATTTTTTCTTTTTATAATGCAAAACAATCCTGCTAAAATACATTTTAGTTATATCGACTCTTATGAAATCATAAGTTAATTCAGCAAAAAAGTTTAAAGAAAAGAAAATTATAATCTTAAAAAACATCAAACACATTATGGTATTGATTTCTTTAATTTTAAAAAGAGAAAGTAAAATTATGGATTGGCCTGGTATTTGGAATATTCTTTCTATAATTAATGAATAACTATCCAAAAGCAATAAAAGAGGCATTAAATATAAACTGATTTCTGCTATTAGATTTTTCAAAACACCTTTAAAAAAGATGCTTTTAGACGAAAGACCTGATGCCTTCATAATTAAAATATAATCAGAAGACAAAATTATTAATGTTGCTTTTTTTACAACAATAGCCATAAAAGCTAATCCAGTTAGTGAAAGAAGTAAAACAGGAAAGGTGTATGAGAGAATAAAAAAACCAAATCCATATTCTGAAATAGTTACAGGCATAATTGGTATATCGTTTATTTCTGCAATAACTAAAAGAATTGGCGCAATTATAAAGGTCGGTATTGCGGCTAAAGCAAAAATTATTATTGAAAAAAAACTATCAATATTTGTATTGTTTTTATAAGCACTAATACATCCGAAAATAAATCCTAAAAATAAAGCAATAATAAATGAAACAAGTAAAAAACCAAATGAAACAGCATAGTAATTTCAAAATAGTTCTATTGAATTATTAAATGAAGTTTGCAACTGAATATTATTTATAGGACCAAAACCACGAAAAATATTTTTAAAAAAGTCTAAAAAACCTATAAATAAGGGTTTTTCGCTACTTAAAAATAAATTTACTGCGATATAAGCAAAAACGATACTTATAAGTATCGATAAGATTGTGAGAATAATTTTTTTAACCAAATATTTATTTATGCTCATCTCTTTTTTAAACTAGCAAATTTTTTCGTTTTCTAAAAATTCTACAATTAAATTTGCAGCTTTTTCCGCATCACTTCCTACGAATTTAATTTCAATTTCATCATGTAATCTAATGTTTAATGACATTAAATTAATTAAAGATTTTAAATCACCTGATTTTCCTAATTTCGGTAATGAAATAATAATATCGCTAGCGAATTGAGAAGATAATGATGTCAATTGGCTAGCTAATAAGGCATCTATACCTATCTGTGATTTAATAATTTTATTAACTATTTTAGTCATTTTACCTCCAAAAAGCTATCTTAAATTATTTTATTATTATATTATACTAAAAGTTGCTTCATATTTTTAAATAATAAATTTATCATTTTATATTTTACTAAAATTGCTGTGCTATTGTATTTTTAGCCAAATATAAAAATAATTTTTTTATAATCGTTATTCTCTTAATAAAACAATATATATTTAATTTTTTATTTAAATATTAATATAAAATATTGTATTAATGGAGGTATTATGACTAAATATATCATTACAACTGGAGGAGTTCTATCTGGGCTTGGCAAAGGCGTTACCAACGCAAGCATTGGAAATCTACTAAAAGCACAAGGCCACAGCGTTTTTGTTGTTAAATTTGACCCATATTTAAATATTGATCCTGGAGTTATGTCGCCTATTGAACATGGTGAAGTATATGTGACTAGTGATGGAGGCGAAACTGACCTTGATTTAGGCCACTATGAAAGATTCATTGATGTTGAACTTACCAAAGAAAGCAACTTCACTTCAGGAAAAATTTATTCAAAAATTTTTGAGAAAGAACGACAAGGAATTTATGGTGGTAAAACTGTTCAAATTGTGCCGCACGTCGTTGATGAAATAAATAACATTTTACTTAGCTTAGCTAAAAAATATAAAACAGATTTTATTCTGATCGAAATAGGTGGAACTGTTGGTGATATTGAAAGTAGTCCATATATTTACGCTATGTCTAAATTTAAGATGATGAACCCTAAACAAACATTTTTTGCTCACTTATCTTTTGTTCCGTTTTTAAACTCATCAGGAGAATATAAATCTAAACCATCACAAGCTTCGATTGCAACATTGCGTTCATTCGGAATTAATCCTAATTTATTGCTACTTCGTTCACAAGGACCAGTTAATAATTCTATTATTAAGAAAATGGCAGAAAGTGCCTTCCTTAAAGAGGAAGCTGTTATTAATATTCCAGATATAGCAAATATTTATCAAATACCTTTATTCTTACATGAGCAACACATTTTAAAGCTTATCTACAGCCATTTTGGCATCAAAAAACCAATTAATAATGAAGCTAATAATCAGTGAGCTAACTATGTTTCTAAAGTCATGGAGCCAAAAAAATCGCATACAAATTTATTATTAGTCGGTAAATATACAGCATTAGAAGATGCCTATTTATCAATTGTAAGTAGTTTAAAAATTTCAGCAACACATCAAAATACTGAACTTAAATATACCATGATGGATGCTGATGCAATTAATCAAAGTAATGTTGATGAAATCATGAAGCAATATGATGGAGTTGTAATTTTACCTGGTTTTGGTTATCGAGCTTTCGAACAAAAAGTATTTATTGCTAATTACACTAGAGATAAAAAAATTCCAACCTTGGGAATATGTCTAGGTTTTCAAGCTATGACTATTGCTCATGCGCGCAAAAAAGGGATTTTAAATGCTACTAGTAAAGAATTTGAAAATAATAAACAAAAACAAACTTTCATTTTAAAACCTTTCTATGAAAATGGAGACAAAATGCCTATAGGTGGCACTCTTAGACTTGGTTCAGATTCTGTGCAAGCTAAACCAAACTCACTAGCTGCAAAAATATATGGTAATGATATTTTTAAAGCTCGCCATCGTCATCGTTATGAAGTTGCTGTGGAATATAGAGAGAAATTACAAGATGATGAATTCAGTTTCAGTGGTAGACACCCTGAAACTGACAATGCAGAAATTTGCGAACTTAAAAATCATCCTTTTTACGTGGGGGTTCAATATCACCCAGAGTTTTCTACTCGGGTACTTTCATCAAATCCGCTGTTTGATGAATTTATTAAAAGCACTAAAAAAATAAAAAGGAGTTAATATGAGTGAAAATAATTATAAAGATACTTTAAATATGCCCCAAACAACATTTGATATGAGGGCTAATTTATCAACTAAAGAACCAGAATATAGAAAAAAGTGACACGAAAATAAGCTGTATACTAGGGTTTTAGAAAAAAACAAAAATAATCCATCATTTATTTTGCATGATGGCCCACCTTACGCAAATGGTGCCATCCATATAGGACATGCATTAAATAAAATTCTAAAAGACTTTATTATTCGTTACAAATCAATGAATGGTTTTTATGCTCCTTTTATTCCAGGGTGAGATACTCATGGGCTTCCAATTGAACATAAAATGCTCCAAGAGGCACATTTAAGTCACAAATCATTACCACCTCTAGAGCTTCGTAAAAAAGCTAAGGAATATGCTTTAAAACAAGTTGAATCTCAAAAATCACAATTTGAACAATTACAATTACTTAGCGACTTAGAACAAAAATACATCACACTTGATCCCAACTATGTTGCTAACCAACTCAAATTATTTAAAAAAATGGTGCTTTCTGGTTTAGTTTATAAAGGCCTTAAGCCCGTTTATTGATCTCCATCTTCACAGTCGGCATTAGCTGAAGCCGAAGTTGTTTATCATGATGTTATTAGCCCTTCGATTTATGTTGCTTTCGAAATTAAAAATAATCAAAATCACAGCAAAATTAATCCTGGAGATAAATTAATTATTTGAACAACTACTCCATGAACATTATTAGCTAATGCTGGTGTTGCCGTGGGTGAAAATATTGCCTACATTTTAGTTGAAATAAATGACCAAAAATACATTATAGCTGAGGAATTATCAACAAAAATGTCACAAGTTTTTGGTGTCGAGAATCTTAATGTAATAACTAAAATCTCTGCTCTTGAGCTTAAAGGAATGACTTATATTTCACCTTTAAACCATAATGAATGTCCAGTTGTTTTTGGACACCATGTTAATTTAGAAAGCGGAAGCGGTTTAGTTCATATTGCCCCTCTTTTCGGTGAAGATGACTTCATGATTGGAAATAAAAACAACTTAGTTAATATTATGCATGTTGGTGACGATGGTGTTATTAATGACGAAGGTCGTAAATATGCTGGTCAATTTTATGAAAAAGCCAACTCGCTAATTATTGAAGAGCTTAAAAATCTAAAATTATTAGTTTATGCAACTGAATTAAGCCACTCATATCCACATGATTGAAGAACTAATAAACCAATTTTATTTAGAGGAACTCCACAATGATTTGTTTCAATTGAACAAATCAAATTACAAATTATTACAGCCTTAGAAAAAATTACAACCTATCCAGAATGAGCTAAAAAGCGTTTGATTGGAATGATTGGAGAACGTCGCGATTGAACAATTAGTCGTCAAAGAACATGAGGTGTACCAATTATTATTTTCTATGATGAAAATCAAAAAGCAGTCATCAAAGAAGATATTTTTGATTATGTAATTAAATTAGTTGAAGAAAATGGCGCGGATGTTTGATGGGAATATGATACAGATATGTTGCTTCCCGAAGAATACCGAAACAAGGGCTACACACGTGAAAAAGATATAATGGACGTATGATTTGACTCAGGTAGTTCGTTTATTAGCATTGCTGAAATGTTAGAGCACAGTACACCTTTTGATCTTTATTTAGAAGGTAGTGACCAATACAGAGGCTGATTTAACTCTTCGGTTATCAACAGCATAGCTTATTCTAGTGAAGCCCCATATAAAATGATTTTAAGCCACGGCTTTGTTTTAGACGGTAAAGGCGAAAAAATGTCTAAGTCAAAAGGAAATACCGTTGATCCGCTTAAAGTCATTCAAAAACATGGTGCTGATATTTTGAGATTATGAGTGGCAAATGGAGATTACACTAATGATGTAACTATCAGCGAAGACATTTTGATGCAATCATCAAATCTTTATAGAAAATTACGTAACACAATTAGATTCCTTTTAGCTAATTTATATGATTATTCTTATGATCCCTCACTTAAAAGAGTTGGTGTTCATGCCTATATTAAAGAAGAATTAGAAAAAATAAAAGCTGAAGTCAAAGAAGCTTATGATGAATATAAATTTATGAATGTGGTTAAAATAATTAATAACTATGTTGTAGATCTTTCAAGTTTTTACTTAAATATAACTAAGGATATTTTATATATTGAAAAATCAAATTCAACAAAAAGGCTGATGACTCAATTGAATTTTTATGAAATAGCAAGCTTTTTAATTAAAGCTATTGCACCGATTTTACCGACTACTGCAGAAGATGCATATCAGAATGCAAACTTTAATAATAAAGTTGATTCGGTTCATCTTGAAAATATGGATGAAATTAAGCCATATGATCATGAGATTGTTGATAAATGACAAGAATTTTTCTCATTAAGAGATGAAGTTAACTTGCTAATTGAAAAGTTTATTCAATCTGGCCAAATCAAACGTAGTAATGAGCTTAAATTAACTATTAATACAAATAGCGATTTTATTAAATCACTTGATTTAAGAGTTCTTCTAATGGTTGGACAAGTTGAATTTGGCTCGGAAACTAAGGCAGAAGTCTTTGAATCGCAAAAGTGTGTAAGATGTTGAAATCATTATTATGTGGATCAAATTAAGGACAACCTATGTTTGCTATGCTACAGCATAATTAAGGAAAATGATGGCAAGTAAAGAATTCAAACCTGGTGATAAAACCTTCAAGCAAAAATGAAATGATTTTTGAACTAATGTAGCCCAAAAATTCACTAGCTTTAGCAAGGGTATTGCGACAAGGTGCAAAGAAAACCCTAAAAAAATTCTTATTAATTATTTAGTTTACTTTTCTATTTTTGCTGTCTTATTAATATTAGATCAAGTTACAAAAAATTTAATTTTTAATCATTCGACCGGTAACCCTTACACTAATGGTGGCGATTTTGCCCAAAATATTTCAACCGATATAATCGATTTAAATATAATTGGTTTTAGGTCTCTTGCTCACTATGGTGTCACAATAATATCAAAAAAAACAACAGCAGTTATTGTTGGTGTTCAAATCGTCTCAGTGATTTTATTTTTATTGTTTATATTTGTGCCTTTAATAAGCGAAAACTGATTAGTAATAATTTTTGTGGCAATTATCAACTCTGGTGTTGCGGGTAATATGTTTGACAGGTTTTTCTTTAAAGGTAATGTTAAAGATATTCTATGAGTACCCTGATTAGAAAAATTAAAGGGGCAAAATATTGGTACATTTAATTTTGCTGATGTATTTTTAGTTGTTGGTTCAATTGCAGCCGTTATTTATTTTATTATTTCGTTAATAGTTGAAATTGTGCAAGAGAAAAAAGAAAAAGAACAACAAGCTAAAGCTAATATTGAAAATAACCAAGCAAGCGGAAAAATCGAACAAAACAATGAACCGAATGATTTCGTGATAAATCCAGACGATGAAGAAGACTTAATTAATTAAGGCAAAGCCTTAATTTTTTTAATAAAAAAAGTGGTTTAACCACTTTAATTTTTGTGTTCAACTTTAGAAAATAACATAAAACGATTTCACATATTAATATTAATAGCTGCAGTAACAAGAACGGCAATTTCTTCGTTTGTAAAATGTTTTGTTAATTCATCATATGTTTGGTCAGTTACGCCATTTTCGTGAACTTTAGCAATTTCTTCTGTCATTTGTAAAACTGCTTTTTCTTTTGAACTAAATAATGGCGATAATTCTCATGCTGGTAAAGAAAAAATTCTTCTTTCAGTTTCTCCTGCTTCAATTGCTAACTTAGTGTGGATATCTAAACAATAAGCGCATTTATTAATTTGTGAAGTTCTTACTCTGATCAATTCTAGCAAAATCATTGAAAGATTTTTGCTATTGACGTATTGTGTTGTAATGCTTGCCCCATCAAGCAATTTTGCATCAATTTTAGAAATAGTTAATCTTTTAGTCATTTTTTACTCCTCTTTTCAAACTTTTATGATTATATTATATTTAAACATTAACAAAAAAATAGAAAATTAAGATAAAAAACAAACTAAATAAAATAATTATTATTAATTATTTATAAATAAAAAAAAGAATAAAAAAAACTAGCGATGCTAGTAAATGGTGGAGAATGAGGGGTTCGAACCCACGACATCCGCCTTGTAAGGGCGACGCTCTCCCAGCTGAGCTAATTCTCCAATGGCAGTCTGTACGGGAATCGAACCCGTGTATGCATGGATGAAAACCATGTGTGTTAACCGCTTCACCAACAGACCTTATAAATGGCGCCGATTGCGGGGATCGAACCTGCGACCAACTGGTTAACAGCCAGCTGCTCTACCGCTGAGCTAAATCGGCATCTATAAAATTGCTTATTTATTATAATATAAAATTTAAAAATACAAATATTTTTTTATTTTTTTTAAACTATATAAAAATAAAAAACACCATAATGGTGTGGCGATTTAACATATGGAGCAAACGAGGGGAATCGAACCCCCATTACTAGCATGGCAAGCTAGAATTTTGCCATTAAATTACGTTTGCGATAGCCATATTATTATAATAGTTTTTTTAATTATAAAAAATAAAAAATGAAATATTATACGTTAAGTTTTATTAATTTTTTGGGTATATTTGTGTTAATAATTTTTCATGTTCTCAAATACCTACTTTATTATTTTTAGCTTGTTTTTGGCCATATTCTAATAAATAATAATAATCTTTGTTTGTGGTATAAAAGCGATTATATGGGTTAAGTGAAATATATTTTTTAAGAGCAAAACCATTTTTAACTAATTCATAATTTAGATTTATCACTTTATTGTCTTTGTCTAAGCCGTAAATTATAGCAACCACCCTGCCATAATGATCATAAATATCTTCGCCACCAATTGGGCTTGAACTAGTTTTTTGTGGAACAATATAAATATTTGTGATTTTTTTACTTCGAACGAAGTTTTCAGTGTAATTACTTGCTTTTAAGGCATATTCATATTGTACGCCTTTAGTTAATTCTTTGGTTTTAGGGTTATATTTTTCTGGAGTGTCAACACCTGAAAAGCGTATTCTTGTTGTTCCATCTTTTTTAGGATTAATAATTTCAAATGTATCACCATCAATTGTTCTACTAATTTGAACCTCAGTGGCTTGATTGATTTTTAATTCCCTTTTTTTATTAATCTTGATTTGTAAATGTTTATTTTTATGATCAATAAAATCTAATTTGTCTATCTCTTTTTTAATCTGATCTTTTTTAGTATCAATCTTTTTAGGTTTTTCTTTTTCTAATTCTTGATGGTTTTTATATTCACACGAAAATGTAATTAATGGTAGTTGTAATGTTACCAAAAATGCTGTAGCTAGCCTTTTTTTATTCATTAATGCCTTTTCATTTTAGTTGTTGATATGCACACATCGCTATCATTGCTCCGTTATCGGTTGCGTATTTTAAATCAGGAATAATTGCCTTGGGGCTAAGTTTTAAAAATCTCTTTCTTAGCTCTGTATTAGCACTTACACCACCTGCTAATACTAAGGTTTCGAATTGAAAATCTTCAGTTGCTAATTTGATTTTATTTATTAAATATGATACCGCAAGTTCTTGAAACGAACAAGCTAGTGTAACCTCATCAATTTTATTTTTTCTTGCTATGGAATTATTATATAAGTTTAGAACTTGACTTTTTAATCCAGAAAATGAAAAATCATATTTATTTTCTGTGTGTGGTTCAGTTAACTTAATAAATTCGCCATGATAGCTTCGATAAAGTTTATCAATTTTAGGTCCACCTGGGAAACCTAAGTTAAGTCTTGATGAAACTTTATCAAAACATTCGCCGACTGCGTCATCTAATGTTTCGCCCAAAACTTCTATATCATAGGGGTTTTGGATTAATAGTATCTGAGTATGACCTCCTGAAACTAATAAACATAGTGCAGGGAATTTAATTTCATTATCAATTGCTGCTGAGAAAAAATGTCCGTGCAAATGATTAATAGGAATTAATGGTTTATTCAAAACCAAAGATAAAGCATGAGCAAATAAAAAACCAATTTGTAAAGTTCCTATCAAACCCGGTTTTTCTGTGTACGCGATATAATCAATTTTGGATAAATCAAATTTATTTAAAAAGATTTGCTGAATTAAATTGATGTTTTTAACATGCTCCCTTGAGGATAATTCGGGAATCGTGCCACCAAAAGCAGCAAAAATATCGATTTGACTAATTGTTTCTTGGTGCAATACTTTTCCATCTTCTAATAAAGCGATAGATGTATCGTCATGACTAGTTTCAATACCTAAAATTAACATTATTTTTTTGATCCTATTTGTGGTAGTTTTATGTAGTATGGTTCAATTTCATGCAAATTTTCATAATTTTTAAAGTTATAGACATAATCTTTAAAATTATTAAAAAAATCATCATAATTTATTGAATCATAATTTTCAAATATGCCCTCTTTGATTACAATATTTTTAATATCAAAATTTGATTTATCATTAGCATAAAAGTAATATTTATTACCCATCGCATTAGTTATAAAAAAGTCTTTTTTTGGATTTTGTTGTCTAATTATTTGCATAGTTGAATAGGTTTTTATTGTGGCGTGGCTAACTAAAGCGATTGTTCTTAAATAAACCAATGAAATTCTTACTCCGGTAAAATACCCTGGCCCTAAATTAGTGATGAATGTATCTATTTTTCCTATGGTTAGGCCATTTTGGGAACAAATCTGTTTGACATATTGAGGTATTAAATCAACTTTTTTTGGATAACCCTTAAGAATAATTTTGTCTATCAACTTATAATTATTATCTAAAAGAGCAAGAGCAAAATCATCTACTGCCGTATCTAAAACTAAAATCATTATTCAACTACCTCCAAATTGAAAATATGATTATTTTCTTCATCCATAACAATATCTATTTTTATATATTTATTATATCTAATATCTAATAAATTGGCTCATTCAATAGCTATGATATTATCTTCAAAATAATCTTCAAATTCATCCAAATTTCCAGTTAAATTATACGCGTCGATGTGAACAAGACCATCATAAACCTTTATATAATTAAACGATGGAGAGGTAATTTTTTCTTCTATTCCAATCTGCTTTGCAATTTCTTTTACTAAAGCAGTTTTACCATTTCCCAATTCACCATTTAAAAGTAAAACTTTAGTTTTTTGTGTATTTTTAAGAATTTCTTTGGCAACATTTTTCAGCGATTCTCCGTGCGGAATAATGAATTTAAATTTATTAGAGTGCATAATATTATTTTACATTAATATATAAAATTTTTTAAACGATTTTGTTCCCTTTTCGACTATAACAAAGGAAAAACGGGAACAAAATAATAAAAAGACAAGGCTACCCTTATCTTTTTATTATTTAAATTATTTAATAATTTTTGTAACGTTACCGTAACCTACTGTGTGTCCACCTTCACGGATTGAGAATTTTGTTCCGTTTTCAACTGCGATAGGAGCAATTAATTTAACGGTTAATTCAACGTTTTCGCCTGGTGTAACCATTTCACGGCCAGCTTCAAATTCAACACCACCTGTTACGTCTGTTGTACGGAAGTAGAATTGAGGTTTGTAGTTTTTGAAAAATGGTGTGTGACGTCCACCTTCATCTTTAGTTAATACATAAATTTGAGCAGTGAATTCTGTGTGAGGAACGATTGATCCTGGTTTTGCAAGAACTTGTCCTCTTTCGATTGATGTTCGGTCAATACCTCTAAGAAGTAAACCAGCGTTGTCACCAGCTTGAACTTCCTTAAGGTTTTTACGGAACATTTCCATACCTGTAACAACAGTTTTTTTAGTTGGTTTAAAACCAATAATTTCAACTTCTTCGTTAAGGTTTAATCTTCCACGTTCAACACGACCTGTAGCAACTGTTCCACGTCCTGTGATTGTGAAAACGTCTTCAACAGCCATTAAGAATGGTTTGTCAAATTCTTTAACTGGAGTTTCGATTCATGAGTCAACTGCAGCCATTAATTCTTCGATGTATTTTTCACCTTGAGCTGAGCCTTTAAGAGCTTCTAAAGCTGAACCACGAATAATTGGAGTGTTATCTCCGTCAAATCCATATTTAGAAAGCAATTCACGAACGTCCATTTCAACTAAGTCAACCATTTCTTGGTCTGATTCTGGAATCATATCGCATTTGTTTAAAAATACTACCATACGAGGAACACCAACTTGTTTTGCAAGTAAGATGTGTTCACGAGTTTGAGGCATAGGACCATCTGTTGCAGCAACAACTAAGATTGCACCATCCATTTGAGCAGCACCGGTAATCATATTTTTGATGTAGTCGGCGTGACCAGGACAGTCAACGTGTGCATAGTGACGAGGTTCTGTTTCATATTCGATGTGAGCTGTGTTAATTGTAATTCCACGTGCTTTTTCTTCTGGTGCAGCATCGATAGATGCGTAGTCACGAGCTTCAGCTAAACCTTTTTTAGATAAAACAGTTGCAATAGCAGCGGTTAAAGTAGTTTTACCATGGTCAACGTGTCCGATGGTACCAATGTTAACGTGATCTTTATTACGGTTAAAATCTAATTTTGCCATTTGTAATTTTCCTTTCGTTAAAAATTAATTAATTTTAGCGCTAAAACCAACCAAAGTGCGATCTTTCAGTCGCAACCTATCCATTCATAACAATAGTTATGTTAGCGTAATATAAGACTATTTTAGCAAAATAAAAAATAATAATAAATATATTTAGTATCGATACTATATTAATTATATTATTTATATTAGCTGATTGAATAAATAAAAAACGAAGTATTGGTTTCTACCAATTTTATTTAGAGAGTGGTTTTATAAAATCATTAAAACTTTTGGTTTGTAGATGTCGAATATTTACTATCATATTTAAATATAATAAAAAATGTCTCAATTACATTTTGCCAAAAAAGTTCTATTTTTTTATAGCTTTTTAACAGTACTGTTTTAAATTAGATATTTTTTTCTTTTAATTATTAATTTTCTTAAAGCACTGTGCTACTGTATTTTTAGGAACATTAAAATTTAAAAAATATATTATGATTTAGAATAAAAAAGAAAATGTAATAGGCTTAACTTATAAAAATCTAAAGCATTTAATTTTTATTTATATTTACTTAAATCAATAATTTCATATTGATATACAATTATATATATAAATTTTATGTATTTTAAGGATTAGATATGCATTCAAAAACAATTAATAACAATGAATTGAGAATAAGTAATGTTGGTCAAAAAGTAACATTATCTGGCTTTGTGGCTAATAAACGTCGTTTTGGGGAACTAACTTTTATTGATCTCAGGGATAGATATGGAATTATTCAATGCGTTTTTCATGAAGATGTCCATATTTCAAAAGAAAGTGTCATCGAAGTTAGCGGTATAGTTTCTGAAAGAAAACAAAAAAATGCAAATATTGAAACGGGAGAAGTTGAGGTTTTAGTTGATAATTGAAAACTTTTTTCACCAAGCCAAGATGAATTGCCGTTTGCAATCCGTGATGATATTGACGTCAAGGAAGAACTAAGAATGAAGTATCGTTTCTTAGATTTAAGACGCCCAAAAATGCAAAAAAATATTATTTTGAAAGATAAATTTATGTTTGCTGTCCGTCAATTTATGCATCAAAATGGCTTTTTAGACATTGAAACTCCTATGCTAGCTAAAAGTACACCAGAGGGAGCAAGAGACTTTTTGGTACCGACTAGAAAAGCTAATGAATTCTGAGCTTTGCCTCAAAGCCCACAACTGTTTAAACAATTATTGATGATTTCAGGCTTTGAAAAGTATTATCAATTTGCTCGTTGTTTTAGAGATGAAGATAGCAGAAAAGATAGACAACCTGAATTTACGCAGTTAGACATTGAATGTGCTTATCAAAATGTTGAAGATTTTCAAGCTTATATTGAAAAATTATTTAAATATGCAATGCATGAACTAGGCCATGAAATTCAAATACCATTCAAACGTGTTAATTATTTTGATGCTTTACGCGATTATGGGTCAGATAAACCGGATTTGCGCTTTGGTTATAAAATTCAAGATATTGATTATTTTTGCAATGATACAGACTTTAATATCATTAAAAATGCTAAAGCTAAGCGTTTATTACATGTGGATACAATAATTAGTAAAAAAGAATTTAAAGTTTTAGAAGAAATAGCAACCAAAAATTCAGCTAACATTTTATTCTATTTTACGTATGATAAAGGCGTTTTGGGAACAACAAACTTTGCTAATAAAGTACCAGAAGCAGTTGCTAATTTATATAAAGAATTAGGAAGCAAAGATGGATCATACTTTATTGTTGCACACGATTTTGATAAAGCAACTAAGGCATTAGGTGCTCTACGGGTAACTTTAAATGAAATATATCATTATTCCGATGATAATGAATTTAACTTTTCATGAATTGTTAATTGACCAATGTTCGAATACAATGAGGAAGAGAATCGTTGAGATGCTGCCCACCACCCATTTACCCAATTCGACCATGAAATAGATGAATTGGATAAATTAGACCTATCGCAAGTTAGAGCAAGAAGCTACGACTTAGTCTTAAATGGTTTTGAATTGGGATCGGGTTCAGCTAGAATTTATGATCCAAAAACTCAAAAGAAGATGTTTGATTTAGTCGGCTTAAGCGAAGATCAAATACAATCACGTTTCGGTTGGTTTATTAAGGCTTTAGAATATGGGGTCCCTCCGCATTGCGGAATCGGTTTAGGTCTTGATAGAATTATTATGATTTTAGCGAAGGAAAAATCTATTCGTGATGTTATTGCCTTTCCAAAGAATGCTAAAAATCAAGATATTTTTACCGATGCACCAAGTTCAGTTGATAAAAGTCAACTTGATGAGTTATTTTTAATGTTAAAGGAAACTAATGAAGCCTAAAAAAATTAAATATTTATACCCTCTTATAAAACCTTATGAAGTTAAAAAAATAAAAACTAGTGACAATATTTATGAGCTTCATGTTGAATTATTCGGTAATCCTGATGGCATTCCGGTTATATTTATTCACGGTGGACCAGGGGGTGGAACATCAAAATATGCACATTGCTTTTTTGACCCAAAATACTATAAAATAGTTACTTTAGATCAAAGAGGATGTGGTAAAACTGTGCCCCAAATGTCACTGGTTAATAATACAAGTCAGCATTTAGTTGAAGATCTTGAGCTTGTTCGTAAAACATTAAATATTGATAAATGAATTCTTTTCGGCGGTTCATGAGGTAGCACTCTTAGTTTACTTTATGCCATTAAATACCCTCAAAATATTTTAACAATGGTGCTTAGAGGCGTTTTTTTAACAAGAAAAATTGATATTGATTGATTATATCAACAGGGTGCATCATTTTATAAGCCATTCGAATTTGAGCGCTACCAAAATGTTATCGAACCAAGTAAAAGACATAATATGGTGCATGCCTACCATGAATTAATGCATTGTGGAGATCCGAAAATCCGTGAAAAAGCCCTTTTAGAATGAGCATACTTTGAATCGGCTTCTGCATCAGTTAAAAAATATACTTATCCAAAAGAAAGTGAAGATAAACAAAAATATTTTGAAATTGCTTTAATCGAAAATCACTTTTTCTTTAATGATTCATTTATGCCTGAAAATTACATTTTGGATAATTCTAAAGCTTATGAAGAAATTCCAACATTTATTGTGCACGGAGAATATGATTGGGTAACTTTACCAGAAGGTGCTTATTTACTATCGAAAAAGTTAAAAAACTGCAATTTAAAAATCACAAGAAGAGCTGGACACAGCGTTTTTGACACTAATAACCGCAAAGAGCTAGTCAAAATTATGGATGAACTAAAATTAAAATTTAGCTAATTTTAATTAAATATAATCACGCGCCAGTGTGGTTATTTATTTTTTTCATAAAAAATAAATTAATTGCTAGAATTTTTACTCTTTTAATCTAAAATATTATGGGACTTTTTAAAGGAGGTAAAAATGAGACGTAAACCAGTTATATTTAGTGATGTCGACGGTACAATTTATAGCCGCGATAATTATGTTTCAAACTCCAATTTAAGCATTATTAAGGGTAATGATTTGAGTTTTAATATTGCAACCGGGAACCCAATTTGTCCGAAAATGATAAAATTAGCCAAATTAACAAATGCGGAATTTATCATTGGTTCTTCAGGTGCGCAAATTTACTCAACCAAAAAATTTAAATATATTCATGAAGTTTTCATTGAACCAAAAATTGTTAAAATTATTTTTGAGCTATTTAAAAAATATAATGTTTCTTCTGCGGCATGGAGTTCAGATATCTTTTATGTTTTTAAAGAAGAAGATATGGAGTTTTTAAATAGAATTTATTTTAAATATGAAAATTTTGACCAATTTGAGCTATATACAGGGCAGAAAGATTTATTGCCAATCTCAAAAATGGAAGTTTACTTTGAAAATTCTTCAAACGTAGATGAGTTAATGACTGAGTTAGAAAAGCTTGATTGCCAAGTAATTAAAACTCATATGAATATTGAAATTATCCCTAAACAAACTTCAAAAGGGCAAGCAATTTTATGAATGCTTGAAAACGTATTTGATAATAACACTAAAGATGATATTATGGTTATCGGCGATAGCGAAAACGATTTCTCTATGTTTAAAACATTTAATTATTCATATGCAATGGACAATGCCAAAGATTATGTTAAAAACGAAGCGAAATTCGTTACAAAAGCCGTAACAGAACACGGATTAGGATTAGCAATCCTAGATTATCTATCAAAATGAAATAAATAATCATAAAATTAACGTTATCAAATGTTAATTTTATTTTAATATCATTAGAATAATATATTTACTTTAGTAAAATAAGTGTAATTTAAGGAGCAAAAATGGCAAGATTTATTGACGAGATAAAATTAATTTTACAAGCCGGTAAAGGTGGAGACGGTATTATTTCTTTTAGAAGAGAAGCACATGTTGACAGAGGAGGACCTGACGGTGGAGACGGTGGTAACGGCGGAAACATCTATTTTGTAGGTGATTTAGGAAAAAACACACTACTTTCACTATATGGGAATAAAAAAATAACTGCACAAGATGGAGTTAATGGCGGACATAAAAATCTTTATGGCGCAGCTGGAAAAGATACCTATGTCAAAGTTCCACTTGGTACGGTTGTTTATAATGGTGATAAAATAATTGCTGACGTTGTTGAAGCCGATACTCCATACTTAGTTGCTGCCGGTGGTAAAGGCGGACGTGGAAACACGAAGTTTAAAACACCACGTAAAACTGCTCCTAGAATTTGTGAAAACGGTTTAAAAGGCGAGACATATGAAGCGCATATTGTTTTAAAAGTTATGGCCGATGTTGGAGTTGTGGGCAAACCATCATCTGGGAAGAGCACTTTATTAAGCGCTATTTCAAATGCACAAGCAAAAGTTGCTGAATACGAATTTACAACTCTAGTACCACAATTGGGTTTAGTTAAATTTTATGACAATTCATTTACTGTTGCTGATTTACCTGGTTTAATCAAAGGTGCTTCGCTCGGCAAGGGCTTAGGATTTAGATTTTTAAAACATATTGAAAGATGCCGTGTAATAGCTCATATAATTGATTTTGGCGATCCTGAAAAAGATCCTGTTAAAGATTATGAAACTATTAATGAAGAGTTAGCTAAATATAGCGATTTATTGAAAAATAAAGCTCAATTAGTTATTGCTAATAAATCCGATTTAGACGCTTTTGATAACAATCTAAAAGAATTTAAAAAAGTCTATCCTACAGTTAAATTAGTAAAAATTTCAGCTTTAAACAGAGATAATTTGGATGAAGTTAAAGCGACATTATGGCAACTAATAGAAGAAAATAGAAATGTTGTTACAAATGAAGCGGAAGACAAGGTTGTTGAAATAATTCTTGAAGAACAATTTAAAGTTGTCAAACTATATGAAGGTTTTTGAGAAATATCTGGCAAAAAAGTTGAAGAAATATATGAAAGAATTCCTTTGATAAGCTATGATAACCTTTTAAGATTTAATAATTTATTAAAATCAATAGGTGTTTGAGACGAGTTGCTTAAAAAAGGTATTGAAGTTGGTGATACTGTTAGAATCTTTGGCTATGAATTTGAATGAGATGGAAGTTATTAAAATAATAAAAAAAGCAGGTGACTGCTTTTTTGTATTAAAAATATTATAAATTTGATTGACTAAAACTATTGTGAAACAATGTTTTTAGATATATTTTTATTTTTTATAAATTTTATAAGTTTAATAAATTCTCATATTATTGTAACACCAAAACCACAAATTATTGAGGTAATAACTGCATTATTATCATTATAGATTGTTCCCATTTTAAAGAATTTCGCAATATCTGGGACAAATCCAATAATTAAAATTGATGTAACTGATGAAAGCGCAGCAACATAAACTAATCAATATTTTTTTAAGCTTGAAGCAAAAATACTTTTACCACTAAATAAGTTTATTGTGTTAATTCCGCAACAAATTCCAAGAGTAATGAATGCCGGCGTAGATGCATAATGGCTAAAGTCACTTCCGACTAGTCCTTGGTTTTTTGCTGATAAAGCACCAATTGTATATGCCACCATTGTTAAGAGTGATGCAAACATTGACTGTCAAAGCAGGTGATAACCCATTCCGCGCGAGAAGATACTTTCATTTTTGTTAAATGGTTTTCGATTCATAACATTATCTTCATTTACAACGAAACCAAGAGCAATTGCTGGTATGCCATGAGAAACCAAGTTAATTCACAATAGTTGCGAAGCACTAAAAATGAAAAATTCATCTTGGTAATTATCTTTAAAAATTAAATAGAATAGCACCATTCCAAACAGCATTACAATAATTTCTGCGATGGAACTTACTAATAAGTTCATTATAACGGCTTTAATACGATCAAATATTTTTCTTCCATTTTCAACGGCACCAACAATCGAAGAAAAATTGTCATCAACTAAAATTAAATCTGAAGCTTGTTTTGAAACTTCTGTACCGGTTATGCCCATTGCACAACCAATATCACTAACTTTTAATGCTGGAGCATCATTAACGCCATCACCAGTCATAGCTGCAACTTTATTATGCATTTGTCAAGCCTTAACAATTCTTAATTTGTCCGCAGGATTAACTCTTGCATAAACTGAAATTTTTTCGACATTATTAAATAATTCTTCATCAGTCATTTTTTCTAATTCAGTGCCTGATACGCACATATCACCTTCGCTATAAATGTTTAATTCCTTAGCTATAGCTTTTGCAGTTGAGATGTGATCACCTGTAATCATTACAACTTTAATTCCAGCTTTATGAGCTTTATTAATGCTTTCATATACAGAAGCACGAGGTGGGTCCATTAGGGCAACTAAACCTACAAATTCTAAATCTTTTTCATCATTGTGTGTTATCTTTGCCTGTGCTACAGTCCTTTTGGCAACAGCTAAAATTCTATAACATTTTTCTGCCCATTCATTATTGATTGCTTCAATAGTTTCAAAATCAATGTTTTTGCACCTAGCTAAAACTTGATCTGGTGCACCTTTAGTTATCATTAAATAATTATTATTATCATTGACTAATACAGAGTGCATTTTGCGATCACTATCAAAAGGAAGATTATCTAAAATAGGAAAATCTTGAGTTATTTTTTCTTTTTCTATACCATATGAATAAGCAAATCTTAATAATCCTGTTTCAGTTGGATCACCAATCTCTTCAAAGGTATTAGTTTTTAAATCATAATTAATAAATGCATCATTGCATAAGGTTAGGTACTTAGCCAATGATAAAAATTCGATATTATTATCTGCTTTTAATGAAGATAATTTTATATTTTTATCATTAATATAAGCATCCATTAATGTCATTTTGTTTTCTGTTAGTGTACCAGTTTTATCTGTACAAATTACATTTGCTGAGCCTAGAGTTTCGACGGCCAATAAATTTTTAGCTAAAGCTTTATTTTTAGCCAGTTTAGATACACCAATAGATAATAAAACAGTTGTAAAGGTAATTAGCCCTTCTGGAATTGCGGCGACAGCAAGAGAGATACCTGTCACTAATGCATTTGTATAAACATCATAATTATTTCATTTACCCGTTGAAATATTATTTAATAAAACTTGAATAATAAAGCTTAAAAATAATAAGATAATTCCAGCAAAACCAAATATTCTACTTAATTTATTTAATTTGGTTTGCAATGGAGACAAACCTTTTTTATTTTGTTGCACCATTTGGTTGATTTTGCCCATTGCAGTATTTTTTGCAATAGCTATTACAATGGCGGTTGCCTTTCCCTTAGTTACGTATGTACCTGAATAAAGTAAATGCTTATTTTCGGCATAAATATTTGAATCAATGGCATTAAGGTTAGCTTCTTTAATTACAGCATCACTTTCACCGGTTAATGATGCTTCCACAACTTCTAGATTGTGTGCGCTAATAATTTTGCAATCAGCATTAATTGTATCACCTGCAGCTAAAATTATTAAATCACCTACCACTAAATCTGAAGAAGGAATAATTTTAACTTGCCCATCGCGCATAACTGTGGTATTGCTTTGGTTTAACTTAGCTAAAGCTCTTACGGCTTGATCACTTTTTATTTCTTGATAAGCCCCAATCATACTATTTAATATAACAACAAGCAAAATAATGCCTGGTTCAATATATGAAATAATTAAGTCTGTAGTGCTTTTATTACCACTTACATGTTCATAAATACATAGTCCTAAGCTTATTGAGGCACCAATTAACAGCAAAATAATCATCGGATCTGCAAATTGCTTAAAAAAAGCTATAAAAGGGCTGATTCTCTTCTTTTCTGCTAGTAAATTTTTACCATTAGTTTTTTGTAAATTATCAGCTTCTTGGCTTGATAACCCATTGTAGTTTAAAAGTTCTGTTTCGTTCATAATTTCTCTCTTAAAATTAATAATAATTATTATATAAGAATATTTTTTATTTAATCAGGAATAGTTCAAGAAGCTAAAAAAAAGTAATAAAAAAATGGCGGAACAGAGAGGATTTGAACCTCCGCGGGTGTTTCCACCCCTACAGTCTTAGCAGGACCGCCTCTTCAGCCTCTTGAGTACTGTTCCATTAGTTCATATTATAATATAATTACTTAAAAATAAAAATATAAAAAACACAGCATTTTCTTATCTAAAAATACTGTGTGTAGGTAAAATTAGTTAATTTTGATCATCAGGGTTAAGGGCTAAATCAAAATAAATTGGGCAATGGTCAGAAACTAATTTACCTAGATAAGAACCATCAGTACTATATTCTTTTTTTAAATTATTCGACACATATGATATTCAAGATTCTTTTGAGTCAATATTATAGTCTTTGAATAAACCAGTGTCTGGTAAATTATAAAGATCGTAAACTGTTGGATTTAAGGTTTTTAAATTTGTTTTTACTATGAAGCGGTCATATGGTTCTGATTTTTTGCCTCAATTTTTTGTACCGAGAGAAGATCGACTAGCATCGTCTGAATCGTCAAAAAGCGCTTCGTAACCTTTATCATAAGCTCTTCTGAATAATTCTTTACCATTTTTAGCTTTGATATTAGTGTCACCCATAAAAAATAAATCATCATTTTTTTCATCTAAAAGGTCAAAATATTCCATTAAATTGTCAAGATTAGCTGCTTCATTCGATTCAAACGCACCTTGACCACTAATACCATTAGATTCATTTGCTGATTTTTTACTACCTGGGCTGTCAAAGTGTGAAACAACTAAAGTAAAATCATTTTTAACTAAACCCAATGTTTCGAAAAATGCCCCAAAAGGAGGACGCACATAACCATTTTGTTGTTGGTATATTGATTCAAATGTTTTATTATCGTATGAACGTCCTTTAGTGCCATCGCTAAATTGTTTTACTTTTAATTTTGAACTTTTATAGATAAATGCCGCATCTTCACTTTGTGCATCGCTTGAAGCTGGGTTATATGCACCCTTGTTCTCATCAGTAGCTACATAAGTTCATTTTGCTTGCGAATCTAATCTATTTAATTCATCGATAATATATTTTAATTTATCAACCCTGCCTTTATTAATTTCACATATTCCAACAACATCCATTTTGTTGTAGTGCATAGTTCTAGCTAATGACACTGCTTTAAACTGGTTGATATCGTCTCATTTATTTTTAGGTCCATAATTAAGAATATTTCAAGAACCAATTCTAATTTTATCTTGGGTTAAATTGTTATTGCCTTGATCATCGCCAGCTTGATCATCTGATTCGGTTTTACTATCATTAATCTTTTGATTAACTTCTTTTTTAATTTTGGTTAACTTACTATTAAATTCTTCTGTTTTAGCATTAATTTCATTTGTTTTTAGTTGTTTATTATTTCAGCTCTCTATCTCTTGTTTTAATAAATTGATTTTGATCTTTTGTTCACTTAAATCAACTTTATCATTATTATTTTTATTGATTTTGTCTTCTAAAATTTTAATTTTCTCAGATATAACACTAAAATCAGATTTAGTTGTACTATTTGAACAAGAAATGGATAATGGAAAAAGTAGAGAGCAACTTACAGTTGATAAAATTAATCTTCGTTTCATAATTTCTCCTTAATAATTTTTAATAATGTAGGGCAATTCAAATTGCATCCTCACTAGTTATTAATATTTTATGCTTTATTTTGGGTGAAATTTTTAATGTATCACCAGCTTTCATATCTATTATTAGTCCTTCATTGGTTTCTAATCTTGCTGAACCTTGAATTAATATTGCTAATTCATAGTCTTTATTAGCCATAAATTCAGTTTTAGCTCGATTTGAATAAATAAATTTAACTTTTGTTTTTGGTTTTGATAGTATTAATTCTTCGCTTTCTTCGCCTTCTTTTGGTTTTAAAAAATTTTTAAATAAGTTTATATCAAGCTTTTCTATTGTTGATTTTTTCGGCATAATATTATTATACATTATTTAATGCATAATATTTTATTTATCAATATTGCAAATTTAAAAAAAGTTTTAATTTTTATTATTTTATTTAGATTTTTTAAATGTTTTTTTATGCAGTAATATCTCTATTATTGTGTTATTTTTTTATTATTAATTTTTGATTTTTTCAATAAATTAAGACGAATAAAAAAACAATACCATAGGTATTGTCGGCTCATCGCATTTAGCGAAATGGTGCGAACGAATGGACTTGAACCATCGACCTCACGATTATCAGTCGTGTGCTCTAACCAGCTGAGCTACGCTCGCATATCACTGTTTTACTATTATATAAAACAATGAGAAAATTTGTAGTATTTTTTTAAAAAATTAACGTTTAGAGAATTGACGAGCACGACGTGCTGCGTTAAGACCAGGTTTTTTACGTTCTTTGATACGTGCATCACGTGTAAGCATTCCGGCAGGTTTTAATTTAGCGCGGTAATCTGCACTAGCTAATAATAAAGCTCTCGCTATTCCTAATCTAATTGCGCCAGCTTGACCACTTAAACCACCACCACGAACATTAACAGATACATTGAATTGACCTTTAGTTCCAGTTAATACAAATGGTTGTTCAGCATCTTGAATAAAAATATCTGATGTTAAGTATTCTTTTGCTTCTCTACCATTGATTAAGAATTTTCCACTTCCTGGACGTAATACAACTCTAGCTGTTGAGCTTTTACGACGTCCTAAGCCACGATATTCAACTAATTGATTTGCCATATTTTATCTTACCTCGATGCTTTCTGGTTTTTGTGCTTGATATTTGTGTTCTGGACCCGCAACAACGAATAAATTACGACGTTGTTTGTTTCCTAATTTGGTGTGTGGTAACATACCATGAATTGCTTTTTCAACTAATGCTGTAGGTTTTTTAGCTCTTAATTTTGCAGCTGTAATACTTTTTAGTCCGCCTGGGTAACCAGAGTGTGAGTAGTATACTTTATCACTTTCTTTGTTAGCTGTTAAGATTGCTTTTTCGGCATTAATAACGATAACATAGTCCCCCATATCAGCATTAGGTGTAAAAGTTGGTTTATTTTTACCCCTTAAAATTGTAGCCACAAAAGCTGCTAAACGACCTAGAACTTGCTCTTCAGCATTGATGACGTATCATTTTTTATTTGCTTTTTCACGATTTACGATAGTTGTTTGTCTCATGCTTTCTCCTTTTGCGTTAATTTAAATAAATGCTTATCTATTATATATTTAATTGTTTTTTTTAATAGAAATAATTAAAAAAGTTAGGCAATATTTTTTACCGATTTTTTTGCAACTAAATATTAGTTGTTATTATAATATAAAAAAATATTTTTAAAGAGATTTTGGGGGCTAACATGGAATTTTCTCGTGGCTTAGTTTTATTCAAAAAAATTGATGATATGTGGAAGGTTTTATTGGTTAAGCAAATCAATGATAATTATGGATTTCCTAAAGGGCATGTAATCGGAGAGGAAAGCGATATTGAAACTGCTTTACGTGAAACTAGAGAAGAAGTGGGTATCACTGATATTATTGTTTTTAACGAATTTAACTATACTACAGTGTATTTTGTCGAAATGAATAATAACTATAAAGAAGTTATTTATTTTTTAGCAATACAAAAAAGTGATGAGAAAATAAAAATATTACCTTCAGAAATTAAAGAAGCAAATTATTATGATTTTAAATCGGCTTTAAAAATAATTTCACATAAAGACAATAAAAAAATCCTTAAAAAAGCATATAAGGATTTAAAAAAAGAGTCTAAAAACTTATTTATAACTTGTGATTAATCTTTTAATCGCCTCGTGCATATTGGTTATTGGGCCAAGAAACTTATTTTTAAATTCAAGTTTAATTAATGAATCATTAAAAATAAATTTTTGAGATTCATTAATTTTTGCTTTTAATTTTTTCATTAATTCTTTTAAGTTAATATCGAAAATAAATTGATCTTTTTGAATTCTTAGAAATAAATCTTTGGCTTTATTTTGATCTGTTAAAGATTCATAAATTTGTTCATATTCAGCAATAAAATTTGCTAAAAGAGTAATTTTATTATTTTTATTTTTTGCTTCAATCATTGAATATCATTCGTTTCAAATGTTGATAGCCGCATGGGAGTGCTGCCCTGATCCTTCAGAATTAACTAGTGTTTCAAATTCAATATCTTTTTTATTTTCATCAAAATAACGGTTTTGAATTTCTACCTTTAAATCATTTTCGATTTTAACAACTTCACCATAAAAATATTGTTTTGATTGAAAGGGATTATTATTTTTTTTAAATAATGGGTATCCTTCATTTTCATCTAGTAGATTTTTAAAGCCATAAATTTGGCTGCCAAAGGCAAAAATAACATTAGCTCAATCTCGAAAAATTGCTTCCATTTCGTTATTGATTGAACGCATATAAATAAGATGTGTAAATATAGTTAAACTATTATTTTTATTTTTCTTGCCGAAAATAAAATTATTTCCAAATTCATCAAATTCAGGAATTTTTACAAAATTGTTATTGTCTAAAAAGCCTATGTTACTCGTGTATTGGTCAGTTTTTCTAAAAAACTCATTAATTCCAATTTTTCCATCTTCAGATTTTTTATATAATATTTCCTTATCTCAAATATCAGTGATGCTTAATAAATATTTAAAATTATCGTGATAATATTTTTTGTAATTATCGCTATTATTAGTATCTAAAAAGTTTTTAAGTTGTGCATAATTGTCGTCAAAAACCTGCACCTCTGATCGTACATTTTCAACTAATTCTGCATCAATTATTCTTTGCTGATTATAAAAGCTACTTTGACAACTTGTAAGCAAAAAAGTTGTAGCAACTAATGGGGCTACAGTAAGATTCAACGATTTTTTTAATCATTTTTTCATTGCTCTTCTTGCTTTCTAACTATATTTTTTAAATCTTTAACTTCTTTTAAAGTTAATTGTCTGTATGTTCCTAAAGGCATTTTTTCAATTGTTAAATTTGCGAATGCAATTCTTTTTAAATTGATAACTTTATGTCCAAAGGCTTCAAATATTTTTTTAACATGGTGGTACGAACCAACATTTAAAGCTACCAAATAGCTTTTATCGTTTGAAAACACCACTTCCTGATACGATATTTTACCATTTACCATTACACCAGAATTAAGTTTTTTTAATGTGTCATTGGTTAATGGATTGTCTAATCTTGCTCGGTAAACTCTAATAATTTGATATTTCGGGTGGATTAATTTATTTACAAGATCATAATCATTAGTTAATAAAAGCGCTCCAGTAGTGTTGTAGTCTAGTCTTCCCACAGGCACTAGTCTTTTTTCTCTCGGAACTAAATCAAGCACAGTTTGCCGTCCGTGTTCATCTTTGGCTGTGGTTACCGTTTTAGCTGGTTTATTGAGTAAAAAGTAAATTTTTTGCTGGTCTTTGCTAATTTCAAGTGGTTTATTTTTAATTAAAATTTTGTCAGTTATTAGGCATTTTTGCCCTAATTTTGCAACTTCGCCATTTATCTTGATTAAGCCTTTTTGAATTAGAACTTCAGCATTCCTGCGAGAATAACAGCCATAATGTGCAATGATTTTTTGAATTCTAATTGGTTCATTTTTTCGGTTATTTTCCATAACTAAATTTTAGTACCTCATTTAAGATTTATTTGTTTTTGCTCTTCGGTAAATGTTACTCCCTTATCTAAATTATATTGTATCGATAAGTCAACAACTGCCTTAAAACCTTCTTCAAAATTTTCAAGTGCCAAAGCTCGTAATTTTTGCACACCTTTATATGCTCGGCCATCACAAATTTTATCAGCAACATAAATTATTTTGTCTAGTGTTGTTAACTCAAAATCTAGTGAAGTATGTTTTTTTACTGCGCTTACAATTTCATCATCATTTATTTGATAAATGTATTTCAATCAATAGGCGCCAGCTGTTTGATGTAGTTTATAATGTGGATATTTTACTTTATCAAAGGCGTCTTTATCAAATTGATAAATGAATTTTCTAGACTCATCTTCTTCCAATTCTTTACAAATATCGTGAAAAAGGCCAGCAATATAAGCTCGTTTTGGATTTATGTATGTAACGCCTTTTTTTGCATTTAAACTTTGTGCTAATTTAGCTGCAAATTCAGCACATTTTACACAATGATTTGCTCTTTTATGGCTTAAAATTCCATGTACTATTTCGAATGCATATAAATAATTTTCACCAATATATTTGCGCACCTTATCACTAAGGAACGATAAATTTCCTTGTCTTATATTCGTTGAAGAATGGCTGTATACAGGGTTATTTAATACAAGCAAATTAAATTTTTTTATATTTACTTTAGAAAATTTATTAGACCTTTTAAAAACAACAAATTGAACTAATGTGCAAATTTCTTCGATAAATTCTCATTTATGTAAAGTTGATAATGTATCAGTTCCTGCTAGAAAAAACAATTCATCATTTGGATATTTTTGTTTGAAATATCTTATTGTTTCAAATGTATAGCTAACTCCACCTCTTTTTGTTTCAAATTCTGAAATCTCGAAATTCTCTTCACATTCGCTTATTGCAAGCTTTATCATATTTATTCTATGCTCATTTTTTTCGATTTTTTTATTCTTTTTAAAAGGATTTTTATTCGCAGGAATAAAAATTAATTTATCTAATTTAAGCTCTCTATAGGCAAATTGGGCAATTTTTATATGCGCTTCATGTATTGGATTGAAGCTTCCACCAAATAATGCTATTCTCATATTTATCCCTTTCAAACAATGTCTTCTTGTAAATATCGATTTTGTATATTTTCCTTAGTTTTATTTCTCTCATATTCATCAGCAGTATAAAGTTTTTTGCTTCTTAACTTATCGTTTAAATCTTTAGAGATTCTTTCGATTAATGTATCTTCACGATATGAATCATCAAAAAGTGAAACTGGTTTTAAGATACTAAATTCGTTAACCAATGTCCCCAGTCGGACACCCACGCCACGGACACTTTCGCCATTTCATTTTTGATAAAAAATTTTGGTTATTTCCTTAAAAATTTTATCAGCTTCATTTGTTGCGTATTTAATTTTCTTTTGCTTTGTGCTTCAAGTTCTATCTGCGCTTCTTAAGTTTAATGTCAATGTATAAGCCACAACATTTCTATTTTTTGCCCGCATTGAAACTTTGTTGCATAGCGATTTTATTACTTGTAATATATCTTCATCGTCTTCTAAATCTCAACTTAAAAAAGTTAATTCATTACCAATATTTTTTAAATCATTATGGTCCGAATTTATTTGATCTGTTCCCAATCCTAGGCAGTTATAGATATATTCATTACATTTTTTCCCAAAAATATTAATTAATTCAACATTGTTAATTTCTTTTTTAGCCAAATCTCCAATGGTGTGGATGTTGATTTTATGTAATTTTTCTCCTAAAGGATCACCGATTCCAAAATATTTTTCAATCGGTAAATGATAAAGATTTTTGGCAATTTCATTATCTTTAGTTTGAGTTATTCCATATGGTTTTCCTAATCCAGTTGACATTTTTGCCACTCATTTGGTGTGCGCAATTCCGATTGATATAGGTATCCTAAACTTTTCTTTAATGGCTTTTTGAATTTTAGAAGCAAAATTAAAAGCATTTTGAATATTGCATTCATCACTAACATCTATTCAGCATTCATCAATTGAATACACTTCGATTTTTTTTGAATAATTATCAGATATGAATTGAAAAATTTTATTTGACAATGAAATATAAAGGTCAAAGTTTGGCTCAATAAATTTAGTTTTCGGTTCAATTTCTTTTATTTTAAAAACTGGCCAGCCTGATTTGACGCCTTTATTTTTTAATTCATAACTTACCGCAGCACAAATTGCTCTCTTTTTATTTTTTCCAATTGCTATAGGCTTATTATCTAAACCAGGATTCAAAACTCTATGAGCAGATGCAAAATATGAATCGAAATCAATATGAAAAATTATTTTTTTTGCTTCATTATTCATTTAATATTTCCTTGATTGAACTTGATAACATTGAGGCGCAAAATAAACGATTATGATGTCTTGCTACATTTTCAAAGATTAATAATTCACCTAGTTTCTCCTTTTCATCTTCGCTTATGCTTTCATTATTGATTAATTTTTCATAACTATTAATTATACTTAGCGCTGTATCTATGCTAGTTAAATTAATTTTGTCGATTAATAAATCTGTACTTGCAATGAAAAAGGCACAACCTTTTGCATTAAAGGTTAAATTGATGATTTTATTATCTTGAAGTGAATAAGAATATTCAAGATAATCAGCACATGATTCGCCGTGCTTAATTATTTTGTCTTGCGGCTGATTCACCTGTAAATGAGTTGGTTTTAAGTAATGTTCCATTATTATTTGGCGAACGATTTCGGGTTTATATAACAAGGAAATCACCTCCGTTTTCTAGAGCATACACTAATTTATCTATATCTTCAAAATTATTATAAACAGCTAAGGAAATGCGAATATATGAATTTGGTGCGTATAAATTTTTGAGATAATGCGCACAAAATATTCCACTTCTCACATAAATATTTTTTGTACCTAAATAGTGTGCAACATCGTGACTATCAACATTTTTTACATTGATTAAGATAATATGTTCATAATCTTTTGTATAAATTTCAACATTTTTTAAAGATGATAATTTAGTGAATGCATAGTGGCTTAATTCTTTTAAAATACTGTTAGATTTTTCATATCCAAGATACTCATTGAAAAAATCTAAAGCAGCATTAAACATTCATATACCAGCAAAATTTGGAGTTCCAGATTCGAACGCAGATTCACCAGTGGTTAAGGAATAGTCATTATCTTCACTTATATGAGTTACTGATCCACCACCAAATGAGCTTGGTTTAATTTGATCAAAAAGTTCTTTCTTAATCACTAAAACACCCAAACCAGTCGGCCCATAAAATTTATTACAACTAAAGGCTATAGCATCACAATAATTCATATCAACTGGTTCATAAACAATCGCTTGTGCAGCATCATTAATAATGAAGGTATTATGTTTTTTTGCTACTTTATAAATATCTTTAATATTATTATTATGACTTAGATTATTAGTTAATTGTGATATAGCCACAATCTTTGTGTTTGCATTAATTGAGTCTAAAACACCCTGTTTTACTAATGTTTTAGCATTTTTTCGCTTAGCTAATTCTATTCATGGAATGAAATTTGATGAGTGGTTTTGTGCATCGATAATTATATTATCATCATTTTTAATTAAGCTAGACATTGATCGGGCAAGTGAATTTAATGATTCTGTTGTACCGCTTGTAAAAATAACTTTGTCATCATCAGAAGCATTAACTAGTTTTCTGATTTTAGATTTTACTAACTTAATTAATTCATAATTCTTAATTCCTAATGGCGAATTTATTGTTCGAATGCTTACAGAATTATTTGAATAAAAATCATTTGATGCTTCAATAGCTTGTATTGGTTTAAGCATTAAAGCAGCACTGTCTAAGTAAGTGATTTTATCGGCCATAGGGAAGAATTTTCGTAATTTATACATATTCATATTATATTATCTATATTGAAAATTAATATTAATAATTAAATAGTAGCTGAATTCTTACATTTTTCACATTTTTATTTTTTAAAAAATAAAAATATTCCTAAAACACTTGTACTATAGGTGTTTTAGGAATATTAAATTAATTAATTTCAGATATTGGTTAATTTTTAGCTACAGATTTTGTTGTTTTTCTCTTTTTTACTATTGTATATACACCTCAGAAGATAAAACCTAATAAGATAACTGATGTATAACTTGGTAACAAGAAAAGTGATTTAGTTGTAAACTTTTCACCGATAATTGGAGGAATTAAGTTGCTAAATATAATAAAGGAAATAAGAGCGATCGATATAATATAAATAGTTGTTTCCCATCAAGGCAATTTAAATTCTTTGCGTCGATAAGCAATCATTAAAATTGAAATTATAGTTAGTAAATATTGCATTAAAAAGACTATGTTTCCTGCATCTAATATAAATTTAAATTGATCTTCAATTCCTAAGTATAGGGGAATTAGTGTAAATATAATCATTGAAACTATTGAGACAAAGGTAGATAATATTAATGCATTGCGATATTCACCATACTTATTTTTTTTGGCAAAAGTCGAAGGTATAAAACCGTCTAATGCAAGTGGGGCTATAATTCTTGCATAGTAAACATTAGATGATAATGTGCTTGATATTCTATTAAATAATGTTCCTATTATGAAAATTGCTATGCCAGCTGAAGATAGAGTTGATTTAAAAAAGAATAAGAAGCTTGTTGATGTCGCTAGACTTTCTTGATCTAGGCCCAAAAGCAATAAATAAAGTGATAAATAAATAATTAAAATAGTAGCGAAAATTAGCATTAAAACTTTTTTAAATCTGTTTGTATTCACCTCGGTTCTAATGCCTGCCAACGCCTCTGCACCACCAAAAGCGTATATGAAATTAAGAACTGATCCAGTAATAATTGAGATACTAATTTGGTGGAATCCACTGGTGTTTTGGGCAAAATAATTAGTTTTAAAAGATAAGTATATACCTAAAATTATTCCTAAGATCACCGTTATTCATTTAATAATTGCGGATACCAAAATAAATCATTTAGAAAGTCTTAAGCCAAAAGATGCGATAATCGTTAAAGAGATAAAGAAAATAAGCGACCCTATTTGATATATTGCTTGATGCGATTTATCTACTTCACTTAATAATTGTGATAAAAATAAAATTGTAGTTGCTGAAAATAGTGGAATTTGCGCAAATTGATTTCAACCATTAAAGAAAACTCAAAAACGATTATCAGATGCTTTTTTCGCATAAACATAAGTTCCGCCTACTTCATCTTGATATTTTTGTGAACCTCTTGCAAAAGCTAGAATAACACTAAAGGCAATGAATGAGGTCAAGGCAAAAATTAACATTCCTCATAATCCGTGTTTAATAATTCCTGTAATTGTAGCTATGAAACCAAAGCCGACAATAAAGTTAATTCCATAAAAATAGAATTGTTTTTCGCTTAATTTACCACTCTTTTTAGTTTTCATAAAAAACATTATAAACAAAAAACATTGAAAAAGAAAGTAAAAAACAGTCTTTTTTCAATGTTTTTATTTAAACTAACACCATTAACCCTTATCAACTATTTTGGTGTTTATATCAAAAATAATATCTTTGAAATATAATCCATCAATTTTTCAATTATTTCAAACATTATCTAACGAATTAAATTCTTCAACACTCCCTATTTTTCTTTCTATATAACCTTCAACTGTTTTTATTTTTGTAACTCAAATGCCATATAATTTTCTTTTTGTTTCATCGTCTCCTGTATAAGAACAATCTTTTTGGAGCATATATGTTTTTTTATTATGAACAAATTCAACATAATTTCATGAAAAACATTCATGATTAGGTGAATCTCGAAAGTCTTCCAAAAACATTTCAGGATAAAAATAACTATTTAATGTTTTTTGCCCGCAACAAATATAAAAAGGTGTGTTTGGTATTGAATTAAATAATTCACTAAATTGGATGGTTCATGTTTTTAATGAATATCTCACTTGTTGTTCTTTTAAATAATTCTTAAATGGTTTATTTTTTATTTTAAAATTCTCTAATAAATCATCTAAATTATTGAAGCGACCCAATATGTATTGATCATTGGTTTCTAAGGTTATTTTATTTTCTTCTCTTTGCCCCTTATACACTGCATATGTTAGTGTATCAAAGTCATCAGAGAACTCTTGAGACAGCATAAAATATTCTTTGTCCAAGTTAAACAATAACAATCCATATCTATTTTGTAGGGGATCTTGTGGATATTGAAAATCTTTTTTAAATCCTTCTATTGATTTGTATCACTTTACCATTGTATATCACCTTATGAATTTATTTCTAATTTGAATTTTTTAGCTATTTCTTTTACTAACATAATATCTTTATCTTCAATGTTTTTGGTTTTTTCTTTAACATATATGCCATTTTTTGAATAATTATGAATATGATAATTTTGGTTTTTTTGGGGATCAAAATGATCAAAATGGATGATTTTCTCTTGGTAATTATTTTCCCCAAAAAAAACCAATGTTTTTATTTTGCTGTTTTTTATTATTAAATATTTATCATTTGCTTGCCTTGAAAACAATGGTGTAGGAACATAAATATTTTTATTTATTTGTTCAATAATTTTTATGCCTTTATATATTCAAATTGTTTGAAAAAGTTTTCCATTTTCGTTAAAATCTAAAATAGCTTTTCCCATTAACATCTCCTTACACAAAAAAATTAGTTTATATTACCTTTTTCTTTAAGTTTTCTAGTTATTCTAGAAATCAGCCTTTTATCTTTTTTATTTGGTTCAATTGCCATTTCATCTTTTTTATGTATTAAATTAAAGTGGACATGAGGTGATATTTTATTTAAACCATGTTTATGGCCAAAATCAATTATTTTATGCTGTTTATGAGTTTCATCAAAAAAAATGATGTGCTTAATTTTATTGGCTTCAATCACAACATATTTATCAAACTTATGGTGAGAATATATTGGTGCAGCAAGTGGCCCACTTCTTATTTTTTTAATTATTTTCAATCCATAAATTATTTCCAATGTGTTGTAGAGTTTGCCTTCTTTAACAAACGAGAAATCCCCACAATCAACATTTTTAAACGATCCTCTACCTCCCATTATGTTTTGATTCTCCAATTATTTGATTATATTGATTATCATAATTCAATAGGCTTATGTGTTTATTTTTTGATTTAGGATTGAATGTATCTTTCATGACTAAATTTATTATTTGTTCATTCATAAAATCATACAATCGACCAACAACAATAATGGATTTAGGTTGTATTCTTTTGACCATTTCAAGATAACCACTTTTAAAGGCGTCTAGATTATTTTTAACACCAAATGTTGAAATTATAACCGTAGAACCTTTCGCTATAGCATCGAAACATATATCAAAAGTTTCGGGTCCGCCCCAAGAAACTGTTGGAATTATATTTATGCCGTTATTCATTAAAAAAGAACCAATTCACCTATTTTTATAAGTGTTGTGAGCAACAGTTGGTTGCGTCATTTGTTTATAAATACTAAAATCAGGTGTGGCTACAGCTTTAAATCCTTTTAATTTTTCAAGATATTTTAGAGGATCTCTTCATAACCTTTCTAAATAAGAGTCGATGGTAAACATTGTTATTATAGTCTGTGATTTATTTTTGATGCTGGATAAGTTAGAGAAGTTGGTGAATTTTGAGTTTTTCAATTCATCATAGCTTAACTCTAATGATTTTATTACAGGCATATCTTTTTTTGATTTTCTAACCCAAGGATAAACTGGTCTAATTGTCAAAAAAATATCATATTTTTCTTTTTCCTTTTTTGTAATTATTGATACCTCCAATAAATTATTGTTGACTATGGTTAATAAGATTTTTTGTAATATATTCCGCAGCAGACCGTGATATCTGATTTTTTTTCATCAATTCTTCAGTACTCATAATGCCAATACTATCAATATCTACTAGTATTTCACAAGCCAGCGCTTTAGCTTGTCACTCTGCACTTTCATAGTTTGGTAGCGAGTTGTTTTCTCATACAACATCATCCACTGGGACAAAACCATTTTTTAACAATATGAAATGTGATATTTCGTGAGCAATATGCATCCTACTTGCTCCATCTTTATATTTGCTCGCCTTGATATAAACAGATTCCTTGATCTTAATATTAAATTCATTTTCACTATAACAAACCATCGAAGGCGATTCTTCATATTGTTTATCCCACTCTTTATCTTCGATAATTGAATAGTTAAAATTATCAATTAGTGTGCATAATTTTTCCAATGTGAGTAAAATAGGGAATGGTGTTACTCCGTTTAAATTTAATCATGATTTAAAAACTTTAGCAATCCTTCTAATTTCAGCCCTTGTAATTGGTTTTGTTTTAAAATCCATATCTACTCCTTATCCTTTTTATTGAAAGATCTTAGTAATTTAAAAAGTTTACCTTTTTGATTTTGATCATATTTGCTTAAATCAATTTTGATTGATTTTTTAGAATTTTCAATAGATTGAATTAACTTTTCCTTTTGTTTTTCATCCAAATTATAGTGGCCAACTATTTTATCAGCTCAATCATCTGGTATTTCTTTGATACCATTCTCTACATTGGAAATAAAAGCTACTGAAACACCTAAAAACTCTTGTGCATCAATCAGAACTTCATTATTGTTAATTCTTAATAATCTAAAAAATTTACCAAACTCAGTTAGACTAGACACATTAACCCCTTTCTTATCTCACTAATATCATTATACCGCTTTTGTAATTTTTTTTAACCAAAAAAGTAAAAAAATTTCATAAAATAAAATAAGAGATCAAAAAAAGAATCACTTAGATATGATTCTTTACAAACCTTATTTTTTTTAACTAGAAATTAATTCATTCCAATAAGTGTTAACATTTGTTTCAACAATTTGCTCAATAGGAGACATTTTTACATGATGAACTTTATATTCATATAATGAGTTATTTTTTGATAATGGATCAATTATTGTACTTTCGCTTCCGATTGCATATAAATTTTGCGCATAGTATTGTTCATATGCTTTAGTTTTATCGTCAATTTCTTTTGACTCTTCATCATCAAAATTAAAATAATTTTCCTTTATATAATCAAAAGCACATTGATAAGCTGAAGTATAACCAACATTGTCATAATTATGGTAGTAAGCATATTTTTCAACAATTTCACTATCTATGTTTAATCAGCTATGCTCTTGTTCATTTTTTTGAAGGCCGCCATAAATGTATTTACGAGCATCTCGTATAATATTTTGATAGGTTTGTTGATCTTCGTGGGCAGAAATAATTAAACCATCGACAAGTAATAAGTTACCGCTAGGACGAAGAAAGCGGATATTTCTATCAAGAGCCCTTGAATCATTGTCATTGGCAAAATATGCATCAATAGCATCACCATTATATAAAATGGCGGCTTGTGGTGCTTCATTAGGATCAACTAATTTATTAACTATTTCTAAGCCATCACCGCTAAGATAAATATTTTTAGAGTTAAAACTATGACCGATTCCAGTTTTAATTAAGTTACTATAAGCGTTTAATCATACTTTATATAAGTCTTTATTATTTTCAGTGCTAGCTTCACCTGAAAGGTGTTCAGATGTATATTCTTTTTCGCCAGTAAGCGGATTAACTGATGTTTCAATAAATGTTGAACCATAAACCATACTATCTCGAACTGAATTTGTTAGAGCTCAGCGTTCATAACCTTTATTTCTTAAACCTTTTAAAATACTAATCAAATCTAACTTATTTATCTGTGTTTGGCTAGTTTTGGTATTTTTTTGTTGTTGCAAAATTTCATCAATAATTAACTTATCGTATTGATATAAATCATCAGATAATGAATCTAAATTGAGTTTGCTCTTAATTTTTTTAGGATTATATGCAACGACCATATCTTGGCTAAAATAAGGAACAAAATAGTCTACTAAGTGAACCTCTTTTTTATCTTTTGTTTCTAAAACATTAGTAGCTAGCCAATTATCGTATGATTTTAAGTGTTCATTAACCTGAGCTGTAAAAAGTGATTCTTGATATTTTCTATATTCTGGACTATTGATATACTCATTTAATTTTTTATCCTTTGCCCAGCTTGGTTTTTCCTCGTTTTCTGGTCAGAAAATGTCTAAATAATCGATTTTCTGTAGCAAGTTTTGTTTAATCAACTGTGTGGCTTGCATATCACTGCCGATTCCGGCACTGGCTTTATTGAGCTTAATGTCTTGGGTGAATTCATTAATTGAATCAAAAGCCTTGTAATCGTATTGGTGGCTAAGTTCATCGATATAATCTGGGTGAAAGTAAGATTTATAATTAAAAAATGTTTTTTTACTCGAACATGAAATAACAGTAGATGCAGATAATACTAAAGCTAAAGAAGATAAAGATGCTACAAATTTTTTATTGCTTTTTTTCACTAAAACCCCCGTTGTACTGTGCTTTTAGTAATTTATTCTTTTTTCTTAGTTTAATTATTTTATAACTGATGTAGCTTACATTTAAAGTTAAAGTTATGAATAGTAAAATTGCACCAATAACAAGACCTCAAGATTTAAAGTTTTCTGAATAAAGTTTTGTACCTAGAGTTGATACATTTGTTGTTGTTCTAATGATAATAAAATCATCAAATGATAGGAACATTGCAACTAAAGCTGCGAAGATTATTGACGGAAGCATATGAACAAAATATGTTTTAAATCATGATCTTATTTTGTTATAACCCAAATCCATACTTGCTTCAAAAAGGTAATTATTGAATTTTTCGCTTCGTGGATACATTAAGGTTATGCCATAAGGTAAGGCCATAACTGTATGTGCAATAATTCCGCGATATAAACCTGAACCTGTAATATTAGATAAACCACCAACAAATAAAGCGAAAACTAATACCAAACCAATCGCGATAATATTATCAGGGTTAATTAAAGAAACTTGGGTTACAGTTTTAACTAATTTGTCTGCTGCACGGTTCTTTTGGCGATAAAGAGCATAAACAGTAACAAGTGAAATTGCCGATACAATTATAGCTGTTATTAATGCAATAATGATTGAATTAAGTAATGCACCAGCTCTACCTTCATTTAAAAATGTTTTTCAAGCCTTATCGCTAACTCCGTTTCAGCTAAATGATAAGAAATCTTTATCGCTGGTTTTATTAAATGAAAATATCACTGCAAAAAACAAAGGAATATAAACTAATAGAAGAATAATATGCACGTAAAAACTTTTAAGAAAATTTAAAGCTTTAGACATTTTTACCTCCTCTTATTAATCTTTTGATAATTTTTGGTGTGAAATTAATAATTGCATAGCAAGCTATAAATACACCAATCACAACTAAAACCAAAGTTGAAACTTGAGCAAAGTCATATTCATTTGTTGGGTTAGCATAAGCATTAATTACCGATCCGATAGTTTGCAATTGTTTTGGTCGGCTCAATAATTTATCGCTAATAACGAAAGTAGTGGCTGAAGAAAGGAAAATTAATGAAAAACCGCTGATTATAGCCTTATAAGCGTAAGGCATAACAACTTTAACGATTGTTTGGAACTTGTTATATCCTAAATCCTCCGAAGCTTCAATAATGTTATTGGGCATATCTTTTAAAATTGAGTAAAGAGGCATTATCATAAATGGTAAATTAAGGTAAGTTAATGCCAAAATCATGAATCAAATATTTTCTAAATTATCAGCAGGAACAATAGAAAGGAAAAATCCTCTAATAGCATAAATTTTAGCGATTGTAAAAATTGCCATCGGACTAAGCATCAAACTTAAGGCATAAATTGGTAAAATTTTGCTTTTATTTCGCGCTATAAAATAACTGTAAGGTAAAGCAATAACTAAACACAATAAGGCGGCAATTATCCCAATAAAAATACTGCGTCCAATAAATTTTCAGTTTTTTATGCTTTTAACTAATTTGAACGAATCAAAGCCGTCTATAGGCGTAAAAGCACGAATAATAATTAATAAAATTGGTAATACTATGAAAATTAATGCAATTAAAAAGAATGGCATTAATAATGATAAGCGTTTATTGAATTTCATGACACTTAATTTATTTTTGAGATTCATCAGCTGAATAATCCCATTTAGTATCTTTATGCATTATGTGAATTGAGTCAATAGTTCATGAAAGAGAAACGCGGTCATTAAGTTCGAATTTTTTAGCTGTTTCAACTAAAATTGTATTACCATCTTTTAATTCAACTTTAATATAGTAGTAGCTTCCACGGTATGTGATATTAATGATTTTACCTTTTAATGTACCTTTTTTACGGCTGTCGCTGCTTAAAATAATATCGATATCTTCAGGGCGAATTAACACATCAACTTCTTGATTAATTTTAAATTCTTCCTCTTCATGGATTGTTTTAAAAGTGTGAGAAAGCACTCTAATTTCGCCATCTTCTAAAAATGTACCACTATAAATATTACTTGCTCCAATAAAATTAGCTACTCACTTATTAACTGGGTAGTCATAAATATTTTTTGGTGTATCGAATTGTTCAATTCTACCATCACGCATAATTGCAATTCGATCAGATAATTCTAAAGCTTCATCTTGGTCATGAGTTACAAAGATAAAAGTTAATCCAAGCTGCTGTTGTAGCGAACGCAATAAAACCTGCATTTTTTGTCTAATTTTAGCGTCCAAGGCGCTTAAAGGTTCATCAAGCAAGAGAATAGACGGTTTTAAGATTAAGCTTCTAGCTAAAGCAACACGTTGCTTCATTCCTCCTGAAAGCTCACTAATTTGTTTGTTTTCGCTGCCTTCAAGGCCAACCAATTTGACGATTTTATCAACTTCAGCGTCCATTTCTTTTGAAGTCATTTTGCGAGTTAAACATCTTCTTTCATATGCTTTAGTTTTAAAATCAACATAATTTTCTCATCAAGAATAGTTGAAGTCACTTTTATCCAATCATTTTTGACGTTTTTTATATTGGCGTGTATTTGGCTTTAAGCTTTTCATTTCTTTTTCAAATTGTTCTTGAATAGAGTCAAGCTTACGCATTTGATTCATAGCTTCAATTTCTCATTTTTTTTGCAATTGCTCTAATTTCTCGATGTGTAAAGGATTAATATTTTCTTTTGGTACACGAACTAAATTTAGGCCATAACGAATATTTCTTTCAACATTTAAAAACGGAAAGAGTGCATAATCTTGGAAGATAGTGCTCAAATCACGCTTGTATGGTGGCAAATCCTTAATATCGCGACCATTAAAATGCAATTCGCCACGAGTAACTCTTTCAAAACCTGCAATCATACGTAAAATTGTTGTTTTACCTGATCCACTAGCACCTAAAAGAGTAACGAATTCACCTTTTTTTATTTTTAAATTAATGTTATTCAAGACAACTTTGCCATCGAATTCCTTGACTACATCCCGAAGTTCGATTACATTAGTTCTACGATTTGTGTTTACATTCATATCGTCTCCATTTCAAAATATAAATTATTATTGTTAAGATAAAATCTTAAATTTTAATTTTATAAAACAAGAATACTAAATAAACGAAATGGACTTTTTAGTCCCGTTTATTTAGTCATCAGGGAGGCTAAATCGTAGATATTTTGACTATATTCAATAACAAAAAAATCTAACAAGGGATTCTTGTCATCATTGTAATTTAAGAGAATAAATTTACTCTTATAATGTTCATTTTTTAATACAGTCATAAGCATTTTAGAATTATAATAATAATTATAATAAATTGAAACATATTTATTAAAAATAAATTTACCTAAAAGCGCTGTATTACAGTCATTTTAGGTACAAAAGGAGTAAAATGAAACAATATAAAAACCTGAAAGAAGTACCAACTAAATATCAATTTGACTTAGAAAGCATTTTAGAAGGTAAAAAAATTGAAGATTGAATAGCTCTTTATGAAGCGAAAATGCGTGTAGCAATTGCAAATAAAGATAGTAAATATGAGACTCTTGATGCTTATTTAGCCGACTTGAAGTTAAACAGTGAAATAGAAATTATTACAAATAAAATTTCCAACTATATTTCTAACAATTTAAACCGTGAATTAACTAGTGAAAAATACAATAAGCTTAGCTATGATTTTTCATTTTTAAACCAAAAACTATCTGATGAATTAGGCTCTGAGCATGTAAGATTAGTTAAAAATATCGATAAACTAAGAGTTTGAAAAAATGATGAAAGAATGAAAAATTATCGTAACGGTATTGAGATGCTTGAATTAAGTATTAAGCATAAATTAAGTGATGAAATCGAAGAATATTTAGTTAAAACATCGATTGCTGATGCAGATTTTCATGAAGTTTTCTCGCTTATTACCGATAGTGAATTAGATTATGGTTTTGTGACTGACAAAAAAGGCAAAAAAATCAACCTTTCACCTGCTGTTTTGGAAAAATATTCAAAGAGTGATGATAAAAATGTTCGTCATGGCACAATAAAAAACAAGAAAAAGGCATACTTGAACCATAAGGCATCTTTAGCTAGTTTACTTTTCCAACATTTTCAAACAATTGTGCAGGAAGCAAAAATCAGAAAATATAATTCCGCCGTTGAAATGTTAACTTTTAGTGATCGTGTCGACGATAAAATTTTACAAAAACTATTTGAAAAAGTAGCTTCTCTAAAACACGCAACAGCCAAATATAGCAAGTGACATAAGAAATTTTATGAAGCAAAATATAAAGAAAAATTTGACAAAAAATACGATGGTGCACGTGAATTAGTCAAAATTAAAAATACCTTTAGTGTTGAAGACGCACAAAAAATTATTCTTGAAGCATTTAAACCTTATGGTGATGAATACTACAGAAAAATTAAAGAAGCTTTCGACACAAATTGAGTAGATTATATGACTATTGATAACAAACGTTCAGGTGCCTACTCAATCGGTGAAAGTTATGGGCTAGATAAAAAATATATTTTAATGAACTGAAATGACCAGCTTTCATCAGTTGAAACCTTAGCACATGAACTTGGGCATTCTATGCATTCTTATTATAGTGACAAAAATAATCCGATTGAGCTATCAAAATATCCAATTTTCTTAGCAGAAATTGCTTCTATCTTTAATGAACAAATGCTTTTTGATTACTTATTAAAAACATCTAATGATGATAAATTTAAGTTCAAAATTTTACAATCAATGATTGATGGCTTTTTTGGGACAGTTTCACGTCAAGTTAAATGAGCTAACTATGAATATGATTTATATAATGCAATTGCTAAGGGTGAAGCTTCGCCTTCATACGATTCATTAGCTAAAATTTACTTTGAAGCGCTTAAAAAATATTCAATTAAGTATCCAAAATATAATAAAGATGATCAATTTGGTTGCATTTATGTGCCTCATTATTACTATGGGTTTTACGTTTATAAGTATGCTATAGGGCAATTGGTCGCAAACTACTTCTACCAAAATTATTTAGATAAAGGTAAAGAATACTTACAATATTACATTGAAAACTTTTTAAGTAGCGGATGCAGAGACTTTCCAATTAAGATTTTAGAAAGTATTGGTGTTGATTTATCAAGCGATAAATTCTATGAAATTGGTTTTAATTACATTAATGGATTAATCGATAAATATATTGAAATAGGAAAAAAACTTTTTAAAATTAATTAATATAAAGAGCTATATTAATAGCTTTTTTTATTAAAAAATATTCTTTGTTTTAAAATAAGTTAAAGCAAGGAGGATAGATGGCTGTTGGAATTATTGCTGAATTTAATCCTTTTCATAATGGGCATATAAGGTTATTGAAATATGTTAAAAAACGTTTTCCAAACGATAAAATAATTGTTCTTTTAACTGGTAAATTTTCTCAACGGGGAGAATATAATGTGATCTCTTTTGCTCAAAGAAAAAAATATGCTTTAGCCTATGGCGCTGATAAAGTTATAAAATTAAGTTTTGAGCAAAGTGTTCAAGCTGCGCACATTTTTGCTAAAAATGCTGTAGACAGCCTTTATAAGCATAAAATTGATAAACTAATTTTTGGTAGTGAAGATAATAATATTAAACAAAAAAAAGAGTTAGCACTTTTTTTAAAAAATAATGAAAATTTATTTAATTCAGTTTTTAAAAAGCATATAAAAAATAAAGGAATGAGTTATCCGGCTGCATTTGCTAATACATTAATGGAATTGACGGGCAAAAACTATACATTGCCAAATGATATTTTAGGTTTTGAATATATTAAACATATTGTTAACAATGATTTACCAATTAGGGTTTATTCAATAAAAAGAAATGTAAACTTTCATGATAATAATGTAAAAGGAAAATACGCTTCAGCAACTTATTTAAGAAAATTAATTAAAGATAAAAAATCAATTGAAAAATTTAGCCCAATAACTCTAAAAAGAACATACTTTATTGAGAAAAAATATAAATATTTTTGTAAAATAATACAGAATATACAAAAGGAAAAACTATTTTCAATTCCTTTAATTAGTGAAGGAATTGAAAATTTGCTTATTAAGCAAAGTTATTTAAATAATAATTATGATTCGTTTATTGAAGCTTGTACATCTAAAAGGTATACAACAAGCAGAATTAAACGTATATTCGCCTGAATCGTCTTTAGAGCAGGTGAATTAGTAGAAGGTTAATAATGAAAAAAAGCTTAATTTTATTCAGTTCGTCAATTATGACTTCAACAGCTTTATTGTGTTCTGCATCTTGCGAGGATCAAGTTGCAGTTAAAAATTTCACTGAAAAATTAGAATATGGTAAAGATTTTATTTTTGAAATTGATGAAAATCAATCGATTTTGGATAATGAATATCAAGACATGTTGAAGTTAATTAAACAAGGAGCAATTAAAGATAAAAACGGTAGTGTAATAACTGAAAAAAATGCTCCCAAAAACAGTCAAAAATCATCTTTTACTGCCGACTATTTATTTGTTCGCAATTTGTTAAAACCTGTATTCAAAGATAAAAAACTCAATGATAAATATTTAATTTCTTTAGAATCATTAAGTGATGAAAATTTTGCTGATAAAACCTATAAGATGCACATTAAAATAAAATCTAAGAAATTAAATAAAAGTTTTATTAATTCTAAAAATATATGGAAATCGGAAACATTATTTTATAGCATAGAAAGACATAAACATATAACATTAGTTTCAACCAATAAAGACAAAGATATTATTTCAGCTTATCCATTTATTTTGGATGATTTTGGTATCTATGGTTAAAATATTTTGTTTTTGCTTTTACTTAAATAACTGTAGTGCAGCGTTTTTAGGTAAAGAATAAAATAAAAAAAATAAATCAAAATATTTTTATAAATTACATATTAATATATGTATTTTTTTATTTTAGTGTTAAAATATAAAAGCAATTTTTAATTGCAGAAAGTAGATTTATTTCTCACCTGATGGCCAATAGCCTTGGGTTTCTAGCTACAATTAAAACATATTTTTAATAGTAGTCAGAAGTGGAAATCCACTTTTCTTTATTATTTATCTTAAGGAGTTATCATACAAACATTAAATAGAAACCGTAAACCGACGGCTGAACATATGGTTAATTACGATATTCCTTTTCCTAAGGTTTTTGTAATTGGTTCAAATGGCGATAAAATCGGAGTTTTACCTACAACTCAAGCTGTGCAAATGGCTAAGGATGAAGGCAATGACTTAGTTTTAATTGCTACCGAGCCAAAGCCAATTGCTAGAATTTTAAATTACGGAAAATTTAAATATGAACGCAAGAAGAAACAAAAAATAGCCAAAGAAAAACAAACTACTATCCAAAACCGTCAAATTCGTTTAACTGCAATGATTGGCGATAATGATATTTTGGTTAAAGCACGCAAAGCTAGAGAATTCTTGCTTGATGGCGATAGAATTAAAGTTAGCTTAAAATTCCGCGGTCGTGAAGTCGCTCGTCCAGAACTAGGGCATCAAGTTTTAAACAAATTTTATGCACATGTTGAAGATTTAGCTGACATCGCGAAAGAGGCGACTTTGGTAAATGAACGTTTCTTGGATTTATATATTCAGCCTAATAAAATTAAGGTTCAAAAGTTTAAAAAACTTAATAACTTGACAGATAAACCTCGTTCGACAGAACAAGTTGAAGCTGATGATGACAATGACGATGAAGAGTAATTGTCTCTAAAAAAGCTGTATTACAGTGATTTTAGTAAAATTAGCTTCTTGACTATAAGGAGAAAATATGCCAAAAATGAAAACCAAGAGTGCCTTAACAAAACGCATTAAGGTAACAGGAAGCGGAAAAGTTATGCGTGAGCAAGCTTACCGTTCACACTTAGCCCAAAATAAAACCACTAAACAAAAACGTCAAAGCCGTAAAACCACAACTATGCATGCTTCAGATCTTAAGAGATTTAAAGGCTTATTTTAATTAAATACTAAATAAATTTTAAGGAGAAAACATGAGAGTTAAAGGCGGAACCGTTACAAGAGCAAGACGTAAAAAATGATTAAAATTAGCTAAAGGTTATTTTGGACATAAGTCAATTGGATATAAAGTTGCAAAACAAGCAGTTGTTAAGTCATGAACATATGCATTCCGTGATCGTAAACAAGTTAAAAGAGACTTCCGTAAATTATGAATCGCACGTATTAATGCAGCTGTTAGACCAGAAGGTCTTAGCTACTCAAGATTCATTAATGGTCTTAAAAAAGCAAACATTACAATCAACCGTAAGATGCTTTCAGAATTAGCAATTAATGAACCAAAAGTATTCGCAAACTTAATCCAAATTGTTAAAGAAACTAAATAATAAAATGCAGCAAGAGCTGCTTTTATTTTTTTATTTTGCTGCCAAAATACTGTAGCACAGTGCTTTTAGTAAATATTATCTACAATATTTTTTATCATTTTAATATATACATAATTATATATATTTAGTAGTTTTTATTTATATTTAATATATAATACGTTCATGCTTGCTTTGCAGGCATCATGGTTGGAGGCGTATATGATCAAAATCAAAAATGAAAAAGAAATTATAGCCTTGAAAAAATCATGCAAAATCTTGGCGGAGGTAAAGCAAGTGCTTTATGACTACATAAGACCAGGAATTTCATTAAAAGAAATAGATTCAGCCGCTTTTGATGAAATAATTAAACGTAACGCTAAACCAGGGTTTTTAGGTCTTTATGGCTTTAAAAATACTTTATGTGCTAGCGTAAACGAAGAGCTGATTCATGGAATTCCGGGAAATTACATTCTTAAGGATGGCGATTTGCTAAAAATTGATATAGGATGCATTTATGACGGAATGAATAGTGACAGCGCATTTACGATTAGCGTTGGCAAATCTACTCCTGAAAATGATCTTTTAATAAGAGCTGCAAAAGAGTCTTTTGAAGCTGGATTAAAAGCTATTAAACCAGGAGCTAGAGTTGGTGATATATCGGCAGCTGTTGGTGCCGTGATTAAAAAATACGGCTTTTATACACCTAGTGAATATTCGGGGCACGGAATTGGTTATGAATTACACGAAGACCCGTATGTTTTCAATGATGGCAAAAAAGGAACAGGCGAATTATTACGTGATGGTATGGCAATTTGTATTGAACCAATGATTGTGCAAAATTCACCTAAAGTTAAGGTTCTTAGTGATGGTTGAACAGTTGTTGCAAAAAGTGGCAAAAAAACTTCACACTATGAACATACTATTTTGATTGAAAACGGCAAAGGTGTAAATTTAACGAAAGGAATATAAAATATTCAATGGCTAAAGACGCAATTAAGTTAAAAGCCACTGTGACACAGTCTTTTTCGATGGATGAATATGAAGTTGAATTAGAAAATGGAGCTGTTATTAAAGCTCATATCTCAGGAAAAATTCGTGTTAATAAAATTAGGATTTTACCTGGCGATGTTGTTGACGTGGAAATTAGTCCTTACAACTTATCATTAGGACGCATTACTTATCGTCATAAATAACACAAGGAGAAATTATGAAAGTTAGAGCAAGTGTTAAAAAAATGTGCAAAGACTGTCGTGTTATTAAACGTAAAGGAATTATCAGAATTATCTGTTCAATTCCAAAACATAAACAAAGACAAGGATAATTAAGATGGCTAGAATTTTAAATATTGAAATACCTAACAACAAACGTGTTGTTATCTCATTAACATACATTTACGGAATTGGTTTAGCAACAGCTAAAGAAATTTGTGCAACAGCAAAAATAGATGAAAATATTCGTGTTAAAGATTTAAGTGAAGAGCAATTATCAGCAATTCGTGACGCAGCTAAAGAATATACTACAGAAGGTGAATTACACCGTGAGGTTCAATTAAACATTAAGAGATTAATGGAAATTAAATGCTACCGTGGAATTCGCCACCGTAAAGGTTTACCTGTTCGTGGTCAAGTTACTCAAAAGAATGCTCGTACACGTAAGGGTCCTCGTAAGACTGTAGCTGGCAAGAAATCAACTAGATAATTCATAATCATTTTTTATTAAAAGTACTATAGTACAGTATTATTAGAAAATTTAGGAAGGAAATTATCATATGGCTAAAGCTAAAAAGAAAGTTGTTGTTACAGGAATTGCACACATTCATTCAACAAATCAAAACACAATTATTTCATTTACAGACGAACAAGGTAATGTAGTTGCTTGAAGCTCAGCTGGAGCAATTGGTTACAAAGGCACAAAGAAGAAAACACCTTATGCAGCAGGTTTAGCTGCACAAGCAGCTACTGAAGCAGCTAAAGAAAGAGGTATGAAATCTGTTAGAGTGGAAATTAAAGGTTTAGGAGCTGGCAAAGATGCTGCTCGTAAACAAATCGAAGTTTCAGGTATTACAATTACTGAAATTAAAGATGTTACTCCAGTTCCACACAACGGAACAAGACCTCCAAAAAGAATTCTTAAACGTGAAAAAGCAAGAAAATAATAAAGGAGATTTCTAATCATGGAACAAATGGCAAAATTAGAATATACCGAAATTAAAAGCAATTCACGTCATGCAGATGACGAAGCAACTTTTGTATTACAACCTCTTGAAAGAGGGCATGGACAAACTATTGCTGTAGCATTAAGACGTGAATTATTGTCAAACATTTCATCATTAGCATTATTTGCTATCAAAATTGAAGGAGTTGACCATGAATTCCAAACTATACCTGGTGTAGTTGAGGACGTTACAACTCTTATTATGAACCTAAGAAAAGTTAAATTCCAATACGATCCTGAATTAGTTAGCGATGACGAAATTGTTAAAGCCACAATTAAGGTTGATGAAGCCGGCTTAGTAACTTCTCGTTCAATTGAAATTAACAATTCAAGTGTAGAAATTATCAATAAAACCCTAGAAATTGCAAACGTTTCGTCAAAAGGGTCGCTTAATGTTGAATTATATCTTCGTTCAGGTCGCGGTTTTATTTCAAATGAAGAAAACAAAAAATTAATTGCAAACCCAGCTTTATTTACTTCTAAAATCACCACAAAAATTAAAAAAGGCTTATTTATTGCAACTGATAGTAACTTTTCACCAGTTGAAAATGTAAATTACCAAGTTACAGAATTAAATACTGGTTCAGCTAAAGTAGAAGAAAAATTAATTTTCAATGTTAGAACTAATGGTTCAATTACTGCTAAAGCTGCAATTAAACAAGCTTGCGAAATATTAGTAGCACACTTTAGTTTAGTTGGAAATGTTGATGAATTAAAAGTTGCCGATGTATTTAAAAAAGAAGAAATTATTACAACAACCGAAGAAGACAATGATTTAGATTTAGCTCAATTAAATCTTTCTGTTCGCTCTTCGAATGCCCTTAAAAAAATTGGAAAATTAAAACTTTCAGAAATTGCTTCTATGACTTTTGAAGAATTAGAGCAAACTAAAAACTTAGGTCGCAAATCTTTAGATGAAATTGTTGACAAGCTTAGAGAACACGGTTTAGAATTAAGTAAAGGAGACGAATTATAATGGCAAACCCAACACAAATTTACAAACGCGACACAAAATGACGCACTGGAGTTTTACGTAACTTAGTGAGTGATTTATTTGCAAATGGTCACATTACTACCACATTAACTCGTGCAAAAGAATTACGTCGCCACGCAGAAAAAATGATTACCAAAGCAAAAAAACCTTCTTTAGCAAATCGTCGTGCTGTAGCAAGTTTCTTACGTCTAATTACCGTTAATGTTGATGAAAAACAAATTCCAGTATTAAATTATTTATTCGACACTATAGCGCCTAAATATGCAAACCGTAATGGTGGATACACACGCATTATTAAACTTCCATCTCGTTTAGGTGATAATGCACCTATGGCTGTTATTGAACTAGTTTAGTCATCTTAATTATTTATATTCCAATCGATAATACACGCATTTTGCGTGTTTTTTTTAATAAAATGAAATAAGAATATTTTTATCTTTACTCTTTACTGTTTTTATAAATAAAACTCTATTATGTCTTTATTTGATAGGTTAGTGTGCGTAGAAAATTTAAGTTAATTTTACCAATACTAAAAAGTGTTTAACCAGCATCTTTATTGGTTGATTGTGCCAAAATATCAAAAATTAAGGACAAAAAAGCTAAATAAATTGATCAAAATGAGACAATTACAGGCGAAAACCCTGAGTTTCGGAATAAAAAACAAAAAGTGTAAAATTGACCGTTATTTTTAGTCAAAATACACTTTTTGTCTTTTATTCCGAAATTCATGATAGCATTAATAATTTTTTGTTGAATGCAAAAATCTTTAATAAGTTTTATTTAAAATTTTTTATTTCTTTTTGAAGTAAGGCAAATAAAAGAATAGAATTTTATAAGATAGTAAAACTATCGATAAGGAGACAAAATGGCACAATTAAAGAAATTCAACAATATTATTGTTAGAACACCTGCTTCAAGCATGGTCAATGGTATTTCTTCTGGTTTATATAACCAAACACCTGTAGATTATGAATTAGCTAAAAAACAACACCAAGCTTACATTAAAACATTGGAAGAAGTGGGCTTAACTGTTCGTGTAGCTGATAAATTAGAAGATTATCCAGATTCATGCTTCGTTGAAGACGCTGCAGTTATAGTTCCTGGTCGTCAATTAGCAATTTTAACTAATCCAGGTGCTAATTCACGTAATGGTGAAAAAGAATATATGCTACCAATTTTAAAAGAATTTTTCCCAGATGAAAAAATTAAAAAAATTGTTTCACCAGGTACATTAGATGGTGGAGACGTTATGATGGTAGGCGATACATACTATGTTGGTATGTCTGATCGTACAAACGATGAAGGAATTAGACAATTCCATAATATTTTAGCTGAAATTGGTAAAAAAGTTATTCCTGTACCAATGACAGAAATGTTACATTTAAAAACAGGAGTTAACTATTTAGAACACAATAATTTATTGATTTCTGGAGAATTTTTAAACTATCCTACATTCAAAGATTTTAATCAAGTTGTAGTTGATGCTCCAGGCGAAGAATACGCCGCAAACTGTATTTGAGTTAACGATACAGTTATCGTTCCTAAAGGTTATCCAAAATTACTTGCCAAAGTTAAAGCCCTTAAAAAATCAGATGGTGAACCATACAGAGTTGTTGAATGCGACACATCTGAATACAAAAAACTTGATGGTGGTCTAAGCTGTTTATCATTAAGATTTTAATGTTTTGATGATAAAATTAAATAAAAATCCAAGTAAATATAGAATATCACTTGGATTTTTATTTTAATAAATATTTATCAAAATGCCTGTACTACAGAGATTTTGATAAATATTTAAACATTGTTATATACCTGTGTTTTTTGATTAAGGTAGTTAAGTAATTCGCTTTTGTAAAAAATAAATTCATAAGATATTGATTCTTTGACTTCATTAATATTTTTTAGTTCACTTTTAAATCTACTCATGATATCGTTTGTACTTGTGAGATCATAGAAACCATCTAATATAAAATTATATTTTTTGACAAATTAACAATAAAAACTAGGCTTTATCCTAGTTTAATTTTTAAGTTATTAAAAAATTATTTTTATTTTATCTGTATCAAATTAATAAGTATTACAGCAATTTTAAGAACAATAATGAATAAATATTTTTTTAATAAGTTGTTTTATATGATTGAAATAATTTACTTTATGAGATTATGTATTTTATTTTTTCAGCATACACACTGGCGAATTCGCCACAAACTAATGAAACCTTATTTGTAGAAATCAATAGTCCTGATACGCCTTTAATTTTTTTAAGATTTTCAACTTCTACTTTATTTTTATTATTAATAATGACTTTTAATGATGAGGTTGTATGGTGAACTTCATTAATATTATCTTTTCCACCTAAGAATAATATTAGTTTTTCTATTTCGCTATCTGTTGTTTTAGCTTTTGTTTCGCCACGCAACATCTTGAGTTTTTGCTTGTTTTTAACATGTCAATATAATCAGCAAAAACCTAATGTAAATATTGTTAACAATACAATTAAAAATTTATCTTTTCTCTTCATATTTATTATTATATAAGTAAATTAAAATTAAAAAGTATTAAAATATTAAATATTAAACTAAGGAGCAAGATGAAAAGATTAATTTCAGGGATTAAACCTACTGGAAATTTAACTTTAGGTAATTATATAGGTGCAATTAAAAACTTTGTTAAACTACAAAATGAATATGAAGCTTTCTTTTTTGTGGCTGATTTACATGCGTTAACCACCGGTGGAGTTAATGCTTTAGAGGCTAAAAAAGCGCGTGAAGAAATTGTAAAAATGTATTTAGCTTGCGGTTTAGACCCTCAAAAAGCAACGATTTTTTACCAATCGCAAGTATATGAACATACACTAGCACAGTGATTGTTAACTAGCGAAGTTTCAATGGGCGAATTAATGCGTATGACCCAATTTAAAGATAAAGTGGCAAACTTAGAAAAGCAAGCTAATGGAACTGAAAAAATTCCTGTTGGTTTACTTATGTACCCAATTTTAATGGCAGCCGATATCTTAATTTATAATGCAGATGTTGTACCTATTGGTGAAGACCAAACTCAACATATGGAATTAACTCGTATCATTGCGTCCAGAATTAATAAAAGATATAAAACAAACTTTAAAATGCCTGCTAATTTTGTTCCGCCTGTTGGTGCTAGAATTAGATCATTGCAAGACCCAAGCAAAAAAATGTCTAAAAGTGATCCAACCAACAAAGGTACAATTTACTTGCATGATGATCCTGAACAAGCTTATAAAAAAGTCATGAAAGCAGTGACTGATAGTGAAAACAAAGTTTATATTTCTGAAGATAAACCAGGAATTTTAAACTTATTAAACATTTATGCTGCATTAAAGGATATTACTTTAGAGCAAGCAGAAAAATTATTTATTAATTCAAACTATGTTGAATTTAAAAGTGCTGTAGCACAGGAAGTTAAGGATGAATTAATTAAGATTCAAAAAGCCTATAAAGAAGCTGATTTAGTCATTGAAGAGACAACCAAAAAAGGGGCCATTAAAGCAAAAGCAATATGTGAACCAATAGTTAAAGATTTATTAAATAAAATGGGATTTTAAGGAGTGAACATGAAAATTAAAGCAGATAAATTTCTAAACCATACTACAAGCCATCTTTTAGGGGCTGCTGTTGAAAAACTTTATCCTAGTGTTAAATTAGGCTTTGGCCCAGCAACTGATGAAGGTTTTTACTATGATTTTGATTTTCCTGAAACATTCTCAGTTAGTGAATTAGCAAAAATTGAAAAGTTGATGAAGAAGCTAGCAAGCAGAAACTTAGTCACAATTCAAATTGATAAAAGCGAATATGATTTTGACCAAAAACCTTATAAAAAAGAGCTTTATGACGAATTAAAAGCCCGTGGCGAAACTATCACCTTTTATGCTTTACAAGATCCATTGAATAAAGAAATTGTTTTTAAAGATCTTTGTGCTGGCAATCATGTGGAAAATACAAAAGTTATTAAAAACTTTAAATTATTATCAATTGCTGGCGCTTACTGAAGAGGAAATAGCGACAATAAACAACTAACAAGAATTTATGGATGCTCATTCGCAACAAAAGAAGAATTAGATAATTATTTACAAATTCTGCAAGAAAGAAAAGAAAGAGATCACCGTAAATTAGGCAAGGATCTTAAAATTTTCATGCTTCATAAATTGACTGGTCAAGGTTTTCCAATTTGATTAGAAGATGGAATGTATATTCATAATGCTATTAGGGATTTAGTCCTTAAAAAGGATCGAAAATACGGTTTTACTGAAGTTTTAACTCCACACTTTGGAAGCGAAGAATTATATAAAACTTCAGGACACTTAGCTCACTATAAAGATGATATGTTTGCACCATTAATTGTTGAAAATGAACGACTAATTCCGCGGCCAATGACCTGCCCACACCATATTGTTTGCTTTAATAGTGAAAAGAGAAGTTATCGTGATTTGCCTATTCGTTATTCAGAACAGTCAATGATGTATCGTTATGAAAAATCTGGTGCCTTAACTGGTTTAGAAAGAGTTAGAGCCATGATGCTTACTGAAGGGCATTTATTTGTGCGTGAAGATCAAATAGAAAATGAAATTAAAAATATGTACAACTTAATCAAAGAAACATTAGATATCTTTAAAATTGATATTTCTTATATATCTCTCTCGCTTCGTGATAAAAATGATAAAGAAAAATATTTTGATGATGATGCAATGTGAAATCGCAGTGAACAAATGCTACGTAAAGCATTAGATGATTTGCATGTTGAATATATGCCTGTCGAAGGTGAGGCTGCTTTTTATGGTCCAAAAATGGATATTCAAATCGATACAGTTCTTGGGCACGAAATCACAGTTGCTACTATACAATTAGACTTTTTACAACCTCAAAATTTTGATTTATCATACATTGATGAAAACGGAAAAGAAGCAAGACCAGTTATGATTCATCGTGGTTTAATTGGTACCTATGAACGTTTTGTAGCTATCTTGTTAGAGCAAACCAAAGGTGTTTTACCATTCTGATTAGCACCTAAACAAATCACAATTATTCCAGTAAACAATGAAGAAAATATGGCTTACTGCCAAGAAGTTTATGCAGATCTTTTTGAAGATGATTATCGTGTAAAAATCGATAACCGTGATGAGAGATTGAATAAAAAAATCCGTGAAGCAAACATTAATAAGAGCAAATTTATGTTAATTTTAGGAGCTAATGAAATGGAAAACAAAACCATTAGCTACCGTCAATATGGTTCGGAAAAAACTGTTACAACAACTCTAGAAGAATTTAAGCAAATGCTAAATAAAATGAGAAAAAATTATGAATAATAAAGATAAAAAATCACAATTTGTCACCAAAACTACTGTAGCACAGGCACTTTGAGTGATTTTTTATCTTTCGTTTGTTGTGGCTATTCCACTATTTATTTTTTGGATGTTTGCCACTGATGATTTTTTAAATCAAAAAATATATAATGTCAAAATTATTACTATCATACCTATTTCATACGCAGCAATTGTTTTAATTTTAAATATTGTTTTAGTTTATTTTAAGCTTTTAGATTATAGGTCTTTATCATATTCTCCGGCAATTATAATAGCACTGCTTTCAATGATTTTATTTTCATTAATCAAGTCTTTACAAATTCAATATCGTTTATTAATTTCATCTATTTTGATGTTATTAAGTGCTATATTATCGAATTTGATTTTATATAAATTAACATTAAACAAAAAAGTTGATGGATAAAATCAACTTTTTTGTTTCAATAAAATTTATTTTTTTCTATTTTAAAAACTCGTAAAAAAAGCCATAAAACGAGCAATTTTTATTCATTTTTTTCTTTGTTTATAATATTATTTAAATTCAATATAAATCCTAATATTTACATATAATAGAGGCGATTAGTTCTTATAGTAGTTTTTAATAAAATTTTTATGCATATGCATATATAAAAATCATTGATTTTTATAGCAAAGGAGTTAATTATGAATAAGAATCTGAAAAAATTCACATTGGTCTTAGGCGCGCTAACTGTTGTTACTGCCGGTATTTCAGTCGCATTAATTTCAATTCCATCCAAAGAAAAACCGATTGAACGTGGTAAGGAAGATATCATTATTGAAGATAATAAAAATGATTTATCTCATGTACAAGGTTTACCTAAAATTAATGATATTACTAAAAATTTAAATAAAAACCCTAATGATAATAAAAACGAAAAGCTTAAACGCGAAGCTTCTAAAAAAATTATCAACTCAGATCAAAAAGTTAAATATGTTGCTTTTGGTGACTCAATTGCAGCCGGTTTTATTGGCAATAGTGATAAAGATGAACCGGGTAAATTAGTTAAAAATTCGAATAATCAAATGATTGTCGAAGGTTTTTCGATGCCGGCTTATTTAGCTGAATTTTTTCTTAAAACTAATAAACTACAATCTTTTGAGAACTATGCCGTTTCTTCTTCAACCTTCGAAGATTGAAACTTATTATTTAAGGCTTATGAAGATGAAAACAAGCTAAATATAGATGAATTAGCTAAAATTAAATTACGTTTTGGTGAAAAAGAATATAAAAATAAAATCACCAGAATGATTAATGATTTACAAGAAGCAAATTTAGTTACTCTAACTTTAGGGGCTAATGATTTTTTACATACAGTATTTGAGCAAGCTTCATTAATACCATTTGATAGTATTTTTAGTCAAATTAAAGACAAAAAATTGGATTTACAAGCTATTTTTAGTGTTATTAATAATGCCTTTTCAAGTATTCTTGAACGTACGCAAATTCAACAAGAACAATTAATTAAATATATGAAAAAATATGCTGTGAATGCAAATATAAACTTTATTGGTTACCCCTTGCCTCTAGCCGGTGTATTTAATATGATTGATAATTTAATCAACAAAAACTCTAATGAACTTAATTTCTCTTTAGGCGCAAACATTATTGATATTTTAAATAAAAAAATATCAGCTATAGCATTAAAGCACAAGGTTTTTTACATCGAAACATATGATCATGCTTTTTGAAATAAAAATATCAGCACATTAACTCCAAATTTATTTGATATTCATCCTGGCCTTTTTGGATACAAAAAAATGGCTATGGACATTTTTGCCAAATTAATTTCGCAATCATGAAGCCAAGAAGAATATAAAGATTTAAATTTTGAATTTTCAAATGATTATCGCCAAAAGGACCAATTTAATTATTTGACTGAAGTTAATTATGGTAAAGATCCCGAAGCAATTTTAAAAGAGCTTTATAAAAATGATGCTAAAAAATATCTTTTTGAATATGATTTGCGTCAACAAAAATTGCAGCCAAGATTAAACGAAAATAACTATATCAAGCGTGTTTTAGATCAATGAGGTGTTTCTGATTTAATATTTGGAAGCTTGCTTGATAATGTTTTTGCTAGCGATTTATATAAGAAAATAGATCCATCAAAAAAGCTTGAACACTTTTTCGATAAAAACAATAAAGCAAACAGAAAAGAATTAAAAAAATGATGAGATAACACTGGGATAAGTTCAAACTTAATTTATGATGCACAGAAATATCTTTTCACATATGACTGAGATCAAGATGGCAAACCTGGTGCTGAAAAATATGATATTAAAATGTTCTTTGAAGCTCTTAAAACCAAAGTTAGTGAGCCAAAAAGAATTATTGGATGAATTAAATCTTTAAGCGAAACTACGGTATTTAAAGACCAAAAAGATGAATTCGTTGCAATATTGAGTGAAATTTTCCAAAAATTAACTACCATAGAAATAGATGGCGGCTTAATTGATCAACTAATTGAAACAATTTATTCTGAACCTATTGCGAAATTTATTTCAAAGAAAGACTTAAAAATATTAATTGGTAAATTAGTTAACTCTGCAACCTTGAAATCAGCTATTGGTGATATTACAATAAATTTAATTAACAACATTGATAAATATGCAAAAGCCAAAGACTTTAAAGAATTATGAGAAATTTTTATACAAGATAAAAAGAACACAGACATAATTAATAAAACCTTAAAGGCCTTAAAAATTGAACTATTAAATGATGAACAAATTAAAGAAATTGCAGGCAGAATTTTAGTTAAAGTCAAAGAAAATTATCCAAAATATTTTAAAAATATTGGAGATAACGAACTAAAATCATTAGTCAGTGATATCCTTAATATGGCATTATTAATTGACGAAAAATACCTGTTTACAGACACTTTAGTCAATAAAATAATAGTGGGTCTAAAAAATACACCACTTGATAAATTCTCTTTAACATCAATTTTTGTCGAAACCGGCAAAGAAATTAAAAACAAATTATTGACGCAATTAGAACCTGAACAATTAGCTTATGATTTGATAAGGATTTTTGCCCAAGAAGTTTCAGTTAACAATAAAGATACTGTAAAACAAATGCTTGTTAATATTTTTGAAAATATTGATAAACATGCTCTTGCAGAGTCAATCATTTCGACACTAGAATTAACTGATAATAAATACTTAACTGTGAAGGAGCAAAAAAGCTTAATAAATAAAATCGTTACCGATGATGTGTTTAATGACCTTTTGGTTCATATAATTGACGATTTATATTCAGTTGATAAGCAAAAATTGCTTAGCGCAGGAGACCTTTTTGAGCAAATTAAAGTAATATTTGGCCAAATTACAAACAGCAAAACATATGAAAATATTAAGCCAGTTATTGGTAAATTAATTTCTTATGATGAAATTAGCATTGCCTTAGCTAGACTTTTTGTAATTAATCAAGAAAGTGGCTTCAATATTGATCCGGAAAAAATATTAAGATTAACTTATAAAGTTGTAGAAAATGAGAACTTTAAATTTATTGTGCAAAATATTTTTGATAAATCTATTTTTGCTGACGGCTCAAGTTTCGAATTATTCAAACATCCTGTTGAAATTCTTAAAAAATGAGCGAAGGATGCAAATAATAACAAAGAAGTAGCACAGCACATTGGATTATTAGCGAAAGAAATTTTAGGTGATGATGATTTCATAGATTTAACTTCAAATTTAGTTGTTGACATCTTGAATAAAAAAGCATCAAAATTACTTGAAGGCATTAATAAAGATGACTTTAAAGTTTTAATCAAAGATTTTATTAAAGGGTCTAGTGACTTTGTAAATGACTTAAATTTCATTGAAAACTTCAGTCAAAAATTTCTTGATTCAGTTGGTTCAAAAAATGACCAAAGTATCGATTTTGCTGCGTTATCTAAAGAATTGTTAGATGAGTTAAAGCGTTATATTTTTGAACAAGACGATCATAAAAGCATTTTAAAATTCTTTAAATATGTAGCAAAAAATAATGTGCTATCACATAAAGATTTAATTAAGAAATTTATCCAAAATTACTTTGATACAGTACAATTAGATGATAAAAACATTGATAAATTTGTACAACGCATTTTTGCGAATGTTGAAGTAAATGATGATAATAGGGAAATTATTAAACATGCTAAACCTTTTGTTAAAAAAGCATTATTAAATAAAAATCTAACTAAGATTTTTAGCGAATTGCTAGACGATTTCCTTGACTTCAATGTTGAAGATTTACAAAAGTGTGAATCAATTTATGATTTTCTTCACTTAACATTAGGGCATTTTTCACAATTTAAGTCAATTTCTACTTTAAAAGAATTTGTTCAAAGTTTAGCTAAAGAAAAGGAAACAGTTGATTTTATCTTTGCTATTATCGATAAAACAAATAACAAAATTATTAATAAAGAAACATTATCTAAACTCCTTAAATCTGTAGACAATTGAGATAAATTAATTAATTTATTTGCAAACTTTATTGAAAAAGGTGTTTTTGCAAGTAAGGAAGTTTTTGAAGATTTAACCGATAAGAATAAGTTAATTTCGCAATGATTGCAAAATGGCAACGATAAATATGTTGCTGATCAATTCTTGGTTCTATTTAATGATTTAATACAGAACAAAGATTTACGCGAAACGGTTATTGAAATAGTTGTCTCGCTTATTGGAGATAAATCTATTTTTAAAGGAATTCCATCGAAAGAATTAACTAAATTCTTTAATGATAATATTCCTATCTTGATTGATATTGAAAATAAATACCATTTACTAGAAAAAACATTGCCGATTGCACTTAAGAAAATTGCAGATGTAGGCTATGATAAATTTGTGCCTTCTAAAATATTTAGAGAAGTTGAACAAATTTTATCCAATGCATTAAAGGGTGAAAACCTAGAGCAAACATTAGTATCATTAATGAAAAATCTTTTAAAACAAAATGTCCAAAACGCCGATACTATAGCTAAAATCGTTGCAAATGGAATTAAAATTGTCGTTAATGATTCGAGTTTTATTAAGATAAGAGCATCCAGAATAATTGAAACGTTGCCTGATAAATATAAGAATAATAATTTAGATAGTAAGTTAGCTCACTTTATCCAATTTGTTTTATCGCATCAAAATATTACAGAGATTACAGAAGAAGGAATTAAATCAGTACTTTCAATTGAACAAAATGCCTTGGCTGATGTAAAAACTTTTAATGATTTAGCGTCAATAATTTATAAACAAATATCAAAAAATAAAAAATTGATTAATCCAATCAATGAGGTTGTTATTAGTGCCTCGAGAGATAAAGGCATACAAGAATTTTTATCGCGTTTATTGTTTATTGCATTTGAAAACAAAATTCCTTTAGATGAAAATGACATATTAACTTATATTTCTAATGTTTCTAATATTGACTCCTTACCTTATTTAATTAAGCAATTCATCGCAAATGTTATTTTTTCTGATAATGCTTCATTCGATGAATTTAATGATAGTGATAACATTTTAAGAAAATGGTTAACCAGCAGCGATGAATCAATAGAAACAGAAACAAAAAATAATCTAAAATCACTATTACACAGTATTATTAGTAACAAAAACATTAGAGGAACAATTGGCAAAAATTTAGCAACTATAGCTAAGTCAAAACTAAATTGATTGAAAGATATAGAGAATGAAAAAATAGCTAAATTAATTGCAAAAATTCTTGAAGTCTCATCGAAAATAAATGATCAGTATTTAATAAGTGATAAATTTATCGATAAATTTTATGATGAAATTAAGAATAATACTAAGGTAACAGAAATTCAATACTTCGCATTATTTACTGATTTAATAGGTGATTTAATTAATGCTAATGAAGATGACAAAATACAAACCAAAATTAAAAGATGCATTCAATTAATTTCCCAATTCAAGCTAGATAAAGACGAAATAGAAACATTAGTTGAAATATTGCATGCATCATTAGGTGATAATGATATTAAAAACAGCATAATTAATCTTTTAGTTGATAAAGCTCATCCACAACATGAAAATGAAGATAATAAGAAAATAAGAGAAGACTTTAAAGAATTTATTGATGCGGCTCTTAATTCTGATAACTTTAGGCAAATTGCTAAGACATTATTAGTTCAGTTATTATCAACGGATTATTCTATAAATGAAAATGACGACATACTCGAACAGTTAAGAAATCTGTTTGATAAAGATTCTTCTAGCCAATTGATTGAAAGCGCAAATAATTTAATTTCAGAATTAAGCCAAAAAGCCTATGTTATTGATATTTTGGAGAAATTTGTTTTAGATAAAGACTCTTTAAAGCAATATGAAATTTCAAGCCAACAAATTCAAAAAATTATTCAAAAAATATCTGAAAATGATAAATTTAAAGCTATAGCTAAAAACATAGTTGAATTCATTTTGCTAAATAAAGAAATAAAATTTTCTGACTTAACTGATGTAAATACTTTTGTTAAAAAATGATTAAAATCAAATAATAATGAATTATTTGATCAGGTTAGCGAATTAATTTCTGACTTACTTAAAGTTGATGAAGTAACAGAAATGATAGGTAAGGTAATCTATACAGAATTAGACAAATCACAGCTATTTACTGATGAAAAAGATAAACAGTCTATTAAAAAAATAATATTAAGTTTAACTAAGAACTTTGATAAATTACCACAAGGAACAATTTTGTCATTAATCAAATCGTTCGCGAACGAATTACAAAATAATGATGAAATTAATATTACAAGTGTTATATCTAAAGGCATAAGGGCTATTGTTACTGATTTGAGTAATGAAGAGGAATTTATTCGTTTAATAAAATGAATATTAAATATCCCTGAACTAGCTCAGGAGAAAGATACAATTAAAAATCTAGTAATTAAAGGTTTTGTTCAAGTAGCTAAGAAAATTAATTTAGGTTCAAAAATTTATTCATCATTAGATGAAAAAAACAAAGAAATATTTAAAAAATACCTTAGCGAAGAAGAATTAAATGATGAGTTGCAAAATATCTTATCAGGAACTCATATACAATCATTCATTGTTGATTCAATCGATGTCTTTTTCAATAATGCTGATCAACTTAAAAATGTAGATTCATTATCTCAATTAGCTAAGAAAATGGTTGAGCTTAATACCAATAAAGAAAAAATAGTCGATTCATTAGAAAAAGCTTTCGGTGAAATCTTTAGCAATGAAAAAATTAAAAAGCTTGTTATAGGTTTAATTGCTGACAATATTAAGATTTATGGTGTAAGTCTTACTGATGAGGAGATCAGTAAAATGGTAGATTCAGCTGTAGCTGAGTTGCCTGATTTACTTAAGAAGCTTGAAATAATTAAAAAGTTAGTAGAAAAAACCCCGGAAATAATTGGCGATTTCAAAACAATGAAAGAAGTTTTTGATAGTGCAACTAAAGTTATTATCCAATTATTTGATTTACAAAATTACAATATTGTCAAGGTTATTCTAGATTCAAAAACACTAACTGAAAATCATGAAACAATAAAAAAAGTTATTGATCAAATCATAACCAAAGCTACTTCAGAAGATGAATTATCACTTAAATTTGCAAAAGATTTTGGAATTTATAAGCTTTTCGGAAATTCAACATTAACGGATGATGAGAAAAATAACATCATAAAAGTTGCTTTAAAGTCACAGAATCTTAAAGATTTAATTCTTCTTACTTTTGATGAAATATTCAAAAATCGTCAGGAATATCAAAAACTTGATACATGGGAAGATGCTCTTAATAGTTTCTTTAATAAGGGTAATTTTGAAGAAATTAAAGAGAAATTAAAAGGCTGATTAACCGATATTTCTAAACAAAAAGAAGTAACCAAAGCAATTGGAAACATTATTGCTCAACAATTAAAAAATTCTGGATTTGAAATTCAAGATCAAGATATTAATGAAATAGAGGAATTTTTCGAATCGCTAATCAATGCCTTATTCAATACAGATATAATTAAAGATGCGGTTAATGCAGCATTTAATGAGTTGAAAAAAATTAAAATACATACAATTGAAAAACTAGTGCCGTCAGCTATAGAAGCATTTATTAATTCGGTCAAATCATTCGTGATGAACGGCAATAAATTTTCTATCTCAAAATTAACTGATGGTAGATTGAATAAGATTTTTGATAAAATGAATCTTAAAAGTTTTTCAAATATGATAAATATCTTATTTAAGCGGTCACATTTAGACAGAAATAAAGGAGTTTATAAGCTAATTTATTCTAAAGATGCAACTAATGCAGGTATTGATTTAGGAGAGTCATGAACTAAAATATTCCAAGGCATTAAAACCTTTGGTGATGCCTTTAGACCAATTGTTGAACCTTTAGCTAAAGCATTCTATGAAGATTTACTAAAAGAACCTCTCTACAGTAGTTTTGGTGAATTGAAATCTAAATCTACAACATACCAAAGCTTGTGAAGAGTTTATACATTTTTATTGATGGTTATTAATAATAACACGCCTTACCTCCCATTCTGATCATCACTTACCAATTCAACAGTCGAAGGAATGGTGGCTTATGCTTTTGAAAAAGCCTTTGAAAATGTCGCTAGTCAAAACAAGGATTTATTTGATAAATTAACTAAAAAATACGAAGGCAATTTAAGCTTAATTGGTCTAGATACAAATAAAAAAGTTATTCCATATTACATGGCTGGAATGGAAATTTATAATAATAAAAACAGTAGAGAAACTTATTGGCTTTCCAATCATTATAATCAAGGTTATGGATCAGATCACGTGTTAGTTTATATTTACTACGCGGATAAGGATGATTACCTATATAATAAAGGCAAAAAGTTGGGACAGGTTCTCGATGAAGCACTTAAAAAGGGTTATTTACCAAGTAAAAATTAAAAAAAAGAACTAATTATGGTAAAATTGATTAAATATTTTATATTTAAGGAGAAATTATGTCAACAGGTGGATGAATTGGTGTAATTATTGCTGTCGCTGTGGTTGTTGCCTTAGTTGCTGGTTTCTTAGGATTTTACATTGCTAGAAAACTAATGGAAAAACAACTTCGTGAAAACCCTCCTATTAGCGAAAAAATGATTCGTGTCATGTTTGAACAGATGGGTCGTAAAGCTTCAGAAACACAAATTCGTAATGTGATGCGTTCAATGACCAATGCTAAAAATAACGAAAAATAAATTAAAAATAATTAAGCAGTCAAAGTTTGATATGCACCCTCCTTGCTGGATTTCTTTATCCAGTAAAGAGAGTACAATCAAGTTTGACTGTTTTTTTTGTTGCCAAAATTGCACTACTACACAGGTTTTAGCTAAAAATTTTTTAAATGAATTCGGCAATAGATTTTGTTTTAGTGAAAGAAAAAATTAATATAAGAAATTTGTTTTTAATCAATATTATGCATAAATATTTAAATTTTTAATATAAAATACTTATTATAAGTATTAATAATATTAAAGGAGAACTAATGATTAATGTAAACACATTTAAACCAGGTATTACATTTGAAGACGAAGGCGAAATTTTTGTAGTTATTGAAGCTCAACATTCAAAACAAGGAAGAGGCCAAGCCAATGTTAAAGCTAAGGTAAAAAACTTGCGTTCTGGAAGCATCACAATTAAAAGCTATACTGGTGGAGTTATGGTTAAAAAAGCTCACATCGATAAAAGACCAATGAACTTTTTATATTCAGATGGCGAAAACATTATTTTAATGGATAACGAAACATATGAACAAGTTGAAATTCCAGTGAAAAATGTTGAATGAGAGCTTAATTTCTTAAAAGAAGGTTCAATTGTAAAAATTAGAAAATATCAAGAAGAAATTTTGGACGTTGAATTAGATGCCAATGTTGAATTAGTTGTTACTGAAGCTCCCGATGCCGTTAAAGGAAACACAACAACCAATCCACAAAAACGTATCAAAGTTGAAACAGGTTTTGAGCTTGATGCGCCAATGTTTATTAAAGAAAATGATGTTATTATCGTTTCAACAGAAACTGGCGAATACAAAGGAAAAGGGAACAAATAATGCTTAACGTTGTAACCGTTAACTGCGGCTTAAATCAATCATTTTCAGTTTGTGAAAATACCATTATTGATCTTGTTTCTCAAACCATTGTTGATATTAAAAATGTGAAATTAGATCGTCAGCCTAAAGTTATTATCAATGAAAGTGCTTCAAATATCGAACTAACAATTGATTTAAAAATAAAAAATAAAGCAAATATTAAAGATATTTTTAACACGGTTTTTGAAGAACTTAATAACCGTTTTAGTTCACTTCTAGACATTAAACCACAAAACATTAAATTATGTTTTTGCGGCTTTTACTAGTTAAATGCGTAACGCATTTTTCTTTTTAATCTATAGTATAGGCTTTTTAGAAACAATATAGGGGTTATAGTGCATAATAAAAGGAAAGTTGTAGTTGGAATTAGTGGTGGTGTCGATTCTTCGGTAGCGGCTTATTTATTAAAAAAGCAAGGCTACGAAGTCGAAGGTTTATTTATGCGAAATTGAGACAGTTATGTCAATAATGATTTCTTGGGTAATGAAGATATCAATCAGGATATTTGCCCTCAAGAACAAGACTATCAAGATGCAATTAAAGTTTGTGAAAAATTAAAAATAAAGCTCCATAGGGTCGATTTCATTAAAGAATATTGAGACAATGTATTCGCTAATTTTATTGATGAATATAAAAAAGGACGCACCCCTAATCCTGATATTTTATGCAATAAATATATTAAGTTTGATGCATTTGCTAACTACGCTTTTAAGGTTTTAAAAGCCGATTACATTGCAATGGGTCATTATGCCAAAGTTTTAAATGGACACCTTTACCGAGCAAAAGATAAAAATAAAGATCAAAGCTATTTTTTGGCTCAACTTTCAACTCAACAATTAGCAAAAGTCAAGATGCCCTTAGCTAAATATTATAAAAGCGAGGTAAGAAAAATAGCCACAAAATTAGGGCTAGTTACGGCTCAAAAAAAAGATAGCACTGGCGTATGTTTCATTGGTGAAAGAAATTTTACACAATTTTTACAAAATTATATTCCTGCTCAAAAAGGCGATATCGTTTCAATTGTTTCGAATAAAAAACTTGGCACTCATGATGGTTGCTACTACTACACATTAGGAATGAGGAAAGGGCTAAACTTAGGCGGGATGAGCGAACCGCATTATGTTTGTGGTCGAGATGTTAAAAAAAATATTCTCTATGTTGCTCCATCATCAAATATCTCATATTTAGAAAGTGATTCACTTTTGGCAAGCCAATTAAATCTTAACAATAGTTTTAAATCCAAAGCACTCACAGCTAAATTTAGATATCGTCAAGAAGATGTTCCTGTAAATATCGAAATTTTAGATAACAACTTTGTAAAAGTTTATTATCCACAAAAATCACAAGCAGTAACCCCAGGGCAACAAGTTGTATTTTATGAAGGCAATAAATGCATTGGTGGTGCTGTGATAGAAAAAATATTCTCAAAAGGCAAAGAGCTAGATTACGTTTAGTTAAAAAATGCAGTAATACAGTATTTTTAGAAACAAGGAGATAATATGAATTCTAAAGAAATAAGACAAAAATGACTTGATTTTTTCCAATCAAAAGGCCACTTAATTGTTCCGTCAAAGAATTTAATTCCACAAAATGACCCTTCATTATTATGAATTAATTCAGGTGTAGCAACTTTAAAAGACTATTTTACAGGCAAAAAAATTCCACCGCATAATAGATTGACTAACTCACAAAAAGCAATTAGAACTAATGATATCGAAAATGTCGGAGTTACTGCTAGACACCATACATTTTTCGAAATGTTAGGAAACTTTTCAATTGGCGACTATTTTAAAGTTGAAGCGATTCAATTTGCCTATGAATTTTTATTAGAAGTTTTAAAGCTCGACAAAAATAAATTATATTTTACCTACTATAATGAAGATGAAGTTGCTTTAAAAACTTGGTTAGATTGTGGCGTTGATCCTTCACATATGATTCCCGGGGGTAGAGACACTAACTTTTGGGATGTGGGATCTGGTCCTTGCGGTCCATGCAGTGAGATATTCTATGACAGAGGTGAAAAATATGATACACGTGGCATTGAATTATTGAAAGAAGATATTGAAAATGACCGCTATATTGAAATTTGAAATATAGTTTTCTCACAGTTTAATAATGATGGCGAAGGTAATTACACTGAATTAAAACAAAAAAATATCGATACTGGTGCTGGATTTGAACGAATAGTAGCTGTTATGCAAGACGCACCTACCAACTATGACAGTGACTTATTTGCCGGTATTATAGGGGAAATAGAAAAATTCACCCCATATCGTTATGATAAAAATAACTATTTTACCAAGGAAGAAGAGCAAAGAGAAATTAACACTAATTTTAAAATTATTGCCGACCATATTCGCACTGTTGCAAATGCAATTGCTGATGGTGCTCAAATTAGCAATGTTGGCCGTGGCTACATAATTAGACGTTTAATTCGGCGTTCTGTTTACAAAGGTATGCAGTTAAAAATAGAAGGTTTATTCCTTTACAAATTAGTTCAAGCTGTTCATGATTCCTTACCTTTTGAATATGATGTTGAACAAGTAAGCAATAATATTAAAGAAGAAGAAATTTTATTCCACAAAACTATTGAAAACGGTAGATTATTACTTGAAAAACATATTGATGATAATAAAAAGATTTTTGACGGAGAAATCGCATTTAAATTATTTGAAACTTACGGATTTCCAATCGAGCTAACTATAGAAATATTAGTAAAGAAAAATATTACAGTTGATATGGAATCATATGAAAATTCAAAAAACAAACATATGGAAGCTTCAAGAGGGAGCAAACACACTGGTATGGCTAAAGCTATAAATTCATTGGCTTTAATTAAAGGCAAAAATAGCACATTTGTTGGTTATGACTTCACAAGTTTTAAGTCAAATGTTATCCATCTTTATGATAATGAAAATGAGCTCGAAAAAATAGATAAAGTAGGTTATGTTGTTTTAGATAAAACTCCTTTTTATGCGACAAGCGGCGGACAAAAACATGATGAAGGATACATGCTTCAAAATGGAAATAAAATTAAAATTTTAGATGTTTTTAAAGATAAACACGGTAACCATATTCACTATGTTGAAGGCATTTTGGATAAAAAAACTCCTGTTGAATGCTTTGTCGATGAAGAAAAACGTTTAGCTTGCGCACGCAATCACTCTGCTACTCATTTACTTTTTTCTCAAATGAGAAAAGTTTTAGGTAATCATATTGAACAATTAGGCTCAGACATCACGGAGGAACGTTTTACGTTTGACTTTCCTTCAGATTCTAAACCAAGTGATGAGCAAATTACCAAACTAGAAACAAATATGCGCGAAATAATTAAACGCAATATTGAAAGGAAATATGTAATTTGTACAATCGAAGAGGCTAAAAAATATGGTGCTTATATGACGATTGAAGAAACTGAATATATGGATCCAAAAGCTGTTAGAATGGTTATTTGAGGCGATGTCACAGCTGATTTATGTGGAGGAACGCACCTACCTAATTCAGGTATTTTAGAAGATTTTAAAATTGCTGCTGTTGAAAAAAAACAAGCTGGAATATATCGTTTAAGAGTTATAACTTCTAAAAAATTAGTTAAAGAATTTATGCTTAATCAAATTGATTTTTACAAGGAAGAACTTGAAAATATAATTCGTAAGATTAAAACCTTAGATCCAGAATACGATTTGCCTATGAATTTTTCAGAAGACTTAGAAAAAAAACTAAAACAAATCCACGTCTTTATTGAAAAAGCAAGAGAAGATTTTAAAAACATATCAAAATGTAAGACAAACGTTGAATTTGACTATAGTAAAGTTATTTTGGAAAAAATAGAAAATCACGAAGTATATCAAAACTATGATATTGATTCTTCACAAATTAAAGTTATTGCTTCAACTTTAAGAGAGAAATATCAGGATGCTATCATTGTTTTAGGTTCAAAAGATAATGAAAAAATTCTTTTGACTATTGCATCTAAAAAGATAGATTCAAATAAATTATTTAAAAAGCTTGCCTCAGAATTGAATGGCCGTGGCGGCGGAAACCAAATATTGGCTATGGGTAAGGTTGATAATAACCCTGAAAAAATTAAAATCATTCTCATAGATGAGTTAAAATGCGTACAATAGGACTTGACTTAGGAACTAAAACCTGTGGTTTTGCTATTAGTGATTCGCTAGGAATAAGCGCAAACGCCTTGTATACAATTCGTTTTGATTTAAATGATTTTTCAATGGTTGAAGATGAATTAATTAAAATTATCAGTGAATATAAAGATGTTGATTCAATCGTTATCGGCTTACCCTTAAGAAGCGACGGATCATATAGCGAACGTACTCAATTATTTTATGAATTTGCTAAGAAAATTTCATTAAAAAACACTAATTTAAATGTTTATCTAGTTAATGAGTACGGTTCTACAAAACAAGCAGAAAGTACACTGAAACAAACTAAAATGTCTATAGCTAAGCGAAAAAAAGTAAAAGATACAGTTTCTTCAGTAATCATTCTCCAAGATTTTTTAAATTATGGAGGAGTAAAACTATAATGGCTTGATGAGTAATATTACTAATTGTAAGTATTCCAATTGTTGCTTCTATCGGAATAATAACCTTTATTATTACTACGATCAAGGCAAAAAAAATTCAAAACGACTACAGGCATAAAGATATCATTAAAGCCAAAGCCATAGCTATGGAAAAAAGAGGTGATAATTATGGAGTTTTGCCATATTACTTAAAAGAATTTTTTAATAGTAAAATTGATGATTTAGATATTGAAAATTTAATCAACACAACTTATCTAAATAATAGTCAAAACGTCTTGGTTATAGGAGAAAAAGTAAATTTTGAGGTTGCAACATTAATACAATACAGCGATTCTAAAATATTTACAACCCCAAAATCACTTGACATATTAAGTTGGAATGCGGCAGTCTTAAAGTTTAGAGAAGATTTTAAAAGTCCGTTAAATTTTGACGAAGAAACTAATACCTATGATTTAATAATTGCATTAAACACTAATGATTCTATTGAAAATGTCTATCAAAAAAATTTTGATAGATTAAATAAAAATTCAATGTTGATAATAAGCCTTAGACCTGAACAAATTAAGGAAGCAAGATCTTTTGCTAAAGGTTTAAAATTAGCTGAAATAAGATATGAAATTTCAGCAATTAAGCAACATTTTCTCTATATAGTTAAAGAATAAAACAAAATAATATAATTATTATTAAAAAATGATAATATTTAATATTAAGATAAATACAATAAAGGAGCACCATGTCCAACTCAAATGAAGAAAAAATTCTAATCGCTCGTGAAACCTGAGATAAATATCAAGCTGAATATAATCATTTAATTAAGGTCGAAAGACCACTTGTTCAAGCAGCTTTGAAAGAAGCTAGAGCACAAGGTGACTTATCAGAAAATGCTGAATATGATGCAGCTCGTGACCGTCAAGGAATCGTTGAAGGTAGAATTTTAGAGCTCGAATCTATTTTAGAAAAAGCAATAATTATTTCTGAATCTGGTGAATCATTTTCACAAGCTCAAGCAGGAATTGGCGCGACAGTTAAATACATAAATCTAGCTACCAATCAAGAAAAAACTATCCAAATTATGGGGGTTCATGATTCAAACCCTCTTTTAGGAAAGGTTTCAAACGAATCGCCAATTGCCAAAGCAATGGAAGGCGCAAAAGTCGGCGATGTTGTTGAAGTGGACAGCGCTTCTAAATATTCAATTCGCATAATAAGTGTTGAGTACTAGTTATTTTTCTAGTGCTTTTTTTGTAAAAATATTTCTTTAAAATGCGGTAGTACAGACAAATTAGGAGAATATTATGAATTTACCAATTGATAAAAGAATTAAAAAAGTTTTGTTTACTCGCGAGGAACTTGAAAAAAGAATTTCTGAACTTGCACAATGGGTTAATAATGAATATTCCGATAGCGAAAACCTTGTTATTGTAGGGTTAATGAAAGGTGCAATCCCATTTCTCGCACAATTAATAAAAGACGTTACTGTTGACCATTCATTAGATTTTATGATTGCGTCATCATATGAAGGTGAACATGGTTCAAGCGGAAATGTAAAAATAATAATGGATTTAGCTCACCCTATACATAATAAAGATGTGTTGATAGTTGAGGATATTATAGATTCTGGCATAACCTTAGAAAAAATTACAGGCATTCTTAAAACAAGAAATCCTAAATCATTAAAAATATTAACTTTATTAGATAAGCCTTATCATCGCAAAGCCAACCTTAAGCCTTATATGTATGGTTTTCATTGTCCAGACGAGTTTATTGTTGGGTTTGGTTTAGATTACAAAGAAAAAATGCGTAATATCCCCTATATAGGTGTTTTTGATCAAACTTATCTCGAATAATAATTTGCTTAAATATACGTTTAATAGTGTTTTTAGAAAAAATTGCTTTAATGACATGCACACTCTTTACCAGTTTTTATTTGTCCAGTAAAGAGGGTACATATCATTTCAAGCAAAATATGCATATCTTAAATTAATAATTTTTGTATTTTTGCAACTCGGAAAGTAATTATTTCATATTTTTACTAATGAAAATATTAAGAAAGGAATATATGTCAAAAAAGAAACTTTTTAAACTATTATGTGGAATTTCATTAACATCTGTAATGCCAACATCAACAGCGTGCAGTGTTATTCAAGAAAATAAAAGTAAAAATGGAGATAGTGTTAATGAGCCGACAGGTAAAGATGATCTAAACGAAAAATTAACAGATGATAAAAATAATAGTCAACCATCTAACAAAGATAAAGAAAATAGTGAAGATAAAGATGAAGACGGAAACATATTAAATGGTAATAAATTAATAAAAGTAAATAGTAATATTAGAGAATTATCAAGCACTAAAATAGAAGAAATAGATCCGAAAGCTTTTTCGGAAGCACCTTTTTTACATACTATTAATTTACCTAATGTTCGTACTATAAAAGATTATAGTTTTTTTAAAATGCTTAATAAATTGGAATCTTTAACATTAGGAGTAAATCAAATACCATCAAACGCATTTGAAAATAATTATCATTTAAAATTTGTCAGCCTTCCAAATGTTGGAAAAATAGGTGGCGAAGCATTTAAAGGAGCAGAATCTTTAACATCAATCAACCTTCCAAATGT
>NZ_KL544019.1:0-12500 GCF_000712185.1 Mycoplasmopsis opalescens ATCC 27921 | reverse complement strand
GAGCAGAATCTTTAACATCAATCAACCTTCCGAATGTAAAAGAAATAGGCTACCGTGCATTTTATGGAGCAATATCTTTAACAAATGTGATAGCACCAAATTTAGAAAGAATAGGTGCAGACGCTTTTGACAATACTTGATTACCAAAAGGTTACAAAATTGGAAAAGTAACCGTTTAGTTAATACATAAATTAACATAACAAAAAAAGGAAATATTCAAGGAATATTTTCTCTTTTTGTTATGTGTGCAAATCTTATATAAGAAAATAGCAAAAAATTTGAAAATGTTCCTTAATTTATGCGGTTATATCTCTCTTTACGGTTAAATAAAAGTATTAAAAGGAGTTTATGAAATAAAACTATTTAAAAATAATTATTGTTTTAAGGAAAATATTTTGATATGTACCCTCCTTACTGGTTTTTCTTTGTCCAACAAAGAGGGTACATACCATTTAGAACTATTTTTTAATTTTAAAATAAAATTAAATTTTTTAGTAAAAGTGTTATTTTTACATAAAAAACAGTAATAAATGAAAGTTTTACAATTTTGAAGGTATATTTCATTCATTTTTCTTAGTATTTTTTTTATTTTATTAAAAAATATGTTTATCACTTAATTATTCATTAATCAATGGAGTATTGCAATATTTAATTTATCTAAACATATTAAAAATATTTTTTTACTTTGTTTCTAAAAATACTGTATATGGCCATAATTACTAAATTATTAATTAAATATTTTTTTGTTTGAATTTTAAATTTGTATTATCTTAATTTGATAATTGATAAATTCTTAATTAAAGTAGCAGCGTCGTACTTTATAAGCTTTTTGATAGATTTTTGAATGAGTGATAATATAATAAAAAAGCATAATTTTAATTTATGCAACAAGGAAAATATGGATAAATTTCAAGTGAAACGAATTAATATTGCATCCTTTGATTGTGAATATATTGAAAGTAATAATCAAAAAAGTAATAACTTAATATTTGTGCATGGAATTGGCGGAGAATTTAATAATTTTTCAATTCCACTTGAGGAGATAAGTTTAAGTGATAATGATTTTAATTATTATGCCTTAAACTTGCCTTCGCATGGTAAAAGCCAAATAACTAACGAATTAACATCACTGACTAAAGCCGCAGATCTATTTGTTGAGTTTATTTTAAAATTAAACTTGAATAATTTGACTTTAATTGGACACTCAATGGGTGGTGGCCTAGTGATGATTGCCTTAAAAAAACTTCATGAAAGAATTAAAAAAATAATTTTAGTTGGGCCAATGAACAAAACTTCCTTGTCCAGAGTAGATGTTTATGATGAAACATTCTTTTTAAAGAATATTGAAGACTACAAAAAGCAAGTTGAACTATGCGTGTTCAATGCTAAAAAAATCATTAATAATCCATCGTTTTTAAAATTAAAAGCAATTCAAATTGCTGAAGATATAGCAAGTGGAAAAGCCTATGGAGAAGGCGTTTTAGCAAAAAGTTTGCCTGATATGAATAATATGGATTTAATCGAAGAGGGCATAAGGAATTGTACGGCACCACTTTATCTTTTTTATGGTTCTCATGATGGGATAATTGATGTTAAAAACATTGCTTCTTATTATTTAGCTCATAATAAGAATACTAAAATTTATTATTTTCAAGATGCAGGACATTCTATTTGAATTGATAAGAAAGAAGAATTTGTTACTAGATTTATCCAAGCATTAAAGGAAAAATAGTAAATGAAAAATAAATTAGTCATTTTAACAGGCTCTGGCCTATGTTTATCATTGCCTTTAGTGGCAATTGCGTGTGCAAAAACAGAAAAAGGTGCGAATGAATCGCTAATTAGCAAGCGAAATTATTTACAAACTATTACAAGAAAATTGAATTTAGAACCTTATACATTCGATTACTCAAGCGAAATAAATTTAACACCTTCTAAAAATAATCTACAAGCAACTTTAGGTGCAGCCGGACTTTTTAGAGTTGAAACTTTAGGCACTACGAATTATGATCAAAAAGCTAAAAAATTTACCTCACAAGCCAAAAGTAGACTTCGTTTTGACTTAGCTAATAAAGTTACCGTCCATAAATGAGATGGCACTAAAGTTGAATTTGACAATGATAAAGCGGAAATTATCACTGAAAGTCAAAGTGATGTAATACTTTTAGCTTCAAATGATAGTAGAAGCATCAATTCAGTAAATTTCAATAATGCTTTAAAAGAAGCTAAAGAAGTAGAAATTCATATTCGCAAAGGTGTTAACTATATTGATGCATCAGGAAAAGCTACAAAATATGAAGTTAAACCAATTGACTTTTGAATTTCTTATTTAAGAACTTACTATAATGGTGCTGCTTGACGCCAAAAAGAAGACTTTGGTGATGCAGTACAAGTTTCATTAATGGATCAAGAATTAAAAAACCGTAATGGAGATAAAAGTTCAATTCGCTTTACAAAAAACTTTTTATATACACATCATCAAATTTTTGAAGCTAATGGTGTAGATGGTGATGAATTTAATAAATTCGATAAAGCTACAGGCAAACCAATTTCAGCTATTAATGAGGCTAATAATTCATTAGTTTTTAAAGCCCACAGTAAAAAAGGCAATGAAAGCGATCATTCTAAAATTAATTTCAAAGAAGCTTTTGATAAAATGATCTTTAATTCACCTTTTTTCAATCCTGTTTCAGCAGAGAAAATTAACGATTTATATGAAGCTAATAAAGCTGAATTCGATAAAACAAAAACTGTTGAAATTGGCGAAGGAAATAACAAAAAACAAATAACTTTTCCAGTTTATGGAACGAAAATTGGAAAAGTTATTGGCTTATATTTTTATGGTGTAACTAAAGATGGCTACAAAGATAATATTTATGTTGGCCCTTATTATCCAGATAAAAATTTAAGTAGTGATTCTAAGTTAGTTTTTGTTAAAAATAGTCATTATTGAGATGAAGAATTTGTTAACGCCGAAGACAACTTTAAAACCTTTGAATTTCAATATAGCGAAAATAAAAATAGTGATTTAATTTTTGAAGATTTTAAAAAGAATGCTGTATTTGGCTTAGATTACTTTAGTTTGAATAACAAGCAAAGACAAGAAATTGAAGCATCTAAAAACCATACAATTTATTCAACTAAAGCAATTCAGCGTTCACTAAGCATAGGAAATACAGGGCTTTTAATTACACCAGTTCCACGTATTAGCGGGGTAAAAAATAAAATTGATTATAATCAAGCTTATAATGATAATTTCACTAAAATCTACTGAAATGCAACTGTTGAAGATATTGCAAAAGGTTTTATTGGCGAAAACCCTTCAGCACCAAATGTTAAAAGTATTTCTTCAGGATTTTATGAAGATAAATCAATTGCCTTTAGATCAATTTTAAATGCAGCCATAAACTGAGAATATCATGCTAAAAATAACGGTGGAAATAATACACAATTATGAATTACAAATGCAGCCCCAGATGCTAAATTTGGTGGTAAAGATCAAGAAAGCGCGAAATACAAGACACCGAGAGAAGCATCCGAATTAATCAATAAGCTTAGAGCTTATGATAAAGACGGAAAAGAAATAATTTTAGAAAAAAATACTGATAGTGGATTAAAAAGCGCTTCATTTAATAAGCTTAAAGAAGCTATGAAAAACTTATTAGATTCGCAAGGTATTAAAGAAAATGAAAAAGTTAGCTGAAAAGTCTATAATACAGCGCTTTTAAGCGAAAGAGATAGTAGAACATTAAAAGAAATGTATGCAATAATTAAGGAATTAGATCCAAGATTAGATCCGCAATTGGAAATTTTAAATGATCAAATTTCGATTAATCAACATATTGGTGCAGCCAATGGAACTGGGGATAATACTACAATAGTTCAACAAATTGCATACTCTTATGAAAATGATACAATTAGCTCATATATCGATAAAACTTCACACGCTTTATTTATGAGTCCTTTCGCCTTATATTATCGTTTTTCAATGGCCGAAGCCGATTCTACTTTAGCTAAAAATTTCCCAAAAATGTATCATTTATCAAAAGCTTTAAAATCGCAATTTGATAAAGGCGAGTTTAAACTAGCTTTAAAATACAATTACGAAAAAGATAAAAATACTGATTTAACTAAAGAACCTAATGGTTTAGGTTATGATTCTTACGCTAACTTAGAAAAGATTTTCGATGCTGTAAAATGAGATGATTTAGGCAAATTCAATAGCTATGAAGAAGGTAATTTATACCTTAGAGCTAGATGAGATGCAACTAATAAACAATGATTGCCACTTAAACCTTGATCGGGTATTGGTTATAAATTTAAAGTTAAATCTTCTAAAGTTGTTGAAGGGAAAACAGTTGAAGAAGTTTCGAGAGAAATAGACAATATTGTTGAATATAGAAAATTCGCAAGATGATACATTAAACAAGTCAATAATGATGATTTAATTGGCTTATTACAAGAAATGAATGTCTTGCGTGGCTTCCCGATTGATACGGAAAAATACATTAAAGAATTAAATGTTATCGTTGTACCTAAAGGATTACAATTAAATAACACTGCGAATGGCGTAATTTATGGACAGGATTACCGCATAATTAAAAATTAGACGAGGAATAAAATGCTAAAAAGAATCATAATTAAATTAAGCTTAATAATTCTTTTGGCGTTTTTTTCTTTAATGCTAATATTTGCTGTTCTATATTCAAAAAACTCACTGCCTATTGGTTATAAAGATAATGCTTCTGCGCATGAAATCAATACAATTGGTATTGAAATTTATCACTATGATAAACCTCTAATTATTAGATTCTTTTTATACTTAAAAGGCTTATTTACAGGCAATTTAGGTGAAATATATCGTAAACAACAATTGCAAGATACATCAGTTTATGATGCAGTTATTACTAATAATATTCATACATATTCAATTGGTTTAATTAGCTTATTTTTATCATTATTTGTTGGTTATTCTCTTGGCATTTGGGCTGGATATAAGCGTCGAAAAATAACTGATTTATTCATAAATTTATTTGTTACGCTTTGAGTTTCTATTTCAATAGTTGTGTTATTTCCGTTAATTTTATCTATATTAATTAAATTTGATTTATATAAACGCTTCAATGAGGATAAACGTTATGCTTATGTAATTGGAGTTACGATTTTAACTTTAGTTAACTTAATTTCATATACTCAATTAACAAGAAATAAAGTCAGCCAAATTCTTTCAACAGATTATATTTTGGTCGCTAAATCAACCGGAATGAACCCAAGTAAGTTGTTTTTTAAGTATGTTTTTAAAAATTCATTGCCACCTATTTTATCTTTATTGCCTTTTTCACTTTCTGGAATTTTAACTTCCAGTGTAATGCTTGAAAATTTCTTAGATATACCGGGTTCATGATCTAATATTTCTAAATACTTAATCAGTGGAGATAACTTTGTTATTATATTTGCCTGTGTAGTTTTAATTGGCGTTTTTTGTATTACATCATTAGTTGCAGAAATAATTTATATTCTCATAACTCCTCAATTAAATTTAAAAACGAATGTTTTTATAAAAAATATGTTTGTTGCTAAAACTAGCCGTCTACAGGCTTTAATGCAACAAAAAAATAAGATTTATGAGGTTAAAAATGGATAAAAATTTATTTAAATTGGCCTCAAAAGCAAAACGATATCATGGGTTAATGAGTTTAAATAATCATGCTTTATCAAAAAGGTATTTTGGTAATTGATTTAATATTTGTTTACTTATTTCACTTGCTTTATTAGTTATAATTGCTTTAATAGCTTACTTTTACGATTTTCAACCATACAAAACATTAAAATTTACAGGTTATTATGCGAATATTAGGGGTTTTGAAAATAATGAATTAGTCAGATTTGATTCATCAAATCAAATTTTTGAAGAGATTAATAAAATATTAGAGCAAAATAAACAAATTAATTTTAAAAAGGTGGAAATTGCTGGTGGAGCTGCTGGTTATTATTTACTTGTGGATAAAAAAGCCTTAGTAAAATTTTTATTAAATAGCAATACTACGCCATTTTTAGGAACGGATGCTTTAGGTGATGACGTATTTTTAAAGGCTAATAATTATTTAGTTCAATCATTATACATTGGTTTTTTATTGTTTGCTTTTGAGTTATTTTTCGGAATTATTATTGGTTCATTTTTCTCTAAAGCTAACCAAAAATTATTTTCAAAAGCATTTAAAAGCTTTATAGATAATATTATCGCCATCCCTGATTTAATTTGAGCTTTCATTCTATTTATTATTTTTTATGGTAGCACTTTAAATGAAATTAGCATTTATATAGCAATATTTATCCCGGGTTTTTTTAGAATAATGTATTGAGCTTATGAATACGGGAAAGAGTTTTATATTTCTGAATTAGTTAAAGCCTTAAGAAGCATAGGATGCGGTGAATTTAGAATTTTGTTTATTCATGCTATACCATCATTTTTCACAAAAATTTTAGTAATTTTTTCACGGAGAATTATTTATATTTTTGGCTTTATTTTAACTTTAAGATTTGTTGGAATAACTGGTAAAATAGCTAATATTAGCGATTTACTTATTAAAGATTATTGAGAATCAAGAACAGAAAACCATTGACAAATAACTTATCCAAGTCTTTTAATAATTTCGTTTAATATCTTATTTCAATTAAATGTTAATCAAATACATAAAGCTGTTGAGTTTAGATAAAAAAATCATGATTGTTCATGATTTTTTTCTTACTAATTTTTTTATTTAACTTTGTTTAATTTGATATTTTATAAAAAGGTCTTTAAATGAATTTAATGATATTGGCATTCCTTGTTTATCTCTGGTAAATTGGTAATTTTGGACTGCAAGCTCATATATTAGTTCTTGTTGTTTTTTTAAGCTGTAATTTTGAAATTTTGAGCTAAAAGTAAAATAAACTGTCATATTATTTCCAATAAATATTTTGCTCACTATAGTAATTCTGTTATTAAGCAATAATTGTTTTTCTTGATTGTTATCACTATAATCAATTAAATTTTCAATTAGCCGATTATCACTTAGTTTTAGATTTGTTTTATTTCACTTTTGCAATGCGGCAGCATTTATTGAGAGAATAATTAATAAAAATATTCCAGCTATCAAAAATGTAATATGTCCACATATTATATACAAATAAGAAGTATCGTTATTAGAAATAGTTCAATAAAGAGAGATTGCTAAACCAAATATATTTATAGCTATTAAAAGCAATGGCAATAAAAGAATAATGAGACACTTTTTAATAGATGATTTTATAAAATCATTTTTGACTTTGTATTCATTTTTTTGAAAATATTTAACTAACAAAATATCTTTTGAAATTATTCTCGAAATTATACCAAGCATAATAAATGGGGTAGATATTAATATTATTAATGGGTTGGTTAAAAATGCGATATACATTAAAGCTTCCATTAATTCCTCCTTTGTGATTTTATAATGAAATTATTAAACCAATTATTATTTATATTACTAAATTTCCTGTGGTACAGGCAATTTGGTAATATTTAAAATTCAAATCGAGTTAATAATCCTTTGTTTTTGAATACATAATTATTGTCATATTCAAAAACAACTTTAATGAGTTCCGGGTAATCTAAAAATGGGTTTCTGTTTTTTTGGTGTTTAAAGGTATAGTTATTTCTGTCTAAATCAAATTGAGTAAGTGGATCTTTATCTGATCACGTTAATAGTGTTTTTAAATATGTTGTTTTTATTTGATTGTCATCATCAAAAAATCTTCTCGCTTGATCAGTCATTCTAATATCTTGGTCTTGATAGGTTAATGTAAAATAGAAAATAGCTCTCGCTAAATCGCCTTTGAACTCATTAATTACTTCTGTAACTGGTCCATTGTCCTCAAGCGAGCTTCCAATTTTTGTACCGTTTTTGCTTTTGTAAGAAATATTTTTAACGGTTCCGTAAGGATAATTAGCGTGTTTTTCATTAACTAATTTATCACTAGGCCACACGAAATGAGCATCATTACGCATTGGTTCCTGTTTACCGAATCATGATTGCGGGATTATGTGTTCCCTGTTATATATTTGACCTTCTCTAGACTTTGAATTATTATTTTTTCCTTTATGCCTTAAAACGTATGGAGAGTTATTGTGAGCAGCCCTTCCTTCATGATTTTTTTTGTCAAATGTAAAAGGATCTTTTCCATTTGGATTTTCGCCATATAAATCTAAAAGTGTGCCATCATTTTCATAGTATCTATCGATAAAAGCATCATAATAAGTATTATAAAGGTGTGCATAAGTTTTAGTATTATTCCTATGCTCTTTTTGGATTCTAAATAGTTCGTTTCTTAATTCAGCACCACTTTTTCCATCCAAAGAAGCATAAAAATCGCTGGGTTTATATATTAATTTTTTAGCACTTTTAATTGATGGTGCAACTAAATTGGTATACACTTCGCTATTTAACTTATTTGTTCATTGATCAAATTGTTGATCTTGAGATGTTGAATTTGGCTGGCATTTTGCTGAAGTAATAATCGATGATATCGACAACGGAGCGAATAAAGATATTAATATTTTTTTATATTTTTTCATGATATATAATCCTAAAATTTTTGCACTCAATTATACTAAATTTAAGCCATATTATTATTTGATAACATTTATGAATTTTTTCGATATATCAAACAATAATGTATCAAAATATTTTATTTTTTTTCACTTTGAAGTTCATTAAAGGCAAAATGTGCGTATTTATAAGTTAATGAATACGAAATATTAAACATTTTTGCTATCGCATAAATATTTAACTTTTCTTTTTTATCAACGCGATTATTAACTAAATAATCTTTAATTTGATTATATATTTCTATTCTTTTAATTGCTGCCATAACTATCTCTCCCTTCTTTATCAATCTTCATTTTCATTATTAATATTAGCGTTTTTAATACTTTCGATTAAAAACTTGTTTGCAATTGGGGCATAAATTAATGTTCCTTTTTTATGATTAAATAGGGCTATTCTTATTTTCTATCTTCTTTTTAGTGAGTTGGTGTTTTTAGCGGATAAATCAATTGTATTTTGCTTAACAAATTGCTCTAACGGTGCTTTATCTTTTGTTTGATAGTAATGTAATAGTGCAGATTTGTAATCATTATTATTATTTAAAGTAAGATTAAATAATTTATTTTCTGCTAATAATGCTTTTTGAATTAACATTGTTGCGCTTCTTTTATTCCCATCATTAAATAATTGCTCTCTGGCGATTAATAATGGTACTGATAATAAATCATCTTGTTTGATAGCATCTTCTAACATTTCTTTATATTGATATTGTGATAATAATGGTGGGATATATTTAGAACCTGAAACATAAACATTTCTTGTGCGATAATAACCATTACCATCAACTAACCCGTCCATTAAGATTTTATGTAGTTGTAATATGTAATTGGTGCTTAAAGGCAAGTCATAGGTTTCAAAAATAAATCTTCATGCGTCTTTTAGATTAATCGCTACTTTTAGTGCGTCATCGTTATTTTCAAAATATTTATTATTAAGAATGTTTTGCGTTTCAAGTTTGGTAATAATTAAATTTTCAAAATGCACTTGTGCTTGAATGATATTTACAAGTTGATTTGAATAATCTTCAAATTTCAATAAATCTAATTCTGTTTCTTTCATAACTATTTTTTATCTTCTTTCATTATTTTTTTAATTTCATCAAGCATTTTAGAGTATGTTTTTGTAAATAAAGTAGTGTTTAAAATCTTATTAGCATTTTGTAATTTGATTAATTCGCTTTCTTTAATTTCATAAATTAATCTAATAATTGCTTTAATTCCCATATTAACTAATAGCATTTCTCGAAATACTTCTTCACTCATTGGTTTTGATAATTTAACACTTTGATTAAATCTAAATGTTTCTCATTCAACATAACCAAAAGGATGATTAATTTTATTTAGTCAATAATTATTAACTAATTTAATTGCTTTGGCTATTTCGTTTTGAAATTCTCATTCTAAATGTTTAGTTATATCCGCTTTATACATTTTATCTCCTTGTATCCTTATGTTATAAATATGATATATCATAAATTATCATAATATATCAAAATATTTTTATTTATTTTAATTTATCAATATTTTTAACAACGAAGTCAAATAATAATTTATAACCCTGATCCCATTTAATAATTTGTTTAGCATCAGCATTTACTGGTAAATAAACTAATCCTTTTTCAAATAGATTATCCATAAAAAAGTAATCACATTTACCTTTGCTTTGATATTCATACATATAATCAGTAATTATTTTATGGATTTCGTGATATTCTAATTTTCTTTTTTCCATTATTATCTCCCAGTATATTTTGTTTTAAAAACTTTTAATAAACTATTTATATCGTTATCTAAATGATATTTATTTAAAGCATCTAAATATGCTTTTTTATCTTTAACATTAACATATCAAAACTCTAAATTATTTTGAAATTGTTGTAATAAGATAATTGCTCTTCCAGTTCGCCCATTGCCATCGCTAAACGGATGGATTTTTTCAAAACGAGCGTGATATTCTAAAATCACGGCTTTTTTATTAATATTTGGTTGATTAATAGTTTGATTATATCAATCGTTTAATTTATCTAGTTTATAATGAATTACGCTTCAATCATAAGAAATAACTTGACTATGGTTAATTCTTACATTATGGTCTCTAAAAGATCCATTGTTATTTAATAAATTAGTCATTACGATTTTGTGTAATTTTAAAATGGTTTCTTTATTAATTTCTAAATCTTGATAATTGCTTTTAATATATTCAATTACTTCTTTAAAATTAATAATTTCATATACTTCACGTATACTTTTCAAAGAGCCAATATCATTAAAAGCGTCTTTAAATACTTGCCTTGTTTCTTGTAAAGTAAAAGTATTACCCTCGATCGCACACGACGAATGCGTTAATAAAATAGCGATTTCATCAAGTTGCTTTCGATTCATTTTTGTTAATTTCATAAGTTTTAAACCCTTTTTAATATTTGTTATATTATATCTCAAATTATCATAATATATCAAAAAACAAGATTTTCAAACATTAATTTCAAACATTAAACCAAATGAACCTCTTAGTTAGAATTCAACTAAGGAATATACAATTTTAGTATGGAAAATCAGGAATATGCAACAAAAAATGATTTAATTTAAAGACAAATTACAAGGCATAGCATTGAACAAATAAACAATTACCAATAGCTTTAGTTGTGTCAATTTCAACTATAAAAAGAAAGCGAAAACGATTGAGAGAGTTTCAGAAAACAGGGGCCAAAATCAAAATCTCTCATGGTAATTTGAATAACAAACATGCTCTTAAACATTCAGACGAGAAATTTATAGCATTAAGCAAAACTTATTTTAAAAGATATAGATTAACAAGAATGAGAACAATAATGATAGTTCCTCATTTTTGACTTTGATCTCTTTTTATGAATTTTTTGAACACTTTGAATGTTCAGAAACTAAAGATTTTTCATATTCAACTCTGGTTAGGCGCTTTAAACAGCTTGGAATTTCTAGTCCATATGCAACAAAAGAAGGTAAAAAAATTACCAAACGAAACAGAAATAAAGTTATAACTAATAAAGATTTATTATTTATATCTCAATTTAAATATTACGAATCCAAAGAAAAAATGAAAAGAGAAAAAAGAAGCTGTTTTAAGAACAGCTTCAATTTAATTAAAATAATTCATAAATTTCCATATTTAGAATTATTAAATACTGAAAATGTTATTACGCGGGCTGAGAAATATTTCAATCAAATACCTTAATTAGAATAAAAAATGAAGCATTGCTCCATTATCATAGTTAATTATTAAAGATGAAATGTTTCAAGTGATTTAATTGCTGCATCTCTAAAGCTTTTTCATATTCATCATCCGATTTAGCGCTTTGTTTGAGAGCATCCAGACCACTTTTTGCAAGGCCTTCTTTTGTGCTTTTGATTGATGAAGGTTAGGAGTGAGTCTAGAGTGGAGGATGTCCGAGCTATTTTGTTTTGTTCAGGGAGTTGAGGGATATTAATTAAAATATTATTGTGTTTTAGAAATAAAACACACAACTGAGTGGAATTTGGATAGTTGGTGTTAGACTGGTGTTGGGCTCAAAGGTAACTGAAGAGACTTGCTAATAAAAAAACAAGGATTTATGATATGTACCCTCTTTACTGGACAAATAAAAACCAGTAAGGAGGGTTATTTTTATGCGCTATAATTTTGAATTTAAAAGAAAGTGTGTTGAAATGTATCGACAAGGTATGTTGCCAAACACCCCTGATGGTGTTTCAAAAGAATTATTTAGAGCCACAGTTCGAAAATGGGTCAGAATCGAAGATGCACGTGGACCTGAAGCATTAAAGCACAAAATACAAAATAAGGTTTGGTCTTCAGAAGAAAAGCATGAGTTAGTATCTCGAGTGCTTGCAGGAAATTCGATTA
>NZ_JOOB01000005.1 GCF_000712185.1 Mycoplasmopsis opalescens ATCC 27921 | reverse complement strand
AAATGGATGCCTCCTGTAAAATACAGGAAAACATCCATTTGTGTTGTTGCCTAGTTAATAAATATGTGTCCAGGATTCTGGGTACATATCATTTAATTCCTTGTTTTTACTTTATTTTTATAATAACTATTGTTTAGCTTCTGAAGTAGCACCACTTCCAGGACTTTTTTCTTCATCTACTTCACATTTAGCTTCTGGAGTACTTTCTGATTATTTTTTAGCTTCAGGAGTACTTTGTTGATGTTCTTCTGGAGTCTTTTTCTCAGAGTTCATTTGTTTTTTCATTAAAGTTTTAAGAGATTCTACTACATCTTTTAAATCTTGTTCTTTAATGTTATTAATCTCTGTTAAACCTTTTTTAAGTGATTCTGGTTTAAACATATCTAAAAGTTCTTCATCTGTTAGATTACTTAACAACTCATCTTCTGTAGGGTCAGGCATAACTTCTGGAAGAGATGGCGATACAAGAGTATCTTTAGTGTCCTCATCTTCTGTTCTGCCTTCTGGAAGGGTTTTTCCTAAATGTTTAATCTCTGGAGCTTTTGGTTCTTGTGGTTCTTGTGGTTCTTGTGGTTTTTGTTGCATACAAGAAACAGCTGCTATAGGTAAAATAGTTGCAGAGCTTAAAGTTCCTAGAAATATATAACCTTTTTTAAATTTTTTCATAAGTTTTATTCTCCATATTGTTTTTTTAATTTTTATATACTAATTTTATACACTATTTTTCATTTATTTGTAATTTTTTAACAAAAGAAATTAAATATAGACCAATATTGTAATTATATTTGTCTTTAGAATACTCATCTACTTGGTCTCTTTGTTTTCCTAAAGATGATTGAGAAATAACTCCAAATAATAGTCCATTTAAGACAACTTGGTTATTTTGATAACTTAATAAAGCAGTTCCTGAATGACCTTTAATGAAGTTTCCAAAACTATAAAGTTTATCAGGTTTATCCTTTTGATAAACAATCGTGTTCGTTTTTCATATAAAAATCTTTCTTTTTTAAATTTACCAAAACTACTGAAAAATGAGTATTAAACAAACATTTTATTGAGTAATTCTTGCTT
>NZ_JOOB01000004.1 GCF_000712185.1 Mycoplasmopsis opalescens ATCC 27921 | reverse complement strand
TTTCAAATACCAAACAAAATGAACCTCTTAGTTAGAATTCAACTAAGGAATACAATTTTGGTATGGAAAATCAGAGATATGCAACAAAAAACGATTTAATTTACAGACAAATTACAAGGCATAGCGATTGAACAAATAAACAATTATCAATAGCTTTAGATGTCTCAATTTCAACTATAAAAAGAAAGCGAAAACAGTTAAGAGAGTTTCAAAAAACAGGAACTAAAATCAAAATCTCTCATGGTAATTTGAATAACAAACATGCTCTTAAGCATTCAGATGAGAAATTTATAGCATTGAGCAAAACTTATTTTGATAATTATAGATTAACAGGGAATGAAAACAATAATGATAGTTCCTCATTTTTAACTTTGATCTCTTTTTATGAATTTTTTGAACACTTTGAATGTTCAGAAACTAAAGATTTTTCATATTCAACTCTGGTTAGACGCTTTAAACAACTTGGAATTGCTAGTCCATATGCAACAAAAGAAGGTAAAAAAATTGCTAAACGAAACAGAAATAAAGTAATGACTAATAAAGATTTATTCTTTATATCGCAATTTAAATATTACGAATCCAAAGAAAAAACAAAGCGCCGACTAAATTACAAAAACGTATATAAGTTTGGTGATATCGTTGAAATTGATGGTTGTAGTCATTACTGACTTAATGGCCAAAATAAATTTACAATGTTGCTCGCTGTCGATGTTGGTACAAATAAAGTTGTTTCAATACATTTTGAAGAACAAACAGAAACACTCAATGGTTATCAAATTTTATTAGAAGAACTTTTTAATAATTACGGGCATCCAAGAGCTCTTTTAGCTGATAATAGGTCTAACTTTAGAAACAATGCCGATAGCAATGCTCGAACCTATCAAGCAGTAAAATCGCGTGGAATCGAGTTTATAACTAGTTCAAATCCAACTTTTAAGCCACATGTTGAGCGCAAAAACGAGACAATTCAAAAAAGATTACCATTATTTTTACGCATTAACAAGATTAATTCAATTGAAGAAATAAACAAAAACAAAGAAATTATTATCGAATTCATCAATTCATCGTGCAAAACAAAAGAAAAAATAAGTGTTTTTCGTTCAGTGAATCAACAATACAATGAACAATTTTTCGATTTACCAGTGTATAGAAATGTAAATAACAATTCAGTCTTCTATGAAGGCTCTTGATTTGCACCTTTCGACAAAAACAATCAACCCATAGCAAATAATAAAGAACTAGATTTGAAATTTTTCATCGGAACAGATAAAAAGTTTTACTTTAGAAACGA
>NZ_JOOB01000003.1 GCF_000712185.1 Mycoplasmopsis opalescens ATCC 27921 | reverse complement strand
TTTTTTTTTTTTTTTATCATAGATTAAACAAAACAATATGAAAGGTAATCATGAAATTAAAAAAACTAACATCATTACTCATGCCTATGGTTGCTTCATTACCATTTGTTGCTGCTGCATGTGGCGGAGAAGGTAAAAAAAGTGACGAAACCACACCAACTCCAACTCCTACTCCTTCACCTGCGCCCGCACCAGTGAACAAATTTAATGTTACAATCCTTGATGGAACTAATGAATTAAGCAAAAAAGAGATAAAAGAGAATAAAGAGTTTACTATTCCTGAAACAGGACAAGAAAAATCTGGTCATATTTTTAGTGGTTTTTTCTTGGATAAAGAATTCAAAAATGAAGCTAAACCAGGTTCAAAAATAACAATCACTGCCGATACAACTATTTATGCAAAATACATAACATTAGTTGATTATGTAAAATTAGCAATCAAAAATACTGTTGGTGATAAGTTTAAATATAATTATGAACTTAAGTTTGAAGCGCTAAAACTTAAAGCTCAATATGATGGCACGGTTTCTTACAACAGTAGTTCATCTACCCCGTTCTTAAAAGATGAAAAAACTACAGGTCTTTTGATTAAAGATGGACATAATGTTCATTGAATTAAAGATGGAAAGCTACATAAAATTTCTGCTGGTAAAAACGACAAGAATCCTGAACATGAAGAAAAAGCATTCAGCAAACCATATGAAAGTTCAATATTTGCAAAAATATTATTTGCTGGAAAAGAAGAAAATATTGCACAGGTTTCAAGAGATAATGATAAGTTTACTATAAAACTTCAAAAATCTGTATCTGATAAGATAAAAGAATTTTTAGAAAGTAGTAAATTTGCTAAATTAGAAAAATATCTAAAAGGCTTACAAGACTTAAAAATAACAAGTTCTCAAATTTCTCTAACTATTGATAGTAAAACAAAACAAGTTAAATCATATACATATATAGTAGAAACAGAGTTAAAGGCTTCTAATTTACCTGCCGTTCACCCTAAACTCTCATACAAATTAACATTTACAACCCCTGATTCAGAAATCAAATTACCTGAAATTGCTCAACAAAATTCTAACTAAAAGCCAACAGGCTTTTTTTCTTTACTTTAGCATTAATTATAGTGCGATCATATTATTTAAGACATTTAATAGAAATTTGCACTATGTAAATTTACTAAATTTAAGATTAAAAAATAATGACAATTGGTGATAGTATATTTTTTTACTGGAAGTTTAGAATATTATTTATATCACAATTAAGTATTTAAATAAAAAATATAGAGCCACAGAGGGCTCTATTTTATTCTTAAAGCGGGATACGCAGGAATTGTAATACCCCAGAAATAATTGCTAGTATAAGTAAAAGTCCTATTAAGGCTAATCCTACTCTGATAACTTTCATTATAAAAGAACCAATCATAAAAAGAACTACAATTCCAATGATAACATATAATGCAGTCATAAATATACCTCTTATTCTATGTTTAATAATTATATAAAATACTAAACATTTCAAAAATAAATAGTGTTATAAAATGGAAAAGTTTCAAATACCAAACAAAATGAACCTCTTAGTTAGAATTCAACTAAGGAATACAATTTTGGTATGGAAAATCAGAGATATGCAACAAAAAACGAT
>NZ_JOOB01000002.1 GCF_000712185.1 Mycoplasmopsis opalescens ATCC 27921 | reverse complement strand
ATCGTTTTTTGTTGCATATCTCTGATTTTCCATACCAAAATTGTATTCCTTAGTTGAATTCTAACTAAGAGGTTCATTTTGTTTGGTATTTGAAATTTTTTAAAAAGTCCTAATATCTTCCTACATAAAAAAGAATAAATTAATATATAATGTTTATATTAAAAATATAACTACAAGGAGAAAAAATGCCATATATTAATGAAATTATTGGCCGTGAAATTTTGGATTCACGTGGTAATCCTACAATCCAAGTTGAAGTATTTACAGAAGGCGGTGCTCGGGGAATTGCAAATGTTCCTTCAGGCGCAAGTACTGGTTCAAAAGAAGCTCTTGAATTAAGAGACAAAGGAACTAAATATGAAAATGATTGATACGGCGGAAAAGGTGTTCATACAGCTGTTGATAATGTAAATAAAATAATTGCACCAAAACTACATGGCTACAGCGTTTTTAATCAAAGGGAAATTGATCAATTAATGATCGATTTAGATGGCACGCCAACAAAATCAAAATTAGGTGCTAATGCTATTTTAGGTGTTTCATTAGCTGTTGCTAGCGCAGCTGCAAACTTATTACAAATCCCACTTTACCGTTACTTAGGCGGAGTTAATGCTTCTAGATTGCCTCTACCTATGCTTAATGTTTTAAATGGAGGTGCTCACGCTTCAAATACAGTTGACTTCCAAGAATTTATGATTATGCCAGTTGGAGCTAAAACATTCCGTGAATCTCTAATGATGGCCAATAAAGTATTCCATAATTTAGCAAAACTTCTTAAAAATGATGGACATGGAACTCAAGTAGGGGATGAAGGCGGATTTGCACCTAACTTAAAGAGTCATGAAGAAGCTTTAGATTATTTAGTTAAAGCGATTTCAGCAGCAGGATATACTCCAGCACGTGAAGGAGAGGGCGCAATCGCTATTGCACTAGATGCAGCAAGTAGTGAATTCTATAACGAAGAAACAAAAACCTATACATTTAAAAAACTTAAAGAAGCTATTAGTTCTAAAAAAGCCGGTTTTGAATCATTAACAAATGTGAAATTAGAATTTACCAGTGATGAATTAATTGAATACTACGGTCAATTGATAGCTAAATATCCTATTATTTCTATTGAAGATGGTTTAGCCGAAAATGACTGAGATGGATTTACTAAAATGACTGAAAAATACAGTAATTTAGTTCAAATCGTTGGTGACGACTTAACCGTTACAAACCCTTGCTTATTAGAAAAAGCAATCGAACTTAAAGCCATGAACTCAATTTTAATTAAACTAAATCAAATTGGAACACTAACTGAAACATTAGATACAATTCAAAAAGCTCAAAAAGCAAATATGACCGCAGTTGTTTCACACCGTTCAGGAGAAACTGAAGATACTACAATTGCTGATGTTGCTGTAGCTTTAAATACATGCCAAATCAAAACGGGTTCAATGTCTAGAAGCGATAGAATTGCTAAATACAACCGTTTACTAGCTATTGAAGAAGAACTAGGATCATCGAGTGTATTTGAAGGCAAAAACAGCTTTTACAACCTTAAAAAATAATATAAAAAAATCACTTTAGTCGCAGACAAGTGATTTTTTTATATTATTGTGGAAAACTAATAAAAATGATTATTTTTACTCCTGAGTTTCGGAGTTAAAACTAAAAAAAGCGAAATTTGCGCTATTTTATACGCAAAAATCGCTTTTTTTAATTTATTACATA
>NZ_JOOB01000001.1 GCF_000712185.1 Mycoplasmopsis opalescens ATCC 27921 | reverse complement strand
CAACATGCTTATTACAGAAGCAGATTAAAAGAAAAAGGGATTATTCAATCAATGTCTAGAAAGGGAAACTGTTATGACAATTGTATTATGGAGACTTTCTTTGGTAGAATGAAAAATGAGATGTATTATGGTTTTGAAAAAGACTTTGAATCTTTCCAATCTTTTTCAAAAGCTGTAGATGAATATATGGATTATTATAACAATAAAAGAATTCAGGCAAAAACAAAATGGATGCCTCCTGTAAAATACAGGAAAACATCCATTTGTGTTGTTGCCTAGTTAATAAATATGTGTCCAGGATTCTGGGTACATATCACCTGTTTAATGTTCTTGTTTTTCATCAAAATGTTGGTTTGAACCAAAAAAACTATCAAATAACGGTATTGAAAACAAAATCTCGATAGTTATTATTAACAATCATGATATAACATTAACAATAAATTAACCTATCTCAAGAGGTTCATTTTGTTTGATATTTCATACTTTTGTTTTTTGCTTAAAGTATTTTTATCCTTTTGTTATGTACGCAAATTTAATATAAGAAAATGGCTTAAAAATTTGTAAGTATCCACTAATTTAAGGGATTCGTCTCACTTTCTTTTTTTTTTTTTTTTTTTTATGCTAATATGAAAACATTAGAAAGAGTTTATGAAATAAAACAATTTTAAAATACTTATGGTTTTTTAGGGAAATATGCATATTTTAAATTAATAATTTTTTTACTTTTGCAACTCGAAAAGTAATTATTTCATATTTTTTCTAGTGAAAATATTAAGAAAGGAATATATGCCAAAAAAGAAACTTTATAAATTATTATGTGGAATTTCGTTAGCATCTGTAATGCCAACAGCAATAGCGTGCAGTGTTATTGAAGAAAATAAAAGCAAAAATGAAGATAGTATTAATGAGCCGACAGGCAAAGATAATCCAAATAAAGAATTAACAAATGATGAAAATAATAGTCAATCATCTAACAAAGATAAAGAAAATAGTGAATATTATAAAGATGAAGACGGAAACATATTAAATGGGAATAAATTAATAAAAGTAAATAGTAATATTAGAGAATTATCAAACACTAAAATAGAAGAAATAGATCCGGAAGCTTTTTCAGAAGCGCCTTTTTTACATACTATTAATTTACCCAATGTTCACTTTATAAATGATTATAGTTTTTTAAAAATACTTAATAACTTGGAATCTTTAACACTAGGAGTAAATTGAATACCAACAAACGCATTTAAAAATAATTATCATTTAAAAATTGTCAGCCTTCCGAATGTTGAAGAAATATTCTCCAATGCATTTTCTGGTTCAACATCACTAACATCAATCAACCTTCCAAATGTAAAAAAAATAGGTAGAGAAGCATTTAAAGACTCAAAATCCTTAAAAACAATCATTGCTCCAAAACTAGAAAGATCCGGTTATGATGCTTTTGAAAATACTTCATTACCCGAAGACTTAATCATTGGTAAGGTGCTCGTTAGATGGAATAAAAACATAGCTGAGCTTAGCAATGATGACGTTGAATTTATTGCGCATAAAGCGTTTAAAGGGGCAAATTCTCTAACTTCGGTTAATTTACCAAATGTAAAAGAAATAGGCGACTATGCATTTTCTGGTTCAGAATCACTAAAATCAATCAACCTTCCAAATGTAGAAATAATATGGGACAGAGCATTTGAGGGAGCAGCATCTTTAACATCAATTAACCTTCCGAATGTAGAAATGATAGGCTACGCAGCATTCGTAAACGCAACATCTTTAACATCAATTAACTTGCCGAATGTAGAAATAATAATTGAATGAGCATTCGAAAATGCAAAATCACTAACATCAATCAACCTTCCAAATGTAAAGGAAATAGGCAACTTTGCATTTAGAGGAGCAGCATCTTTAACATCAATCGACCTTCCAAATGTAAAGGAAATAGGCAATGATGCATTTAGAGGAGCAGCATCTTTAACATCAATCGACCTTCCAATTATTGAAAGAATAAGTTGATATGCATTTTCTCATGCAAAATCACTAACATCAATCAACCTTCCAAATGTAAAAGAAATAGGCAATGAAGCATTTAGTTGAGCAGCATCTTTAACATCAATCGACCTTCCAAATGTTGAAAAAATAGGTGAAAGAGCATTTGATAATACAGCATCTTTAACATCAATCAACCTTCCAAATGTAAAAGAAATAGGTCCCTATGCATTTATAGGAGCATCTTTAACATCAATCAACCTTCCAAATGTAAAAGAAATAGGCGACGGTGCGTTTATATGAGCAGAATCTTTAACATCAATCGACCTTCCAAATGTAAAAGAAATAGGTGACAGTGCATTTTTTGGCGCAAAATTATTAACAACGGTGATAGCACCAAATTTAGAAAAATTAGGCGAAAATGCTTTCAAAAATACTGCATTACCAAAGGGATATAAAATAGGAAAAGTAACTGTTTAGTTAATACATAAATTGACATAAGACAAAAGAGGAAATATTCAAGGAGTATTTTTTCTTATTGTTATGCTCGCTTTTTATATAACAAACCAGTAAAAAATATGAAAATATCCCTTATTTTAAGGGATCATATCTCTCTTTACTGTTAAATAAAAGTATTAGAAGGAGTTTATGGTGAACTATAAATAATTTTGTGTAAAAATCTCTAAATACCAAATATATAAACTTAAAATATTTATATAGGAGATTTTTACACAAAATTTTCACACTACCAAATTTAATAATAAATTAAATGTTATTCCTATAATTAGGGATAATTTTAGAAATTTTATATTACCTTATGAATGTGAAAATTAAAAACCTTGATTTTGAATATGGTTTTAAAAAGTTGATAAGGGCTTTTTGTATTTTTCGATATTCCTTATGTAAAAAGAAACTATACACCGTTTTCAAATAAAATCGTTTTATTAAAACCTTTAAAGAAATCATCTTGTTCAGAAAAAATTTTAAGATTTTGTCTGAAAGATTTTTCTTGGTTTGGATATAGGTCTTTATTACTTCCATCTATTAAATTATGTTTTGGTCCATAGAATAAATCATTGGAATTTTGGACTAAGAAGGTAAAGGCGCCTCAGTTTGTTGTATCTTTAATGTCGAGGGTTTGTGCTCAAAGGGATGAATATATACCAACAGGCATTCCAAATTCATTTATAGCAAGAGAACCACTTGCCCCATAATATAGGCTGCTATTTAGAACTTGTGCCTGTACACCGATGCCATATGATATGGTTTTTTCAGATAATAGATTTTCAACTGGCGCACTAGCCAAGAAGCTTCTGCTTGTGAAAGTGTAATCTTCGATTTTTATGTTCTTAGGATAGTTTTTTCAGAAGTATTGATTATTTCCACTATTATTATCAGAGGGGAAGCCTGCTATATATATTCTTTTTGCATTTGGACTTAAAATTATATTTTCGTTATCAAAGTTTTTATATTGATCCTTGTGAAGATAGGCTGAGTAGTAGTCATATGTAATATAGGGAACTTTTGATTTATCATGGTTAGGATATTGCTTTGATGAAAACAATGTTACATCATTATTAATGCTGTTGATGCCCTTATTAATATGTTCAAATAATTTCTTTAAATCTTGATTTGTTTCGGCTTGTTTTTTAAGTTCGTTGAATTTAATTTTTATAGCAAATACAGCAAAGTCTTTTCCGATTCTTTGAATTTTATTGATATTAGGTTGATAGTTTGAATGCTTCTTTAATATTTCTTCATTTGTTTTCTTATCAAAGAAATCCGTTGCTACAAAAACAGTTCTTGGATTTGAAAAAATTTTTTCTCCAACAAGTTTTACATCTCTTACATCCTTTTTATATTTTTGATCATTTGAATTTATAAAATAGCTAACAATATTTTTATTGCCTTCGTGTTTTCCTGACTCGATAGGTTCTAAATTAGCATCAGACAAAGGTATGCCAATACCAAACGAAACAACTCTAGCGTTTTTTTGTTCTTCACTAGTAAAATATTCCGGAAACGTTTCTTTTAATTTATTGTCTAATGCATTGTATGCATATTGATATACATGAGCATTTGTTGCTATATATAACATTAGTTCTTCAGAATTTTCAACCCCATTTTTTCAAGCATAATCAAGTATTCAACCAGTTCCAGTTGATAAGAAAGGTATTTCATCATTATCTCTTTTTCCTTCATTAAGACTTTGTGTAATGGTATTAAATGAAATAGCAAAAGATCTGTCTAATATTTTTCTATATGCTTTGGTTTGTTTTATCTCTAACTCCGGTTTATTAATTGCTAGTTTTGGTTTTTGCAATTTTGGCAAGTTTGGCGGTATTATAGGGAATTGTGGCGTTTGCGGGGTTTTACTGTCTTTTTTACTATCCGGATTTAATGGCTCTTTTGGCGAAGGTTGCTCTTTAGAAATTTCGGGTTGATTAGGTGTTGGCAATGGCAGAGGAATTGGCTCTTGGTTTTCTATCTTTTTGTTTGAATTCATAGAACCAGCATTTGTATTATCATTTTTCTCTTTTTTATTATTTTCTTCAGACTTTGATTCATACTTTGGTTGTTTAATTTCGATACATGAAGTGGTTAACAATGTTAATGTAGGAATTGAACTAAGTAATAATATTTTCTTTTTCATATTGCTCCTATTTTTGCTTATTAATTTTTACAATAGTTTTATATTATTTTCTCTAATAAAATAATTTAGTTTTCCTTAATTTAGGCCCTTCTTGTTTTTTTACACAATAATTAATAAAAATATTTTAGTATTTAAAAATTATTTAAATAAAAACATAAGTATGCTATTTTTTTAAAAAATAAAACATAATTATTTGTTGTGTTAAAATTTTTGTTATGAAATCAATAATAAGAAAATCTTTGTCTAATAGAAAATTATTCTTTTTATCAATCGGGTTATGCATAGCAATTAGTCCTGTTTTGAAATCATGTGCTAATTATAATAAAATAGATCATAGTCAGCGACAAAAACCTATGTTACTTAATGCATCGCAACTATCAAGCATTAGAGATGAATTTATTTTTAAGTTATCTGATGAAGCACAAAAAGAATATAATGCCGAGCAAGATAATGCAATGGCGAGATTTATTCAAGCAATTGAAAAGCTTAACAAAAAATATAATAATAAGAAACATGATGATGGTGATAAGATTGCTAATGATGTTGAATTTAAAAAGTATTTTTTTCTTCATAAACCCGATATAACAAAAGTTAGCAAATCTCATCGGATTGATATTAGATTTAAGGTTGATACTATTACGAGACAGATTGAATTATTTTATGATGTAATTTGCTTTGATTTACGTGTTAATGAGGTAGTTGATGCAAAAATCCCAATGGAAATTGATTAAGTTTTTTCTCTTAAATTTTTTATTTATTTTAATAGCTTGTAGTCAATTGGGCTACAAGCTATATTTGATAATTTTTTTAGACTTATAGTAGAAGTTAAAAGAATTCTTGTCGGTTGTTTTCTTCAAGATTCGAAATTATTAAATCAATATTAACGTCAAGATTTACATGGTTGATATTGTCATAAATGAAAATTTTTCCTGAGTTTCGGAGTTTAAACTAAAAAAGCGAAATTTGCGCCATTTTATACGCAAAAATCGCTTTTTTTAATTTATTACATAACATTTTTAATAATTGTGTTTATTTCTTTAAATTTTTCAATGTTTGAAATAAATGGATTTATTTCTACAAATTTTTTAGTTGCAGTTTTATTGTTTATATTTTGAGTATATTCAAAACATGAATTTAATAATGTTATCAATGATTCATTTGTGTATTTTTCTATAACTCCATTGTTATAATAAAAATTGTTTATAGCGTAAATTGTATATTTGAGAACAACAAGAGCAATAAAATTTAATATAAAATGACCTATGATGTGCTGATGTGTTCTAACATAAATTGGTCTAATTGATAAAGCTCCTTTTAGTGTTCTAAAATTTTCTTCAATTTGGTATTGTTTGTGATAAATTGATGCGATTTGTTCAGGTTTTAAGTCTTTTCTGGAAGTTTCATATACATAATATCCATCAAATTTTGCATCTTCCCCAATCTTATCTAAATCAAGAGTAAAACTCATATTGCCTACTTTTTTGAAGAATTTGTATTTTTTTACACCAATAATATCTTCAGCGCTAACAACTCCTTCTTTGTTTTGTTTCTTTTTAAAATTATTTATTAATATTTGCCTATCATTTTTATCTTTAGCTGCTCGTTTTTCACTGAAAAATATAATTCTGCGCCTAAAATTATCATTAAATCGCGAACCTTTTCAGAGTGATTGAAACTCTAATTCCTTATATTTGATACCATTTTCAGTTTTTGTATAGCCTTGCGAATCAAATACAAAATCTTTAAATGATTTTGATGTTGATTTTAGTCTTTGTGCAAAGATATAATCAATTCCATTGCTTTCTAAAAATCTAATATTTTTGTTTGTTGACATTCCTTTATCAGCGATAACGGTCATTGATTTTATTGTAAATTTTTCTCTCAAATCAGCAATGAAAGGTATTAACGTATTACCATCTGCTGTATTACCGCGAAAAACTTTTAGATAAATCGGTATTCCATTGCTATCAGTTGCCATGCCTACAACAACTTGATCTTCTTTGAACTTACCATCTTTTGAAAAACCCGGTGTTCTTAAACCATCTCTTGAAAATGTCTCAAAATATACAGTTGTTGCATCAAAATAAACCAAATTTTTATTTCTTGTAGTCAGTTCTGCAATTTTATTATTTAAACTATTGACTATTTCAATCTCATTTTCATATAAAACGTCGAGAAGACTATAAAAAGTATCTTTTTTAGACTCAATATCGTTTAAATAATTATCTTTTGTTTCAAAACTTTTAATGATTGAAGTATTTTGTAGGATTCTTGATGCTATTTGGTATTTCAGAAG